>CASFFN010000006.1 GCA_949293985.1 uncultured Eubacteriales bacterium | reverse complement strand
ATTTTTGCCTGGTTGTCAAGTCTTTTTTGGGATATTTACAAAAAAGATAGACCCCGCATTCCTGCGAAGTCTATCTTTTCTTAACTTAATGACATTGCCGCGGGGACGGTCCCCGTTTTATATGCGTAGTTTACTTTTTTCCCGTTTTGTGCTATAATATCGGGAGATTTTCTTTCCTCACAGGAGATGATGCCATGCGTCGAGTTTTGCAAGGTGCGAAAACCTTCTTCCGCACGGGAGATATGGTGCTGCTGACCCTCTGCCTGGTTGCCACAGCTTTCGGCTGTCTGATTATTTCCAGCGCCACCAACACCATGGGCTTTATGCGGTATGTAATCATTCAGCTGGCAGCCGCCGGTATGGGTGTGGTGCTGTATGCCATTATTTCCTCCATCGATGTGGAGTTCTTTTCCGAGCACCGGTACTATATGGTGCTTTTCAACCTGTTTTTGCTGCTGCTGCTGATTCCCTTCGGCACCGACAACGGTTCCGGCAACAAAAGCTGGCTGAATATCCCCCTGATGCCCGTGGACATCCAGCCTGCGGAAATCTGCAAAATTACCTATATTCTCATTATGGCCTCGGTCATGGCCTCCCACCAAAATCATATCTCCTCCATTCCCTCTGTGTTTCACATGGTTTTCCATCTGGGGCTTCTGGCCGGTGTGAACATGGTGCTTTCCGGGGATTTGGGTGTTTCCCTGATTTTCGTGTTTATCTTTATCGGCATGGCCTTTGCCGGAGGCGTCAGCATTATCTGGTTTTTGGTGGCAGGCGGCTCTATCGCGATCGCCTCCCCCATTATCTGGCAGTTTTTGGACCCCTACCAGCAAAAGCGAATCCTGGTGCTGTTTGACCCTTCCCTGGACCCTCTGGGCGTCAACGAACGCTACCACACCACATTGAGCCTCCGCTCCCTCACCGGCGGCGGCTTTACGGGACAGGGCCTGTATCAGGGTACCCGCACCCAGACGGAAGGCGCCCTGTTTGCCCAGCACACCGACTTCATCTTCTCCGCCATCGGCGAGGAGCTGGGATTCTTCGGCTGCCTGTTCGTGATTATTCTCCTGAGCCTGATTGTGGCCCGGTGCATCTGGGTGGGTACCCACAGCCAGGACTATATCCGGCGGCTGGTATGCTTCGGTGCTGCCTCCGCCCTGATTTTCCAGATTCTCAGCAACATCGGTATGTGCATCGGCATCACCCCGGTTATCGGTCTGACCCTGCCCTTCATCAGCTACGGCGGCAGCTCCATTTTGTCCCTGTACGCCATGATGGGTCTGGTCTCCGGCGTCCACGCCCGACCAAATCCCCCCAGCCACGAGCGGTACATCCGCCCGCCCTACAACGCCCTGAAAATTCGCTGAAAATAGCCCGCAGCTTTGGCTGCGGGCTATTTTTATGGGTTACTCCACATCCACGACCTCTTCCACGCCGTCCACTTTATAGGTGTAGACCGTGAAGCCGTCGTAGTACAGATTGCCGTCCTCGCCCACGCCGGGGTTCAGGCAGCTGGGGGCGTAGTCGGAGGACTGAGGCTCGCCAATCAGGGCAATCAGCTCCTCCACGGTCTTGCCAATGCAGCTCTCCGCCTGGGCCTTCATGGAATTGGCTTCCGTGGTCTCCTCCGTGGGGGCTTCGGTGGTTGCCTCCGTGGGAGCTTCCGTGGTCGCCTCAGTCTGGGTGGTGGGCTGGGTTGTGGTTTCGGTGGGCTGGGGGTCTGCGCCGCAGCCTGCCAGCAATAGGGTCAGGCACAGCATGGCAACAATCATCTTTTTCATATTCCTTATCCTTTCTCACTTATGGTTTTACTTTCCAAAACGCCCCCCGTCTCCCAGGCCAGAGCGTCCGGCCGGACGCCTTCCGGCAGGTACAGGGCAACGCCGTTTTCTTCCAACAAAAATGCCTCATAGACCGCGCCGTTTGCGGATACATACACGGAGGACTTGTCATCCGGCGTGGAATCCAGCGTCCCCTGCCACAGCACATAGCCCTCCGGGGCGTTGGCCTTGGTGTCCTTTTCCAGAACCGCCGTTCCGGCAGGCTCCGGCAGGGTGATTTCCACGGTGGGGTTATGGCAGACCGGGGCTTTCTCTATGAGATAGGAGAGATTCCGCTCCACCAGCTCCAGCACCACCAGTTCCTCCTCCCCGGTCAGGTCGTAGGTGGTAGACCGGGAGAACCGGACGGAGCCAAAGCTGTCTGCCAGGTAGGGGTACAGGAGATTTCCGAAGGAGTCCCGGTACACAAGCAAGGAACCGGATTCATCGGACTGGGTTTGCAGGGTGATGCTGTCCGGCCGCTGGGCATTGCCCACATAGGAAAATTCCAGCTCACCTCCATATACCCAGTCTGATTCCGTTCCGGCAAAGGCGGGGTAGAGCATCTCGTACAAGTCCCCGGTGTAGGGCTCCCCGGGTGCAAAGGGTCCGTCGTAATAATTTGTGGTTTTCCCGGCAGCCTGATTTATCAGGTCTGCTGCCAGGGCTGCGCCCTTTTGGTTCCAATGGGAATCGGTGGCGTAGTACAGCACCGGCTCCTTCTGGAAGGCGCTATAAATATCCACAAAGTTCACCCCCAGCTCCCGGAGCCAGGCCTGAAGAAGCTCCCCGGTGGTCTTTTCCGCCTGCACCCCGAAGCTTGGCATATACTGGGGATACAGGGAGTTCTTATTGGGGGCGACCAGGAAAATCAGGGGTTTTTCCTGAGACATGAGGTAAAGGTTTCGGGCCATGGCATAAATATCCCGCTCCGTCAGGCCGGTGGTGCCGGTGAAGTCCTCCAGGGTGGAGCCGTAGAACAGCCAGCCATCCTTTCCCAGAATCACCGAATCCTCGCCGGAGGTGCCAAAGATCTTTCCTGTAAGAAGCCTTTGGGTGCTCACCAGCTCCTGCCGGAGGTAAAAGTGATCATTGTACCAGGCGGCGGCATCCTGCAAGTAGGCATCGTTCCAGTTGCCTTCCTTATCCTCCCATTTGGGGGGCTGGCTCAGCACCTCGTTGGCACCGGCCTCTGAGGGGCCGGACAGCCAGGTTCCCACAGGAAAAATCAGGCAGATTCCCAGAAACAGGGCGAGAAATACGATGTATAACCAATTTTTCTTCATAGGCGCACCTCAGAACTGGGCGTAGATAAAGGGGGCAAAGCCGCCTGCCGCCAGCTTCATCATACAAAGGGCCAGCAGCACCAGGCATCCGGCATAGGTCAAAGGCTCCGTCCAGTCAGGCAGGCGCTTTTCCAGCCAGGGCTTCACCGGCAGGGACAGCACCCCTCCCAACACCAGCACCCCCAGGGTCTCCCAGGAGCACAGGCGGTAAAGAGCCACGGTGGCCTCCGCCGGGAAGGTGAATCCGGCAAACATGGCACCCACAATGCTTCCTGCCTGAACAAGGCTTTCCGCCCGGAACAGGACGAAGCCCAGGCATACCACCAGCAAAGTATAAACCCGCAGCACCCCTCTGCCTCCCCGGCTTTGGGAAAGGCGCTTTACCGGGACGATTCCCAGACTTTCCAGGGTGGAAAACAGCCCATGCCACAGTCCCCAGGCCAAAAAGGTCCAGGCAGCCCCGTGCCACACACCGCACAGGGCAAAGACGATGATTTTGTTCAGCGCCGTCCGTCCCCTGCCTTTTCGGTTACCGCCCAGGGGAATATACACATAGTCCCGGAACCAGTGGGAGAGGCTCAAGTGCCACCGGCGCCAGAAGTCCCCGAGGGAGACGGCGGCATAGGGATACCGGAAGTTCTCCGGGGTGGAAAAGCCCAAAGCCTGTCCCAGTCCGATGGCCATATCGCTGTAGCCGGAGAAATCAAAGTAAATTTGCAGCAGGTAGCAGGCCGCCCCCAGCCAGGCCAAAGGCAGATTCAGGCTGCCCGCCTCCAGGGCGAACACCCCATCGGCCGCCTGGGCCAGGGCGGCGCACAGCAGCACCTTTTTCCCCAGTCCCACAATGAACCGGCGCAGGCCCGCGGCGGCTTCCGGGATGGTCAGCCGCCGGGATGCCAGCTGGAGGGCAAACTGGTCATAGCGGGTAATTGGCCCGGCGGTCACCTGGGGGAAGAAGGAGAGATACTGCAAAAAGTCCCAGAAGCTGCCCTTCGCGCTGTCCGGCCGGCGGTAGGTATCCACCAGAAAGCTGATGGCCTTGAACAAAAAGAAGGACATCCCCAAGGGGGCGGCCAATCCCAAATTCGCCGGGACGCCCAGCACCTGGGAAAGGAAAAAGTGCAGATACTTAAAAACAAAGAGGTAAACCAGGTTTGCCCCTACGCCCAGAATCAAAAGGCCCTTTCTGCCGGGGCGGAGCAGCCGCCCCCAGAAGAAGTTAAATACCGCCGCCGCCAGCAGCAGACCCAAGGCGGAAATGCTGCCGAAAGCGTAAAAAAGCAAGCTCAAAAGCAGGAGAAGGGCGTTTTTTCCCCGGTTTCCGGGAATCAGCCAATAGAGAATCAGCCCCACCGGCAAAAGGCAGCTGATAAAAAACACGCTGTCAAAGCCCACGGCCCGCTCCTTTCTTCTTAGAAGGCGTCATCCGCCCACTCGTATCCCCACCACCATACCTTGTCCATGGGGATCATAAACATATCCTTGTCGTAAATTTCCCGGCGGTTATAGTCGTACTGCCACTGGGGATCGAAGAAGTAATCCTCCCCGTCCAGGTTGATGACCGTCCAGGCATGGGGCTGGTCGGTGCTGGTACAGGTGCCGCTGATGGCAATGGTCTCAAAGCCCATGCCCCGGGTCAGCGCCCAGAAGGTAGCGGCAAAGTTGTAGCAGTTGCCCTTCCCGGTGGAAATCATGGTTTTGGCCTCGTCGATCTCCCAGCCGGTTTCTCCCACGCCCAGCACATTGTCCAGCCGGCGCAGATACTCGAAAGATTCCACGCAGTAATCAAACACCGTCCGCAAATGGGCCATCCGGTCCGCCTCCGGCTCCGCCTGCAAAAGCCCGTCAAGAATCTGAGCCACCATGGCGTCCAGCTCCGCGTCTCCGGAGGTGTACCGGCCGTCCGCGCCGAAGCGGAGGGTTCCCACATCCCCGTCACACAGGAAAGCGCCGTCCTCCTGGACATAGTAGAGGTAACCGCTGAGGTTCACAAAGCCCGGCTCCAGTCCGGTGGGAATCTCCACCTCCGTCCATGCCACCCCGTTTTCGTCCTGGGTGTGGTCTACGCTGGCTTCCAGCAGGTACAGGTAATCCTTCGTGTTCCTGTTCACATCCAGGGGCATTTTGCTCTCTTCCGTAAGGGAAATCTTTGCGGAGGTGTCTCTTCCCAGCAGGCCGCACATCACCAGAGCAAAGTCCCGGCGCAGAACGGAGTCCCCCTGCTGCTCCAGCGCCTTGGCAACCTGCTGCCCGTCAAAGAACTGGGAAAGCACCGTCTCCAGCCGCGCCCTGGTCACCGCCTCGTCCCCCTGGGGAAGCTCCGGGAAATAGGGACGGGCAGCTTCCTGAGCCAGAGCCTTCAGTCCGGCGGCAAGCTGGTCCCCGGTGAGGGGCATCTCCGGCCAGAGAAAGCCGTTGGCGTCAGCAAAAAGAAAGCTCTTATGCTGGTCAAGCTGAGGCTTCACCACCGCCGTATAGGTGGCGTCCCCGTTCAGGGGCAGGCTCTCGGGGGTTACGGTTTCCCCGGCAGCGTTCTGCCAGCCCACCAGGGTCAGGCCGGGGACGTTCAGCGCCACCTGGGAAGGGGTACCGCCCTCCTGCACCTGCTGCTGGGCGTATACCACCCCGTCCAAAAGATAGGTGGCCTTATAAAATACCGCAGGCTCCGTTTCCTGGGAACCGTTGCCGCAGGCCGCCAGAAGCAGCGCCAGCAGCAGTATAAAAGTGAAAAATAACTTCTTGCGCATGGATAAATTCCTCCATCATTGGGTTTTCCTATTCCAAACCAACCTATATTATATGAGAAACTCCCCCAAAATGCAAGGGAAACTCTGATTAAATCGGCAAGAGCTGACAGCGAGAGATTTTTTCTCAGACAAAAGAATGGAAAACAGGGGAATACTTCTTGTATTTCCTGTTTTCCATTCTGCATGGATGAGGAAAAAGATCCGCTGTTCAGCCGCAGACGATTTATTCAGAGGTTCCCAAGTATTGTATTTATCTTCCAGCGCTGCCCGCCCTGCGAAAAAAAGCGTACACCTTCCGGGAAAGCGGGGAGGATGGCCAGGAGGTTTACACCGTTTGCGAGGGCTATCCGCCGGACCGGTTTGCCACGCAGTACGCCGGCCGCCGTCAGGAACCTGTGGGAAAACCGGCCAAGACACGGAAAAAGCGAAAAGACAGCAAAGTATTCTCAGGGGAAAAGCCCGCAACCGTGGAGACACAAACGGAGACCCGCATCCAAAGGAAAACCGGAGGCGCGCTGCCGATGCGGCGCCCTCCGGTAACGCGATTCTTTTTCGTGCCATCCCCGAAAGCAACACGGCTTCATGGGATCCCGGTTTGTTCTCAGGAAACCGGAATTTGCTCATGGTGCAGCTCGTCCGCGTCCGGCGTGGGCTTTTCCTCCCAGAGCTTTGCCTCCTGCTCCTTGAGGGCGCAGGTGTTGGCGGTGACCCGGTGTCCCAGGCTCTGCTCCACCGCCCGGCGGTTCACCTCGTCCGGGTCGCAATAGGTGGGCACCAAACGCTGCATGAAGCGAATCAACTGTTCTTTGGAGCGGGTATCCTCTATGGCGTCGCTGAGGGCTTCCAGAGCCTCCATAATCTTTTCCCGGGAGATGGAACGCTGCTCCTCAATGAAAATCTTGGCATTGTCGGTTTTTTGCAGATGCTCGCTCTTCATAAGAAGCTCCTCATAAAGCTTCTCACCGGGCCGCAGGCCGATTTCCTTGATTTCAATATCCCGATAAGGCTCCAGGCCCGACAGGCGGATAAGATTCTCCGCCAGGGTAAGGATCCGCACCGGCTCTCCCATGTCCAGCACCATAATCTGACCGGGCTTGGCAATGGCGCCGGCCTCCATCACCAAAGCCGCCGCCTCGGAGATGGTCATAAAGTAGCGGATAATCCGCCGGTCGGTGATGGTAACGGGGCCGCCCTCCTGAATCTGCTTCTGGAAAAGGGGTACCACGGAGCCGTTGGAGCCCAGCACGTTGCCGAACCGCACGGCGCAGAACTGGGTGCGGGAATTCTGCCGGCTCTGGAGAATCATCTCGCAGAACCGCTTGGTGGCTCCCATAAAGTTGGTGGGATTTACCGCCTTGTCGGAGGAAATCATCACGAATTTCTCTGTACCGTATTTCTCCGCCGCCCGCACCACATGGTAGGTGCCGAAAATGTTGTTCTTCACCGCCTCGGAGGGGCATTCCTCCATCAAAGGCACATGCTTGTGAGCCGCCGCGTGGAACACCACCTGGGGGCGGTAATAGTCGAAGAGCTGGTAAATCCGCTCCTTTTCCCGGACGGAGGCAATCTCCACCCGGAGGTTCAGGGTGCTGCCGTACTTCCGCAGCAGCTCCTGCTGAATGTCATAGGCGTTGTTCTCGTAAATATCCAGAATAATCAGCTTCCGGGGGTTATGCCGGGCAATCTGCCGGCACAGCTCGCTGCCGATGGAGCCGCCGCCGCCGGTGACCAGAACCACCTTGCCGGAGAGAAATTTGGAAATCGCCTGGGTATCCAGCTCCACCGGCGTGCGCCCCAGCAGATCCTCGATGGCCACGTCCTGCACCTGGGACAGGCTCACCTGGCCGTTTACCAGCTGGTACAGTCCCGGCAGCACCCGCACCCGGCAGGAGGTCTTTTTGCACAGCTCCAGAATCTCCGTCTTGGTCTTGGCCGGGGCGGAGGGGATGGCAAAAATAATCTGGGTAATCCGATACCGCTCCACCGCCTTGAAAATGTCCTCCCGGCCGCCAACGATGGGCACGCCGTGGAGGAATTTTCCCTGTTTCGCGGGGTTATCGTCAATAATACAGCACAGCGTGCCGTCTACATACTGGCTGGTGGTAATTTCCTGGGCCAGCATCTGCCCCGCCACACCGGCGCCGATGAGCATAATCCGGTGCCCCTCCTCCTCGGACATTTTCAGAAGGGTTCCCCGAATCACCGTAATCATCCGCAAAGCGCACCGGCAGCCCACCAGCGCGCAGGACTGAAAAACTAACATCAAAAACCAAACGCTCAGGGGCATCCGCAGCTGCAGCAGCGCGCAAATCACCGCCCCGGCGCAAAAGGCCAGAAGCTCCGACAAGGCCATACTCAGCACATCCGCCGCGTTCACCGAACGCCAGATATAATGGTACATCCGCCGGAACCAGAATATCACAAGGGTGGCCAGGCACATGACCCCCACCACCGGCAAAAAAGCCTCCATATACTCCCTGGGAATCTTACTCATGGAAAAGTCAAACCGCACCAAAAGGGCAATCCCTGTGGTGAGAAAAATCAGGCAGGTATCCACAATCGCTATGAGGGGTATTCTCCGCAGATTCTGTTTGGACGCATTGGAAGTCAGCATATCATTTTCTCTCGTTTCTTCTTGTAATGGGGCAACGGCGCTCATGTACAGTTTGATTATTATACCCCATATCCCCAAAAAATGCAAGTAATTTACAATATTCCTGGTGTTTTCCGCTTTTTTCAATTTTCTCTGAAAAAAAGCAAAAAGCTGCCGTCTATTTTCTCGCGGCGCCCGGGTTTGTGTTATTTTCCTCCGTCCGCACGCTGTATGAGAAATGTTTTGCTGGGGATAATAGACAAATTGCCAATGCTCCTTTTGTGTAATGTGCAGAACTTTCAAAAGTTTCGTTTTTTCTGTTGTATTTTTGTGCAAACTGCGGTATACTCATTGCGTGGAACGATTGGAATCGTTTCCAAAAATAAGTCCTTGCAATGTAAGGACAAGATTAGGAGGAAAACAAATGAAAAAGCTGATTGCATTGCTGTTGGCGCTGGTTATGGTCCTGGGCCTGGCCGCCTGCAACACCGACAATCCCGACAACACCACCGCGGGTACTGACGGCGCCACCCAGGGTGGCAGTGAGGACGCCACCCCGGAAGGCTCCGGCCGGGTTTACTACCTGAACTTCAAGCCCGAGGCAGATGCCGCTTTGCAGGAGCTGGCTGCGCTCTACACCGAAAAGACCGGCGTTTCCGTCAAGGTGGTTACCGCCGCCTCCGGCACCTACGCCGACACCCTGACCGCCGAGATGGCCAAGACCGAAGCCCCCACCATTTTCAACATCGGCAACCTGTCCGGCCTCAAGGACTGGAACGACTACGCACTGAACCTGACGGACAGCGCCATCGCCAAGGAGCTGACCACCGACGACTTTAACCTCTACAACGAGGACGGCGAGCTGAAGGCCATCGGCTACTGCTACGAGTCTTTCGGCATCATCGTCAATACCGAGCTGCTGGAGAAGGCCGGTCACTCTCTGGAGGAGATCAAGGACTTCGCTTCCCTGAAGGCTGTTGCCGAGGATATCCACGCCCGCAGCGCGGAGCTGGGCTTTGACGCTTTCTCCGCCTCCGGTCTGGACAGCTCCTCTTCCTGGCGGTTCTCCGGCCACCTGGCCAATATGCCTTTGTACTATGAGTTCCGGGACAAGGACATCACCGAGCAGCCCGCCACCATCGAAGGCACCTATCTGGACAACTTCCGCTCCGTCTGGGATCTGTACATTACCAACTCCGCTACCGATCCCAAGACCCTGTCCACCTCCACCGCCGACGAGTCCAAGGCTCAGTTCACCGAAGGAAAGGCCGTGTTCTATCAGAACGGCACCTGGGAGTATGCGGGTCTGGTAGAGGCCGGTCTGGCTCCTGAGAATCTGGCTATGATCCCCATTTACTGCGGCGTGGACGGCGAGGAGAATGCCGGTCTGTGCTCCGGTACCGAGAACTGCTGGGCCATCAACTCCCAGGTTTCCGCCGAGGATCAGCAGGCCTCCATGGACTTCCTGTGCTGGCTGGTCACCGACGAGACCGCCGCTCAGAAGATGGTTGACACCCTGGGCGCTCTGCCCTTCAAGGGCGTTCCCGAGTCCTCCAATGTGTTCCTGGCCGACGGCAGCAAGATGCTCTCCGAAGGCAAGTACACCGTAAGCTGGGCCTTCAACCACACCCCCAATGTAGACTCCTGGAGAGCTACCGTGGTCACCGCCCTCACCGCTTACTCCGCCGATCCCACCGACGCCAACTGGGAGCAGGTTGTTTCCGCTTTCGTTGACGGCTGGGCCATCGAGTACAATGTAGTGAACGGATAAACGCGATTTTGGGGGCAGGCTCAGCCTGCCCCCATTGCTTCCCCCTTTTGCCCGGCGGAAAAGGGTTTGGCGCGCAAACGCCTTTCCCCTGGGCAAAATACAAACCGGAAAGGGAGGGTCCTCATTCTTATGAAAGCCAAAACTCGTGTCAATCTGGTACAGCGCCCCATTCGCCGCTGTGCCCCCCTGTTTATCCTGCCCACATTCTTAGCCTTTGTCATAGGCTTTGTGTGGCCGTTTTTGCAGGGCATTTATCTGTCCTTCTGCAAATTCAACACCCCCAAGGACGCGGTGTGGGAGGGGATTTCCAACTACACCAAGGCCTTCACCGACCCGGGCTTCCGCAACGCCTTCTGGAATACCGCCAGTTTTGCGGTGGTGTCCATTATTCTCATCAATGTGGCGGCCTTTCTGATTGCCTACGCCCTGACCCAGAAGCTCCGGGGCGCAAACCTGTTTCGCACCGTGTTCTTCATGCCCAACCTCATCGGCGGCGTGGTGCTGGGCTATATCTGGAGCCTGATTTTTGACGGCATTCTGAAAAACTACGGCACTTACCTCACCGCCAACGGCACCTATGGCTTTTGGGGACTGGTAA
Source organism: uncultured Eubacteriales bacterium (assembly GCA_949293985.1). Classification (GTDB taxonomy): domain Bacteria; phylum Bacillota; class Clostridia; order Oscillospirales; family Oscillospiraceae; genus Faecousia. The sequence continues at coordinate 60,428 of CASFFN010000006.1, read as the reverse complement.
TCCTGGTAGCCTGGCAGCAAATCGGTTATATGATGATTATTTACATCGCCGGAATCCAGGCCATCCCCCAGGATATGCTGGAAGCCGCCAAAATCGACGGCGCCACCGGCCGGCAGACCCTGTTCCGGGTGGTCATTCCCAATGTGATGCCCGCCATCACCACCTGCACCTTCCTGACCCTCACCAACTCCTTCAAGATGTTTGACCAGAACCTGGCTCTGACGGGAGGTCTGCCCAGCGTGATTCAGGACGGCGCCAAGGTGAATGTCACCGAGCTTCTGGCGCTGAACATCTACTCCACCTACAACATCAACAAAAACTATCACGGCGTCGCCCAGGCCAAGGCCGTCATTTTCTTCCTGCTGGTGGCAGTGCTGGCCATCGCCCAGCAGGCCGCCACCCGGAGAAAGGAGGTTGAGCAGTAATGGAAAAGAAGTCTCAATACACACCTTTGAGCAAGGTGCTTACCTGCGTGTTTATCCTCCTGTCCCTCATCTGGCTGGTGCCGGTATTTGAGGTGCTGATGAACTCCTTCAAGCTCAACACCTTTGTGAACCTGGAGCCCTTCGCCCTGCCCAACGGGGAATCCTTCGCAGGCTGGGTCAACTATATCAAGGGCATGACCTTCGGCAACTATCCCTTCCTGAAGGCCGCTATGTACAGCCTCGTCATCACGGTGCTGTCCGTGACCCTGATCCTTCTGTTCTGCTCCATGAGTGCCTGGTACATTGCCCGGGTAAACAGCCTGGCCTCCCGGATTTTCTACTACCTGTGCCTGTTCTCCATGATCGTCCCCTTCCAGATGGTCATGTTCACCCTGACCTTCACCGCCGACCAGCTGAAGCTCAACACCCCCTTCTCCATTCCCATCGTCTACCTGGGCTTCGGTGCCGGTCTTGCCATCTTCATGTTCTTAGGCTTCATCAAGAGCCTGCCCCACGAGATTGAGGAAGCCGCCTCCATTGACGGCTGCGGCGCTATCCGCACCTTCTTCTTAGTGGTCATGCCCATGCTCAAGCCCACCGTCATCTCCGTGGGTATTCTGGAGCTTATGTGGGTGTGGAACGACTATCTGCTCCCCTATCTGGTGCTGGACCGCACCAAGTTCCAGACCATCCCCATTTTGGTGCAGTACCTGAAAGGCAGCTACGGCACCGTGGACCTGGGCGCCACCATGGCCATCATTATGCTGAGCATTACCCCGGTGATTATCCTGTATATCCTCTGCCAGAAGCACATCATCAAGGGCGTGGCCGCCGGCGCCGTGAAGGGATAATCCGAAAGGAAGGAAACTCCATGACCATCAAAGACCTTGCTCAGAAAACCGGCTATGCCGTGGGCACCGTCTCCCGGGCGCTCAACAATCATCCCAATGTCAGCGAAAAGGCCCGGGAGGAGATTCTCCGGGCCGCCGCCCGGTATGGCTTTCGTCTGAACGAAAACGCCCAGCGTCTGAAACAGACCCGTTCCAACACCATTTTGGGGATTGTGAAAGGAAAACGCAACGAGCTTTTCGCCCAGATGGTGGAGGAAATTCAACGAATCGTGGCCGGGACATCCTATCAGCTGTCCATCGACTATATGGACGAGGACGACAACGAAGTGCAGCGGGCGCTGAAGCTGCTGCCCACCCAGAAGCCCCTGGGCATCCTGTTTTTGGGCGGCAGCAACCCCCATTTCCGGGAGGCTTATGCCTCCGTCCCGGTGCCGGGGGTGGTAATCACCAACGACACCTCGGGCCTTGGAATCGGGAACCTCTCCAGCGTCACCACCGACGATGTGCTGGCGGCGGAGGCCGCCATGGATACCCTGATACAAATGGGACACCGGGAAATCGCCATCATCGGCGGTAACAGGAAAACCTCCGATGCCAGCCGTCTGCGTTACGAGGGCTGTATGCGCTCCTTCCGGAAGCACGGCCTTCCCTTTTCCCTGGAAAAAGAGTACCGGGGCGTCCGGTACTCTTACCAAAACGGCTACGCCGCTGTAAAGGAGCTGTTGGACAAAGGCTGCCGGTTTACGGCCATTTTTGCCATGGCGGATGTGCTGGCCATCGGCGCCATCCGGGCGCTCCGGGATGCCGGTTTGCAGGTGCCCCGGGATGTGTCCGTCATAGGCGTGGACGGTCTGCCCATCGGGGACTTTTTGGCGCCCCGGCTGGCTACCGTCCGCCAGTCCACCCAGGAGCTGTCCCGGCGGGGGGTGGAAATTCTCCTGTCCGCCATCGAAAAGGGCAGCCCCGCCTGCCACGAAACCATCCCTTTCCAGGTGGCCCATCAGGAAAGTATTCGCAACATCACCATTTAAGGAGGCATTGATTATGCGGCAAAGCGGCATTTTAATGCATATCACCTCTCTGCCCGGCCCCTACGGAATCGGCGCCATGGGAAAAAACGCCTACCAATTCGTGGATTTTCTCCAAAGCGCCGGACAATCCTGCTGGCAGATTCTTCCCCTGAACCCCACAGGCTACGGAGACTCCCCCTATCAGTCCTTCTCCTCCTGGGCCGGAAATCCTTATCTCATTGATTTGGATATTCTGGTGAAGGAGGGGCTTCTAAAGCGGGAGGAGCTGGAAAGTATCTCCTGGGAGACCACCCCCAACCGGGTGGACTTTGGACTGCAATACACCAGGCGTTATCCAATCCTTCGCACTGCCCACGAAAGATTTGTCCCCGGAGAGGAATATGAAGTCTTCTGTCAGGAAAACGCCTACTGGCTCAACAACTATGCCCTGTTTATGGCCATCAAGGATTCGCTGGGGGGCGCTCCCTGGCTGACCTGGCCGGAGGGCTTAAAGACCTGCCGTCCGGAAGCCCTGGAGGAGCAGCGGCAAAAGCTGGGGCGGGATTTGGATTTTTACCGGTTCCTCCAATATCAGTTCTTCCGGCAGTGGAAGGCTCTGCGCGGCTACGCCAACGGGAAGGGCATCCGAATCATCGGGGACATTCCCATCTATGTGCCTCTGGACTCGGCGGATGTGTGGGCCAATCCCCATCTGTTCCAGCTGGACAAGAGGCTCTGCCCCACTTCTGTTGCCGGGTGTCCCCCGGATTCCTTCACCGCCGACGGGCAGCTGTGGGGCAATCCCCTGTACGACTGGCCGGTGCATGAAAAAACCGGCTACCGCTGGTGGATTCAGCGGCTGTCCGCTGCCGCCGCCATGTACGATGTGGTGCGGATCGACCATTTCCGGGGGCTGGAAAGCTACTGGGCGGTACCTGCACAGGACAAAACCGCGCAAAACGGGACCTGGCGCCCCGGGCCGGGAATGTCCTTCGTCCATGCCGTCCGAAAGGCGCTGCCGGGTCTGGACTTTATCGCCGAGGATTTGGGATACATCACCCCGGAGGTTCGGAAATTGCAGCAAGACTCCGGCTACCCCGGCATGAAAGTGCTGGAATTTGCCTTTGACTCCCGGGAGGAAAGCGACTATCTGCCCCATCTGTATCCGGTGGACTCGGTGTGCTACACCGGTACCCACGACAATCCCCCGTTGGGACAATGGCTGGAGGATGCGGCTCCCGAAGATGTGGCCTGCGCCAAGGCCTATCTGGGCCTGAATCAGGAGGAAGGCTATATCTGGGGCATTATCCGGGGTGCCATGTCCTCCGTGTCCCGGCTGTGCGTGGTGCAGCTGCAGGACTATCTGGAGCTGGGAAAGGCTGGGCGGATGAATCAGCCCGGTACCCTCTCTCCCGCCAACTGGACCTGGCGGGCAGAGAAAAACCAGCTGACCCCCGCCCTGGCAGAAAAAATCCGCAGCATCACCAAACGCTACGGAAGGCTTCCCAAAAAATAAGCAAAGGACCCGTTGCAAAATGACAGATTTGCAACGGGCCCCTTTTTGCGCACCGCACCCCATAGCTCCCTCCGGGAGGGAGCTGGCGCCGAAGGCGTCTGAGGGAGCAAGCGGGCGGCAAACTGACGGTTTGCTTATAAGATGGTACTTGCCGGTGGTTGTCGATACCCTACCTTGACTTTTCCGAGCGGTTTTCCAGAATATGACGGTCTTGGTGAGGTACCATCTCCGGCAGTCAGACTGGCTTTGCGCCCGATGGCTCCCTCCGTCTTGGGGCTGCGCCCCAAGACACCTCCCTCCCGGAGGGAGGTATAAACGAAGCCTTCTGCAAGGTAACGATACCAGATACCAGGGGACAATAACGAATTGTAGAAGATTATCGTGCGCTTTATCAGCGGGCACTGCCCGCCGATGCCGGAAAGATTCAGAAAATCAGGGCCTGCTGCAAAACAAACATCTTGCAGCAGGCCCTTTTTTATTTGTTTCCGGCCACGGATTTGCGGACCAGGGCCCGCTTCAGTCTGGCCTCCGCCACCCGGATGTCCTGATCCGGGGCGGTTTTGTTTTTCAGAACCGCCTGGGCCCGGTCATAGGACCGCTCAGCCCGGGCCACGTCAATCTGATCTGCCCACTCGAAGGTGGTGGGGACCAGGGTCACATGGCCTTCCATCACCGAGAGCATTCCGCCGATACAGGCGGCGTAGCGCCGCTGACCATCCACAATCACCGTGGCTCTGCCCATACCCAGGGAAGCCACGCAGTTTTCGTGTCCAGCCAGCACGCCCATATCCCCCGCAATGGTGCGGACCACCAGTTCCTCTGCCGGACCGTCATACACCAATCCGTCGGGGGTAACGATTTTCAGAGGAAAGGGAGTCATTTACTTCTTCCCCTTCCATTTCTCCACCACATCGTCAATGGTGCCGGCAAACAGGAAGCAGGACTCGGGAATCTCGTCGTGCTTTCCTTCAATAATCTCCCGGAAGCCCCGGATGGTCTCCTTCAGGGGCACATACTTACCCGCAAAGCCCGTGAACTGCTCCGCCACGGAGAAGGGCTGGGACAAGAACCGCTGCACCTTCCGGGCCCGGTTCACAATCAGCTTATCCTCCTCGGACAGCTCATCCATACCCATGATGGCGATGATGTCCTGCAGCTCCTTGTACCGCTGGAGAATCTGCTGCACGCTCCGGGCGGTTTCGTAATGCTCCTGGCCCACAACCTCCGGGGTAAGAATCCGGGAGGTGGAGTTCAGGGGGTCAACCGCCGGGTAAATGCCCAAAGAGGCAATGCCACGGTCCAGAGCGGTGGTGGCGTCCAGGTGGGCAAAGGTGGTGGCAGGCGCCGGGTCGGTGTAGTCGTCCGCAGGCACATACACCGCCTGAACGGAGGTGATGGAGCCGTCCTTGGTGGAGGTGATACGCTCCTGGAGAGCGCCCATTTCCGTCGCCAGGGTGGGCTGGTAACCCACGGCGGAGGGCATACGGCCCAGAAGGGCGGATACCTCGGAACCGGCCTGAGTGAAACGGAAGATATTGTCGATGAACAGCAGCACATCCTGGTGCTTCACATCCCGGAAGTACTCCGCCATAGTCAGGCCGGAAAGGCCTACCCGCATACGGGCTCCGGGAGGCTCGTTCATCTGACCGTAGACCATGGCGGTCTTTTTGATAACCCCGGACTCAGTCATTTCCCGGTACAGGTCGTTGCCCTCACGGGTACGCTCACCCACGCCGGTAAACACGGAGTAACCGTTGTGGGCGGTAGCAACATTGTAAATCAGCTCCTGAATCAGCACCGTCTTGCCTACGCCGGCGCCGCCGAACAGACCGATTTTACCGCCCTTGGCATAGGGGCAAATCAAATCGATAACCTTGATGCCGGTTTCCAGAATGGCGGTGGAGGTCTGCTGCTCGTCATAAGACGGAGCCTGACGGTGGATGGACCACCGCTCCGCGCCCTGAACCTGCTCGCCGCCGTCGATGGTCTGTCCCAGCAGGTTAAACACCCGCCCAAGGCACTCCTCACCCACCGGCACCTGAATGGGAGCGCCGGTGTCCTCTGCCTCTGCTCCCCGCTGCAATCCGTCGGTGGAGCTCATGGCAATGCACCGCACCACATTGTCACCAATGTGCTGGGCGGCCTCTGCCACGATGGTATTGTCCCCGTTGTGCACATGAATGGCACTCAGAAGCTCCGGAAGGCAGTCGTCCGGAAAACGAATATCCAGAACGGGACCCATGACCTGAATCACCGTTCCCACATTTTTGGCCATTGGCTTCAACTCCTCGCTTGCAATCAGCTCTCTTGAGAGCCTGCGACAATTTCTGTAATTTCCTGCGTGACCGCCGCCTGACGGGCTCTGTTGAACTGCAGGCTCAGGTCCTCAATCATATCCTCCGCATTCTGGGTGGCGGAATCCATGGCAGTCCGGCGGGCGGCCTGCTCGGAGGCACGGCTTTCGCACAAAGCGCCATAGAGGATTCCCCCCAGATACTCCGGCACAATGGCACGGAACACCGTGGTACTGTCCGGCTCATAGAGAATCTGGGAGCTGGGAGCGGTTTTCTCCTCTCCCTCTTCCGGCACCAGGGGCAGCAGCTGCCGCACCGCCGGAACCTGGGACAGCACCGACTGGAAGTTGGTATAGGCCACATAAACCCGGTCGATTTCCCCGTTAAGGTATGCCTTGCACAGGGTCTTTGCCAGGGTGAAGCAGTCTCCGATGGACACATCCTCCGCCTCGGCGTAGCCCTCCGTCATCATGGGAAGGTTCCGGCTGCGGAAGAAATCCACCGCCTTCTTCCCCACCGGCACCACCTGGGTTTCCCCGGCTTCCATGTGGGAAAGGGCCAGCTTCAGCACATTGCTGTTATAGCCCCCCGCCAGTCCCCGGTCGCCGGCAATCACTACGAAGGCCGTCTTTTTCCCGGGCCGCTCCTGAAGATAGGGGGAGTCCAGCTCCTGATTGTTGTTGACGATTTCCCGGATGGCTCCGCTGAGAATCTCAAAATAGGGTCGGGAGGAAAGCACCTGGTTCTGGGCCTTCCGCAGCTTGGAAGCGGCCACCATTTCCATGGCCTTGGTAATCTGCTTGGTGCTTTCCATGCTGCGGATACGCATTTTTATTTCCTTGGTGGAAACGCCAGCCATAACCGGCCTCCTTCCTTATACCTGGGGTGCAAACTGGGCAACAAGCTCGGAAAGGGCCTGCTTCAGGCGCTCCTCCGTTTCCGGCTCCAGCTTGCCGGTTCCCCGAATTGCCTCCAGCACCTGGGGATAGCGGTTTTCCATATGCTCCCGCAGCCGCGCCTCAAACTCCGGCACCTGGGCAACCGCAACGGCGTCCAGATATCCGTTGGTAGCGGCGTAGAGGATGCACACCTGCTGGGCCACCTCTACGGGGGCGTTGTTCTTCTGCTTCAGCACCGCCACAATCCGCTCGCCCAGAGCAAGTCTTGCCTTGGTATCCGCGTCCAGGTCGGAGCCGAACTGGGCGAAGCTTTGCAGCTCCCGGTACTGGGAGTAGACCAGCTTCAGGGAGCCGGACACCTTTTTCATGGCCTTAATCTGGGCCGCGCCGCCCACCCGGGACACGGAGATGCCCGGGTTCACAGCCGGCATAACGCCGGAGTTGAACAGCTCGCTTTCCAGGAAAATCTGGCCGTCGGTAATGGAAATCACATTGGTGGGGATATAAGCGGACACATCGCCCGCCTGGGTCTCGATAATGGGCAGAGCCGTCAGGCTGCCGCCGCCCTTCTCCTGGGACATATGGGCAGCCCGTTCCAGAAGCCGGGAATGGAGATAAAACACATCGCCGGGGTATGCTTCCCGTCCGGGGGGACGGCGAATCAGCAGGGATATGGCACGGTAGGCCACGGCGTGCTTGCTCAAATCGTCGTAAATCACCAGCACATCCTTGCCCTGGTGCATGAAATGCTCACCCATGGTGCAGCCGGCATAAGGGGCGATGTACTGCATGGGTGCCAGCTCGGAAGCGGTGGCAGACACCACGATGGTATAGTCCATGGCGCCCTCTGCCGTCAGGTTGTTCACAATCTGGGCGACAGTGGAGCGCTTCTGGCCGATGGCCACATAGATACAGATCACATCCTTGCCTTTCTGATTCAGGATGGTATCCGTGGCGATGGTGGTCTTACCGGTCTGGCGGTCGCCGATAATCAGCTCACGCTGGCCCCGTCCAATGGGAATCATGGAGTCGATGGCCTTGATGCCCGTCTGGAGGGGCTTGTTCACCGGCTCCCGGTCGATAATGCCCGGGGCCGGGGATTCGATGGGGCGGTAGGCTTCGGCGGTGATGGGTCCCTTGCCGTCGATGGGTTCGCCTAAGGCGTTGACAACACGGCCCAGAAGACCGCTGCCCACAGGCACGGAAACCACCTTGCCGGTGCGCTTTACCGTATCGCCCTCTTTGATGCCCTCGTCGTTGCCCAGGATAACCACGGACACAGAATCCTCTTCCAGGTTCTGGGCCATGCCATAGGCGCCGTTGGGGAATTCAACCAGCTCACCGGCCATGCACTTGTCCAGACCGGAGACCTTGGAAATGCCGTCTCCCACCAGGATGACCACGCCGGTTTCGCTGGATTCCAGCTTCTTTTCGTAGTTCTTAATCTGACTACGGATGATTTTCGTAATTTCTTCGGGTCGTAATTCCATAGTTTTCCTACCCTCTAATTAAAGTACGGTATTTTTCAGCATATTGCTCATGGCATCCAGGGTGTTGGCCACCGTTCCGTCAACACGCCTGCCGTCATAATCCAGCCGCAGGCCGCCCAAACAAGCCCCGTCTACCCGGCAGGAAAGGGCAACCGTCTTTCCGGTGATGGCTTCCAGCTTCCGTACAAGACGCTCCTTCTGCTCCTGACTCAGGGCCACCGCGGACACCGCCTGCACCGGCAGAATGTTATGGGCCTCGTTGTAAAGCTCGGTAAAGACCTTACAGCACATAGGAAACTGGCGGATGTAGCTTCTCTCCGTCAGCAGCTTCATAAAATTCAGGATATAGGGGTGTACCCGGTCCCGGAAGCTGTCCTCCAGCACCTGGCACCGCTCCTGCTTGGTCAGGTTATGGGAGGACAAAAGCCGCAGAAAGTCCGGCTCCCGGGAGAAAGCCTCCCGGAGCGCTTCCAGCTGCCGCAAAAAGGCTTCTTCCTGCCGCTCCTCCCGGGCCAGGGCGTACAGTCCCTGGGCATACACATTGGCTACCTGGCTCATACCCCATCACCCAATTCTTCGATAAACTGGTCAATCAGCCGGGTCTGATCTCCGGTGTTCAGGCTTCTGCCCACAACCTTCTGGGCAATATCCATGGCAAGACCGGAAATCTCGTCCTTGGCCTCATTGACGGCCTTTTTCTTCTCCCGGGCAATGTCAGCGGCGGCCTTGTCCATAAGGGCAGAGGCCTGGGCGTTGGCCTGGCGGATAATCTCCTCCTCCCGGATCTGACCCCGGGCCACGGCTTCCTTCACCATAGCCTCGCTGGTCTCACGGGCGGCAGAGAGCTTCTTGGTATAGTCTGCCTCCAGAGCCTGGGCCTGCTGACGGGCCAGGTCTGCCTGGGAATACATATCGTCAATCTCCTGCTGCCGGTCATGGACTACCCGCATGAGCTTGTCAAAGAGGAAGTGCTTCAGCACCAGAAACAGGGCAACGGTATTGGCAAGGGTGAATACAGCCGTCCAGGGGTTCACCCCCAGAAATTCTTCAAATCCCACTTGCTTCGCTCCTTTCCTGTGGAATCCGTCTGCTTGATTAGTTCACTGCAAACAGAATCAGGAAGGAAATCAGCAGGGAGTAGATACCGGTGGTCTCGGTAATGGCACAGCCCAGAATCATGTTGGTACGCAGGGTGCCGGAGGTCTCCGGCTGACGGGCCATGCCCTCCAGAGCCTTGCCCACGGCGTTGCCTTCGCCGATAGCCGGGCCGATAGCGCCGATACCCATACACAGACCTGCACCGATTGCACAAGCAGCCTTAATAATCGCGTGTTCCATAATAATTAGCCTCCTAAAATTGTTGTACGCTTTTGTTTCCTACTTTTTATGCCTTTGCCTCCTCCGGAGGGGGACAGGCGGCGCCGATGTATGCCATGCTCAGCATACTGAACACAAACGCCTGGACAAAACCGGAGAACAGGTCAAAATAAACAGACAGCACCGCGGGGATGCCGAACTGAAAAATAGGTACATTGGACAAAATACCAAAATGCTGCAAAAGTCCCAGGACTCCCACAACCACACAGACAATGCCCAGGATCTTTCTTCCCAGCTTGCCCTTCTTCATGCCCCACAGCACCAGGGCCACGCCCACCGCCAGCACCAGAATGGGTGCCGCCACAGAGCCGCTTACAAGGCCGATAACCACGGAGGAAAGTAACCCAAAGGCCGTATAGACGATGGAAGTAATGACACCGCCGCCGGCCACATTGCCGAAATGACGGAAGGCCATGGATACGGGCTGGGCAATTTCCGATACCAGATTCATGGGGGTCATCACCACCACAGGCTCCGTAAAGCCTTTCAGCCACCCCAGCACACCGCTGCGCTTGATGCTCTGGTACCAGATAATGCCGGTGGTCATCAGCGCCCAGGTCAGGGGCACGCTCAAATCCGCAGTGGAGGAGCGAAGAAATCCCGTAAGGCCGATATAAGAGCCGCAGATACTGCTCATAAAGATGGTGGCGATGTAGGGCGTCCAGCCCACATTGTGGGCTCCCATGGTATCTTTCACAATGCTTTCCAGCATGCCGATACCCTTTTCCACCAGCACCTGCACGGCGCCGGGGCGCTTTTTCACCCGCCGGCCCAGAAGGATGCCGCCGGTCATCAGCAGTACCGTCACCAGCAGCAGGGAAAGGGCTGTCTGGGTTACGGGAATTCCCCCGAAAATGGGGATGATGAAATAGATATACGCGCCTGTTACATCCACATTCATACTTGCTTGTCACCTGACTTTCTGAAAAACTCTCCCAAAAACAGGGTGGGACGGACAAACAGCAACGGCACCACCAGGGCTATGGGAGAAAACCAGCCGCTTTTTCCCGCGGCGAACAAAATGACGAAGAGCAGAAGGTATCTGACCAGCTGGGAGGTTCGCAAAATCCGTTGTCCGCCCCTTACATCCTGGGCCACCGCCTTGTCCGCGGCCATGCTGCCGCACACGGCCATCACAAAGAAGTTCAGCACCGACAAAAAGGCCCCCAGCAGCCCGCCATACAAAACCGCCGGTTCAAAGGCGTGGAGCATGGCAAACACGCAGAACATGGCGCCGGTCCCCACCGCCTCGCCCAGAAGCACGATGGCGGTCTCCTTGAATACAAACTTTCGAGAATCCATGAATTTCCTTTCTATTCGTGGTCGTTGAAGGATACAGGCGGCTCCTGCTCCTGCTTGTCGTCCCCTGCCATCCGCTGCAAATTCTTCAATGAGGAATGGAAGCCCTCTATGGCGCAGTAGACCCCCAGGATAATGCCTGCCCAGACCGTCCAGCCGCCCCAGCCGCAGGAATTGTGAAGCCACAGTCCCAGCAGGATAAAGCCCCCCAGAGGAACGGCAACGGACAGCCCCAGCTGGGTCAGCCACAGCAGCAGACTCAGGTTCTTCATCCCATCCAACTCCTTCCGGGCTGCGCTTTACCTGTCATTATACTTCACCTTATCGTGACTTGCAAGAGAATTTACAATTTTTTCACAGGTCTTTTCCACTCTTCCCTGTAAAAAATGAACATAATAGGTCTTTTCATTTTTCCAAAAATATAGTAAACTATCCTTAACGGTTCATGCACACTTTTTTTCTCCGGGCATACCATGGCATGAGGTGAATGGTATGGGGCTTACAATCCTCATTGGCACGCTGGCGGCTTTCGGCGCGTTTTTTGCGGGCTTTGCCCTGGTGGGCTGGCTGCTGGGGAGCAGCCGGGGCTTCCGTCTGGTATATTTTCCCGCCGCCGACCCCGCCGCCGGACTGTTTCGCTACCGGATGCTCCGGGGGCTGGGTCTGCTTACCTGCCCCCTGGTGATTGAGGGCTGCACCCTCTCTCCGGAGGAAAAGGCATGGCTTATGAAAAAATTTCCCGGTATCCGATTCTGCTCCCCGGAGGAGCTGTCGGAGATGCTCCGGCAGGAGGCAGATTCCCTTTGACAGAACCCGAGATTTTGGAGGGCGCCATTGGCGCCGTGGTCTATCAGAATTATGAAAACGGCTACAGCGTCCTGCGGCTGCAATGCGCCGCCGGTCAGACGGTGACGGTGGTGGGCACCATCCCCCTGCCCATTGTGGGGGAGCAGCTGGTGGTCACCGGCCGGTGGTCGGAGCACAGCAACTACGGCCGCCAGTTTGAGGCGGAGTTTTTAGAGCGGCTTATGCCCCAGAGCGCCACAGACATTCTCCGGTATCTGTCCTCCCGGGCGGTGAAGGGCGTCGGTCCGGTGCTGGCGGGACGGATTGTAAATCGTTTTCAGGAAAACACATTGCACATTATGGAAAAGGAGCCGGAACGGCTTTCAGAGGTGCCGGGGATCTCCCCGGCCAAGGCCAAGGCCATCGGAGAGAGCTTCCGGCTCCAGGTGGGGATGCGGCAGCTGCTGGAATTTTTTGCCCTCCACCACCTGCCCAGCGAGCTGGCGGTGAAGGTCTACAAGCTCTACGGGGAGAACGCCGTATCCTTACTTTATGACGACCCCTATCTTCTCATGGATGAGGGGCTGGACGCCCCTTTCGGGGCGGTGGACCACTTCGCCGTGTCCTTAGGGATGGCGGCGGACGACCCCCGGCGGGCTGAGGCAGGGCTCCTTTTTGAGCTGCGGTACAATCTCTCCGCAGGCCACAGCTTTTTGCCCCGGGACAAGCTGATCGCCGCCACCGCCCAGCTGCTGACCATTGACGCCTCCGTTGCCCAGGAGGCGGCAGAGCGGCTGCTGGAAGCCCAGCGGCTGGAAGCGGACACCCTGGCAGGGATTTCCGTTCTGTATCTGCCGGAGCTGTATGAGGCGGAGCGCTTCTGCACCCGGAAGCTTTCAGAGCTTTCCCAAAAGGCCTTCCCCGCCCCGTCCCATTTGAAGGCAAAGCTTCGTCAGGCGGAGGCAGAAGGGGGACTTACCTATTCCAATCAGCAATTACAGGCGCTTACCGATGCCGCTACCTCCGGGCTTCTGATTATCACCGGCGGCCCCGGCACCGGCAAAACCACGGTGGTCAACGGTATTTTGTCCCTTTATCAGCAGATGGGGCTGAAATGCCTTTTGGCTGCTCCCACAGGACGGGCCAGCAAGCGGCTGACAGAGGTCACCGGTCAGGAGGCTTCTACCATCCACCGGCTGCTGGAAGCGACCATTGACCCCCACACGGGAGATATGTTCTTCTTCCGGGACGGCTCCAACCCCTTGAAGGCCCAGGTGGTGATTGTGGACGAGATGTCCATGGTGGACATCTCCTTGTTCCACGCCCTTCTGGAGGCCATCCCCCAAAACTGCCGCCTGATTCTGGTGGGCGACCCGGATCAGCTGCCTCCCGTGGGGCCGGGCTTTCCCTTCCGGGATATGCTCCGCAGCGGCTGTATCCCCGCCGTCCGGCTGACAGAGATTTTCCGTCAGGCCCAGGAAAGCCTGATTGTGATGAACGCCCACCGGGTAAATCAAGGAGTATTGCCGGAGCTGCGGGACACCACCCGGGACTTCTTCTTCCTGCCCGCCAAGTCCCCGGAACAGGTGGCTGCCACCATTGTGGGCCTTTGCACCACCCGGCTTCCCCAGCGGATGCACATTCCGGCTGAGCAGATTCAGGTCCTCTCCCCCACCAAAAAAGGGCCGGCAGGCACCGCCGCCCTCAACGCCCAGCTGCAGCGGCAGCTGAACCCTCCGGCCCCCGGCAAAAAGGAAAAGGCCTATGGCCAGACCGTGTTCCGTGAGGGGGACCGGGTCATGCAGGTTCGGAACAACTATGACCTTCTCTGGACCAAAACCGACGGCTCCGCCGTGGGTACGGGGATTTTTAACGGAGACGTGGGAATCATCCGTTCCATCGATTTGCAGCAGGAGGTGATGACGGTGGTCTTTGACGACCGGGAGGCGGAGTACGATTTTACCCTCCTGAACGAGCTGGAGCTGGCTTACGCCATTACCGTTCACAAAAGCCAGGGCAGCGAATACCGGGCGGTGGTGCTCTCCGCCTGGAACGGCTCGGCCTACCTGCTGAACCGCCGGGTGCTCTATACCGCCATCACCCGGGCCAGAGAGCTTCTGATTATTGTCGGCCAGGGGCAGACCATTGCCGCCATGGTGCAAAACGCCAACGTGGGCAAGCGGTACACCGGGCTGAAGCTGCGGCTGGAGGAGGCTTCCCATGGCTAAGTGGGAGAAGCTGAAGCTCCTCCTCTTTCCGCCCAAATGCATCCTTTGCGGAAGGCTCCTGGGGAAAGAGGAGACGGATCTGTGCCATACCTGCCGGGTGGAAGCGCCGGAATTTCCCAGAGCAAAAATTTCCTTTTCCTTCCTTGCAGGATGGACGGCGGTATGGTATTATAGTGGGTATGTACGCCGCAGCCTCTTGCGGTACAAGTTTTGCAATGTCCGCAGCCATGCCCAGTGCTATGGAAGGCTTTTGGCCATGAAGCTACTGTCCCAGGGGTGGGACAGGCCGGAGATTCTCACCTGGATTCCCATTTCCGCCCGGCGGAAAAGCCGGCGGGGCTTTGACCAGGTGGAGCTGATTGCTCAGGCGGTGGCCCGGGAGCTGAATCTCCCCCTCACCTCTGCCTTGAAGAAAATCCGCCATACTCCGCCCCAGTCAAGCATCTCCGGCGCCGCCGCCCGGCGGGCCAATGTACTGGGGGCGTATCAGGCGGTGAACCCGGAGGCCATCCGGGGCAAAACTATCTTGCTGCTGGACGACATCCTCACCACCGGCGCTACCGCCTCCGAGGCCGCCCGCACCTTGCTCACCGCGGGCGCCGGGAAGGTATACTGCGCCGTGGTGGCAGCGGCAAACCATGAAAGCAATGACGAGAAATTCAAAAACAGCAGGTGAATACAATGCAACTGATTTCCCATGACCTGGGCGTGGACCTGGGTACTTCCAATGTACGCATTTATGTAGACGGCAAGGGCGTCATCGCCCGGGAGCCATCTGTGGTAGCGGTGGACAAAAACAGCGGCAAAATTCTCCAGGTGGGCGCGGCCGCCCGGAATATGCTGGGCAGAACCCCCGGCAATGTGGTGGCCATGTCTCCTTTGAAGGACGGGGTCATCTCCGACCATGAGATGACGGTGAAAATGCTGCAAATCCTGTTCCGTTCCGTTTCCAAGTCCTCTCTCTTTACCCCCAAGCCCCGGGTAGTCGTGAGCGTTCCCAGCAGCATCACCGAGGTGGAGGAGCGGACGGTCATCAACGCCGCCATCGAAGCCGGCGCCCGCCGGGTATACCTGATCGAAGCCCCCCTGGCCGCCGCCCTGGGTGCCAACCTGGACATCAAAGGCCCCAACGGGCACATGGTGGTGGATATTGGCGGCGGCACCTGCAACATTGCGGTGCTGTCCATGAACGGCGTGGCAGTCTCCTCCTCCGTTCCCATCGGCGGCATTGCCTTTGACGAGACCATCGCCCGGTATGTCCGCCGGAACTACGGCGTAATCATCGGGGAGACCACCGCCGAGGAAGTGAAAATCCAGGTGGGCAGCGTCTATCCCCGGCAGGAGGATCTGACCGTTTCCGTCAAGGGCCGGGACGCCAAAAACGGTACCCCCCGGGAGCTTTCCCTCACCGCCTCGGAGATTTTCAATGTTTTGCAGCGTCCCGCCCGGTTGATTACCGACGAAGTGCTGTCGGTGCTGGAGGATACCACCCCGGAGCTGGTGGCGGACATCGCGGAAAACGGCATTACCCTCACCGGCGGCGGCAGCCTCATCTGGGGCATGGATATGCTGCTGACGGAGCGCACCGGCATCCGCTGCACCGTGGCCGACGACCCGGAGTCCTGCGTGGCTTACGGCTGCGGCAAGAGCCTGGGCTGGATCAACCACATGAATGAAGGCCCCATC
This sequence comes from uncultured Eubacteriales bacterium, assembly GCA_949293985.1. Classification (GTDB taxonomy): domain Bacteria; phylum Bacillota; class Clostridia; order Oscillospirales; family Oscillospiraceae; genus Faecousia. The sequence continues at coordinate 44,567 of CASFFN010000006.1, read as the reverse complement.
AACATCGCCAGAAAGCGGATTCTCCGCAGATAAAGCCATACGCCGCAAACCGGAAAGAACCGGTTTGCGGCGTATGCTTTATTCCTGGGGCTTTTCCAGAATGGCCCCAAGCTCCTCATAGGCTTTTTGCAGGTAGGGTTTCGGATAGGTGCTTTTTGCCCTGTCCAGCAGAATCTTTGCCTGGTGGAATTCTCCCCGGGAGATTTCCTCCAGCACATCCACAATGGCGATGCTGCCCCCATAGGCCTTTCCTGTGCGGAATTTGGCGAAAAGAGGCCGGCTGCTGTCATAAAGGGTCTGAGCTTTTTCCGTCTGCCCGCTGAGGAAATAGCTTTCGCAGAGGTTGATTGCCCGCACCATCCGGGCGCTGTCCCCCCGGAGCTGCTTGGGGTCCACAGCCTCCAGGAGGGAAATGGCTGTCCCATAGTCCTTTTCCTCCATATGCCCTGCCGCCAGGTTCAGCTCCAGGGTGCTGCGCAGGGTTTTGCCCTTGGCGGTTTTGATGAGGGCTTCCATCCCCTCAATGTGCCCCCGGGGCTCTCCCCCGAAGAGCAGGGGCAGAAGCTTCTTCATCTTTGCCGTATAGTAGAGGTTATAGGAGATATTGATAATCAACGCTCCCAGAACCACCACGATGGCTCCAATCCAGTAGCCCCGCATAAACACATCTTCGGGAATCTGAAAGCTGTTCTGAATCAGAACCAGCACAAGGCCCAGGCATACGCCAAAAAGAAACACTTTTCCAATGCGCTTCATCCAAATTTCCTCCTTTGTGGTATATGGGGGATTTTATCGGAATCATATTAAGAAATCTACCGAAAAAAGATTAAGAAATATGCAAAAACCGCCCCGGAAAATCGGGGCGGTTTCCATGCAATTTACAGGGGGTAAGCAGCCTCGTCGCAGATGATGGTCACATCGGGATGGAACTGCAAAATGGAAGCGGGAACCTGGGGGGTCACGGGGCCGCAGAGGGTCTTGTAGAGAATCTCCTTCTTGTCGGCGCCGGTGGCTACCAGAACCACCTTCCGGGCTGCCATCACGGTGCCGATACCCATGGTGTAGGCAGCGGTGGGAACCTCGTCAATGGAGTTGAAGAAGCGCTTGTTGGCCTGACGGGTAATCTCCTCCAGCTCTACCTCGTGGGTCATGGCGGGGAAATGGTCGGTGGGCTCGTTAAAGCCGATGTGGCCGTCGTGGCCGATGCCCAGCAGCTGCAAATCAACGCCGCCCCACTCCTCAATCTGCTTCTCATAAGCCTGGCACATCGCCTCCACGTCCTCGGTCTGGCCGTTGGGAACGATGGTATTCTCCGGCTTGATGTTCACATGATTGAACAGGTTCTCCTGCATGAAGTACCGGTAGCTCTGGGGGTGATCGCCGGACAGGCCCTTGTACTCATCCAGGTTGGCGGAACGGACACGGGAAAAATCGATCTTTCCGGCCTTGCAGCGCGCCACCAGCTCCCGGTACAGGGGCAGGGGGCTGGAACCGGTAGCCAGGCCCAGAACACAGGCGGGCTTGGTCTGGATCAGGGTCTCGAACAGGTCGGCGGCGACCTTACCCATCTCCTCCGGGTTCTTAACTTTGATAACTCTTGCGTGAATCATGGGAATCCCCTCCTATATAATGTACCTTCATACTATCATTGTTTCTCCACTTTGTCAACTCACCGGAAGCAAAACCAGCCGGGAAACTCCCCGGCTGGCTATGACTTAATAGGTGATCTGACCGATAACTTCCTTCAGCTTGTTGGCGCTGGCCTGGAGCTTTACCACTTCCTCATCCGTCAGGGGGTTGAGGATCTTGCCCCGGACGCCCTTCCGGTCCACCAAGGTCAGCACGGACAGGCACACATCGTCCACGCCGTACTCCCCGTGCATCATGGTAGATACGCTCAGGGCCGTGCCCGCGCCGGAGTAGATGCACTTGCAGATATGGCACACGGACATGGCCACGGCGAAGAAGGTTGCGCCCTTGTTCTCAATAATCTGAGCGCCGGACTTCTTTACGAACTCCTCCACCTCGGCGTAGTCCTGATGCCAGTCGATTCTGTCCGCGTCCGGCGCGTTGTGCCGGTAGGCGTCAACGTGGTTGTTGGCAATGTGGGCCAGAGACCAGGGCACAAAGGAGCTGTCGCCGTGCTCGCCGTACACATGGGCGTGGACATTCTTGGGGCTGATGCAGAACCGCTTGGCCAGCTCAGACTGGAGGCGGCTGGTATCCAGAATGGTGCCGGAGCCGATGATCTGCTTCTCCGGCAGACCGGAAATCTTGGTGAACACATAGGTCAGCACATCCACAGGGTTGGAGACAATCAGGTAGATGGCGTCCCGGGCGTGGGGCACGACGCCCTCGGCAATGGACTTGAGAATATTTACATTGGTCTGAGCCAGATCCAGCCGGGTCATGCCGGGCTTTCTGGGCATACCGCTGGTGATTACCACAATATCGGAGCCGGCGGCGTCCTCGTATTCACCGGAGCGGACAATGGCGGGGGAATGGAAGGGAGCGCCCTGGTAGATGTCCAGCGCTTCGCCCAGCGCCTTCTTCTTGTTGATGTCCACCAGAACGATTTCAGAGGCAACGCCCTGAATCATCAGGTCGTTGGCTACCGTAGCGCCTACGCTGCCCGCGCCGATAACAGTGATCTTACTCATAGCAATAACTCCTTTATCAATTCAGGGATTCATCCCTTTTATATCGATAATACTATATTGTTTCTGCCGGTTTGTCAACCCTGGAAGATGGGAAACTTTTCCCTTTCCCGCGGTTCTGTGGAATATCCCAAAAAAGATTTTTCCGTTTTTGGGATATCCGTTATTTTGCCGGGAAATCTGTCAGCAGCTGTACCAGCACCTTCACCGCCAGCTCCATATCCTCCACCGGGATATACTCGAACCGGCCGTGGTAGTTCTCGCCGCCGGTAAACAGGTTGGGGCACAGCAGGCCCATGTAGGAAAGCCTCGCGCCGTCGGTGCCGCCCCGGACGGGCACCACCCGGGGGGTAAGGCCCACCGCCTCCATAGCCGCTTTGGCCCGGTACACAATCTGCATACAGCCAAGCATCGGCTCTTTCATGTTGTAGTAGCTGTCCTTGACGGTCAGCTCCGCCGTGCCGTCCCCGTACTTTTGATTCAGGAAGGCGGCGGCGCTCTCCATCCGGCTCTTTTTCTCCTGGAACTTCTCCATGCTGTGGTCCCGGATGATGTAGCGCAGGGTGGACTGCTCCACACAGCCCTCCATATCCGTCAGGTGGATGAAGCCCTCGTAACCTTCCGTGTACTCCGGCTTCTGATTTTTGGGCAGCAGGCTCTCAAATTCCATGGCGATGTACTGGGAATTGACCATCTTATTCTTGGCGGAGCCGGGATGGATGTTCAGGCCGTGGAAGCGGACCGTTGCCGAGGCGGCATTGAAATTTTCAAATTCCAGCTCTCCTACCGTGCCGCCGTCCACCGTATAGGCATAGTCTGCCCCAAAATCCTGGACAGAAAACCGGTCGGCACCTCTGCCAATTTCTTCATCCGGGGTAAAGCCGATCCGCAAGGTGGCGTGGGGCCGCTTGCTCTCCAGCAAGACCTGGGCCGCTGCCAGAATCTCCGCCACACCGGCCTTGTCGTCCGCCCCCAGCAAGGTGGTGCCGTCGGTGACAATCAGGTGCTTGCCCGTGTGCAGCTCCAGGTTCTCATACTGGGACTGCCGGAGCCAGATATCCTTCTCCGGGTTCAGGCAGATGTCGCCCCCCTGGTATTCTACGATTCTGGGGCGGATATTGCTGCCGGAAGCATCCGGGGAGGTGTCCATATGGGCAATGAGGCCGATGATGGGCAAGTTCAAATCCCCGGGCACGGTGCCGAATACATAGCCGTTTTCGTCCATATGGGCGTCGGCAATGCCCATTTCCTTCATCTCCTCTACCAGCCGGGCGCCCAGCGCTTTCTGCCCGGGGGTGGAGGGACAGGTTTCCGAAGTCTCATCGGAGGTGGTTTCGAAGTTTACATAACGCAAAAAGCGTTCTACAACGGTGGACATAACTTACTCCTTTCCAAAAAGGAGCCGCCGCAAAAGCGGCGGCTCGGGAAAAACGGATTTACTTGGCGGCGTTTACCAGCTCGGCGGTATCCTGCGCAATCATCAGCTCCTCATTGGTGGGGATGACCCAAACCTGAACCTTGGAATCGGGGGTGGAGATGCACATCTCGCCGCCCCGCTGATGGTTCTTCTCCGGGTCAATCTTCACACCCAGGTAGCCCAGGTAGTCGCAGATAGCCTGCCGGGTCTCAGCGCCATTCTCACCCACGCCGGCGGTGAAGGTAATCACATCCACGCCGTTGAGAGCTGCGGTGTAGGCACCAACATACTTGGCAACCTCGTAGAAGAACTTCTGCAGAGCCAGAATGCACTTCTCATCGCCGTGCTTCTCTCCATCCTCCAGGTCACGGAAGTCGGAGGACTTCTCGGACAGAGCCAGCACGCCGGACTTCTTGTTCAGCATGGTCAGGCACTCGTCCACGCTCATACCGTACTTGTTGCAGATGAACTGCACCACACAGGCATCGATGTCGCCGCAGCGGGTACCCATGGGGACACCGGCCAGAGGGGACAGACCCATGGAGGTATCCACGCACTTGCCGTTCTCGACGGCGCACAGGGAGGAGCCGTTGCCCAGGTGGCAGTTGATCATCTTGAAGTCGGTCTTGCCCAGAAGAGCGGCAGCCCGGCGGGCCACATACTTGTGGGAGGTGCCGTGGAAACCGTAGCGGCGGATGTCGTCATTCTCATAGTACTCGGTGGGAATGGCGTACCGGTAAGCCTTGGGGGGCATGGTCATGTGGAAAGCGGTGTCGAACACGGCAACCTGGGGGGTGTTGGGCATAACTGCCTGGCAGGCCCGGATACCCATGAGGTTAGCGGGGTTGTGGAGGGGTCCCAGGGGGATGCACGCCTCAATGGCCTTGATGCAGGCATCGTCAATGATGCAGGAATCGGAGAACTTCATGCCGCCATGGAGCACCCGGTGACCCACGGCATCAATCTCGTCCACGGACTTGATGACGCCTTCCTGGGGGTCCTGGAGAATCTCCAGCACAGCGGCAATGGCCTCGGAGTGGGTGGGCATGGGAATGTCCTTGACCACCTTCTTGTCGCCTACCTTGTGGGTCAGGCGGCCGTCGATGTAGATACGCTCACACAGGCCCTTGGCAGATACATCGCCGGTCTCCGGGTCCATCAGCTGATACTTCAGGCTGGAGCTGCCGGCGTTGATAACCAAAATGTTCATTGGAATCTTCCTCCCTAAAATAATTACATTTCTTTTTTGTACAATCTGGTACTATACCTGTAGCTGTTTCTATTGTATAATATGTTTCCAGTTTTCGCAAGTCCTGTGGGAAGATTTTTCAGAGATTCCTTAGGAGGTTTGGATATTTTGCAGATTGCAGGCATTATTTGTGAATACAATCCCCTGCACAAAGGGCACGAAAAGCAGCTTACCCTGGCAAAAAGCCTTCTGGGTCAGGATGCGGCGGTGGTGTGCCTTATGAGCGGCAACTTTGTCCAGCGGGGATACCCGGCCATTGTGGATAAATCCCTCCGAGCAAAGGCAGCGGTGGCCTGCGGCGCCGACCTGGTGCTGGAGCTGCCCATTACCGCCTGTCTTTCCTCGGCGGAAGGGTTTGCCGCCCGGGGGGTGGAGATTCTCTCCCGGCTGTGTACCCACCTGTGCTTCGGGGCAGAAACGGCCCAGCCGGAAGAAATTATGGAAACCGCCCAGGTGTTGAACAGCCCGGCTTTTCCCCCGGTGCTGCGGGAGCATCTGCAAAAAGGGCTGAGCTTTCCTGCCGCCCGGCAGGCGGCGCTGGAAGCCCTGGGAGCTTCCGCCCACTTGCTCACCAAGCCCAACAACATTTTGGGGGTGGAGTACTGCAAGGCAATTCTGTCCCAAAGCTCCCCCCTCATTCCCCTGCCCATCCACCGTCCGGGGGATTATCACGCCGCTGCACCTCACCCGGAAAACCCCTCCGCCACCGCCCTGCGGCTAAGAATGGAATCCGCCGGGGATTGGCAGCCCTTTGTGCCGGAAAAGGCCCGGGAAATTCTTGCCCAGGGGCGGCTCCATACCCGGGCATCCGGAGAAAAAGCCATGCTCTACCGGCTGCGGACCATGACGGAGGAAGAATTTTCAGCCCTCCCCTACGGCTCTGAGGGGCTTTGGCGGAAGCTCATGCACGCCGCCCGCCGGGAAAGCACCCTGGAGGAGATTCTCACCGCCGTCAAATCCAAGCGTTACACCCGCTCCCGGCTGGACCGGATGGTGATGTGCGCTTTTCTGGGGCTCACGGAAGAAACCCTCTCCCAGCCCGTCCCCTATGTGCGGGTGCTGGCTTTCAACGAAACCGGGCGGCAGATTCTCCGGCAGCAAAAGGGCAATTTCCCCCTGTGCCATGCAGGAGAGCCCATGGAGCACCCCTATTGGGCGCTGGAAACCCGGGCCCAGGACCTATACGGCCTGTTCGCCCAGGACGGCCCGGAGCCGCCGGGACTGGAAAAAAAGCGGAGGATTATCTATACCCCATAAACAAACGGCGAGGTGCCTTGGCATCCTCGCCGTTTTCCTGTCTTAGTAGCCGCCGGGTCTGGCAGCTTCGTAGTTGTCCAGGTAGAAGTCCCGTTTGGAGATGATGTAGCTTCCGCCCTTCCAATTCCCCACAAAGAAGCTGTCCCCTTCCCAGTGGATGCCGAACTCCATCACTTCCCGATTGCCGCCGTTTTCCAGCCGCACCGGCTGGCCGGTTTCTATGTCTGCATAGTAAATGCTGATGGTGCGCCCAGGGGTTCCCTGGGGGCTGTCCTCCCGGATAAAAAAGACCTTGTTATCCAAAATCCAGTAGTTGATAATATTTTCTGCGGTGAGCGTTTCCCGTTTCTCCTGCTTTTTCAAATCATACAGGCACAAGGCGTCTCTTTCCTGGAATACTACCAAATCTCCGTAGGCTTTTCCCGGATGTGCAGTGAAGGCATAGCCATCTTCTTCTGAGGAAATCACGGTGTAACTGTCGTCCGAAAGGCTGTATTGCCGCAGTTCCAAATCCATAACCTGCTCCCAGCTGTTTCCCTGCGTTTCCCCCTTTTGGGGGCCATAGTATTCCACAACCGCATATTCCCGATTCATAGCACAGACTGTGAATCCCGCATCACCAGAGGCCCAGTCCAGCTTCCGCTTTTCCCCGGTTTCTAAGTCATACAGCCAATTCTCCCGGACTGTTTCCTGATAAATAGCTCCATCCTCCCAGTAATGAAAGCTTATGGTCAAAATTACCAGCAGCCGCCCATAGGAACACCGATGCACAAAGCTGCTGTATGTCCGCTCCTCCTGCTGTTCCCAGGAATCCAGAACGGTGGTTTCTCCGGTGGCAATGCTCTTGCGGACAACGGAGGTTCCCCGGTCATCGGTCACAGACGCGAAAACCTCATCCCCGTATGCAAGCAGGGAGCCGACCGGCCCCAGCCAGGCCCGGCAGGTGCTGTCGGAATGGGTGCAGCCGGGCTGACTGCACAGAAAGACGGCTTTCCCGCTTTTGGCATCGTAGAATTTCAGCGCCTGTGAAGCAGAATAATAGCCATCCGCCCGGGGAGAGGCTACCCCCGCCAAAAGCACATCTGCTCCCCGCCGGTTTTCCTGGGGAACCGGATAGCTTTGGGGCGGGGTATCCCCCTGGGGGATACCCTCGCCTGTTGTCGTTGCTTCCGGCCCACGGGAGGGCGGGGTGGTTTCCGGCGGCACTTCCTGTACGCACCCGGCGCAAAGCCCCAGCAGCAGAATCAGGCCGAGGGCAAGGGGCAGTATTCGTTCGCGGTTCACCGTCTCACCTCCGGTTTAGAAACCGCCGGGTCTGGCGGCTTCGTAGTTATCCAAGTAGAAGTCCGCTTTGGGGATGATGTAGTTGCCACCCTTCCAGGTACCTACAAAAAAGCTGTCCCCTTCCCAGGTTATGGCGAAGTCCATCACTTCCCTATTGCCGCCGTTTTCCAGCCGCACCGGCTGGCCGGTTTCTATATCTGCATAGTAGATGCTGACGGCATACCCGGGCAGTTCCGGGAATTCCTCCTCCCGGATGTAAAACACCTTATTGTCCATAATCCAGTAGTTGATGATGTTTTCTGCGGTGAGAAGCTCCCGCTTCTCCTGCTTTTCCAGGTCATAAAGGCACAGGGTGTCTTTCTCCTGGAGTACCACAATATCTCCGTAGGACACCGCCGGATCCACCGTTGGTGTGTAGCCATTTTCCTCTTCGGAGGAAATCACGGTGTAGCTGTCATCGGCAAGCCGGTACAGCCGCAATTCATAATCCTTGGTAAACAAACCGCTTTCCGGATCTTTTTCCTCCAGATTCCGGTAGTACTGTGCCACAGCATAGGTCTGATTCATAGCCAGGATTGTCACCGAATCTGTGTTCTTTTCCCAGTCCAGCTTCCGCTTTTCTCCTGTGGTGAGATTGTAAAGCCACTGTTCTTCCGAATCTATCTGGCTGTAATTTACTCCATCCTCCACAAATTCCGTAACCCGGACATAAATCACCATCTGACCGTAGGCGCAAAGTCCCACTGAACATTCATAGTAAATATTCTCCTGGCCTTCCCAGGAAGCCAGGGTGGTAAGTTCTCCCGTGGCGATGTCCTTGCGAACCACAGCGCACACTTCCCCGTCTTTCACAGAAGCATAGACCACACCCTCGTATTCCACCAGATTGTTCACCTGTCCTATCCAGGCCTCGCAGGTGCTGTCGGTATGGGTACAGCCCGGCTGACTGCAAAGGAAAACAGTTTTCCCGGTTTTGGCATCGTAGAATTTGAGAGCCTGCGAGGCAGAGAAATACCCATCGGAAATTGTGGAGGCTACCCCTCCAAACATCACGCTCATGGGACTGCGATTTTCTTTGGGAATCGGATAGCTTTGGGGCGGGGTATCTCCCTGAGAGATACCCTCGCCTGTTGTAGCTGCCTCCGTCCAGGGAGGGGGCTGGGTTGTTTCTGCCGGGTTTTGCTGTACACACCCGTTGCAAAGCCCCAGCAACAATAAGGAGCTAAAAACAATTGCTAAAAATCGTTTCATTTTCATATAATTTACCCCTCCCCCTCAAATTGTTACGGATTTTTTACATACCACCCAAGCACGCTGGTAGTGTATATGTCATGCGACGAAGTGATGGTAGCAGCCCCCTGAATTGTCCTGTAATTTTCAACATTATCCATTCCCCTGGAGCATCTAACATATCCCGAATATATCGAAGTAGTAACTGCATCGAATTGAGCACTTTTCGCTCCGCCGGTATTTACAACATATCCGTATGTTTTGGTATCATATTCAACTCTAACTTCATGAAGTTGAACATGGATAGCAGCCAAACAACTCAACATGGTACGCCCTCCCCGTGCGGGGTCGTACTGGGTAGTCATGACCACCGCATATGGTTTACGATTGTAATAAATTGTGCTGGAAGTATAGCCGTTAGAGTTTGCAGACACGGAGCATGCAAGAGAGGCTACCACCAAAACACAGAGGAGCAGGCCGATAATCTTCTTTTTCATGGTTAAACCTTCCTTTCTTCACAAAGTGTTATGCTGCGTAATTTATTCTACGGGAAAATCTTTCGGAATGCAAATCGGGTATGCCGGGTAACACCACCTCCTTTTTGAAGCTTCACCGCCGTATTCCGAAAAGCTTCCCGCTTTTCCTCTTGAGTAGCTTTGTGGGATTTTACCCCCTTCCCTTTCCTATGTGCTGTAAAAAGAACCCCCCCTTTCCTTCTTCTACCAATTAGAACGCAGGAAAGGGGGATTATGGGACAAGGGAAAAGAAAAATTTTTTAATTTGTAGAATCCGACAATTTTACACTCTGGGCTATGTGCATCATGTCCTGGGGGGACAGGAAGCCATAAAGGGTGAGAATCACCTGCCGGGGCTCGTCAATCCAGATGAGCATATTCCCGGCGGCGCCGTTTTTCTCCACGAACAGCTCGCCGTACATTCCGTTGACGCTCACAATCTCCTGGGTATAATCGCCCCCGGAGGTGTCGGCAGTGACCCGTGCCTCTCCTGTGGCTACCTGGTAGCCAAAGTCAAAGCCCCCATAGCCCTGCTCCGGGTTAAAGTAGGCGGTCACCCGGGAGTGCTCCATCTCGCTGGAAAACACCACCTCAAAGCCCTCCGGCAGCCACTGGGGAACATACTCCGGAAGGGCCATATGCTCCTTTTCCGGCAGAACATAGGTAGTGCGGTAGCCAAAGACCTTCCGCACCCAGGAAAATACCGCCGCCCTTGCCTGGGGATTGGACAGCGCCAGGGCGGACAGGGCAATCACCACCGCCAGCACCGCGGCCGCCAGCCGCCGGAATGTCTGGCGGCGGGCGGTTTTCCGGGCGTGGCTTTTCTGCAAATCCCTGATTTTTTCCTCAAAGGCCGGGGAAAAATCCCCCGGGCAGTCCTCCGGCTCCGGCAGCGCCGCCAGCATGGCCTGCCGCAGAGCGGCAGCGGCGGTTTTCAGTCCTTTGCTATGGATGTTTTCCGTCACAGAACCACCCCCTCCTTCTCCAGAATCTGCCGCAGAAGCTGCTTGCCCCGGGTCAGCTGTTTCCGCACCGCCGCCAGGCTCATACCCAGCATGGCGGCAATCTCCCGGCTGGAATAGCCGTTGTCATACCGCAGGAGCAGCACCTGCCGGTAGTGGGCAGGGAGCGCCCCCATCCCCCGGGCCAGAGGATTGTCGGCAGGAATTTCAAAGGAGATTCCGGCGATTTCCTCGTCCAGAGGGAGCGTGGGCCGCCGCTTCCGCAGCATATCGATGGCTTTCCGCTCAACAATTATAACGAGGAAGGAGCGGGTTTGGGGACAGTCAATTTCCCCAATTTTATGGAGATTTTCAATCACGGACAAAAAGGCCTGGTGTACCGCATCCTCCGCGTCCTCCCGGCACAGGAGCAGCCTGTCCGCCACATAGAGCATAAGCCCTTTGTACTTTTCGTATAAAATTTCAAATTTTTCCCGTTCCGCCGGGGTATCTATCATGGCAAGATAGCAAAGCATAGGCTCGCCTCCTGGTTTTTTCGGTTCGCACATTGCCCATTATCCCCGGTTTTTTCCCAAATGTCAAGCCAAAAGCGGAGAGCAAACCTGCTCTCCGCTTTCCGGTATCAGCCCTGGCCGTAGTAGGCGTTTTTGCCGTGCTTGCGCAGGTAGTGCTTATCCAGCAGCTCCTGCTGCATCCGTCCGGCCTGGGGGTTTAGCTGTAGGGCATGGAAGTCCATGAACGCCACTTCCTCCAGCACTTCCTGTTTCAGCTTTTCCAGCATGGCTTGTCCCTCCTATTTATCAGATAGCTTCCACAGCGGCCCGCTGTGCTTTCAGACCGTTTTTGAACCGGGCCAGGTAGGCGTCGAAGCCCGCCGCTTCTTCAGGCTCCGGAGCCAGGGTGACGCTCTTCGCGCCGGCAAAAACCCGGTCGCTCAGGTACTGCTCCAGCGTCTCCCCCTCCGCCTTGTTCAGCATATAGGCAGCCAGCAGCGCCATGCTGTAGGGGCCGCCCTCTCCGGCGGTTTCCATGCAGGTGACCGGGGCGTTGCAGGCGGCGGCCATGTACTTCTGACCCACCACCGGGGTCTTGAACAGGCCGCCGTGTCCGGTGAGTCTGTCAATGGCCACGCCCTCCCGGGCCAGAATGTCCATGCCGATTTTCAGGGTGGACATGGTGGCATACAGCTGGGAGCGGAGGAAGTTGGCCAGGGTAAAGCTGCTGTCAGGTCCGCGCACCACCATGGGGCGGCCGCCGTCCAGGTGGGTAACGCCTTCGCCTGCCACGTAGTTGTAGGTGATGACGCCGCCGCAGTCCGTATCCCCTTCCAGGCTCTTGCGGTACAGCTTGGTATACAGGTCGTTGGTGGACACATCGCCGCCCAGCAGCTTCTGGCCCAGATGGAAACCGGAAGCTGCCAGTCCCAGTTCGTTCCCTGGGAGCTGGTAGAACGGGAAAGCAGCGAAACGAAAGCCCTTCAGACAACCTTTCGGTTTCTCTGAAGGGCTTTATTCCTTATCCAGTATCTCCCGGACACATTCCGTGATTCTGGCGATAAAGTGGACATTGGTAATTTTCCGAACCCGGCCATCGTAGCCTGTGGGAAAATACAGCCGCCACAGGTAATCCTGACGCTTGTTGTAAGCGTCCTGGATGCAGGTGCGGATATCCCGTTCCGCCTGAGCGCCGCTGCCGCCGCACAGGGCGCCCACCGCCGGATACAGTTCCTTGGTTACGGACTGCGCCGGATTTTGGTCATACAGGACGATGGCCTCCTGCAAATACCGAAAGCCCGCCAGATTCCGCCGCAGACCCAGGCGCAGCATCAGGATATTAGCCTCTCTGCGAACCTGCTCCTGCCGGTTTTGGGGCTGGGCTCCCTGGGAGATTTCCAGAATCCGGGCTGCCAGCACCCCGGTGTCACAGGGCTTGAGCATAACATAGCTCACCCCCAGCCGCTCCAGGGCGGCCAGCACATAATCGCTGACGTAGCAGGTGGTTGCCACAATTCCGGGGCGAATTCCCAACCCTTGCAGGGTATGGAGAATGGCGATGCTGTCCGTTCCCGGCAGCATCAAATCCAGCACCAGCACATCCGGACGAAAATCCAGCAGCGCCCGCGACACCTCGTGCCCCTGATTGCAGGCGCTTATTTCAAAATCCCGGGACAGCGCCTGTACCAGGGCTTCCGAAAGCCCCGGGGTACCGTCTGCAATCAGAAGCTTTTTCAAGGTTTTTCCCCATTTCCGTCCTTTTTTATTACCTTACCACAATTTTCCTTTCATTGCAACGGAAACACCCCTGTGAACTTTCGACATTTTTCGACAATACACCCGGAGCGGCTTTCTCTTTCCGCTCCGGGTGCTGGTTTTTCAGGGATTTTCTTTCTGGAAATAGTCGGAGAAGTAGTCATACCACTCCTGGAAGTCCCCCTCAGGCAGGGTGGCGCCGCCGGTCTGCTCCCTGGGCTTTTCGTCAAAGGTCAGCTCCATGCGCACCAGCTTCCCCTCCCGGTATACGGTCACAATTGCCGTATCCCCGGCCTTGTAGTCCCGCAGCGCCCGGGAGAGCATGACAATGGTGCTCACATCCGTACCGCCCACATTGATTAAAATGTCGCCTGTGCGGATTCCCGCTCTGTCCGCCGCACCGCCGGGCACCACCTCGGCGATTTTCAGACCGGCAGGCAGGCCGTAGGCCTCCGCCACGGAGGTATCCATCTCCATCACCACCACAGCCATATAAGCGCCGGTGATGTAGCCGTACCGGCACAAGTCGGAAATCTGGTGGATGACATCGTCCATAGGGATAGCAAAGCCGATGCCCTCAATGGAAGCGCCGCTTTCCGTGTAGCCGGAGTACTTGGCGGTGGTAATGCCCACCACCTCCCCGTTCATATCGAACAGCGGGCCGCCGGAATTGCCGGAATTGATGGCGGCGTCGGTCTGAATCATATTGATGGCCTGACCGTCGGTGGTAACCATCCGGTCCTTGGCGCTGATGTAGCCTACCGTCATGGTGGAGGTGAACTGGCCCAGGGCATTGCCCACCGCCACCACCTGATCTCCCACCTGGAGGGCATCGCTGCTGCCCAGCTTCACGCAGGGCAGGTTCTGGGCGTTGACTTTCAGCACCGCCACGTCGTTGCTGCTGTCAAAGCCCACCACCCGGGCCGGATATTCCTGCTCATCCCCGGTGATAACCCGCAGGCTCTCGGCATCGGCAATCACATGGTAGTTGGTCACCAGGAAGCCGTCGGCGGTGATGAAAAAACCCGTGCCCGCGCCCGCAGGCTGGAGAACACCCTCTATGCGCTGGTAGTTCATCACCGCCGTCACCGCCGCCGCGTTGTCCCGGTACACCTGTCCCGGGGTCAGCCCCTCCTGAGGCGCCGCCGTCAGGTCGGGGCGGTAGCTTTCCAGGGTTTGATTCAGCTCCTGCTGCAAAGCCTCCATCTGCTCCCGGTGGGACCGGTCCAGCAGGTTCATCTGGTTCTGCCAGTACCGGGATACCGCAAAGGAAGTCAGGCCGCTGCTGCCGGCAGCCACCACCGCCGCCAGAATCACCACCGCCGCCCCTTTTCCCAGCTTTCGGAGCCATTTTTTGATTTTTCTTCTTTTCTTGGGGGTTTCTTCCGGCTGTGCCTGGGGTTCTTCCGCCGGGGTCACCTCCGGCTGTGTCTGGGATTCTTCTACCGGTGCGGCCTGGGCTTCCCCTTCCTCCGGCACCGGGAGGCTTCTGTCCTTTTCCATCTCGTCCATATATGTAAATCCTCCTGCTTTTCTCCAATATACCCTATCATACCCGGCGGGTTCCCTATCGTCAAGAAAAAAGTTCACCGCCTCCGGCAAAAGCCGGAGGCGGCAATGGAAATCATCTCTTCCGGGAAGGAATTGTTCATCCCCCCCGTGGAGCCTATGAATCCTTCCTGTACAACAAATCAATTAACTTCCGGACAGTTTCATATGCCTCCGGAGGCAGAGAAGACAGCTTCATCACCGTTTCCTTCATCTGACCTTCACTCCGTTTTCCATAAAGCACATAATCCGCCGAGACCCCAAGGCAGAGACATAAGTTTGCCAGATTTTCCGGGCGTATCGCCTTTTTCCCCAGTTCAATACACGATATGGTCTGGAGGTTGACATTCATTTTTTCCGCCAGCTGCTCCTGGGTCAGATGCAGCTGCTTTCTGCTTCCTGCAATTCTTTCTCCCATTGCCACCAAAAAATCCTGTTTTGCCATTTTCTCTGCCTCCTTTCGTTCTACGATACATTCTATAAGATTCCTCTTGCTGTTTATAATCAGCTATGAAATAATTACCTGACAAATTATAGCCATAGTTGTAATATAGCCACAGCGCAACCACCATAACAATATACAAAGAGAGGTACACAACATGAAGAAACGAACACCCCCCGATTTGAGCAGATTCAATCCCCCGGTCAAGAAAGCCGTCGGCGTCATGAGAATTATCAAAATCGTTCTCTACGCACTTTCCCTGCTATCCCTGTTTTTTCTGAAAGCCTTGTTTACAGGTGATATTTCATTCCCCACCGAGCTCTTTTTCGTAATCGGTGTGCTGTGCGGGTGGCTGGCCTGTCCTGTGAAGATGATTATGATGTTCCCGAAGATGGTTATCCGGGGTTTTACCTACGGTCTGTTTTTTGTCGGCGTCGGCTGCATTCCCGGCGCACTGATTGGCTTTGCCATTGCTTGTTTCATTACATTTTGCTTCCCGTTTATCGTAACCATCCCCTATTTGTTCAAGCATGTAATTCCCCAGGATGTGGCTGAAACCGTGAAAGACAATCTCTGCTGAGATGCAATATACAGAAAGAGCCTCCGGTCTGATACCAGAGGCTCATTTCTTTTGCTGAAATATGGCGATTGCCTTACTTCTTCCGGAAGGACTTGCAGTCGGTGCACTGGTCCATGGTGGGGTTGCCCTCGTGGGTGCCGACCAGAATCCGGTCCAGCGCGCAGTAGTTGCTGCTGCCGCAATGGTTGGCGCACTGGGTGACGGTGCATTCGATGCACTTGTTGCCGTTGCAGTTCATAATCTCACCTTCTTTTCCTGGGATGGGATTAGTATGGCTCCTTTTCCGCCAATCATACAGCGTTTTTCTCCCATCATTTTTTTCGGAAGAATTGACAAGCGGGGCGAAGCTTTGTATAATAGCAAGTGGAAAAGTGTGTCTTTCCCAGGTATTATCACCAAAGGCGGCACCCCCGCCTTGAAAAGAAAGGAATTTTGCCATGATTTATAGTACTGAAGTACAGCACATGTGCTCCGTGGCCAAGGGCGCCTATCACGGCCCCGCTCCCATTCCCGAAGAGGGCAAGTGGGTTCAGGCCAAGGAAATCAAGGACATCAGCGGTTTCACCCACGGTATCGGCTGGTGTGCTCCCCAGCAGGGCTGCTGCAAGCTGACCCTGAACATCAAGGAAGGCATCATCGAGGAAGCTCTGGTGGAGACCCTGGGCTGCTCCGGTATGACCCACTCCGCTGCTATGGCTTCCGAGATCCTCATCGGTAAGACCATCCTGGAGGCCCTGAATACCGACCTGGTGTGCGACGCCATCAACACCGCTATGCGCGAGCTGTTCCTGCAGATCGTTTACGGCCGCAGCCAGTCCGCATTCTCCGAGGACGGCCTGGCCATCGGCGCTTCCCTGGAAGACCTGGGCAAGGGCCTGCGGAGCCAGGTGGGCACCATGTTCGCCACCAAGGTGAAGGGTCCCCGTTACCTGGAGATGGCAGAGGGCTATGTCACCCGCTGCGCTCTGGACGCCGACAACCTGATTATCGGCTACGAATTCATCAACCTGGGCAAGATGATGGACTTCATCAAGAAGGGCGATGACGCTGCCACCGCTCTGGAGAAGGCCAAGGGTCACTACGGCCGCTTCGAGAACGCTGCCAAGTATATCGACCCCCGTCACGAATAAGAGGAGGACTGCACAATGGCTTTGTTTGAAGGTTACGAAAGAAAGATCGACAAGATCAATGGTGTCCTCGCTCAGTACGGCCTGAACTCCGTGGAGGAGTGCCGGGACCTGTGCGTGGCCAAGGGCTTCGACCCCTACACCATCACCAAGAATATTCAGCCCATCTGCTTCGAGGACGTGGCCTGGGCCTACACCGTGGGCGCCGCCATCGCCATGAAGAAGGGTGTCAAGACCGCCGCCGAGGCCGCTGAGGCCATCGGCATCGGCCTGCAGGCTTTCTGCATCCCCGGCTCCGTTGCCGAGGACCGGAAGGTTGGTCTGGGTCACGGCAACCTGGGCGCTATGCTGCTGCGGGACGAGACCAAGTGCTTCGCTTTCCTGGCTGGCCACGAGTCCTTCGCCGCTGCTGAAGGTGCCATCGGCATCGCCCGCAGCGCCAACAAGGCCCGTAAGGAGCCCCTGCGGGTCATCCTGAACGGTCTGGGCAAGGACGCCGCGCAGATTATCTCCCGAATCAACGGCTTCACCTACGTGCAGACCAAGTTCGACTACTACACCGGTGAGCTGACCGTGGTGAAAGAGTACAAGTACTCCGACGGCGAGCGGGCCGCTGTCCGCTGCTACGGCGCTGACGATGTCCGTGAGGGCGTTGCCATCATGCACAAGGAAGGCGTGGACGTTTCCATCACCGGCAACTCCACCAACCCCACCCGCTTCCAGCACCCTGTTGCCGGCACTTACAAGAAGGAGTGCATTGAGCAGGGCAAGAAGTATTTCTCCGTGGCTTCCGGCGGCGGCACCGGCCGTACCCTGCACCCGGACAATATGGCTGCCGGCCCCGCTTCCTACGGCATGACCGACACCATGGGCCGTATGCACAGCGACGCTCAGTTTGCTGGCTCCTCCTCCGTCCCCGCTCACGTGGAGATGATGGGCTTCCTGGGCGCCGGCAACAACCCCATGGTCGGTATGACCGTATCCGTGGCTGTTGCTGTGGCTGAGGCGCTCAACGCTTAAGTTTCCCCAACGACACAAATCCCCGGAAATCCGAAGATTTCCGGGGATTCTTTATTGTGTAAATTGGGGAAGTGACTTACCGCAGGGGGCGCTTTTCCCGGCTGAAGGTGTAAGCCTGTCTTACCCAGTCCAAAAGCTCCTCATCCAGTTCCTCCGCATTCCAGACGGGAACATGGTGGGTCCAGCGGCCCGGATAGGGCTCTGCCGCCGCCCAGACCCGGGGAGATACCAGTCTCTGCCCCAACCCAAAGGTCACCACAATGTATTCCCCCTTGGCACCTTTCATTTTTGCCAGGGAAACACAGGCAAAAACCTTGGGATTCCGGAAGGTAATCTGGGTTTTCTGCACCTGAAACGTCACATCAGGGCAAAGGGCAAACAATTTTTCCCGGAAGACCTCATACAAAGCCAGCGCCCCGGGCTTTCCCTCAAAGAACATCTGCTCATCTATGGTCATTGCCGCAAAAGCTCTCCTTTTCTCAATATTGCACCCCCGGCCAGAATATCGCCGGGGGTGCTTTGGGTGTATGCCGTTTTCAGGGAATGATTCCCAGAAGGTTCAGGCAGACCGTTTCTCCGTAATACAAGCCCAGTCCCAGCCGGGAGTAGTACTCGTCACCACTTTCCGGTTCCCGCTCCAGGATGTACTCCACCATCTCGTTAATTTTATCCACTCTGCTTGCTCCCTCATCCAGAGTGGCAATCACCTCGTGGGCATAGCTCCAATCCACGCTGTTCTCTTCCAGCACGCTGCTCCATTCCGTTCCGTCCGGACGGGTGTGCTCATAGCTTTCCACCAGCTCCTGGGCACGCACCATGGCGGCTTTCACCAGGTTCACATCCGGGTAGATATAGTCTCCACCCTCCTGCTCCCGCTGCACATTGAGGTATACGGCACCGTAGCAGCTAAAGAACCAGCTTTGGGCCAGAGAGTTGTTTTGACAGTACAGGGAGTCCAGCTCCCGCAGCCGGTCGAACATCTCAAAGGGGAAAATCGTCTCGTCCCCCAAAGTTATGCTTCTCAGAGACGATGCATTGTCCAGAGCGCCTTCGCAGATGAACCGGGCTGCCGTACCGGCGGGCGTGTCGGAGATGTCCACTTCGGTCAGATCCTCTGGCACATCCAGCAGAACGCAGCTTTCATCCTCCAGTACGCCGTATACCACGCCGTCCAAATCCACCAGGGAGTATTCCAGAGGCCCTGTCCCGGTCTCCATCCCCATACCGTATGCCCAGCAGTTTTCCGGCAACACCTGTGCAAAATCCTCCGGTTCCAGGGCGCAAACTGCCCGAAGGGCAGCGCACCCGGAGAAGGAGTCCGCTCCAATACTGGATATGGAGGCAAAAGCCACCACCTGCCGCAGACTGGTGCAATTTTCAAAAGCGCCATCTCCAATGACGGTGCAGGTGTAGGGCAGCCACACCTGCTGCAGCTCCTTGTCCCCGGAAAAAGCCCCGGAGGCAATTTCCGTCACTTCCTGATTGTCAATGGTATCTGGAACAAAAAGAATTCCGTCATCGTCCAGCGCGCCCTCAAAGCCCACAATGGTCAGGCCGTTTTCCCCGGCAAGGTAGACCAGACCTTCCTCCGACACCTGCTCCTGGGGTTCCGGTTCCGTCTGCGTGGGAGGGGTGGTGGTGGGCTGGGTGGTTTCCGTCTGGTTTTTTGGGGGTATGGTACTCTGAATCCAGGCCTCACCCCTGGGCGTATCCTCCTTGCTGCCCAGCGCAACAGCCACCACAATCACCAAAGCCAGGGCGGCAACGCCGGCCGCAACCCACTTCCAGGGTTTCCGGGCTGTGGGCTTTACAGGTGCGGGCTTCGGGTCCACAATCACCGGCCGGGGCTCCTGGATGGCCAGCTCCCGGGCCAGCTCCTCCACCGTCTGGGTACGCTCCTTGGGCTGCACCCGCATACCCCGGAGGATTGCTCCCTCCTGCTGGGGGGTGAGTCCCTGGCAATAGTGGGAGGGGGGCTGCAAATCGTCATGCTCCAGCCGCTCCAGGGCAGAGGTGGGCATAACGCCGGTGAGCAAAAAGTAAATGGTGGCACACAGGGCGTACACATCCGTATAGCTTCCCTGTCCGCCGGTAAGGTACTGCTCCACCGGGGCAAAGCCCTGCTTCAGCAGCACCGTCATGGAGTTGCCGCCCCCCACGTTTCTTGCGGAGCCGAAATCCAGCAGCTTCAAGGTGCCGTCGGGCATCCACATGATGTTGTCCGGGGTGATATCCCGGTGGAGAACCCCCAGTCTGTGAATCGCCGCCAAATCCCGCAGCAGCGGGGGCAGCTTGGGCAGCAGCTCCTCCGGGGGGATTTTCCCGCCCATCCGGGCAGCCTTCTCGTGGAGGGGGATGCCGTCCAGGTATTCCATTACCAGATAGGCCGTGCCCCGCTTCTGGAACTGGTCCATCACCTGTACCACGGAGGGTACTTTTTCCATGGTGGCCAGCATCCGGGCCTCGCCGCTGAAGCTTTCCAGTCCGGTCCTGAATTCCTCCTCATAACCGGGCTTGGGCTGCACCGTACCGTCTTGGGCACGAATGGCGCTGCGCACCGGGAAGTATTCCTTCACCGCCACCAGCTCGCCCCGCTCCCGGTTCAGCGCCCGGTATGTAATGCCGAATCCACCCTGCCCCAGCACCTTTTGCAGCTGATAGGTATAAAGGGTCCCCTCCAGAACCGTGCCGGAGGACATTCCCAGATTGTCCTGGGTGGTGAACAGCTGGGTTCCGCAGTGGGTGCAGAAGGCTCCATCCCCCGGCTGATTGCATTTGGGACAATACTTCATGGCTTAAGCGCCTCCCTTCACATCAATCACAAAGGTCTCCTGCTGGGAGGCCAGACTGAATCGGTCTCCCGGCCTCAGCTCCACCGCCTGATTTGCCGCCAGCCGCTGGCCGCTTCCCAGGTAGGTGCCGTAGCTGGAGCCAACATCCTTCAGGTAGAGTTTTCCCTCCACCACCGTCAGCTCACAGTGGACCCGGCTGATGCCCTTCACTTCCTGGGGATATACCAGTTGGTTCAGCTGCGGGTCCCGGCCCAGGCGTACCACACCGTTGACCGCAAAGCGCTTCCCCGCAAAGTACCCGGACACGCCCTGAATCCGGAACCTGCTGTCCCCCGGGATATTCTGGGGCTGGGGAGGCTGGTACACCGGCGCTGCGGCACGGGGCTTGGCAGTCCCCTTTTTCCGCAGGACAAACCAGACACCTGCGCCCACCGCCACCAGAGCGGCCGCCACAGCGGCAATCCAGCCCCAGCTGCTGCGGACATTATACGGGATGTGCAGCTCATCCAGCGTCTGGCGCACATAATCGATGTAGATGGCGTAGTTCAGGCTCTCCGTGTTGGTTGCAGAGTAGGTGTTGATGCCCACCACCTTGCCGTCCGGGCCGATGAGGGGACCGCCGGAGTTTCCGCCGTGGATGGTGGCATCGTGCTGGATCACCTGCACATCGCCCTCGGAGACCATGGTGGTGAACCGGGAAATCACGCCGGTGGTCACAGTCACGTCGCTGACCCGGGAATTGTAGCTTTGGGTGTAGGTATAGATTGGCAGCTGCTGGTAATAGTTTCCGGAAAATTCCCAGCCGGTAGCGGTGGACACATCATCACTCAGGGCAGGAAAGCCCAGGGCGTAAATCTGCTGTCCTACCCCCAGGGTCTCCGCACCCGCAGCCAGCTCCAGAGCCACCCGCCCCGGTACCGGCTCCGTGGCCTGCAGAATAGCAAAGTCGTAGTCCTCGGAGATGTAGCGCACTTTACACGCAATCATCCGGTCGGTTTTGATGTCATAAATGGGGGGCAGGTCATCGGTGGTATACAGCTGGCCCTCCGATTCCACCGCCCGAATGGTGGTGGAAAAGGAATTTTCCTCCAGCATCAGATACACCCGCTGGGACTGGGTCAGACTGCCGTCCTGGTTGGCCGCCGTCACCACATGGCGGTTGGTTATAAAAATATCCGTCTGCTCTCCCACTTTCCCCACGCCAAAGGCAGACCCCACGCCTGCGTGGACGGTGCCGTCGGACAGGGTGGTTTCCGCATACACCTGTACCACACCGTTGGCCGCCTGGGCCGGCGCCTGAGCCTCCCCCGCAGCCATAACCTGCGCCGGCAGCGTCAGGCAAAGCACAACAAGAAAAATAGCCATTGCTCTTTTCATGGCAAATGCTCCCTTCTTTTCTTCTGTCTCCACAGCTCCTGCTATGGATTTGTTCCCAAAGCCCACATTCGCCTTTTGCAAATATAGGCCGCAGCGCCTCAGCACTGCAAAATCACGGCCGTGTAGTTGTCCTGTCCGGGCCAGGCCTTTTCCGCAATGGCCTTCCCGATGGATTCCGCCGCCTCCTGGGCCGGGAGGCTCAGGTACCGCTCCAATTCCAGGGTGGTAAGGGCATTGTAAACGCCGTCGCTCATGAGTACAAAGCGGTCGCCGGGGCGGATGGCCACAAAATCCTCCGGCAGATCCACCTGGGCCAGCTGTCCCATTCCCAGATAGCTGGTCAGTCCCGCCGCCTTGGGATGGTTCCGGGCCTCCTCCAGGGTTCCTTCTCCGTTGACGGCGTTCAGCTCCAACCGGCAGCGGTAATCGTGGGCCCGGTTCAGCTGCAGAAGGCTTCCGTCCCGGAACAGGCAGATCCGGCTGTCCCCCACGGACAGAAAGTAAAACCGCTCCTCCTGTACCAGGCCCAGCACCAGCGTGCTTCCGCTGCTGCCCAGATTCTCCGGCCCCAGCATCCGGTTTACCGCCTGATTCGCCTCTGTCAGCAGCCGCAGCAGCTTGTGCCGGGGCTCCTCCTCCGGCTGGGCGTAAAAGCCGTTCATCACCGCAGACACCGCCGTCTGGCTCACTGCATCGCCGTTCTCCAGACCTCCCATGCCGTCCGCCACCGCCGCCAGCAGGCCGTGGGTGGGATACAGGTCTTCCGGGGACACGGAAAAACAGTCCTGCTGGCTCTGCCGTTGTCCCTGGGCATGGAGCCTGCCCACCAGGGGAACCGCCAGGGGCATGGGCTGAGCCGGAGCGGCTTTGCGCCGCTTCCTGACTCGGGACAAAAGCAGCGCCGCCAGAATCCCCACAGCCAGTCCCACTGCCAAGGCTGCCGCCACCAATGGCCAGGATGGAACCAACACCATGGTCGTCAGCATCTTCATGGCATCAGCCCCGCTTCCAGTCGAAGTTCTCGCCGCAAAGAGCAACAAAAATCAGCTTGGTTGTGCCAATGGAAATCACATCGTAATTGTGAATCTCCACCGGGTTTAGGACGGTCTTTCCGTTGACCTTGATGAGATTCCGCCCGGCAGAGGGGCCCACATAGAAAATGGACTCCGTGTCGTCATAGGCAATCATGGCGTGGTTCTGGCGGGAAATCTGGGTATCTCCGGGAATCCGCACATCCCCCAGCTCCCTTCCTATGTAGTTATAACCTCCGTGGAGGCGATAGTCATTGCCCCGCATGGGGCCTTCCGTACACACCAGCCAGCCCACTACCGGATCGGTGACGCCTTCTCCCCGCAAATCACCCCCGATGGTGGTGGGCTGGAAGGGAGTAACTTCCCCCGTTCCGGCGGGAACAAATGTGGGAACGGGCGCTTCCGTCTTGGGGAAGCCCCCTACACCCCCCGGATTGGCAAAGGGTTCCGTAGGTGGTACGCCGCCGGCCTGGGCGCAGATGGGGCAGGTATTGTGGAGTGCCGCATTATAATAGTGGCCGTTGGGGCACTGGGTGGGTTGATTTTTGATTTCCATGGTCATTTTCCTCCTGCTTGTTTTTTGATTTCGGGATTCAACATCAGTAAATACCCCCCGAAATTCTCTATTCTACCAGCACATATACCTCTCGCTTATTATAGCATAGCATATCCCCCAAATAATAGCAAGTATTTTTACAATTCATCAGTCTTTCTGCCAAAGTGCTGGCAGCGAGAGATTTTTTGTCAGACCAAAGGATGGGAAATTGGGGAATACTGGATGTATTCCCAATTTTACATCCTGACGGGCTGGCAAAAAAGATAAGCTTTCCAGCCGCAGACGATTTATTCAGAGTTTCCTTAGAACAGCGCTCCGTATCTGCCTTATGTAAGGCAGCCGAAGCTGCCTTTTCCTATTCCGCCGCATCCAGCATATTCTCGATAAATATGCCATAGCCCGTGGTGGGGTCGTTTACCAGCACATGGGTCACCGCGCCGATGAGCCGGCCGTCCTGGATGATGGGGCTGCCGGACATTCCCTGGACGATGCCGCCGGTCTGACTCAGCAGCGCCGGATCGGTGATTTTCAGCAGGAAGTTCCGCCCCTCCTCCCGGGAATCGGGATAGATTTTCAAAATCTCCACAGAATATTCCCGGGTCTTTTGATTTTCCACCGTGGAGCGGATGGAGGCCTTCCCGGTATGCACCTGCTCCCACTGGGCCACCGGCAGAGCTTCCCCCTGCACCGGCTGTTCCAAAGTACCGAACACCCCCTGGTTGGTATTTTTTACAATGGTGCCCAGGGGCTTTTTTCCATTGAGCGCGCCCATAAGCTGTCCCGGCGTGCCCACCTTGCCCTGGTTGATCCAGAGTATGGTGGCCTCATACACACTGCCCCGGCGGATGTCGAGAAGCTGCCCTTCCCCGGAATTCACCCCGTGTCCCAGAGCGCCGAAAGCGCCGGTTTCCGGGTCGTACCAGGTGACGGTGCCCACGCCCGTAACCCCTTCCTTGAGATAAAGTCCCAGCTTGGGGCCCTGCTGGGTGATTTGCGGGGTGAGCTTCATGGTCAGCTGCTTTCCGCCCCGGTCTATGGTTAAGCGCACCTGTCCGTCGGAGCGAATCAGCGCCTGGCGCACATCTTCAATACAGGTGATGGTCTGGCTGTCCACCTTCACCAGCCGGTCGCCGATTTTCAGACCCGCCGCCTGGGCTTCCTGCCCTAAGGCCTTGTCAAAGGCCGCCACCGTCACCTGCTGATCCTCCAAAGCGATGCCGATCAGCTCTCCGCCGGGGATCAGCAGCCCCTGGGCGTAGACGCTGGGGATAAGCAGAAGCAGCCATACCAGCAGAATCGCCGTGGTTTTTGTAATTTTTTTCATTTCCCTGCCCTCCATTTGTTTGCTGCCCCTTTAATATACCTCACAATCTCCTTTCATAACCCTTGCAAAAGTCGATAGTTTTGGCCATTGCTGGTTTCTTTGGAAAAATGGTGAATTTTATGATGGGGCTACCCTTTTACCTATTGACAAAGTAGGTAGGAAGTGCTATATTACCTATGGTTTCGATAGGTAAAAACGAAGGAGAAATCTACCATGAAAGTTTACGCGGACAACGCTGCTACCACAAAAATCAGCGAACACGCACTGGCAGCCATGCTGCCCTGCTATGAAACATATTACGGCAACCCTTCCAGCCTCCACACCATCGGCCAGCAGGCCAAGGAGATTCTGGAGGACGCCCGCAGCCGGATGGCCAAGTGCTTAGGCTGTGAAGCAAGAGAGATTTACTTTACCTCCGGCGGCAGCGAATCCGACAACCAGGCCATTCTCTCCGCCGCCTACACCGGGGCGAAGAAAGGCAAAAAACACATCATTTCCACGGCTTTTGAGCACCACGCCGTGCTCCACACCCTGAAAAAGCTGGAAAAAGAGGGCTTCGAGGTCACCCTTTTGTCCGTTGCCGAGGGGCACAATGTGAAGGCCCGGCAGGTGAAGGACGCCATCCGGGAGGACACCTGCCTGGTCACCACCATGTACGCCAACAACGAAATCGGCTCCGTTTTGCCCATCGCCGAGATCGGCAAAATCTGCAAGGAGGCTGGGGTGGTATTCCACACCGACGCCGTTCAGGCGGTGGGGCATCTGCCCATAGATGTAAAGGCGGAAAACATCGATATGCTCAGCCTGTCCGCCCACAAGTTCCACGGCCCCAAGGGCGTAGGCGCTCTGTATGTCCGCCGGGGTGTTCCCCTTCTGAACCTGATTGAAGGCGGCGCTCAGGAGCGGAACAAGCGGGCTGGCACGGAGAATCTGCCGGGAATCGTGGGCATGACCGCAGCTCTGGAGGACGCCTGCCGGGATATGGAAAAGAACGCCGTCTATGTGGCAGCTCTGCGGGACAAGCTCATCGCCGGTCTTTCCCGGATTCCCCACTGCGCCCTCAACGGCGACCCGGTAAACCGGCTGCCTGGAAATGTGAGCTTCTGCTTCGAGGGCATCGAGGGGGAGTCCTTGCTTCTGATGCTGGATGCCCTGGGGATTTCCGCCTCCTCCGGCTCCGCCTGCACCTCCGGCTCTCTGGACCCCAGCCATGTGCTGCTGGCCATCGGCCGGGTGCACGATGTGGCCCACGGCTCATTGCGCCTGTCCCTGAGCCACTACAACACCCCGGAGGAAATGGACCACATCATCGCCTCCACCGGCCAGGTGGTGCAGACCCTGCGGAATATGAGCCCCGTATGGCGGGATCTGCAAACCGGAAAAAGACAGTATATTTTATAAGGAGAGAGTACAATGGCACTGTATAGCGAAAAGGTTATGGATCACTTCACCCACCCCCGGAATGTGGGTATCATTGAGGACGCCGACGGCGTAGGAGAGATTGGCAACGCCAAGTGCGGCGACATTATGAAGATGTATCTGAAGGTCGAGGACAATGTGATTACCGACGTGAAGTTCGAGACCTTCGGCTGCGGCTCCGCCATTGCCACCTCCTCCATGGCCACGGAGATGATTAAGGGCAAGTCCATTGACGAGGCGCTGCGGCTTACCAACAAGGCGGTGGCAGAGGCTCTGGACGGACTGCCCGCCCACAAGATGCACTGCTCCGTGCTGGCAGAGGAGGCCATCAAAGCCGCTGTCAAGGATTACTACGACAGAAACGGCATCGCCTATGACAAGCGCCAGTTCCCGGACGAGGACTGCCCCCACTGCCACGAGTAAGCCATGATTGTATCCACCAAAGGCCGGTATGCCCTGCGGGTGATGGTGCATTTTGCCCTCCACGGCGGCGGCCGCTACATTCCCCTCAAGGAAATCGCCGAATCGGAGAACATCTCCCAGAAGTATCTGGAGTCCATTATGACGGTGCTTTCCAAGGCGGGCTTTGTGGACGCGGTCCACGGCAAAGGCGGCGGCTACCGGCTGAACCGTCCTCCCCAGGCGTACACCGTGGGGAGCATTCTCAAGCTGACGGAGGGGAGTCTTGCCGCCGTGTCCTGCACCAGTCAGGGGCCTGCCGCCTGTTCCCGCTCCACCTGCTGCCAGACCAAGCCCATGTGGGACAAGCTGGACGCCATGATTGACAGCTTCTTCGAGGGCATCACCCTGGCAGATTTGATTGAGCAGTCCCAAAGCTGAATGTGAAAACACCGCTTTCTGTGGAAGAAAGCGGTGTTTTTCAACTCCAGCGGCTATTTCCCAGGGTGGACATACATCCGCATACTTCCCCCGTCCTCTCCGGTCACCATACACAAAAATGTCCATCCATATCGTTCATAGAAGCTTGTATGCTCTGTGACCAGATACAGTGTCCCCACCCCCTGATTTTTCATATCTTCGCAAATATAAGATAAGAGCTTTCTCGCCACACCCCTGCAACGATGGGCCTCTTCTACATACAGGGCACATAGATTGGGCGTCAAATCCGTTCGGTTGTGAAAGTCATTTTCAATGATTCCCGCACCTCCGATAATGGTATCTCCATACAAGCACAAATACCACCCCGGCACCGGCTCATCTTCCAATAAAGAGGCTTTCATGCTCTCAAGATATGCGTCGGCAGGCACCTCCCATTTGCTGTGAAACCATTGGGCAGCCTCCTCACACAAATCCGGTCTTTCCTTGATTGTCACAATTTTGTATTCCATTTTCCATCCTCCCTTTTCGGCCTCCATTCTATCACAGCTTTATGGATAAGTCCATATCTCCGGAAAACCTTATATTTTTGTTGGAAAATCGGAAAATATGTGATACAATGAAAAGAAAAAACCGGAGGCGTTTCATGGGTATTGTGGTAATCGGCGCGGCCTTTGTGGACATCAAGGGCTTCCCCCAGGATATGTATATTCCCAACGGGCGAAATGTAGGCAGAATCGAATACATCCACGGCGGTGTCAGCCGGAATGTGGTGGAGGACATTGCCAATGTGGAGCTGCGCCCCACCTATGTGGGAATCGTGGACGACTCGCCCCTGGGACGGGATGTGCTGCGGAAGCTGCAGAACCACAAAGTAAACACCGACTACGTCCTCTCCCGCCCCGACGGCATGGGCACCTGGCTGGCGGTGTTCGACAACAACGGGGATGTGGCCGGTTCCATCTCCAAACGGCCCAATATGCTGCCCCTGGTGGATTTGCTCCAGGAAAAGGGAGACGAGATTTTTGAAAATGCCCACGCCATTGTGATTGAGGTGGATTTGGACAAGGAGATTGTGAAAGAGGTCATCTCCCTTGCCCAGAAGCACCATGTAAAGCTTTTTGGTCTGGTGTCCAACATGAGCATCGCCGCCGAGCGCCGGGACTTTTTGCAGAAGTTTGACTGCTTCATCTGCAATCAGCTGGAAGCGGGGCTGCTGTTTTTGGAAGACTACCAGAAATTCACGCCTCAGGAGCTGCAAAAGATTCTCTCAGAGAACATTCAGCGGGCGAAAATCCCCTCCATGGTGGTGACCATGGGAGCCAAGGGCGCGGTATTTGCCAGCTGCGCCGGGGAGCAGGGCTTCTGTCCTGCCAAGAATGTCCAGGTAAAGGACACCACCGGAGCCGGGGACGCCTTCTGCGCCGGGGTATCCATGGGCCTGACCTACGGCAAGACCCTCTCCCAGTCGGTGGAAATCGGCACCAAGCTGGCGGCCGCCGTCATCACCTCCTCGGAAAATGTCTGCCCCCGGTTCCTGCCGGAGGAGCTGGGACTGGAAATATGTCCCGCCGCAACCGAATAAAAAACAGGCGGAGCCAAAGCTCCGCCTAAAATTTTTCTATGATTGCCTTTGTGCCCGCCTGCAAATCCGCCTCTGTGGCTCCGGCCTGGTACAGGAGGTTCTCTTCCGTCTGGCAACCGTGGGGCACGGCCCAGGCACCGGCATCGTCCCCTGGGGCAATTTTTCCTCCGATTTTCAGGAAGTATCCCACATTTTCCATGGCGCTTTGAAGGATTTTCTCCACCGCTTCCTCCTGGAAGCGTCCTTTCCCCCGGAGATTTCCGATGGTGGACAAGGTAGGCACCCAAACCGTCCCCGATTCCTGCATGGCGTGAAGGGCTTCTTCATTCAGGTAAGCGCCGTGCTCGATGGAGTCCACCCCGGCTTTGGCTGCCGCCAGCACCGCATTTGCGCCGTTGCCGTGGGCCATCACCGCCATGCCCTCTTCATGGGCGATGCGGACAAGCTCCGGGATTTCCCACAGCTCCGGGCCTTTTTGCGTCAGCACCCCGAACCGGTCAAAATCCATCAGGCCGGAAATCATAATCTTAATGAAATCCGCCCCCATTTCCCGGTTTTCCACCACCAAATCCCGGTATTGGGTGAGCTTTTCGTAGGTGGTTCCGATGAAGGCCCCATAGCAGCCCTTCTTGCACAGCGGCGACAAAGGGGTGCGGTATGTGATGCCATAGGCCGGGGACAGGCTCCGGGCCTTCGCCCCCGCCCCCCACCGGTCGCCGCCGTCCCGGAGATAGGTATAGCCCAGGGCGGCATATGTCCCCAGCATTTCATGCAGGAAGCTTTCCTCCGGTTTTTCCCGGTGGCGGTCAATGGCTTTCCGCCAATCCCTGCCGTCCAGCAGGGCGTGGATATGACAATTCCCCTTCATCGACTTAGCAGCAGAAGATTCTGCCCCGGCAGCAGCACATTTGCAGGGCATAGCACATACACAAGGAGGCGCAGGGGCTGGCTCCCATGGTAAAGCCCCGGAAGTTTCCGGCCTGCTGCCGGTAGGCGCTGCCGCCTCCCTGAATCTGCTCTAATGTATACAGGTACTGGGCATTGTCCGGCTCCATGGACACCGCCCGCTTGATGTGCTCCAAAGCCGTCACCTGGTTCCCCAGGCCGTCGTTGGCCAGGGCGGACAGGTAGTACCACCGGGCGTCCTTTTCCGGTGCAAACTGCAAGGCGTTCAAAGCCTCCTGATACCGTCCGAAGCGAATGTACTGCTCCGCCGCCCGGTGATACTGTCCCTGCTGGGACTCCTGCCGGGTCTGGCCCCCGGCATAGCCGCCCCCAAAGGGATTGAAGCCGCCGAAGGGGTCGTAGCCGCCATAGCTCTGACCGCCGTAGCCCTGGCCGCCGCTGTTTCTGGCGGCCTTTTCGGGATTTTTGATCTGCTCGTAAGCGGCATTGATCTGCTGCATTTTCTTGGCGGCCTCCGCGTCCCCCGGGTTTCTGTCCGGGTGATACTGCTTGGCCAGCTTCCGGTAAGCCGCCTTGATCTCTTCGTCGGTAGCCTGGGGACTGACTCCCAAAATCTTATACGGATCCTCTATCATGGGTTACCTCTCCTTGTTCTCTTCCTTCCGCTTGCCCCGATAGGCAATCCACACGCCGCTGTACAAAATGTTGTCCAGCAGCTTCTTATCCTGTACCAGCGGCAGGCTCTCAAAATACTGGGTGCACCGCCCCATGGTCAGCACTAAGTACTCCTCCCACCGGCTCCAATCCTCCCCGGTACCCATGGCCAGGAAGGGATTGTACCGGTGTCGCCGCCGGTCGGAGCAATAGTCCACCGCGGCGTCCGCCAGGTAAATAAACCGCCCCAAGGCCTGCCCCAGCTGCCTCAGGGCCGGCTCCCACAAATCCTCCCGGTACACCATCAGCTCTCCCATAAGCGCGCCGAAAGTGCCGGCAGGGCCGTCCGGCTCCGGGCAGCCGGCCTTTTCCAAATCGCTGAGCTTTTGGAGGCACCGGTGTACCGCCTGGCTTTGCCGGGGGTATTGGGCGGCGATTTTTTCCGCCGGTTTCTGAAGAAACAGCGCCCCGGTTCTGCCCTTCAGGCTCTTTTCGTCCTGCCAGTCGTCCAGGGCCTTATAGTAGGCCAGCAGCACATTCATGTCGGCGGCATAGTCGATACAGGGATTGGAAACATAGGGCCGGGGTGCCAGAGGATGGAAGCCGCAGGCAGGTTTCCCTTCCGATTCCTCCGGCTCGTACAGGCTCATAAGCAGCAGCGCCAGAAAGGTCATATCGTATTGCAGCGCCAGCCGGGCGGTCCCGGAAGCGCGCTCCCGGATGCCCCGGCAGATGCCGCAATACACCTGCTGGTACCGCTTCTTTTCCTCAGGCTGCAGCTCCTCCACATTCGCCATCACAAAGCCGAACATTCCAATCCCCCCTTTCGGGCTATTGTATCGGTTTTTTATGAATAATACTTAAACATTTTCCACTATTTTTCCTTTTTTTCCTGGGCGGTCAGGTAGGCGTTCAGAGCGCCGCCGTAAAACAAAATGGAAAGGCAGAAGTACAGCCACAGCATACTCAGAGCCACGGTGTACACCGGGCCGTAGAGGTTGGCGCTGCCGTTAAAGTGGTTTACATAAATCGAATACAAATCCGTGTAAATCAGCCATCCGGCGGAGGCCAGCATGGCCCCCGGCAGGCTGTCCCGAATCCGGTTCCGCTTATTGGGCAGCACCACATAAATGGCGGTGAACAGCACCGTCTGGATCCCCAGAAGCACAAAAAACCGCAGGTTCACCACATCCATCAAAAAGGCAAAAAACGCGCCGTCCTTCCAGGACAAAAGCTCCAGCAGCTGATTGCTGAACACATGGAGCACCAGGGTCAGCAGCAGCACAATGAGAAAACCGAAGGTATACACCACGCTGATGAGCCGGGTATAAAAATATCCCCGGTCCTCCTCCACTCCGTACACCCCGTTTAAGCCCCGGAGAATCCCGTAAACCCCCCGGCTGGCCGCCCACAGGGCTGTCACCGCCGAGATGGAGACCACGGCGGTGGAGGTGGAGTAGTAGGTATTGAGAATAACCCGCCTGGCTCCGTCCATGAGGGCGCTGGGTATGAAGCCATCCAATATATCCGTCAGGATGTTGATATCCAGGCCGGTATAGCGAATCACGCTCATCACCAGCATCAGGGTCGGAAATACTGCCAGCAGCACGAAAAACCCGGCGTTTCCGGCATACACCGACACCCGAAGGCGGGAAATATCATCGAACACTTTGAAAATTCTTTTTCCATTGCGGCGAATCCAAGCGCCCACGGCAATCCCTCCTTTTGCTGCTTTAGGGAAACTCTGATTAAATCGGCAAGAGCTGACAGCGAGAGATTTTTCCTCAGACAAAAGAATGGAAAACAGCGGAATACTGTATGTACTTCCTGTTTTTCATTCTGCATGGATGGGGAAAAAGATCCGCTGTTCAGCCGCAGACGATTTATTCAGAGGTTCCTTAGAGAAAAAGGCCCTCTGCCAGGGCAGCGGGCCTTTCTGATTTTCCCCGATTATTCTGCGGAAATCATATAATAATATACAGGCTGACCGCCCCGGAGCAGGTTCACATCCGCGTTGGGGCAGATATTGCTGAACAGGTCGGCGGCCTTCTGGGCGTGCTTTTCCTTGATGTCCTCGCCATAGTAGATGGTGATAAACTCCTTGCCGGAGTCCCGCACCTTCTCCGCCAAAGCCCGGAGCAGCACCCGGATGTCCTGGCTGGTGCCGAACAGGGAGCTGCCGTAGATGGCCAGGTAGTCGCCCTCGTGGATGTCGTGACCGTCAAAGTCGGAGTTCCGGGCGGCATAGGTAATCTGCATGGTGTCCACGGTACCCAGGGCCTGGGTCATGGCCTCCGTATTTTCCTCCACGGTGCCCTCGGGATTGAAGTTCAGCATGGCGGTAACGCCCTGGGGCACGGTCTTGCTGGGGATGACCACCACATGCTTGGGGGTCAGCTCATCCACCTGCTGGGCGGCCATGATGATGTTCTTGTTGTTGGGCAGCACCAGCACCGTCTCCGCCGGGACCTTGTTCACCGCCTCCAGGATATCCTGGGTGCTGGGGTTCATGGTCTGACCGCCGGAGATGACGCCGTCCACCCCCAGGTTGGAGAACACATCCGCAAGCCCGCTGCCGGCGCACACGGATACCACGCCGATGGGCTTTTCCGGCTCCGCGATCTTGGGGGCCAGCTCCTGCTCGCTCATCACCTTTTCCGTGTGCTGCAGGCGCATATTTTCAATCTTCACCGTGACGAAGCTGCCGTACTTCACCGCCTCGTGAAGGGCCGCGCCGGGGTCGTTGGTGTGGACATGGACCTTGATGATCTCCTCGTCGTCCACCAGCACCAGGCTGTCGCCCAGCTCGTTCAGGAAAGCCCGCAGCTTCTCCGGATCCGCGTTCCCCTCCCGGGACACGATGAACTCGGTGCAGTAGGTAAAGGTAATGTCCTCGTCGGCAAAGTCGGAGAAGTCCGCCTGCTCCTTCACTTCCACCGCTCCCTCCGGTACAATGATGTCTTCACCCCGCAGAGCGCTGAGCATGGCCTCCAGGGCAAAAAGCCAGCCCTTACCGCCGGCGTCCACTACCCCGGCCTTCTTCAGCACCGGGTTCTGGTTCACCGTATCCGCCAGAGCGGCTTTCGCCTCGGCGATGGCCGCCTCATGGACAAATTCCAGGTAGTTATTCTCCCGGGCGGCGCGGGCGGCCTTGGAGGCAGCCAGCCGGGCAACCGTCAAAATGGTGCCCTCCGTAGGCTTCATAATGGCCTTGTAAGCGGCGTCCACGCCCTCCTGCAAAGCATGGGCCCACAAGGTGCCGTCGCACTCCTCATGGCCTTTGAGGGCCTTGGCCATGCCCCGCATCAGCAGGGACAAAATCACGCCGGAGTTGCCTCTGGCGCCCCGCAGCATGGCGGAAGCGGTGACAGAGGAGGCCTTTTCCAGGGAGGGATCCTCCGTCTTCCGCAGCTCGGCGGCGGCGGCGGAAATGGTCATGGACATATTGGTGCCGGTATCGCCGTCCGGCACGGGAAATACATTCAGCTCGTTGAGCTGCTGCTTGTGAATCTCGATGGATGCCGCAGCGCTGATGAGCATTCTGCGGAAATCCGAACCGTTAATAATCTCGCGCAATGGTTCCTACCTCCAAATTATCCAATCATCATGGAATCTATATATACATTCACCTTCCGAACCTTGGTATCGGTGGACTTCTCCACCACATAGCGCACTTCGGAAATGATGGAGCTGCCTACGGTGGCCAGGTTGACCCCGTTGTCCACCATGATATGCAGATCAATGGAGATGGACTTGTCCGGATGGAACTCCACCCGAACGCCCTTGCCCATGGACTCCTTCCGCAGCAGATGGTAAAGGCCATCCGTCACGGAACGGGCAGCCATGCCCTTGACGCCAAAGCAGTAGGATGCGGCGGTGCCTGCAATTTCCACATAGGCCTCGGTGGTGATACACACATTGCCCTTCTGGTTTTCCTGACAAATCATACTCCGTACCTCCTTAGAAAATCCGGGTTATACCATACTCTGCTCCCAGCAGTCAGGAGCAGTCAGGCCCATCATCTTCACAATGGTGGGCGCCACATTGGCAAGGCCGTAGTGACCCTCCCGGATGACCCAGGTCTTATCCTTGTCGTAGATGATGAAGGGAACCGGGTTCAGGGAGTGGGCAGTCCGGACAGAGGTCTTGCCCTTCTTGGTTTCCGTCATCTGGTCGGCGTTGCCGTGGTCGGCAGTGACCAGAACCATATAGCCGTACTTGTCGGCAGCTTCCAGGATGGCAGCCAGGCCCTTGTCCACGCACTCCATGCCGTAGATAACTGCCTCCATGACGCCGGTGTGGCCCACCATGTCGCCGTTGGGGTAGTTGCACCGCAGGAACTGGAACTTGCCGGAGGCCATCGCCTGCACCATCTTCTCGGTGATTTCCTTGGACTTCATGGCAGGGGCCTGCTCAAAGGGAATCACATCGGAGGGCACTTCCTCGTAAACCTCCAGGTCCTCGCAGACCTTGCCGGAGCGGTTGCCGTTCCAGAAATAAGTCACATGGCCGTACTTCTGGGTCTCGGACAGGGCATACTCGTGGATGCCGGCCTTGCACAGCACCTCGGTGAGGGTGTTGGTAATCACAGGGGGCTGGACCAGATAGTGCTCGGGGATGTTCAGGTCTCCGTCGTACTGGAGCATTCCCGCAAACTTCACGCCGGTGTAGTCGCCCCGGTCAAACTTGTCAAAGTCCTTCCGGTCAAAGGCCAGGGAAATCTCCTGGGCCCGGTCGCCCCGGAAGTTAAAGAGCACCACGCTGTCGCCGTTGGCAATCTTTGCCACGGGCTCCCCGTTTCTTGCCACCACGAAGGGAGGCAGGTCCTGGTCGATGCAGCCGGTCTCCTTCCGGTAGGTCTCCACAGCCTCCGCAGCGGAAGCGAACTGCCGGCCGATGCCCTGGACATGGGTACGCCAGCCCAGCTCCACCATGCCCCAGTTGGCCTCATAGCGGTCCATGGTCACCTGCATACGGCCGCCGCCGGAGGCGATGGCGTAGTCGCAGCCCTCGGTATTCAGCGCTTTCAGCACATCCTCCAGCTGGGCAACATACTCAAGAGCAGAAGTGGCGGGCACATCCCGGCCGTCCAGAAGAATATGGCAGTAGGCCTTCTTCACCCCGGCAGCGTGGGCAGCCTTCAAAAGGGCAATCAGGTGGCTGATGTTGGAGTGGACATTGCCGTCAGACAGCAGGCCCAGGAAATGCATGGCCTTGCCGGACTTGGCATTTTCCACCAGGTCGAGCCAGGTGTGGGAGGCAAACAGGGTGCCGTTTTCGATGGACTCGCCAACGAGCTTTGCCCCCTGGGAGTAAACCTGGCCGCAGCCCAGGGCATTGTGACCCACCTCGGAGTTGCCCATATCCTCATCGGAGGGCAGACCCACAGCGGTGCCATGGGCTTTCAGGTAGGTGTGGGGGCAGGTAGAGAGCAGACGGTCCAGGGTGGGGGTGTTGGCCTGAGCCACAGCATCGCCGCTGCCGCCGTCGCCCTTGCCTACGCCGTCCATAATTACAAGTACAATGGGTTTTTCCATAGGTATTCCCTCCGTAAAACATATCTATTATGTATTTTTTGCGCTTTATCAGTCGTACTATTTTACTACATTTCCCGGGAAGTTACAAGCCATTTTTGAAATTTTCTGTTCTAAAGGAAAAATCTCTGAAAATTCGCCGTTTTTTGGGCAATTTCTCAGAGATTTTTTCCTTATTTCAGTTCATGGCGGGGCCGCCCTCCCGGAAAAGAGCCCCGATGCGCCGCCGCAGGGCCTCCGCCTCCGGGGTGTCTCCCGTGCCCTGGGTGTCAATCCAGGCAACCGCCGCCTGCTGGGCCTGCTGAAGCGTAGAAAGGTCCGTTCCTAAATTCCCCATGCGGAAGGCAGGAAGTCCCGACTGGCGGGAGCCGAAAAAGTCTCCCGGGCCCCGGAGCTTCAAATCCTCCTGGGCAATCAGAAACCCGTCGTTGGTTTTGCAAAAGGCCTTCAGCCGCCGGAGGGTCTGGACATTTTGATTCTGGGTGGTAAGGATACAGTAGCTCTTGGCCGTTCCCCGGCCCACCCGGCCCCGCAGCTGGTGGAGCTGGCTCAGGCCGAACCGGTCCGCGTCCTCGATAATCATCAAGGTGGCGTTGGGCACGTCCACCCCCACCTCAATCACCGTGGTGGCCACCAGCACATCCCCGTCCCCCCGGGCAAAGGCGGACATCACCCCGTCCTTCTCGGCGGATTTCATCTGCCCGTGCAGAAGCATAACCTTCAAATCGGGAAACACCCGCTTTTGCAGAGTCTCTGCCCAGGTTTCCGCCGCTTTCAGGTTCAGTTCCTCACTCTCCTCCACCGCCGGGCACACCACAAAGCACTGGTGGCCCTCCCGCGCCTGCTTTCGGATAAAGGCGTTTATCCGGCCGCGGTAGCTTTCGTTCACCAAAAAGGTATCCACTTTCTGCCGCCCGGGAGGCAGCTCATCCACAATGGATACATCCAAATCCCCATACATCAAAAGGGCCAGGGTCCTGGGAATGGGGGTGGCGGACATCACCAGTACATGGGGGCTGTTCCCCAGCCGGGAGAGCTTGGCCCGCTGCTCCACTCCGAACCGATGCTGCTCGTCGGTAATCACCAGTCCCAGATTGGCAAAGCCGCCGCTGCCGGAAACCAGGGCGTGGGTGCCCACCACAATCTGGGCCTGTCCCGCCTCCATGGCCGCCTGCACCTGCCGCCGCTGCCCCGGAGGCAGCGCGCCGGTGAGCAAATCCACCCGGATACCCAGGGGCGCGAAAAGCTTGCGAAGGGAGGCGGCGTGCTGTTCCGCCAGGATTTCCGTGGGGGCCATCATGGCGGCCTGGAAGCCGTTTTTCACCGCCAGGTACGCGGCAGCCGCCGCCACCATGGTCTTGCCGCTGCCCACATCTCCCTGCACCAGCCGGTTCATCACCCGGCCCCGGGTGAAATCCTCCACAATCTCCCCGATGGCCCGGTTCTGGGCCCCTGTCAGGGCAAAGGGCAGCGCTTCATAAAAGGGGGACAAATCCAACTCCCTCAGCACCGCCCCTGGCTTTTCCTCTCTTGTGTGGCGCAGAAGCGCCAGGCCCGCGGAAAAGAGGAAAAACTCCTCGAAAATCATCCGCTTCCGGGCGCCGGCCGCCTCCTCCAGGGATTTGGGGCTGTGGATTATCCGGTAGGCCTCCCCGGCCGGAAGTATCCCGTATTTTTCCCGCACCCAGGAAGGCAGAATCTCCTCCGGCGGGTCGCAAAGCGCCAGCGCCTGCTCCACCGCTTTGCACAAAGCGGCGTTGGACAATCCGGCGGTAAGAGGATACACCGGCAGCACCCGGCGGGTCAGCACGGGGACGCTGTCCGGGGCTTCAAACACCGGGTTGGTCATGCCGTAGCCGCTGTAATCCCCCGACAGCTGTCCATAGAAAATATACTCTTTGCCGTATTCCAGCTGTCCTGCGGAGAATTTCCGGTTGAAAAAGGTCAGGGTCAGCCGGGCGGTGTGGTCTGCCACCTGCACCCGGGTGAGATCCAGCCCCTTGCGGATATGGGCCGCCCGGGGGCTGCCCGCCACCATGGCCCGGAAGCAGGCAGGCACCCCCTCCTCCAGCTGACTGATGGTCACAAGCCGGGTTCTGTCCTCATAGCCCCGGGGAAAATGGCAGATCAAATCCTGGAGCGTCCGGATGCCCAGCCCCTCCAGCTGTTTGGCCCGGGTGGCGCCCACCCCTTTTAAGATCGTTACCGGGTCTTGTAATCTTGCCACAGGTTTCCCTCCTTTCCCAAAATCCATCTTTCAGGAAGCTCTGAATCCATCGGCAAGCGCCGGCGGCGATAGATTTTTCGTCAGACAAAAGAATGGAAAACCGGGGAATACTTTGTGTATTTCCGGTTTTTCATTCTGCATGGATGGCGGAAAAGATCCGCTGTCCGGCCGCAGACGATGGGTTCAGCGTTTCCGTCTTATAAAATGAAAAAACTCCCTCCAAGCGCCGCTCGGAAGGAGATATTTTCAGAGAAATCAGGCCAGCTTGTTCAGCCGCAGGGTCATGCTGCTCTTCTTCCGGGCAGCAGTGTTCTTGTGCAAAAGACCCTTACCGACAGCCTTGTCAACCGCAGCCACAGCCGTCTTGTAAGCAGCCTCGGCAGCGGCACGGTCGCCGCCCACCAGAGAAGCCTCAAACTTCTTGATGACAGTCTTCAGAGCGGACTTGGCGGCCTTGTTGTTCTCATAAGCAACCTTAGACAGTTCCACACGCTTCTTTGCGGACTTGATGTTGGGCATGGTCACACCTCCTGTTCTGTGTTTTATCTCATGCGTTTACTGATTATACCTTGACTTTCCCATAAAATCAATACCTTTTTCAAAAATTTTTCCCCAAACCGGAAAG
This sequence comes from uncultured Eubacteriales bacterium, assembly GCA_949293985.1. Taxonomy (GTDB): domain Bacteria; phylum Bacillota; class Clostridia; order Oscillospirales; family Oscillospiraceae; genus Faecousia. Next base: position 6,163 of record CASFFN010000006.1, on the reverse strand, counting down.
AAAAGGGAAATCTCCCGCCCCCGCCTCCCGCTCCCGCCCCCGGCTGTCCCGGTACACGCCTTGTCAAGACCAAATTTTTTCCTGCTCTTTCCAATGCCGTCGATTTTTTTCCGGCGGAAAAAGGGGAAAAAAGTCGAAATCCGGGAAAAACTCTTATGTCAACCGTTTTGCATATCCCCTGTGGAAAAGCCTTGTGGAAAACTCTTGTGGAAAACTCTGTGGAGAATGTGGAAAACTCCCAGTTATCAACAGGTATTTTCCCTCTTTGCCGCCCCGTCCCCTGTGGAAGGGCCGCATACAAAAATTGCATAACCTGTGGAATACCTCCGGGTTTTTTCGTGTTATGTTTCCAGGATTCCCCCCGCCGTTATGGCGGGACTCAGTCGAAAAAGTTGGGAATTTTTCAATGCCCCTCGATTTTCGGGAGCGTCTGGGGAAAGGGTCTTTGAAAATTTTGTGAACATTCCACAAATTTCTTCCGGGTATGATTTTTCCTCCCCCGGAAATACTAACCATCAGGTTCCGCAAAGGAGGTTTGTATGCAGGGAAAGGTAGAAATCTGCGGTGTAAACACCGCGCAGCTGAAAATGCTCCCCCAGGCAGAGATGGAACAGCTGCTCATTCAGGCCAAAAATGGGGATACCCAGGCCCGGGAACGGCTGATAGAGGGAAATCTGCGGCTGGTGCTGTCGGTCTTGCAGCGGTTTGACCGCCGGGGAGACTGCCCGGACGATTTGTTTCAGGTGGGGTGCATCGGCCTCATCAAGGCCATCACCAATTTCGACCCCGCCAAGCAGGTGCGCTTTTCCACCTACGGCGTGCCCATGATTGCCGGAGAAATCCGCCGGTATCTCCGGGACAACGCCCCCATCCGGGTATCCCGCTCCATCCGGGATGTGGCCTACCGGGTGCTTCAGTGCAAGGAGGCTATGGTGGCCAAGCTGGGGCGGGACCCCACGCTGGAGGAGCTGGCCCGGACGCTGGACATCCCCTTAAAGGATGTGGCCGAGGCCATGGACGCGGTGTGCGCCCCCATGAGCCTTTACGACCCGGTGTATGCCGACGGGGGCGACCCCCTTACGGTGATGGACCAGGTGCGGGATACCCGGAACACCGACGAGCAGTGGATAGAGCACATCGCCCTCCGGGACGCCTTCAACACCCTCCCCTCCCGGGAAAAGCAGATTCTGTGCCTGCGGTTTTACGACGGCAAAACCCAGATGGAGGTGGCAGGCTCTCTGGGCATCTCCCAGGCTCAGGTGTCCCGGCTGGAGAAAAACGCCATTGCCACCATGCGAAAAAAAGTCAGCGTCATTTCTTCTTAGCATATTCTCCCATCCCCTGCCATAGAATGTGGCAAGTAACTTCCAGGAGGGGATGGGTATGTCCTTTACAGAGCTGCGGTGCAAAGAGGTCATCTGCGTCAGCGACGGCCGCCGTCTGGGCTTCGTATGCGACGCCATTATCAAAGTGCCGGAGGGCTGTGTCGAGGCCATCCTGGTCCCCGGCCCCAGCAAGTTCTTCGGACTCTGGGGCCCCGGGGAGGACTTTGTGATTCCCTGGCGGTGCATCTGCAAGGTGGGGCCGGACATCATACTGGTGGACATCGACCCGGAGCGCTGCCGCCGCCCCAGAGAACGCAAGGGGCTTCCCTTCTGAAAAACGGAGAAAAAACCGGGATTTTTTTCAAAATACCCCTTGCAAAATGTCATTTCATCCGATATAATGAATCAGCATGGGCATTGCCCATAGTATTTTTTACACCACACACCCGGGGATCGCCGGATATTGTGCTTTTTTAGTGAGCCGGCGGGATGATCGGGGTGGAGGAACAACAAAAGGAGAAAATCAAAATGGCTGTCGTATCTATGAAGCAACTGCTGGAGGCCGGCGTACACTTCGGTCACCAGACCCGTCGTTGGAACCCCAAAATGGCTCCCTACATTTACACCGATCGGAACGGTATCTACATCATCGACCTGCAGAAGACCGTGAAGAAGCTGGAGGAGGCCTACAACTTCGTCCGTGACACCGCTGCGGGTGGCGGCAACATTCTGTTCGTGGGCACCAAGAAGCAGGCCCAGGACGCTATCCGTGAAGAGGCTGCCCGTTGCGGCGGTTACTATGTGAACGCCCGTTGGCTGGGCGGTATGCTCACCAACTTCCGCACCATGCGTACCCGTATCGACCGTCTGGCCCAGCTGCGGAAGATGGAAGAGGACGGCACCTTCGCCATGCTGCCCAAGAAGGAAGTCATCAAGCACCAGGGCGAGATTGCCAAGCTGGAGAAGTACCTGGGCGGCGTGAAGGAAATGAAGAAGATCCCCGCAGCTCTGTTCATCGTTGACCCCCGGAAGGAGCGCAACGCCATCGCCGAGGCCCGGAAGCTGAACATCCCCATCGTGGCTATCGTGGACACCAACTGCGATCCCGATGAGATCGATTACGTGATCCCCGGCAACGATGACGCCATCCGCGCCATCCGTCTGATTGCCGCTACCATGGCCAACGCTGCCATCGAGGGCCGTCAGGGCACCGATGCTCCCGAGACCGTGGAGGCCGCTGAGGCTCCCGCTGCTGAAGAAGCTGCCGAGTAATTTCTATTGTATACGACGGGAGCCCGGAAACGGGCTCCCATAACAGAAAACAGGAGGATTTAAAGTTATGGCTTTTACCGCTTTGGATGTTAAGAAGCTCCGTGAAATGACCAACGTGGGCATGATGGACTGCAAGAAGGCTCTGGCTGCCACCGACGGCGACATGGACAAGGCCGTGGACTGGCTCCGGGAGAAGGGCCTGGCCAAGGCTGCCAAGAAGGCTGACCGGGTTGCCGCTGAGGGCGTGGCTTACGCCGCTGTCATCAATGGCGTGGGCGTGGTCATCGAGGTGAACTCCGAGACCGACTTCGCTGCCAAGACCGACGCTTTCATGGATCTGGTGAAGAACCTGGCTACCGTGGTTGCCACCGACGCTCCCGCCGATGTGGAGGCGCTGAAGGCTTGCAAGTACCCGGGCTCCGACCTGACCGTCACTGAGATCATGCAGGAGAAGGTCATGTCCATCGGAGAGAATATGCAGATCCGCCGGTTCGCCCGGTTTGCCGACAACACCTCCGTGGCTTACGTCCACGCCGGCGGCACCCACGGCGTTCTGGTAAACCTGGCCGTGGAGGGCGACATCGACGCCACCGAAATCGGCAAGAACGTGGCTATGCAGATTGCTGCCATGGGCGCTAAGTACTGGGACAAGTCCCTGGTTCCCCAGGCTGACATTGACCATGAGATGTCCGTGCAGATGGCCCTCATGGACAACGACCCCAAGATGGCCAACAAGCCCGCTCAGATCAAGGAGAAGATTGCCGCCGGTAAGCTGAATGCTTTCTTCAAGGAGATCTGCCTCCTTCAGCAGGACTTCGTCCGCTCCGACCTGTTCCAGGGCTCCGTGGAAGGCTACATTGCCGACGCCGCCAAGAAGCTGGGCGGCTCCGTGAAGTTCGTGGACGCCGTTCACTATGTGAAGGGCGAGGGCATCGAGAAGAAGGAAGAGAACTTCGCTGCCGAGGTTGCCGCTCAGATCGCCGGCGCCAGCAAGTAATTTCCCCCCGCTTGCATACCCCCAGCCAAAAGGCTGGGGGTTTTGTGATTTTGTCACAGAAGTGCCGGGGAATTTGGTGTATGATAAGGCCACAAACAAGAGATACTACCAAAGAAAAGGTAGTCACCAAAAAGATAATTTCAGGAGGAATTTACTATGTCTGCGATTACTGTAACCAGTGAAAACTTTCAGGATGTTGTGATGAACAGCGATAAGCCCGTGCTGCTGGATTTCTGGGCCCCCTGGTGCGGCCCCTGCCGGATGGTCGGCCCCGTCATCGACGAGATTGCCGGTGAGCGCAGCGACATCACCGTGGGCAAGGTGAATGTGGATGAGCAGGTGGCTCTGGCCCAGCAGTTCCGGGTCATGACCATCCCCACCCTCATGGTGATTAAAAACGGCCAGGTGGTCCACCAGTCCGCCGGAGCCCGTCCCAAGGCGCAGATTCTGGAGCTGCTGTAAGCTCCCATACAACTGCAAGCGCCCCGGCCGGCGGAAATGTGTTCCGCTGGCCGGGGCGTTTCTCCGCAAACGGCGGCGCCGTTCCAAAAGCGCTTCCCAAAAGACAGAAATCGGCCCGTCTCCTCTCTCCTGCCCCGTGCGTCCCAGATTTCCGGGCGGCAAAAACCACCATTGTCCCACAAAATCCGGCGTATTTACCGTTTTTACCACTTTTTTGAAAAGCTGGCTAAGTTTTTCACTTATATGGCGTCTGTTTCGGGATAAGCTATGTCTGCGGAACAAAGACGGCTTCTTTCGGGAAGCGGCTTTGCTTCCCGAATTTATGAAACAGGAGAGAAGTACTATGAAGAGCAACAACAGCATCAATGTGCCCCAGGCTAAGGAAGCCATGAATAAGTTCAAGATGCAGGCCGCCTCCGAGGTTGGCGTAAACCTGACGGGCGGCTACAACGGTCACCTGACCTCCCGTGAGGCCGGTTCCGTGGGCGGCCAGATGGTCAAGAAGATGATCGAGGCTTACGAGCAGGGAATGCAGTAATTCCCCAGAAGCCGCAAAAGGCCGCAGCCGGTGGGCTGCGGCTTTTTGCGCGTCAAAACAGGCGCGGCACGAAAGGAAATCGGTACATATGAGTGACGATGAGGCGGCATCCTCCTGCCGGACAGCCCCGGTTCCATCCCGCAGCGGCCACAGAATTCTAAAAGAATAAAAAAACATTGACTTATGTACGAAATCGGACAATCCGGGAGGAGGGAAAAATTTGCACAATTTGCAGGCGGGGCAATATGCCTATTTGGCCGGAGAAATCAATGCGCTATACCACGAAGCGGCCGTAAAAATGGGTATTTCGGACAGCGTTCAAAATATACTGTATGTCCTTTGCGAGAAAGGCGGACAGTGCCCGCAAAGTGAAATCAGCAAGCTTACCGGTATCAGCCGCCAGACAATCAATTCCGCCATCCGCAAACTGGAAAAAAAGGAAATCGTATATTTGGAACCCGGGAAAGGCAGAAACACGATTCTCTGCCTGACGGAAAAGGGAAAGCAATTTGTCAAGGGTGTTTTTTACCAAAACCACATATGAGACAACGAAGCGAGTAACACGAATGTTCCATCTACAATCTGCAATATACCGAGGACAGAAACGTAGTTCCTTTTGCCTCGAACCGGGCGTCTCCCTGGTGGGCCTTTGCCACGGCCCGGATGGAGCTAAGGCCCACGCCGGGCACACCCGCCCGCTTGCTGGAGAGGAACTTCCCGTCCTCCTGCCGCGCCTGCCCGTCAAAGCTGTTGTCCATGGTGACGGTCAGGACGCCGTATTCCAGAGAGCTGTTCAGCCGGATGAATTTCTCACCTCCGGTCATGCGCCCACAGGCTTCCACCCCGTTTTCCAGCAAATTGGCGAACACGACGCACAGGGCGCGGTCATCCAGATTTTCGTTCTGCGCGGGGACCGTCAGCCGGGCGGTAAAGGCGATGCCCTCCTGCCGGCAGCGGGCGGCGTAGTGAGACACCACTGCATTGACGGTGGGGTTTTCGCAATAATCCTGGACGGCGGCGGGGATGTCTCGAATCAGCGTGGCGATATATTCGCACAGTCTGGGGTTATCATTCCCGGCCATGGCCTGGATCAACCTCAGATGATGGCGCAGGTCGTGGCGTATCTGACGGGTCTGTTCGGCGGTCTCCATGAGGAGTTGGCTGTGCTTGCTCTGTTCCAAGGTCTGTATCTCCAGAAGTTCTTTATCAAACATCAACTGCTGCTCCAGAGCCACCTGCCTGCGCAGACTCTCCAGAGATTGCAGCAGGACATAATAGGTCACCATCACGCAGATCAGCAGACTGACCCGGAAAAAGAGAAATTCCCAGCGTTCCGCGCTGTCCTGCCGGTAAGCGTTGGTGAACAGAATGGTCATCACGGTGAGCAGACCCGGCACCAGCCAGATTACCCGCCACAACCTGGGGGCATCGGTCTGGTAGATCTGTCGCATGGACGGTCCACACACCCGGAACAGCAGCGGCAGGGAGATTGCGCCTAAGAGCAAGGCGCACACGCTGCTCTCCCAGCTCTGGGAGAGGGTGGAAAACAGCCGGACGGTCAGGAAGGAC
>CASFFN010000005.1 GCA_949293985.1 uncultured Eubacteriales bacterium | reverse complement strand
TTCTGTTCTGTAATACATAAAAATCGTGCCGGAGTTCTCGCTCCGACACGATCTGTAACTTTTCTATTTTGGCTCTACCCCAACTATTGACATAGAACCAAAATCGATTGCTTAGGCCTTGCCGGCGCAGCCCAGGACATTCACCAGCTTGTGGCGAACCAGTTCCTTGATGTTGGCGCGGGCGGGCTTCAGGTACTCGCGGGGGTCAAACTTGTCGGGATGCTCGGCGAAGAACTTACGGATGGTGCCGGTCATGGCCAGACGCAGGTCGGAGTCGATGTTGATCTTGCAGACGGCCAGCTCAGCAGCGTGACGCAGCTGATCCTCGGGCACGCCGATGGCACCGGGCATCTTGCCGCCGTAGGTGTTCACCATCTCCACATACTCCTGGGGCACGGAAGAAGAGCCATGGAGCACGATGGGGAAGCCGGGCAGCTTCTTGATGACTTCCTCCAGGATGTCGAAGCGCAGCTGGGGGTTGGTGCCGGGCTTGAACTTGTAAGCGCCGTGGCTGGTGCCGATGGCGATGGCCAGGGAGTCACAGCCGGTCTTGGCAACGAACTCCTCCACTTCCTCGGGACGGGTGTAGTGGGAGTTCTCAGCGGAAACGTTCACTTCGTCCTCAACGCCGGCCAGAGCACCCAGCTCAGCCTCAACCACAACACCGTGGTCGTGAGCGTACTCAACCACCTTGCGGGTGATCTCGATGTTCTCAGCGAAGGGCTTGGAGGAAGCGTCGATCATAACGGAGGTAAAGCCGCCGTCGATGCAGGACTTGCAGGTCTCGAAGCTGTCGCCATGGTCCAGGTGCAGAGCGATGGGGATCTCGGGGCACTCAATCACGGCAGCCTCAACCAGCTTCACCAGGTAGGTGTGGTTGGCGTAGGCACGGGCGCCCTTGGACACCTGCAGGATCACAGGAGCCTTCTCCTCCCGGCAGGCCTCGGTGATAGCCTGAACGATTTCCATGTTGTTCACATTGAAAGCGCCGATGGCGTAGCCGCCGTCGTAAGCCTTCTTGAACATTTCGGTTGTAGTTACAAGAGCCATTGGAATCAATCCTTTCTTAAATAGCGGGCAAGCCCGCATTCTTATGAGTCCATTATACCACATATTTTTCGCTTTTCAATAAAAATATTTGCTATTGGAGAAGAAGCGTGCTATAATGGAGAAAACCGGGCTCTTAGAGCCTTGTCTTTACCAAAATGGATAATATATTTATGGAGGTACCAATTTATGTCCGAAAAAACTCTGGTTGGCTCTGTAATCATTGGTCAGTCCGGCGGCCCTTCTTCCGTCATCAACTGCTCTGCTTACGGCGTCATCAAGACCGCTCTGGAAAATGAGAACATCACCAAGGTGTACGGTGCATTCCACGGCATCAAGGGTGTGCTGAACGACCAGCTGATGATCATGGATGAGGAAGATCCCGCTGAGCTGGCCAACATGCTCCACACCCCCTCTTCCGCCCTGGGCTCCTGCCGCTACAAGATTGCCGATCCCGATGTGGACGACACCGACTACAAGCGGATTCTGGAGATCTTCAAGAAGTACAATGTGCGTTACTTCTTCTACAACGGCGGCAACGACTCCATGGACACCTGCAACAAGATTTCCAAGTATATGAACAAGGTTGGCTATGAGTGCCGTGTGATGGGCGTGCCCAAGACCATCGACAATGACCTGGCCGGCACCGACCACTGCCCCGGCTTCGCCTCCGCTGCCAAGTATATCGCCACCTCCTTCATGGAAGTCTCCCGGGACTGCCAGGTGTACGACACCGGCATGGTCACCGTGGTGGAGTGCATGGGCCGTCACGCCGGCTGGCTGACCGCCGCTGCAGCTCTTGCCAATGTGAAGGGCGACGGTCCCGATCTGGTTTACCTGCCCGAGGTGGACTTCAGCATGGAGCAGTTCATTGCTGATGTAAAGCGGGTGTATGAGGCCAAGAAGAACTGCCTGGTGGCTGTTTCCGAGGGCATCCACTACGCCGACGGCACCTTCGTATCCGAGGCCAAGACCTCCGGCACCGACGGCTTCGGCCATGCCCAGCTGGGCGGCCTGGCTGCTCGTCTGACCGACATCATCAAGAAGGAGCTAAACGGCGTCAAGGTTCGTCCCATCGAGCTGAGCCTGCTGCAGCGCTGCGCCGCTCACTGCGCTTCCGGCACCGACATCGCCGAGTCCTTCATGTCCGGTAAGGTGGCTGTGGAAGCCGCTGTTGCCGGTGAGACCGACAAGATGGTTGGCTTCAAGTGCACCCGGGACGAGAACGGTTACCACTGCGAGCCGGAGCTCTTCGACCTGAGCCTGGTGGCCAACACCGAGAAGAAGGTTCCTCTGGAGTGGATCAACGAGGAAGGCAACGGCGTTAAGCAGGGCTTCATCGACTACTGCCTGCCCCTCATCCAGGGTGAGACCGGCATGGTCAAGGAAGACGGCCTGCCCCGCTTCGTGCAGCTCAAGAGAGTGTTCGCCAAGTAAGAACCACCAACGCGCCAAAACCTGCCCTCCTTCGGGGGCAGGTTTTTTGCGCCCGGTATCGTTGCTTTGCAGAAGGCTGCCGTTCATGCCTCCCTCCGGGAGGGAGGTGGCTTGAGGCGCAGCCTCGAGCCGGAGGGAGCCATCGGGCGCATAGCCAATTCCCAGGACAGGGGTGGTACCTCCCCGGGACTGTCAGGTTTTCCATGAAATCGGCATAGGATATCGATACCTGTGAGCAAGTACCACCCCTTTATCAAACCACAACTGCACCGCCCGCTTGCTCCCTCAGACGCCTTCGGCGCCAGCTCCCTCCCGGAGGGAGCGATCATACCTTTCCACATTGGTTTCCTGGCTGCGGAAGTGCCTTCTGTACTCCCTCACACATTTGAAGGATTGGGAATTGGGGATGTTTTTCCATTGCATTTCCCAGAGAATTTTTGTATAATTGGGGAAAACATGAAGAAAGAGGCAATACAATGTTTCAAGGCTTTACTCCGGAAACCGTGGATTTTCTCTGGGGAATCCGGATGAACAACAACCGGGAGTGGTTTACCGCCCACAAGGAAGATTATGTAAAGTATCTCTATGAGCCCATGAAGGCCCTGGGGGCGGAGCTGTTTGAACCCTTCGCCCGGGAACCGGGGAATTTTCTGAAGGTCAGCCGGATTTACCGGGACGCCCGGCTCCACCACCCCCTGCCCTATAAGGAGGGGCTGTGGCTGAGCATCCGCCGCCCCGGCCCCTGGGAGGGCGAGAATCCCTGCCTGTATTTTGAGATTCTGCCGGAGCGGGTGAGCTACGGCTTCTTCCTGTGGAAGCCCAAGCCTGCCACCCAGGAGGTCTACCGCCAGCGGCTGCTGGCAGAGCCCCGGGCTTTTCTGGAGATGGTGGAGTCCGTCCGTCGGAAAACCGGACTGGAGCTGACCGCCACCGCCTACAAGCGCCCTAAAGTACAGACGGATATCCCGGAGCTTGCTCCCTATCTGGCTTTCAAAAGCGAAATCGCCTGCGATACCCAAATCCCCATGTCCGAGGCGGTGTTTGGCCCGGGGCTGAAGGACCGGGTGGCGGAGTTGTTTTGCCAGCTGCGGCCGCTTTATGATTTTTTCAATTCCATCTGCAACCCATAAACATTGCCCGGACGAGGCTTCGTCTTGTCCGGGCAGCTGTTTACTTGTCCAGGTGAACATTCAGGTGGGGATAGGTCATTTCCACGCCGGCTTCGTCGAAGCGGGTCTTGATGTTCTCGTTAATCTGGTACATGGTATCGTAGTAGACCTCCGTGGGACACCAGACCCTCAGCACATAGCTGATGGCGCTGTCGCCGTAGTTGTCCAGGGCCGCCATAGGGGCCGGATCCTCCAGCACCCCAGGAACCTGGGCGGCCTGCAATAGCGCCTGCTTCACCGTCTCTACCGGGGCGTCATAGGAGGCGGTGACGGCGATGTCGATGCGGCGGGTTCCGGCGGCGGAGTAGTTCACAATGTCCGTGGCTACCACGGCGCTGTTGGGGATGGAGATGATTTTGTTATCTCCCGTCCGCAGCCGGGTGTAGGTCAGACCCACTTCCAGCACCGTGCCGGACTTGGTGGCAATCTCCACGAAGTCTCCCACCACAAAGGGCTTGGTGTACAGCAGGTTAAAGCCACCAATCACATTGGTCATGGCGTTCTGCAAGGACAGGGAAACGGCCAGGGTGACCACACTGGTCAGAGCCACCAGGCTGGTCACATCCACCCCAATCACCGGGGCCGCAATGAGGAACACCAGCAGGTACAGTACCGCCTGCAAAATGGAGCGCACCAGACGGGCAGCGGCGGGCTCCAGCTTGGTGCGCCCAAGAAGCTTATCTACAAATTTCAGAAGCAGCCGCACCGCCGCAATGCCGATGAGCGCCAGCAGCAGGCAGGGCAGGAGCTTCCCGGTGAGGAATTTGGACAGCTTGTCCCAGAGATTCACAATATACTCAGGCATAATTCTTTCCTTCCTTTTCTGATGGATAAGTCTATGGTACCTTATCCAAGGCTTTTTTTCAATTGAATTTTTTTAGAAATATGGTATCCTATAAGAAAACAGAAAAAAAGGAGAACCGCCATGAGTAAGGCAGATATTTTATATCAGCAAACCTGCCGGGAGATTTTGGAGAACGGCTATTCCGATGAGAATCAGCAGGTGCGTCCCCATTGGGAGGACGGCGCCCCGGCCCACACCGTCAAGAAATTCGGCGTGGTGAACCGGTACAATCTCCAGGAGGAGTTTCCCATTATGACCCTGCGCCGCACCTACTGGAAGTCCGCTTTGGACGAGCTTTTGTGGATCTGGCAGAAGAAATCCAACCGGATTGCGGACCTGGGCAGCCATGTATGGGACGAGTGGGCAAGACCGGACGGCACCATCGGCAAAGCCTACGGCTATCAGTTAGGGCTGAAGCACCAGTACCCGGAGGGGGAATTTGACCAGGTAGACCGGGTGCTTTTCGACCTGAAGCACAATCCTGCCTCCCGGCGGATTCTCACCAACCTCTATAATTTCCAGGATTTGCATGACATGAGCCTGTATCCCTGCGCCTACTCCATGACCTTCAATGTCACCGGGAATACCCTCAACGGCATTCTCAACCAGCGCAGCCAGGATATGCTGACGGCCAACAACTGGAATGTGTGCCAGTATGCCATGCTCTTAATGATGTTTGCCCAGGTGTCCGGGCTGAAAGCCGGAGAACTGGTCCACGTGATTGCCGACTGCCACATCTACGACCGGCACATCCCGGCGGTGAAGGCCATGCTGGAAAAGAAGCCCCTCCCGGCTCCCAAGGTAACCCTGGACCCCAGCGTCACGGACTTCTACGCCTTTACCAAGGACAGCTTCCGGGTAGAAAATTATGTCTACCATGATTTTCCCTTCCAAATCCCCATGGCAATCTGAGGTGAGCAGATGGAACTGATTGTAGCGGTTTATACGGACTGGGGCATCGGCTGTGACGGCACCCAGCCGGTAGCCTTGTCCGCGGACCGGAAATTCTTCCGGGAGATGACCAAAGGGGCCATGGTGATCGTGGGGCGGAAAACCCTGGCGGATTTCCCCGGCGGGAGGCCCCTGCCCAACCGGGTGAATGTGGTGCTGACCCGGAATCCTGACCCCATAGAGGGAGTGGTGACCTGTCACAGTCCCCAGGAAGCGGTGGAGCTGGCAGCCACGGTTTCCAAAGCCGTGGTCATCGGCGGCGGCAGCGTGTATAGGCAGTTGCTCCCTTACTGCACCCGAGCCTATGTGACCAAGGTAGGCGCCTGTCCCCAAAGCGACACCTTCTTCCCCAACCTGGACGACAGCCCGGACTGGCAGCTGACCCAGGTGCTGCAAGAGGGACAGGAGGAAGGCATCTGCTATCAGATGTGCCTGTACCAGCGAAAAGCATGAAAACGCAGCCCCTTGTACGCCTTTTTCCCCGTTTCCTCAAGTCCCGGTGAAAACACGGCTCCGGTATCAGCCGTAGGATTCGCTCCCCCGGGGGCAACCATGGACGCAGCGGGCTGTATATATTTGGGCGGCACACCCTCTCCGGGTGTGCCGCTTTCCGGTATCCTTTGAGAAACTCCCCCACAGACCGGAGCTGCCATGTAACCCTAGGGAAACTCTGAATAAATGGACAGCGGATCTTTTTCGCCATCCATGCAGAATGAAAAACCGGAAATACACAAAGTATTCCCCGGTTTTCCATTCTTTTGTCTGACGAAAAATCTCTCACTGCCAGCTCTTGCCGATTTAATCAGAGCTTCCCTAGATACAGCATTGCGGGGATATTTATGCCCGGACGACGAAAACAACCGGCAAATCATGGCAAAACGAAAGGGCTTGCCGCCTGCAATTCACAGACAGCAAGCCCTCCCGGCAGCGGGAACGGTCTTTATTCAGATTCCCCTCGATGGGCTCCTTTGGGGGCGTTTACCGCCCCTTTTCTTAAGGAACCTCTGAATAAATCGTCTGCGGCTGAACAGCGGATCTTTAAACAGGAAATACATACAGTATTCCGCTGTTTTCCATTCTTTTGTCTGAGGAAAAATCTCTCGCTGTCAGCTCTTGCCGATTTAATCAGAGTTTCCTTAATACTGAGTGGGCTTGATGTGCCAGATTTCGTGGGCATACTGGCGGATGGTGCGGTCAGAGGAGAACTTGGAGGCGCTGGCCACATTCATCAGGCACTTTCTGCCAAAGCTAAGCCGGTCGGCATAGTCCCGGTTGGCCCGGAGCTTGGCATCCAGATAGGATTCATAATCCAGCAGCAGGAAGTAGTGGTCTGCCTTGTGCCAGCTGGTGCCGTCCAGCAGAGCGTGGTACAGCTCTCTCTGGTCGTCGTCCGTGGGTACGGTGCCGTCCACCAGGGTATCGATGGCCCGATGGAGACGGGGATTGGTGTCGTAGATGCCCCGGGCATAGTAGGAATCCCGGCTGGCGTTGATCTGCTCCACGGTGGCGCCGAAGATATAGTTGTTCTCCATGCCGGCTTCTTTCACAATCTCCACATTGGCGCCATCCAGGGTGCCCAGGGTCACAGCGCCGTTGAGCATCAGCTTCATGTTGCCGGTGCCGGAGGCCTCGGTGCCCGCGGGGGAAATCTGCTCGGAAATATCCGCGGCGGGGATGATATGCTCGGCATAGGAGCAGTTGTAGTTCTGAACGAATACCACCTTCAGCTTATCATGCACCTGGGGATCGCTGTTAATCATCTTGGCGATCCGGTTGATATAGCGGATGATGGCCTTGGCCCGGGCGTAGCCGGGGGCGGACTTGGCGCCGAACAGGTACACCGTGGGCTGGAAGTCCTGGAGGCTCCCGTCTTTCAGGCGGAAGTAGATATCCACGATGGACAGGGCGTTCAGCAGCTGCCGCTTATACTCGTGGAGGCGCTTGACCTGCACATCAAAGATAAAGTCGGGGTTCAGCTCCACGCCCTCGTGTTTGGCGACCACCCGGCACAGCTGCTCTTTCTTCTGGCGCTTAATCTCGTTGAACTGGCGCACCATGTCGTCGTCAATCATGGGCTTGAGCTTGCTCAGCCGGTCCAAATCCTTCAGGAAATCGCCGCCTACCCGGTACTTAATCATCTGCGTCAGCTCCGGGTTGCACAGGCCCAGCCAGCGCCGGGGAGTGACGCCGTTGGTCTTGTTCTGGAAACGCTCGGGATACACCTCATACCACTGACGGAACAGGTCATCCTTCAAAATCTGGGAGTGGATCTCCGCCACGCCGTTTACATAAGAACTTACATATACGCTGAGGTTCGCCATATGAGCGGTATTGTCCTGGACAATGAACAGCCCCGGATGCTCGGCACGGAGCTTGGCGTCAATCCGCAGGATGATGTCCACAATTTCCGGCACCACGCTGCGCAGCAAATCCAGGTTCCACTTCTCCAGGGCCTCGCCCATAACGGTGTGGTTGGTGTAGGAGAAGGTCTTCTGGGCCACGGCGAAGCTCTGGTCGAAGTCCATGCCTTCCTTCATCAGCAGGCGAATCAGCTCGGGAATGGACATAGCCGGGTGGGTGTCGTTGAGCTGCACCGCGTAGAAGTCGGCAAAGTGGGACAAATCGGTGCCGTGGGCGGACTTATAAATCCGCAGCATATCCTGCAAAGAGGCGGAGGACAGCACATACTGCTGCTTGATACGCAGCCGCTTGCCCTCCCAGGTGGAGTCGTTGGGGTACAGCACACGGGTAATATCCTCGGCCTTGTTCTTCTGGGTCAGGGCCCGGAGATAATCCTGGTCGTTGAAGGCGTTGAAGTCCAGCTCCTCCTCGGCCTCGCACTGCCACAGCCGGAGGGTGTTGATGTTCTTGGTGCCGTAGCCGATGACAGGCACGTCATAGGGAACTGCCAGCACCGTGTGGTCCGGGAAGGACACCTTCACGGTGTGGTTATACCGGCGGTAGGACCAGGGATCGCCGTACTTGGACCAGTCGTCCGCATTCTCCTTCTGGCTGCCGTACTCGTCAAAGCTCTGCTTGAACAGGCCGAACTTGTACCGCAGGCCGTAGCCGGACAGGGGAATGTCCGTGCTGGCAGCGGAATCCAGGAAGCAGGCAGCCAGTCTGCCCAGGCCGCCGTTGCCCAGAGCCGCATCCTCGATGTCCTCCAGGATGGCCAGGTCCACGCCCTGCTCCGCAAAGAGCTTCTTCATTTCGTCCAGAATCCCCAGATTGTACAGGTTGGAATACACCAGCCGGCCAATCAGGTACTCAGCGGAGAAGTAATAGGCCTTCCGCTCATGCATACGGGTGTGCTTGCTCTTATTCCAGTTGTCGGAAATAGCCATCATCACCGCCTGGCCCAGAGCCTCGTGCAGCTGCTGGGGGGTGGCGTCCCGCAAAGATACATCGCAGGTGTACTTCAGCTGGGCTTCCGTCCACTTCAGGATGTTCAGGCAATTATAACTCATGCTTTTCTACTCCTTTTGCCTCTAAAATTATTTCTTTCTGTTTATGCAAACGCCCGTAAAGGGCGGTCAAACGGCGAATTTTCCGGGCCAGCTCCGGTGTGCAGCTTCCGGGGGCCATGCGCCAGGTCCAGTTGGCATGGGTCATGGTGCCGGGGAAGTTCATCCGGGCTTCTCCACCCAGGTTCAGGTAGTCCTGCAGAGGCGCCACGCACACGTCGCAGACGCTTCCCATGGCGGTGCGGATCACACCCCAGGCAAGCCCTTCTTCTTCCGTCAGGCACATATACGCCCGGGCGTAGGCCACGGTTTCCTCCGGGGCTTCCCGGAGCCACTGGGGCGTGGTCATATTGTCGTGGGTGCCGGTGTAGCACACGGAATTTTTTACATGGAGATACGGAAGGTACTCCGACGGCTTCCGGGAATCAAAGGCGAATTGCAGCACCTTCATACCGGGCAGACCCGAATCTTCCCGGAGCCGCAGCACCTCCGGGGTCAAAAGCCCCAAATCCTCCGCTACGAAGGAAATCTCCGGCAGGGCCTTTTGGATGGTGCGAATGAAGTCCAGCCCCGGGCCCTTTTCCCATTTTCCGTTCTGGGCGGTTTCCTCTCCATAGGGCACAGCCCAATAGCTTTCAAAGCCCCGGAAATGGTCCAGCCGCACCCCGTCATAGAGCTTTCCGGCGGCTGCCAGCCGGGAAATCCACCAGCTGTAACCGTCTTCTTTGTGCCGCTCCCAGCGGTACAGAGGGTTTCCCCAGAGCTGTCCGTCATCGGAAAAGGCATCCGGGGGACAGCCCGCCACCGCTGTGGGAGTCAGGTTCTCATCCAGCCGGAACAGCTCCGGATTGCACCACACCTCACAGGAATCTAAGGGCACATAAATGGGCACATCCCCCAAGATTTCAATCCCCTTTTCCTTTGCGTACCGGCGCAGGGCGTTCCACTGGCGGTAGAACTGGTACTGGATAAACTTGTAAAAATCCATTTCTTCCCGAAGGCTCTGGCGAACCTGCCACAGGGCCTCCGGCTCCCGGCGCTTCAGAGGTTCCTCCCACTCATACCAGGGAAGGCCGCCGGTTTTGTCCTTGAGGGTCATATACAGGGCGTAATCCCCCAGCCAGTGGGCATTTTCCCGGCAGAAAGCCAGATAATCCTCACCGGGCCGGAAACGGGCGTAAGCCAGAGCCAGCACTTTCAGCCGGGACTGATACAAAAGCCCAAAATCCACCCGGCCAGGGTCCTGTCCCCAGGAGAAGCCCTCCGGCTCCCCCGGCTCCAAAAGCCCCTCCTCCTGAAGATTGGGCAAATCAATCAGATAATGATTGCCGGCAAAAGCGGAGCAGGACTGGTAGGGGGAATCCCCATAGCCTGTGGGAGTCAGAGGCAGAATCTGCCAGAGGCTTTGCCCCGCCGCCGCCAGAAAATCTACAAAATCATAGGCAGCCTTGCCCATGGTGCCCAGTCCGTAGGGCCCGGGCAGGCTGGTAATGTGCAGCAAAATACCACTTTTACGCAATATAAAAGCTCCTTAAAAGAAGGTGTCCGGCACCCTCATCAAAATAGTGTATGAACCGTCTGCTGCCGGGGTGCCAGGGGAAGTATCGCCGGTTTGATGCCTTCTCAGACCCATTTTGGGAAAAAATACCTTTTCCCAACAGCAGCATACCATATGAGAATAATACGATTCTCCTATTTTGTCAAGAGAACGGTGGAAAATTTCCGCCCAATTCCGCAATTTTGGGAAGCTCTGAAAAAATCGGCAAGAGCTGGCAAAAAAGATCCGCTGTCCAGCCGCAGACGATTTATTCAGAGTTTCCTTGGAACATTTCACAAAAAAAGCAGGCCTGCCAAGGGCAGGCCTGCAAAACTGGCTTCCGTATCAGGCTTCCAGGTTGACACCGGTCTCCTTGGAGAACACATGGCAGTTGTTGCCGCCGAAAGCGAACTGCACATCTGCGCCGGCGGTCAGCGCCGCGACCTGTGCGCCGGTCATATCCATGGTAGAGACGATGATGACCACATCCTTACCATTGGCGTTCACATGAAGGTGTACAGAGGAGCCCATCATTTCGCTCACATCCACCTTGGCTGCTATGCCGGAATCGGCAAGGGTAATATGCTCGGGGCGGACGCCCAGAGTCACATCCTGCTCGGCCACATTGTTGGCGCTCAGAGCCTTCTGCTTTTCCTCGGACAGAACCGCCTTGTAGCTGCCCAGGCACACGGCATACTTGCCGTTCTCCTTAACCAGCTTGGCGTCAAAGAAGTTCATCTGGGGAGAGCCGATGAATCCGGCTACGAACAGGTTGTAGGGATGGTTAAAGACCTCCTGGGGCGTACCAATCTGCTGGATAAAACCGTCCTTCATAATGACAATCCGGTCGCCCAGGGTCATGGCCTCGGTCTGGTCGTGGGTAACATAGACGAAAGTGGTGTCGATGCTCTTGCGGAGCTTGATGATCTCGGCACGCATCTGGTTACGGAGCTTGGCGTCCAGGTTGGACAGAGGCTCGTCCATCAGCATAACCTGAGGGTTACGGACAATGGCACGGCCGATGGCCACACGCTGACGCTGACCGCCGGACAAAGCCTTGGGCTTACGGCCCAGGTACTGGGTGATGTCCAGGATGGCGGCTGCCTCCTCAACCTTCCGCTTAATCTCATCCTTGGGGGTGTGACGCAGCTTCAGGGCGAAGGCCAGGTTCTCGTAAACGGTCATATGGGGGTACAGAGCGTAGTTCTGGAATACCATGGCGATATCCCGGTCCTTGGGGGCCACATCGTTCACCAGACGGTCGCCGATATACAGCTCGCCTTCCGTAATCTCCTCCAGGCCCGCGATCATACGCAGGGTGGTAGACTTACCACAGCCGGAGGGACCTACCAGAACGATAAATTCCTTGTCGGCGATTTCCAGGTTGAACTGCTGCACGGCCACCACGCCTCTGTCGGTGATTTGCAGGTTAACCTTCTTTTCTTCGACTTGATCTCCCTTTTTCTTCTTCTTGGCTTTCTTGGCGTCGTCGCCGTTGAAGGGGTAGATCTTCATCACATTCTTCAGGGTTACACTTGCCATACATTTTGACTCTAAGCATACCGACTCCTCGCGTATGCTCTCGCTGCCGCGGGCTTGCCACGGTCAGTATTACGACAGGTCTCCACACTGCCGCACCGTGAGTCAGACGGGGTTAACATATCCTCCTTTTATTACATCGTGGGCCTATTTTGTGGAGTAGACACACAATGCCCGGATAGGGGAATTTTATCATATTTTCCAGAGGGTTGCAAGGCGATTTTTGCAACAATATCCGGGTTTGCCCCCAAAAATCGACGGTTGTTTTTGTGTAGATTCAACAAAAATCCCCGGAGGAAACTCCGGGGGATGGGGTTATGCCAGGATGTAGCTGCCGTCCCGCTGGCAGGTAAGGGTGCTGCCGTAGTAGCCGGTCATGGCTTCCACCAGATAGGTCACATCCGCTGCCGCCATGGTCTCCACGCTTGCGTGCATGGCCAGCTGAGGCAGGCCGATGTCGGCGGTGGGCACGGACACGTGGGACAAAGAGATATTGCCCAGGGTGGAGCCGCCGGGCAGGTCTGCCCGGTTGTAGTAGGTCTGCACCGGCACCGAAGCTTTCCCGCACACCTTTCGGAACAGCGCGGCGGATACGCCGTCGGTGGTATAGCGCTGGTTGGCGTTGAATTTCAGCACCACGCCCCCACCCAGCACCGGGGCGTTCCGGGCGTCGGCATACTCCGGGTGGTTGGGGTGGATGGCGTGGGCGTTGTCCGCCGACACCATGAAGGAATTGCTGAGCATCCGTTCCTTATCCAATCCCAGGCCGACACAGATTCTTCCCAGCACACTTTCCAGCAGGCAGGAGGCCGCGCCCTGAACGGAGCTGGAGCCTACCTCCTCGCTGTCAAACACGCACAGGAGCGGCAGGCTCCCGCTGTCCTTTGCGTTCAGGAAGCCCTGGGTGCAGCCCCAGGCGCAGGCCAGGTCATCCAGCGCCGGAGCGGACAAAAACTCCTCCGAAAGTCCCCAAATAGAGGACTTTTGCCGGACATACAGGTACAAATCATGGCCCAGTACCTTGCCACCGGCGGCCTTTTCCAGAAGTTCCCGGAGCTTCCCGGCGCCGTCCCTGCCCCCCAGCAGGGGCAGGGTATCCACCGCCGGGTTCCAGGCATAGCCCTCATTGGCTTTCCGGTTCATGTGGATGGCCACGCTGGGAATGAGGAGCAGATCCCGGTCGATGTCCAGAAGCCGGCTCTCCACCCCGGCAGGGGTATCCACCAGCACCCGTCCCGCTATGGACAGGGGTCTGTCCAGCCAGGTACCCATGAGCATTCCGCCGTATTTCTCCACGGAAAGGCGGGTATAGTCGCCGGTAAGCTCTCCGTTTTCCTTCACCTTGAAGGTAGGGCGGTCGGAATGGCTGGCGCTCATCAAAAATCCGGCGGGGGTGGTTTCCGGCACCCGGAAAGCAACCAAAGCGCTGCCGCCCCGGGTCAGGTAATACTTTCCTCCGGGAATCAGCTCCCAGCAGTCCCCTTCCCCCAGACAGGTGTAGCCCGCCGCCTCCAAATCCCACACAAGACCGGCAACGGCATGGTAGACACTGTGGGCGCTGTCCAAAAAGTTTCTCAGTTCGGAAATTTTTCCCATAGTTTACTCTCCAATCAGCTGGCAGAACAGTTCAATCTGGTCGGCGATGGTCTGCAAGGCGCTGCGCCAGAAGTTCTTGTCTCCCAGGTCGATGCCCGCCACCTTGGCCGTATCCTCCACGCTGGCAACAGGGGTGGTATACAGGAGCTTTTTGTACTTGGGCACGAAAGCCTGTCCCTCCTGCTGGTACTGGGCGTACAGACCCCGGGCGAAGAGGCCGCCGAAGGCGTAGGGGAAGTTATAGAAGGTGGGGCCATAGTAGTGACCCTTGCACACCCACATATAGGGGTGGAGGTATTGGGGATCCAGGCCGTCGCCGTAGGATTCCTTCTGGGCCTTTTCCATGAAGCCGCACAGGGTGTCGGCGTGCATGAAGTCCTGCTCCCGGTTTGCAAACACCATAGTCTCAAAGCGGTAGCGGGAATAAATATCGCAGATGATTTGGGTCGCGTCCTGAAGCTGGGATTCAATGAGGGCCAGCCGCTCCTGGGTATCCTTGGCACCGGCAATGGCGGCAGCCATCACAACGCACTCATTGAAGGTGGAGGCGGTCTCCGCCACGGGCATGGAATAGTCGTGGTTCAAAGGACGGTGGCTGCGGATGCACTGGTTGTGGAAGGCGTGTCCCAGCTCGTGGGCCAGGGTCACCACATCCGTAAAGAGACCGTCAAAATTGGTGAGAATCCGGCTTTCTCCCAGGCACTCCACTCCGGCGCAGAAAGCACCGCCCACCTTGCCGTCTCTGGGGTAGAAGTCAATCCAGGCCTCGTCAAAGGCCTTGGCCACCATGTCCGCCAGCTCCTGGTCAAAGCCGGAGAACAGCTCCACCAGGTAATCCCGGGCATCCTCCGTGGTAAACCGGGTGGAAGCCTTACCCATGGGGGCGAACAAATCGTACCAGGGCAGGCCGTTTTCATGCCCCAGAGCCTTGCCCTTGGCCTTCAGGTACTGCCAGAATTTGGGCAGGTACTCGTCCATGGCCTCCAGCATGGCGGCAAGGGTCTTTCTCTCCATGTGGGAGTTTTCCAGGGTCCGGTCCAGGGGGGAGGCGTAGCCCCGGAGCTTGCAGTCGCTGATGGTTTCCAGCTTGATGGAGTTCAGGGCAAAGGCAGCGGAGTCCCGGATGGCAGGGTATGCCGCCAGCTCCGCCTCATAGGCATCCTTCCGCACCTGGGCGTCCTCATCGTAGGCCAGGTTCCGCACCGCAGAGAGGTTAATGGTCTTATCCCGGTATTTTACCGGCAGGGTGCTGGTGATGTAGGAGTGAAGGTCTGCCCAGGCGCTGCCGCCGGAGAGCTCCATCCGGGCCATAATCTCCTCCCCCATCCCGGGAAGCAGATACCGGCTGGACTTTTTCAGGTTTTCAAAATAGTAGGCATAGTCCCGGAGGTTCTCGTCCCCTGCCACCAGCTCCTGAAGGTTCTGAAGGCTGCTGGCCCACTGGGAGAAAGCCGCCAGAGGCGCGGCGGCGTCGCTGCAAAGGGCCATAATCCGGCCCATCCGGGAGCCGGCCTCCTGGTCCCGGGTGTCGGCAGACTGACGCAGGCTGGCATACTCTGCAAGCTTGTTCACCAGGTCGGTCAGCTCCTCCGACAGGGCAACGCCCCGGGTAAGCCCCGCCAGAGGCTCCATGCCCTCCAGCTCACCGGAAAAAGTTTTCAGTTTCTGCACCAGGGCTTTGAGAGCTTCATAGTCCCGGGCAAAGGCGGGGTCAGAGAAGCCCTTGTAGATGGGCTCCAGATTCCATACTTCATTCATGGCACATTTCCTCCAAAAAAGTTTTCTCCATTGTATAACATCTGCCCGCCTTCGTCAACTTGGCGGGCAGAATTTATCCACAATGCGATTGTTGTCGAATTGTTTAGAATTTTAACATTTTAGCGCAAAATCCCGTTATTTTTGTCGAGCGATTGTTTCTGTTTGTCCTTGCAAAATATGCTCTATTATGCTAAATTATATTTGTCGCAAATCAGGCGGGGTCGCCTGCCACAGAAGGGAGAGCAATCTTCAGAAGTCAGGAGAGGAAGTTATGGATCATCGAACAAGTGTTATTATTGCAGACAATTCAGAGGATTTTTGCAGCTATCTGACGGCAGCTCTGGAAAAGACCGAGGCCTTTCAGGTAGTGGGTACCGCCAACGAAGGAGAACAGGCGGTGCTTCTGGTTTCCCAGCGGAAACCGGACATTCTGGTTCTGGATTTGATGCTGGCAAAGAAGGACGGCATCTCCGTCCTGAAGGCCCTCAGTTCCATGGAGCGTCGCCCCGTGGTGCTGGCTACATCCGGATTTATCACCGACTATGTGGCTTCCGCCAGTGCCAATTTGGGAGTGCGGTATCTGATGCTGAAGCCCTGCGATATGGACGCCCTGGTAGAACGGCTCCAGGAAATCCGGGGGGATTCCCAGCAGACCAAGGTGCTGCACCCCAAGCAGTCCGGACAGCCCAACATCGAAACCATGGTCACCAACATCATCCACGAAATCGGCGTTCCCGCCCATATCAAGGGCTATCAGTACCTCCGGGAGGCCATCATCATCGCCGTGGGAGATATGGATGTGATCAACGCCATCACCAAGGTGCTGTACCCCCAGGTGGCCAAGACTTTCCAGACTACCCCAAGCCGGGTGGAGCGGGCCATCCGCCACGCCATCGAGGTGGCCTGGGACAGAGGGGATTTGGATACCTTGCAGCGGTTTTTCGGCTACACCGTATCCAACACCAAAGGAAAGCCCACCAATTCCGAATTTATCGCCCTCATCGCGGACAAGCTCCAATTGCAGCTCAAAGCCGCGGGCGCTGCCCGGATGTGAATAGACACCCATGGAAGGATGGAACTTCCATGGGTGTTTTTCATGGGATTACTTCCACTTTTCTATGAGATTGCGAATCTGAGCGGTGAATTTCGCCAAATCCTTATTGGTGCGGCCCTTGCATTTCTTCGCCAGAGCCAGAAGGGCCTCCGCCGCCGCCAGCAGCTCCGCGTATACCGCCTGAGCCCGGGACTGGGCTTTCTGGTCCCGCTTCACCGGGATGCCATCCCGGTAGGCGGTCATCCGGCCGGTTATCAGGTCGTACTCCATGCCGCTGAAAGGCGCCTCAGCGGCATAGCCCTTCTGCCGCAGCAGGTTCCGGAAGGCGGTACAGGATTCATCGTCTCCGTGGTTTATAAATACCATCTGGGGCTTTTCCCGGAAACCCTCCAGCCAGGCAAGCAGTCCCGCCTGGTCGGCGTGGCCGCTGGTGCCGTGAAGCTCCCGAATCTGGGCGTTCACCGCGATTTCCTCCCCAAAGAGCTTTACGGAGGGAACCCCCTGCAAAAGCCTTCTGCCCAGGGAGCCTTCCGCCTGGTAGCCTACGAACAAAATGGTATTCTTCTCACTCCAGAGATTGTGCTTCAGATGGTGGCGGATTCTGCCGGCCTCGCACATACCGCTGGCAGAGAGAATCACCTTGGGCCGGGGGTCAAAGTTGATGGCCTTGGACTCCTCCGAGGTGACGGAAAGGGTGACCCCCGGGAACCAGATGGGGTTGACGCCCTCCCGTACCAGCGCCAGGGTTTCCTCATCAAAGCAGCTTTGGTCGCATTGGAGGAAAATGCCCGTCGCCTCCACCGCCAGAGGACTGTCTACATACACAGGAAACTCGGGGTATTCCGGAAGAAGCCCCTTGTGGTGAATCTGCCGGATGGCATAGAGCATCTCCTGGGTTCTGCCCACCGCAAAGGAGGGAATCACCACATTGCCGCCCCGGTCCAGGGTGGTTTTGATAATCTCCGCCAGCTCCTCCAGCGTATCCTTGGGCTTTTCGTGAAGCCGGTTTCCGTAGGTGGATTCAATCATCAGGTAGTCCGTATGGGCTACGGGCTGGGGATCGTTGATGAGGGGCTGGTTGGTGTTGCCCACATCCCCGCTGAACACGATTTTCCGGGTCTCGTCATCCTCCTTCAGCCACATCTCGATACAGGCGGAGCCCAGCAGGTGTCCCACGTCCGTAAACCGGATTTCAATGCCCTCCGCCATATGAATCAGCTCGCCGTAATGGCACCTGCGGAAGCAGGAGATGGCGCCGATGGCGTCGTTCAAATCATACACCGGCTCAACCAAATCCTCTCCGGCACGCTGGGCCTTCCGGTTCTGCCACTCCGCCTCGGACATCTGGATGTGGGCGGAGTCCCTCAGCATAATGTCACACAGGTCGCAGGTGGCTTCCGTGGCATAGATAGAGCCCCGGAAGCCGTCTTTGTAGAGCTTGGGCAGCATACCGGAATGGTCAATGTGGGCGTGGGTCAAAAAAACCGCCTGAATCTCCCCGGCGGAAACAGGCAAGGGTACATTTTCAAAAGTATCCTTCCCCTGCTCCATACCGCAGTCCACCAGGTATTGCTTGCCGCAGACCTCCAGCAGCGTGCAGCTGCCGGTCACTTCATGGGTCGCGCCGATAAATTGAATGCGCACAGTTGCCACCTCCTGATAATTTCCTATTTATACTATATCCCACAATTCCCTGTTAGGCAAAGGAATTTTTTGTAAACTCTCCGGTGGGCAGCGCCCGGCGGCGAGTCGCCGCAGACATTTTCGCACGGAAATCTTCTGCAAATCGTTCCTGCCCTTCCATCGCCCGGTATCGGTGGCTTGTCCGCCGAACCTATTACCTATTCCCTATTCCCTGAATCTGCCCGGTATCGTTACCTTGCAGAGGGCTTCGTTTATACCTCCCTCCGGGAGGGAGGTGGCTTGGGGCGCAGCCCCAAGACGGAGGGAGCCAGCGGGAAGAAAACCAATTCAAGCACCAGAGTCAGAACCTCCCCAGGGCTATAAAATTTCCTGTACCCCATCCCAAGAAAGCGCTCGGTATAACGGGCATAGGGTATCGGTGATTATGAGCAAGTACCACCCCAAAGCAAACCGGAACTGCACCGCCCGCTGGCTCCCTCAGACGCCTTCGGCGCCAGCTCCCTCCCGGAGGGAGCTATGGGCTTTTGCCACTTCACATCGGTTTGTACCTTGGGAAGTGCCTACTGTGGAATCCCTCAGTCACGACTACGCCGTGCCAGCTCCCTTTCACAAGGGAGCCTTTGGGTGCTAGAAAGGACCCATTGCAAAATGAGCGTTTTGCAATGGGCCCTGAGGCTTATTCATCTACAAAGACCAGATTGGTACGGGGAATTACCGTGGGGACCTGGGCCTCCACATAGTCCCCCGGCTGCACATCGGAGCCGGAGGCGTCAAAGAGGGTGTACTGATTTCCTACCCGGCCTACCAGGGGCAGCCGTTTCTCCGCATAAGTCACATAGGGCAGCTCCCGGCTCAGCCGGAACAGCTGGCGGAAGTAGTACACCATATCCCGCAGGGCATAATCGTCCGGGCCGCCCACATAGCCGTAGCCGTTTTCGCTGCCCACCGCCACAATGGCTGCCCGGGTGGTTTTTTTCACCCGGCACACCGCCGCGTAGCCGGTGGTATCCCCCTTTTGGAGGGTCTTGCATTCCACCACCTGAGCCAGGTACCGGGTGGCAGGGCGCAGGGGGATGGGAGGCTCGGGAAACAGCCGCCCGGTGAGGGCGGAGCCTACCCGCACCGCATCCAGCCGGGTCTGGGGGAAGCGAAGGGCGGCGTTACTGTTGGCCATGTGCCGCATTCCAATGGGGCACCCGGCCTCCCGGAGCTGCCGCGTCACCTGCAAAAACCGCTCCAGCTGGGTTTTGGTAATGTGATATTCCGCCTCAAAGGCCTTGGCAAAGTGGGAGAAAGTCCCCTCAAAGGAAAAGCCCTTTTGGGCATACAGCTCCTTCAGCCGGTCAACCTCCCGCCAGGGAATGCCGAAGCGTCCCATGCCCGTATCCACCGCCACATGCACCCGGACGGTTTTTCCCGCCGCCCACCGGGCGTAGTTCTGGGCGTTTTCCAGTGAGGACAGGGTGAAAATCACATTCTGCTCCAGAAGGTCAGAAAAAATCCCCTCATCCGCCACCGGCGCCATGAGAAGCATCTCCTGGTCAAAGCCTGCCCGGCGGAGATGCAGGGCCTCCCGGGGTGTGGACACCCCCAGCATGGCCGCTCCGGCCTCCACCCAGGCCCGGGCCGCCGCCTCCAGGGACATTCCGTAGCCGTCACACTTCACAACGCCGATTACCGGCACCTGCACATACTCCACAATGGCCTTTGCATTTTCCCGCAGCGCTCCCAGGGAAACCTCCAGGTAGCTCTCCCCATGTATGTCCGCCATATTTTTGCCTCCTTGTGATGATACAATCAGATAAAAAAAGCGCAGACCCCAAAAGGATCTGCGCCATTTTGTTTGCTTTTAGCCCTCGCTGCGCATCTTGGCGAAGCACTCGCTGCAGTACACAGGACGGTCGGACTTAGGCTGGAAGGGAACCTTGGCCTCGCCGCCGCAGTTGGCACAGGTAGCAGTGAAGTACTCACGGGGACCACGGGCGCTGTTCTTGCGAGCGTCACGGCAGGCCTTGCAGCGCTGGGGCTCGTTCTGGAAGCCGCGCTCAGCGTAGAACTCCTGCTCACCGGCGGTGAACACGAACTCGTTGCCGCACTCTTTGCAAACTAAAGTCTTGTCTTCGTACATGGAATTTACCTCTCTTCGGTTAGTTGACGCCCCGTGAAAGCCTACCAAATTTTCTGGTTGTAACGCAGGGTCGGATTCTTTGGTGGTAACCACCATAGATGCGATTATACACAATCCCCCATTCTTTGTCAATCCTTTATAAAAAATTTTTTCAATATTTTTCTTGTTTTATGCAAAAACTCCAGCGGGCAGCTGACCTGCGAATCAGTCCGCTCCTGTGTGATTTTATCACGGAAGAAAACCGCCTCCCGGTGTATACTGTAGAAAATATCCGGGAGGTTTTTCTATGGCGAAACGAATGCCCAAAAAGGCTGAGGTTGACGAAAATCTGTGCGTGGCCTGCGGCTGCTGCGTAAAGGTCTGCCCCATGGCGGCCGTCTCCGTTTACAAAGGACTTTACGCCCAGGTAGACACAGAAAAATGCGTAGGCTGCGGCAAGTGCGCCAAGGAATGCCCCGCCACGGTAATTACCATTATGGAGGCGGCGCAATGAAGAAGAAATGGTATGACTTTCTTTGGATTTTCTCTCTTATCTATCTGATTTTAGGATTTTTCAACATTCTTTTTGCCTGGCTGGGGCTTTTGTGCTTTTTCATTCCCCTGGTCATCTCCGCCGTCAGCGGAACCAAGGCCTACTGCAACCGGTACTGCGGCAGAGGCCAGCTTTTCTCTTTGCTGGGTGGACGGTTTGGCCTCTCCCGGAAGCGGGATATTCCCAAGTGGATGAAAAGCAAGGCCTTCCGGTACGTCTTTCTCATCTTTTTCTTTGTTATGTTTTTCGTCATGTTGTGGAATACTTACCTGGTATTCGCCGGGACGGCCCAGCTGAAGCAGGCGGTCACCCTGCTGTGGACCTTCCGGCTGCCCTGGCGCTGGGCCTACCACGGCACCCTCTTTCATCAAGGCGTTGCCCAGTTCGCCTTTGGCTTTTACAGCGTCATGCTCACCTCCACGGTGCTGGGGCTTGTGACCATGGTGCTGTTCAAGCCCAGAAGCTGGTGCGTCTACTGCCCCATGGGCACCATGACCCAGCTCATCTGCAAAATCAAAAACAAGGAGTGATTGTATGAAAAAGCTTCTGTGTCTCCTTTCCTGCCTGTTCCTCACCGGCTGCGCCGCCTCCGGCGGCAGTCCTTCCTACCGGCAGGTGTCCATGGATACTGCCATGGAGATGATGGAGTCGGAACAAAACTATATCATCCTGGATGTGCGCACCGGGCAGGAGTTTGCCTCCGGGCACATCCCCGGAGCCATCAACATCCCCAACGAGTCCATCGGCTCGCAGGCCCCGGCGGGGCTTCCGGACAAGGAGCAGCTGATTCTGGTATACTGCCGCAGCGGCAACCGGAGCAAGCAGGCTTCCAAAAAGCTGGCCGCCCTGGGCTACACCAATGTTGTAGAGTTTGGCGGAATCCTGGACTGGCCAGGGCAGGTAGAAACCGGAACCTGACGTTCTTTTTCCCAGTTGACAGAACGAAGGGCAGATGTTACCATAGCCCTGTGCCCCAATATGCACTCAGGCGGCCAAAAGGCCCTGAAATATCACCATAAACGGAGGAATTTACCATGGAAAACCAGAAGAAGAACCCCTACGCCGGTACCAAAACCGAGAAGAATCTGTGGGAAGCCTTTGCCGGGGAATCCCAGGCCCGGAACAAGTACACCTACTTCGCGTCCGTAGCCAAGAAGGCCGGCTACGAGCAGATTGCCGCTCTGTTCCTGCAGACCGCTGAGAACGAGAAGGAGCACGCCAAGCTGTGGTTCAAGGCACTGGGCGAGCTGGGCTCCGTAGAGGAGAACCTGCTCCATGCCGCTCAGGGTGAGAACTACGAGTGGACGGATATGTATGACCGGATGGCCAAGGAGGCGGAAGAAGAGGGCTTCCACGCTCTGGCCGCCCAGTTCCGCGGCGTCGCCGCCATCGAAAAGTCCCACGAGGAGCGCTACCGTGCACTTCTCAAGAACGTGGAGACCAAGGCCGTATTTGAAAAAAGCGGCGTGACCCTGTGGGAGTGCCGCAACTGCGGTCACCTGGTGCTGAGCGTCTCCGCTCCCGAGGTTTGCCCCGTGTGCAACCATCCCCAGGCCTTCTTCGAGGTTCGGAAGGACAACTACTAAGCCAAGACCCCATCGCCCTGCCGGGATTCCCGGCAGGGTATTTTTTTAAGGATAGCCAGTGCCTTTTCCAGGACAGCATCGTATCCCCGGCGGAAATCCGTCAAAGACCCTTCCAGAAGGATATCCGGGTCAATGCCCCGCCCCACAAACTCCGTCCCATCCAGAAGCTGATAGCCCACAGAACACACCCGCATACTGCCCCCACAGGAAAGAGACTGCAAAAGGGGCGTGCCGGTGGTACCGCAGGTGGGGGTCCCCAGAATGGTTGCCCGGGCGTTGGTGCGGAACATAGCCACAAAATCCTCTGCGGCGGAGACCGTATGCCGGGAGGTAAGCAGCAGGCAGGGTCCGGTAAACAGGGCTTTGTGGTGGGCGCCACCGTAGGTGTCCACATAGTGTTCAAAATGGGTGTTGTTCAGATAACTCTCGCTTTCGGTAATCTCCGCCTCTGTGGCACCCTCCCGCCACCCCAGAATCTGGGTGGCACAGGCCAGGTCGCAGCCGTTCATGGTACGGGTGCGCTTTTGGCAGGCGTGAAATTCCCCGGATATGAAAAGCTCCGCAACCTTTGCCCCAAACCGCGTCATACCCCCGATATTTTCCCGCAGGTCCAACAGAACACCAGATATTGTCGGATTTCTGCGGATAGCCGCCTCCACCTCACCTGCGGCCTTGGAATACAGGAAGTCGTCCATTCGGATGTAGAGAATATTCCCGCCGTACAGGCGAATATCCAGCTTGCCCCCCTCTGCCTTTTCATAAGACTCAGGCAGAGTCAGTTTCCGGGGCTGAAGGTTTTCAGGCTTCACCGGAAGCAGGTGGAAGGAGAAACTGCCCTCCGGAGTCAGGGCGAGATTGCCCTCTTTTTTCAGGAAAAAGGGAAGTATCCGATGAAGGCCGTACCGGCTTATAGAATCTCCCACATGGTAGGCGTACACCTTGACCTGCTGAATGTATTGGGAAAAGGGCACACCGTTGATGGCGGTAATGGGCAGAGCAGCATAAGCCTTCTTTTCCGGGATAATACCGTCAATGCAATAGCTGTTTTGTATTTGGCGGAGGGTAAAGGGCAGATAGCCCACTTCCTCCTGGAAAGTCTTGGGGAACAGATAATCCGTGTGACCGTCCCCCAGCCGGTTCATAAACGCCGCCAGCAGCAGGTGAAATTCCCTGTCTGTTTTCGATTCCAGCACCTTTGAAAGAAATGTCTTGTAAACCTCGTCCCAGGAAAACCCCAGCCGGTCAAAATAGGGAAAAACCAAGCTGACCTGTTTCCAAAGCATAGACAAATCCCCCACCTTGTCTGCAAGTGTCATAGATACCCCTCCCGTGTTATTTTTCCATCATTTTATCCCAAATTCCCAGGGTTTCAAGTCTTGAAAAGCACCGAAATTTCTGCTATAATGAATACATCAAAAAAGGCGTTCCCGGAGGGGAAACCAAACGCTTATCCCGGCAGCAAGGTCCGCGGTGCTGCCGGGTGTATTTTATTCCACCGGAAAGGAGGCCTCCCCTTGAATCAAGCGCTGCTGCTTATGGGCCTGGTGATTTTTATCTGCATTCTGCTGGGCCGGTTTATGGAAAAAATCCCTCTGCCCTCCCTGCTGATTTTCATTGGGCTGGGTATGCTCTTTGGAGAAAACGGCGTACTGAAAATCCCCTTTGACGACTATCTGGGGGTAAACACTGTCTGCTCTGTGTGCCTTTTGTGCATTATGTTTTACGGCGGCTTCGGCACCAACCTCCGGGCGGCCCGGCCGGTGCTGCCCCAGTCCATTCTCCTGTCCACCCTGGGGGTGGCGGGGACTGCCGGAGGGGTGGCGGTGCTGGTGCACCTCATCTTCCGCCTTTCCTGGCAGGAGTGTCTGCTCATCGGCGGCGTCATCTCCTCCACCGATGCCGCTTCCGTTTTCAACATCCTCCGCTCCCGGAAGCTGGCACTTAAATACCACACCGACTCTCTGCTGGAAATGGAGTCCGGCTCCAACGACCCCATGTCCTTCATGCTCACCACCCTGGCCATTGCCCTGCTGTCCGGGGAATCTGTATCCGTTCCCGGGCTGCTGGCCCGGCAGCTGCTCATCGGCGGCTTACTGGGCATCGCCATGGGCTGGATTGGGGTGAAGCTGCTGCACTGTCAGCTGCTGCCCTCCCAGGAGAGCCACACCATCTTTTTGCTGGCAATCATGCTTTTGTCCTACGCCCTTCCCTCCCAGCTCTCCGGCAACGGGTATCTGAGCGTTTACCTGTGTGGTATCTACATCGGCAACAGCCATCTGCCCCAGAAAAAGTTTCTTGTCCACTTCTTTGATGTGCTGACCCAGGTGTCCCAGGTGCTGATTTTCTTCCTGCTGGGGCTGCTGGTAACTCCCGTGCAGCTTCCGGCGGTGATTGTTCCCGCCCTTTTGATTATGGTGCTGCTGACCCTTGTGGTACGGCCCCTGGTCTGCACCGCCATCCTGGCTCCCTTCCGGGCAGGTCTTTCCCAGATTGCCCTTACCTCCTGGGCGGGGCTTCGGGGGGCAGCCTCCATCGTGTTTGCCATCTCGGCGGTGCTCAGCGGCATTTCCACCACCTTTAACCTGTATAATCTGGTATTTTGTATTGTGCTGCTGTCCATCTCCATCCAGGGGACCATGCTGCCCCTCCTTGCCAAAAAGCTGCAAATGCTGGACCCCACCGCCGATGTGGGCCGCACCTTCAACGACTATCAGGAGGACAGCGACATCCACTTCATCCGGCTGCGGATGGAGGCGGGACACGGCTGGTGCGGGCAGAGCCTGTCTCAGCTCCGGCTGCCCTCCGACCTGCTGGTGGCGGTGATCCTCCGGCAGGGGCAGCTGCTGACCCCCACCGGCGCAACGGTGCTGGAGGCCGGGGATGTGCTGGTGCTGGCTGCCCGAAGCTTCCAGGACCAAAGTCAGCTGCTCTTTCACGAGGTCCCGGTGGAGAAGAACCACCGGTTTGCCAACCAACCGCTGTCCCAGATTCCCCAGGCCCACTGTAACCGGGTGATTCTCATCAAGCGGGGCATCGACACCATCATTCCCACCGGAAGCACCGTGGTGCGCCCCGGGGACATTCTGGTGCTGACGCAGCTTCAGGCCGAGAATGGGGAACGTTAATTTTTCTGCCCTGCCGGGATTTCCGGCAGGGCTTTACTCTCTACTTCTGTGGATTTCTGTGATAGATTAAACGATAAGGTAATCCAAATATAAGAAGGTTTTCCGTTGCAAATTCTGAAAGAAATTTCCCTTTTCCAAATGCGCTTGCAGTATCTGCTGGACGAGGACACCCGGCAGGTGGGGCTGCAAATGGTGCCGGCGGGGTGTGAGGCTGTGGCTTTGGACAAAAGCGGCAGCAGGTGGTATCTCTGGTTCAGGCCCACATCGCCGGGGACATCCATCCCACCGCCTACGCCGGAGGCCGGAGCCTGGGATTGAGCGGCACCAGCAAAGCTTTGCAGTTTGATTCCCTCCGGGAATATGACACAGAAAAAGGAAAAAACTGGGAAACCCGGCTGGTACACCCGGAGCATGGGGAGTGCTTCCATCGGCTCCGGTGGACAGGCGGAGATTATGTATACTGCTCTACGGAGTTTCGGAACACCTCCTTCCGGCCGGTGACCCTGGAAGCCTTGTCCAGCTTCTGCCTCATGGGCATCACCCCCCCTGGAGGAAGGCAGCGCACCGGGGCAGCTGTGGCTTCATCGGTTGCTCTCCGCCTGGAGCATGGAGGCAAGGCTGCAATCCGACCCTCTGGAGCACCTGAATCTGGAGCCCTCCTGGGCCTGGTTTGGGCTGCGGAATGTGCGGTTCGGGCAGGCCGGTTCCATGCCCTGCAACGGCTATTTCCCCTGGGCCTTTTTGCAGGACACCAGAAACCGGGTGTTCTGGGGCTGTCAGCTGTATAACACCGGCGCCTGGCAGATAGAGGTCTCCCGGTTCGATGACGGAGTATGTCTGTCCGGCGGACCGGCAGACTATGAGCTGGGCCACTGGCGGAAGGAGCTTCTCCCGGGAGAGACTTTCCGGACCCCGGAGGCGGTGCTCACCGTCACCCGGGGAGACACGGTTCTGGAAGCCGCCCAGGTGCTCACCGCTGCCATGGAGGAAGCTCCCCGGCAGGAAAAAGGGATGCCCATATTATATAATGAATACTGCGCCACCTGGGGAAGCCCCTCGGAGGAAAAGGTGGCTGCCATGGTGGAAGCCCTCCGGGGCAAGCCCATCTCCTACTTTGTCATTGACGCCGGGTGGTACAAGCCGGAGGACAAGGCTGGGACAACACCCTGGGGGACTGGATTCCCTCCAAGGCCCTGTTCCCCAAAGGACTAGGGCATACCGCCAAGGTCATCCGGGAGGCGGGGATGGTGCCAGGCATCTGGTTTGAGCCGGAGAATGTGGGCTTTGATTCCCAGTCCTTCCATGACACGGCCCATTTACTCCACCGGGACGGGGTACCCGTCACTACCTTCACCCGGCGGTTCTGGGACTTCCGGCAGGACTGGGAGCTGAACCACCTGAGGAAGAGAATTATCGACTTTCTGGAAGAAAACGGCTTTGGCTATGTGAAGCTGGACTACAACGACACCATCGGCCTGGGCTGCGACGGCGCCGAAAGCCTGGGAGAGGGACTGCGGCAGACCGACGCCCCTCACCGGCTGGTCTACTCCCTGGCCGCCACCTTCTTAGGGCGGATGTGCCTGTCCGGGGATGTGACGGAGCTCTCCCCGGAGCAGTGGAGTCTGGTGGATGAGGCCATGGACTTTTATCGGGAGGTAGCTCCCATCATCGACCAGGGCCGCTCGGAGCGGTTCGGGCCGGAAATGGTCAGCTACAACCAGCCTCAGGGCTGGCAGTGCGTCCCGCGCACCGGCGCTTCCGGGGAACTGCTGGGGGTTTTCCACCAATTTGCAGGAGAACCTGCCCCGGTTTCCATCCCCATTCCGGAAGGACAGTACCAAATCCGCCGGATTTATGCCGTAAACCCGGAACAAGTCAAGCTTTCCGGAAATCATCTGATTTTTAATCCCGACACGGCCTTTTCCGCCATCGCTGTACATCTGACAAAAGCATAAGAAAATTGGGTTTTGCCTTGGCGCAACCAAATCAGCGCCCTCTCCCGGTTGGGAGAGGGCGCTGAACTTATCGCTCGCTCAGGGGCACATAAGGCCTTCTGGGCTTTACGTTGATGTAGGCGGGGCGGATGATCTTGCCGTTGTTTTGCAGCTCCTCCATCCGGTGGGCGCTCCAGCCTGCCACCCGGGACACGGCAAAAATGGGGGTAAAAAGCTCCTCCGGGAGCTTCAGCATCCGATACACCATGCCGGAATAGAAGTCCACGTTGGGGCTGACGCCCTTGTAAATCTTCCGCTTTTCCGCAATAATTTCCGTTGCCAGCCTTGCCACAGTCTCGTACATGGCAAAGTCCTCCTGGCAGCCCTTCTCCGTGGACAAATCCCGGGCGCAGGACTTGAGAATGTCCGCTCTGGGGTCGGAGATGGAGTACACCGCATGGCCCATGCCGTAAATCAGGCCGGAGCGGTCAAAGGCCTCCTTGTCCAGCACCTTCACCAGGTAATCCCGGATGGAGCCTTCGTCGTGGATATTGGCGTGCTTCCGCAAATCATCCAGCATCTGCACCACCTTGATATTGGCGCCGCCGTGACGGGGGCCCTTCAAAGAGCCCAGGGCCGCGGCGATGGCGGAGTAGGTATCCGTCCCGGAGGAGGACACCACGTGGGTGGTGAAGCTGGAGTTGTTGCCGCCGCCGTGCTCCGCGTGGAGCACCAGCGCCAAATCCAGCACCTTGGCTTCCAGATGGGAGAACTTGCCGTTCTTCCGGAGCATCCGCAGGATATTCTCCGCCGTGGACAACTCCGGGGAGGGATTGCGGATGTAAAGGGTTCGGTTCAGATGATAGTGGTTGTAGGCCTGGTAGCCGTAAACCGCCAGCAGGGGGAACATGGAAATGAGCTGAAGGCACTGGCGCAGCACATTCTCCTGGGAGATGTCGTCCGGGTTGTCGTCATAGGAGTAAAGGGCCAGCACGCTTCGGGACAGGGAGTTCATCCCGTCCCGGCTGGGGGCCTTGAGAATCATATCCCGCACAAAGGAGGGGGGCAGGGTGCGGTAATCGTTGATGGTGTTGTGGAACATCTCCAGCTCCCCATCGTTGGGCAGCCGGGAAAACAGGAGCAGATACACCGTCTCCTCAAAGCCAAACCGGTCGTCCTTCAAAAAACCAGCCACCAGCTCCCGGACATTCACGCCCCGATAGTACAGCTGGCCCTCACAGGGATGGGTATTGCCCTGCTCGTCCTTCTCCTTGGACACGATTTCGGAAATCTCCGTAAGACCCGTGACCACGCCGTTGCCGTTCTCGTCCCGCAGGCCCCGCTTGACGGAATATTTCTGGTACATCTCCGGCACAATCTTATTGTTCTGCCGGGAAATACTGGTAAGATTCTGGATGTAGGGGGTGATTTGAGAATAAGCTTTGTCCATTGGGCATCCTCCTTTGGTATGAATTCCGTTCCCAACTAAGGGTACATTTTTTCTATTGTACCATAGTCCACATTATAGTGTCAACCGTTCTTGCCAGATGGACACAATTCCTTAACAAATTCCCCCGCTTCCCACGCCGGCACCGTTTGTCCTGAATCATAAATTTTTTAATGTTTATCATTAAAAAGTAGTTGACAAACGTATAGTCTCTGGTATAATGAAAGTAACCTCAAAACAAAAAAAGGAGATGCCTTATGAACAAGATGACTCGCACCGCGTCCATCATCCGCCGGATTCTTACGGTGCTGCTCTGGGTAGTGGCCATTTTCCTGGGACTTGCCATCCTCGCCACCTTGTGGGCCCTGTTCACCGCCCCGGAGGGGACTATGGAAAATACCCAAATCTCCCTCGTCATGGGAAACTATGCCCTCTCCCTGACAGAGCACTACACCCCCCGGCATCTGCAAAACCTGCTGGGAATCACCCTGGCAAACCTGGTGATTTTCGGAATCGGCACCTGCTGGACCCTTCTCATTCTGCGGAAAATGTTTGCCCCCATCGCCCAGGGCAGTCCCTTCCACGCCACCGTCAGCAAGTCCCTTCGCAAGCTGGCTTACGTCACCCTGCTGTTCGGATTCCTGGATCTCATTTTGCAGGGAATCACCAACGCCATCTGGTATCGCACCTTTGACATTCCCTCTCTGTTTGCCCCCGACCGGGTGGCTTCCTGCTCTTTGCGGGTTGTGGGAGATGCGGGCTTTGTGGGAATCTTTATCCTGCTGCTCCTTCTGAGCTGGATCTTCAAATACGGAGAGGGTCTGCAAAAGCTGTCGGACGAAACCTTGTAAAACCGGGAGGAAAAGAATTATGCCCATTATCCTCAGACTGGACCGGGTCATGGCGGACCGGAAAATGTCCCTGAACACCCTGTCGGAAAAAGTGGGGATCGCCAATGTGAACCTGTCCAAAATCAAAACCGGTAAGGTCAGCGCCATCCGCTTCTCCACCCTGGAGGCAATCTGTCAGGCTCTGGATTGCCAGCCGGGAGACATTCTGGAGTATCGGCCCGATCCCCCTGAAAACCCCTAAGGCAGTCCCCTGCTCCTGTTAAAAAGAACTGTTGCAAAATCTTTGCAGAAGGCTTCCGTAAATACCTCCCTCCGGGAGGGAGGTGTCTTGGGGCGCAGCCCCAAGACGGAGGGAGCCAGCGGGTGCAAAGCCAATTTGCCTGCCGGAGGTGGTGCCTCCCTAAAGCCGGCACATTTCCTATGCCGATTGGATGAAAGCACTGGATAAAATCGGCATAGGGTATCCATACCTGCGAGCAAGTACCATAACAAAGCAAATCGTCAGCTTACCGCCCGCCGGCTCCCTCAGACGCCTGCGGCGCCAGCTCCCTCCCGGAGGGAGCTATGGGCGGGTGCGTTTGCTGATGCATTGTGCTTTTGCAGGGGAATTTTTGGGGAAACACCCGGATTTATCCTAATTATAATTTAGAAAACGAGGAAGAATCCCTGATATTTGGGGATTCTTCCTCGTTTTGCTTACTTATTTTAACTTTTGTTTTGAAACAAGCCCTTTCTTTATCTGCGGAAAACCAGGTTTCCGTTATCCATGGAGTCGATGAGGGCCAGCGCCTCCACCCGCAGGCCCTGAGCCCGGAGCAGATCGCCGCCCTTCTGGAAGCCCTTTTCGATGGCTGCCACCGCACCCACCGTCTGGGAACCGGCCTGGTTTACCAGCTCCATCAGACCCATCAGGGCCTTGCCGTTGGCCAGGAAGTCATCCACCAGCAGCACCCGCTCCCCGGCAGGGAGGTACTGCTTTTCCACCACCACGGTATAGTCGGTATTGTGGGTGTAGGAGTGGACCACCGTCTGGTAGAGGCCGCCGGAGAGGTTGCTGGTGCGGTTCTTCTTGGCAAATACCATGGGGACGCCCAGAGCCACCGAGGCCGCCATGGCCAGGGGGATGCCGGAAGTTTCAATGGTGAGAATCCGGTCAATCTTCTCTTGGGCAAAAAGCCGGGCAATCTCCTGTCCCAGCTCCATCATAAACTTTCCGTCAATCTGGTGGTTCAGGAAGGAGCCTACCTTGAGGATGTTCCCCGGCAGCCAGGTGCCTTCCTTGACGATCTTTTCTTCCAGTGCTTTCATACGCGGCGCCCCCACAAAAAGTATAAATAAAAAGCAGGCTGAACCTGCTGTCAGACCTGCCGTACAGAATGCCAATCGTCCCACCTCAGGCGTCGGGGTAGAAACCCCCGGGCCAGAAATCCGGGGCTATATCGGCAGGAAATTTGTAGAAAAATCGTACCACAACCCCGGGGAAAAGTCAATCTTTCCCCCAGGGTTTTCCCATATTTTACAAAATCTCCCAAAACCGCCCCTTTTACCCCATTTTCCATGGCAGTTATGCCCAAGGGGGATTTTCTCCGGCAGACGGGTGTCCGTTTCTCCGAAACCTCCGGTTTCCTCCTTGATTCTTCCGGGAAAACATGATAAACTTTTATTTATCAAGAACCCATTGTCATTCCTTCTTTTTATCAGAAACGGAGGCTTCTATGCTGGATTTTCGTCTGGAATCCTTCCTCAGCGTCTGCGACACCATGAACTACCGGAAAAGTGCCCAGCTGCTGCACATCTCCCAGCCCGCCATCACCCAGCACATCCACTTTTTGGAGGGGAAGTTTGGCTGCAAGCTGTTTGTGTATGAAAACCGTCTGCTGAAAAAGACCCAGGAGGCCCGGATTCTGGAGCAGTACGCCCGGACCATGCAGGCCCAGGAGGAGCGGCTGCTGCGGCAGCTTCAGGACAGCCGGATTCAGTCCCTGAGCATCGGCGCCACCAAGACCATCGGGGAGCGGGTCATCGGGGAGTATGTGGAGCGGTTTCTCCGCCACCCGGAGCACGAGCTGTCCCTGACGGTGGACAACACCCAGAACCTTCTGGAGCTGATTGACCGGAGCGCCCTGGACTTTGCCCTGATTGAAGGCACCTTCCCTAAGGAGAAGTACGGGCATCGGCTGTTCAGCCGGGAGCGGTTTGTGGGAATCTGCGCCCCGGAACACCCTTTTGCCGGCCGGGAGGTGACCCTCCCGGAGCTGCTGGAGGAAACCCTCATCTGCCGGGAGAACGGCTCCGGCACCCGGGCCATTCTGGAAAACCTGCTGCTGGAATACAACGAGTCCATCTCCCATTTCCGGCGGCACATCACCATCAGCAGCTTTTCCGTGATTCTGGATTTGGTGCGGAAGAACCTGGGGGTCTCCTTTGTATTCGAGATTCTCGCCCGGAGCAGCGGCCTTGCCACCTTTTCCCTGGAGGGCACCAATATCCAGCGGGAGTTTAACTTCATCTATCTGAAGAACTCGGGAAACGAGGAAAAAATCGACTATTTTATGCAATAAATACCATCATAGCCGCCAAAAAACGCCCGGTATCGCTACCTGCGAACGATACCGGACGGGGCAGGGAATTAACGAGTAGTAGAAAGCTACCGTGCGCATTGGCTGCGGGCACTGCCCGCAGGCTCCCTTGTGAAAGGGAGCTGGCAAAAATCTTTGATTTTTGACTGAGGGATTCACAGTGGGGGCTTTCTCAAAAGCACAGACCCATGTGGAAAGGTACGCACCCCATAGCTCCCTCCGGGAGGGAGCTGGCACCACAGGTGCCTGAGGGAGCCTGCGGGAGCCTGCGGGCGGTGCAGTTCCGGTTTGCAAATGGGTTGGTACTTGCTCATGATTGCCGATACCCTATGCCCGTTATACCGGGAACTTTCTTGGGATGGGGCGGATTGAATTTTAATCCTGGGGAGGTTCCACCTCTGGTGGTCAAACTGGTTTGCTGCCCGCTGGCTCCCTCCGTCTTGGGGCTGTGCCCCAAGCCACCTCCCTCCCGGAGGGAGGTATAAACGAAGCCCTCTGCAAGGTAACGATACCGGGCGGGTCAGGGAAGTAACGATTCGCAGAAAGCTACCGTGCGGAATTGCCACCGGGGGCACCCCGGCGTGGGGAATTGTCCGCGGGCACTGCCCGCTGTTTTTTGTTCCAGGAGCAGCGGGCGTAGAAGAACAGCGACAGGAGCATGCCAATGAACCAGCCGATGGGCCAGGACAGCCAGATGCCCAGGCTGCTGTGCATCTGGGCGGAGAGGATGATGGACAGCCCCACCCGGAGAATGAGATCCGCAAAGGTGGAGATGACGAACTGGCGCATCAGGCCCGCGCCCCGCAAAATGCCGTCGCAGGCGATTTTGGTTGCCGCCAGGAAGTACACCGGGGACACCACCTGCAAAAACTGCACACCCACATTCAGAGCCTCTCCCTGGGGGTCCTCCATGAAGAGGGTGACGAAGGGCCGTCCCATGAAGAAGTACAGCAGCACAAAGGGAACGCACACCAGCCACACCATTTTTAAGGCCGCCCGGAAGCCGGACTTCACCCGGTCATAGGCCCCGGCGCCGATATTCTGGGCGGTGTAGTTGGAAATGCCGTTGCCCAGGGTGTTCAGGGAGGAAATCACCAGATTGTTCAGCTTGATGGAGGCGCTGTAACCGGCCATCACCGTGGGGCCGAAGCCGTTGATCACGCCCTGAATCACAATGTTGCCCACGGACACAAAGCCCTGCTGCAAAATGCTGGGCACCGCAATGAGGCTGATCCGCTTCAGAAGCACCCCGGAGAAAATCTGGGACTTCTGTCCCTGCCCCATGGGGTGAATCCGCTTTAGCATGACCACCATAGCAAGCCCACAGGCAACCCCCTGGCACAGGAAGGTGGCCCAGGCCACACCGGCCACTCCCATTTGGAAGGTGGTGACGAACAGCACATCCACCGCCACATTGGCTGTGGAGGACACGGCCAGGAACAGGAAAGGAGTCTTGGAGTCACCCAGGGCGGAGAATACGCCGGTGGCGATATTATAGTAGAATACAAAGGGCAGTCCCAGGACATAAATATCCAGGTACAGCTGGGAGTCGGCCATGAGAATCTCCGGGGTGTTGATGAGCCCCAGAAGCGGCCGGCTGAACAGGAACCCCACAGCCATGAGGACTGCACACAGAACGCCGCCGGCAATCAATGTGGTATAAACGGCGGTTTTCAGCTCCCCCTCCTTTTTGGCGCCGTAAAGCTGCGCCGCCACCACGGAGCAGCCCATGTTGGCGCCGAAGGCAAAGGCCAGGAAAATCAGGGTAATTTCGTAGCTGTTGCCCACGGAAGCCAGGGCGTTCTCTCCGATGAATTTACCCGCTACCAGACTGTCGGCGATGTTGTACATCTGCTGGAAAACAATGCTGCCAAACAGAGGCAGACAGAATTTCCACAGCACCGTCGCCGGTTTGCCTTGGGTTAAGTCTTTGTTCATTGCCATATTTTTGACTCCTTTCCCCAAAAAAACGGCCGGGATTCCCCCAGCCGCCCCAAAATGTTCACCTAAAAATAGCACCCCAGAAAACCATTGTCAAGGTTTTTCCCCACATTCCGGGAGAAAACCGCAATTTCACGAAAGGCCGCCCCCTTTGGGGCTGTCCCCTTGTTCACATTTTCGCCAAAGGAGGCACTCCCATGAAAAAAATCCTGTCCCTTACCGCCCTGCTTCTCACCCTCACCCTGCTTTGCGGCTGTATCCCCCTGCCCACGCCCCCGGAAACCACCCAGCCGGAGACCAGGGAAACAGAATCCACAACCCAAGCCCCCACCACAGAGCCTACGGAGGCCCCCACAGAGCCGGACCCCCTGGTTTTGCAGCTGGAA
Organism: uncultured Eubacteriales bacterium; assembly: GCA_949293985.1. GTDB lineage: Bacteria > Bacillota > Clostridia > Oscillospirales > Oscillospiraceae > Faecousia. The sequence goes on along the minus strand of CASFFN010000005.1, from coordinate 144,062 downwards.
TCCATGACACTCCCAGAGAAGGTAGGTCAGCTGTTCATGGTGACCCCGGGCACTTTGGGCCTTCCCCAGATCAAAGCCCCCATGGATGCCATCACCCAGGAGCAGGTGACCCAGATGGAAGCCGCCATCCGGGAGATTTTTGAAAAATACCCGGTTGGAGGCATCGTCCAGTTCGCCGCCGACCTTTATAGCCCGGAGCAGATTACCGCCTACAATGCTCTTTTGCAAAAGGCCGCAAAAATCCCCTTGTTCCTGGGCATTGACGAGGAGGGCGGGACAGTCGCCCGGCTGGCAAACCACTCTGGGTTTGACCTTCCCCAGTACCAAAGCGCCGGGGCGGTGGGTGCTTCGGGGAATCCCACGGATGCCCTGGAAATGGGGCAGACCATCGGTGCTTATCTTCAGGAATACGGCTTTAATATGGACTTTGCCCCGGTGGCGGATGTAAACACCAACCCCAACAATCCGGTGATTGGCAACCGCTCCTTCTCCTCCGATTGCAATATGGCAAGCCAGATGGCAAAGGCCATGGCCCAGGGTCTGGAAGAAAATGGGATTGTGCCGGTGTTCAAGCACTTCCCCGGCCATGGGGACACGGCCCAGGACAGCCACGACGAGGTGGCCTACTCGGTTAAGACCCTGGAGGAGCTTCAAAACTGTGAGTTCATTCCCTTCTCCGGCCTGACGGAAAATCAGTGCGTCATGGTAGGGCACATCGCCCTGCCGGAGGTCACCGGGAACATGACCCCCGCTACCCTGTCCCCGGAAATTGTCACCGGGCTTTTGCGGGAGGAGCTGGGCTTCCGTGGTCTGATTTTTACCGATTCCATGGTGATGGAGGCCATCACCGACAATTACTCAGGCGCCGAAGCCTCCCTCCTGGCTTTGACCGCCGGGTGCCAGGTGATTCTCCAGCCGGAGGATTTTCCCTCTGCTTTTGCCGGCGTCCAGGAGGCGGTGGAGGCGGGCGACTTCCCGGAGGAACAGCTGGATGCTGTGGTGCTGCAAATTCTTCGGTTCAAGGAGGCCGTCATCGGGTATCACCCCTGATTTTTCCCGAAAGCGCTCTCTTTCTGAATCATTAATGTTGAAATCATTCGCCCTTTAAATTATAATCTATTATATTATATATTAAGTAATTTGTGGAGGTAGCTATGTATATTTCGGTTAATGATGCCGCTACAAAGTTTAATATTTCCAAGCGACGTGTTCAATTTTTATGTGAGCAAGGCCGTATCAGTGGTGCAAATATGGTCGGTGGTGTATGGTTAATACCAGAAACCACGCCAAAACCAATTGATGGACGAAAAAAACAAATTGATGTTAATCAAATAAGTTTATTTGAAGGGGCACAAAAAGCGCTTACTGTTGATGACATATGCAAAGTACTATCTATATCAAAGGCAACCGCGAAAAACTGGATTCGATTGGGCAAAATTGCTCCTGACATAGGAGAGCAATTATTCAGTCCTGAATATATTGAAAGATTTATTGAAGAGCTTAAATCAGACAATAACACTAAGCTTAAAAGCCGCAGGAACAAAAAAAGAGCTACAGGGAAAGTCCTCTATAAAGATTACGTTCATACTACACATAATCAACAGTTAGTTGCTGATTTATTGGAACTCGGCATAATTGAGACCGAAAGGGACGTTTCGGTAGTCCTCGCTAATTTTGCTGTGCAACTTTATTACCAAAGCCGCAATATTCAATTTGCAGATAATTGTGTTTTACTAGACTTTCTATCTCAAGTACAGATAGATGAGTTTCATTTCCTAATTAAAGATTTAATCGGAGACTATACCATTGATTCTTCCGTAGTCCACAAATTGCAGCCCGCACTATCGAGAAAAATTTTATTTGTAAAGGGAGAAGACTCTTTAGGACTCGCCTATATTTCTTTGCAAGATATTGGTAAACGTAAATGTTCAGGTGCATACTATACTCCAGAGAAAGTTGTCAACAGGCTGATTGATAGGCTGTATGAAAATGATGCTAACTTGAAAACAAAAACAATTTATGATCCTTGCTGTGGCACAGGCAACTTTTTATTGGGCCTTGGTGTTAAGGGTATAGATTGTGCTAATCTTTATGGACAAGATATCGATCCCATTAGCGTCTTTCTGGCTCGAATCAACATTTCGCTCATAGCTCCACAAATGTCTGTTCATGATATTCGTTCCCGAATCATTATAGGCAATACATTTTTTAATTCTTTTTCGCAAAAGTTTGACGTGATTGTTGGCAATCCGCCTTGGGGTAGTGATTTCTCAGAGGAAGACACCTTACAATGTCGTAGACTTTTCAAAACCGCAGTTGGCAAAAGCATCGAGTCATACGATTTGTTTATTGAAAAAGCATTGTCCATGCTTGTCTCTAAAGGTATACTGGCATTTGTTCTCCCTGAAGCAATTTTAAGCGTTGCTGCGCATAATTCCATAAGGAAGTTGATAATTGATTCTTGTTCTTTCAAATTTATTACTTATTTGGGTAATGTTTTTTCCGGAGTTCAGTGTCCTTCCATTATTCTCGGCATTTCACCAGACAACAAAAAAACCGTTGTCGGCTGTAAGGTTACAAGTGGGAATGATATGTTTATCATTTCGGAATCCCGAACTTTTTCCGATGGTACGCTTTCACTCAAAATAACTGATGAGGAAAATCAATGTTTGAGTGCCATCAGCAACATCAAAAACGTTGCCTACTTGAAGGGAAACGCATATTTTGCTCTTGGCATCGTTACTGGTAATAACAAAAAATACATTTTTAGTGAAAAGCAAAATGATAATGAGGTTATTCTTAAAGGCAGCGATATTCAGAGATACGGATCAACAACACCAAGGAACTATATTCGTTTTATCCCAGAGTCTTTTCAGCAAGTAGCTCCTGTTGAAATGTATCGTGCAAAAGAAAAATTACTGTATCGTTTTATTAGCGAAGTCCCTGTATTTACCTACGACAATCAGCAAACCCTCACTTTAAATAGCTGCAACATTGTTATTCCTAATGTTAATGGTCTTGAACTCAAATATATTCTTGCGATATTTAACTCAAGCGTTGCTGCATATTTCATCTCGAAGAGATTCAACTCAGTCAAATTGCTCCGCTCACACATCGAGCAAATGCCAATACCAGTTGTTTCTAAGGACAAGCAAGCCTCTATCATAAAAAAAGTAGACCGCATAATGAATTCTTCTGAAAACATCAGCGGTCTATATGAAGACTTGGACAGAGATATTATGGCATTGTATGAATTAACTGTTGAACAAGTCAAAATAATCCAAACTGCACTATGCGGGAAACCTTTATTCCTTAAAGGGTGCTGAGCAAATCATACAATTCCTCGTAAGTAAGCCACTGTACAAAATGGTTGCGCATATGATAATCAATGCTAGAACGATTGAGATGGAACTGACCCTCGCCTTCATTACCTTTATGCTGCTTATCTGAGTATCCAAAACAAGACAGAATCTCATTGGAGCGCATCTTGAAAATGGCGATTCGATCAGCAAAGAACAAACCATAATAGAGAATATCGAATTCTAAACGCTTTACCTGCTGAATGTTGCAATCGAAATCGTACCTATACATGTCGTTGCTGTTTAGTGCACGATTTCCGAGATTTGCTTTTTTGCACTGATCGATAGAATTAGAACGACTGATAACTGCTTCGTTGGCTTTCATAACAGTTGAAAACTTAATTTCAATTCTCTGGTGTCCAACTTCATCATAGCGGTCATGGAACTGGTTGTGAGACTTGGTGAAGTTATAGAGTGCTTCAATCATAAGCTCTGCAACTGTACCAAACCGACGAGTTCTAAGAGCAAAGATACCATCACGGAACTCTCTGATTTCATCTGTCATTTTCTATCCACTCCTTATTTTCGACAATAAGCTTGTATGCTTCGATGTTAAGTGCATCAGCAATACGCTGTATGTTTTCGAGAGATATACTACGGCGGAAGCACTCTATTGCACTTATATATGTTCTGTGCATACCGCATTTTTCTGCAAATGCTTCCTGTGATAAGCCAGTTTTCTGACGGTAGTGTTTGACATTTGTGCCAAAGACCTTAATTATGTCCATACTTACACCCCCCTCCTTAGCATCGTACAGTACCGACGACAATAAGTCTACATACAATAAGTATCAAATTCACCCATCCAATTAAACTCAAGCAAATCTACTCATAAAATCCATAGAAATCCCCCAAAAACATTTAAAATCCTCTTGACTTTCCAAATTCCCGATGGTAAAATAGACAAGCCGCATTGAAGAGGCTTAAGTTGGTGCGCCCAAAGCACCCGCCTTCAGAGCGAGACTACACAATAAAGTAGGTGAAAAACATGAAAGCAGTTATTGTGACCGGCGGTAAGCAGTACACCGTCGCCGAGGGTGATGTGCTCTACATCGAGAAGCTGGAGGCCGAGGCCGAGTCCACCGTGAAGTTCGACCAGGTTCTGGCTGTGCTGGACGGAGAGAACTCCAAGATCGGCGCTCCCGTGGTGGACGGCGCTTCCGTTGAGGCCAAGGTCGTGAAGAACGGCAAGGGCAAGAAGATCGTGGTCTTCAAGTACAAGGCCAAGAAGAACGAGAAGAAGAAGATGGGCCATCGTCAGCCCTACACCAAGGTGGAGATCACCAAGATCGCTCTGTAATTATGACAAGATGCGAATTTTTTATGGAAGATGACCGGATTACCGGCTTCTCCATTTCCGGACACAGCGGCTACGCCGAGGCAGGTGCCGACATTGTCTGCGCCGCCATCTCCGCTGTAACAGCCATGGTGGAGGCTACCGTCAACGAGGTTTGCGGTGCCAAGGCCAAGGTTCGGGTCAAGGAGACGGACGCCCGCATCACCCTGACCCTCCCCACAGTCTGCGACGAGGAAGAGTCCGTTCAGGCGGTTTTGGCCGGAATGATGCTTTACCTTTGCAATCTGCGGGACGAGTATCCTGAAAATTTGGAAGTTTTGGAGGTGTAACACCATGCTGAAGATTGGTATTCAGTTTTTCGCTCACCACAAGGGCGGCGGTTCTACCAAGAACGGTCGTGATTCCGAGGCTAAGCGCCTGGGCGTGAAGCGTGCCGACGGTCAGAAGGTTCTGGCCGGCAACATCCTGGTTCGCCAGAGAGGCACCCACATCCACCCCGGTGTGAACGTGGGCATTGGCAGTGACGACACCCTGTTCGCTCTGATTGACGGCACCGTCCGTTTCGAGCGCAAGGGCAAGGATCGCCGTCAGTGCTCCGTGTATGCTGCCGAGCAGTGATCACGAATCCCTATGGTTCCCATGGGCTGCTGCAAAATATGCAGCAGCCCATATTTTTTGCGGGCAGTGCCCGGCGGCGAGTCGCCGCTGACAATGCGCACCGGGTCTTTTGGGAATCGTTACTTCCCTGACCCGCCCGCCGGGGTGCCCCCGGTGGCAATGCGCACGGTGGCTTTGTGCTGCTCGTTTCTTCCCTGACCCGCCCGGTATCGGCGGCCAGTGGCCGCGGACGATTTCGCACGGTGGCTTTCTACTACTCGTTACTTCCCTGACCCGCCCGGTATCGTTACCGAGCGGAATGTGGAACGAAAGCCGCTGCACTGTGCACGCATTGACAGCGGCGGCACGCCGCAATACCTCCCTCCGGGAGGGAGGTGGCTTGGGGCGCAGCCCCAAGACGGAGGGAGCCATCGGGAGCATAGCCAGTTGAATTGCCGGAGAAGGAACCTCCCCAAAGCTATCCCTTTTCTTATGCCAATTGGAGGCAACCACCCGGTAAAATCGGCATAGGGTATCGATACCTGTGAGCAAGTACCATCCCATCCGCAAACCTTAGCTTACTGCCCGCTTGCTCCCTCAGTCACCTTCGGTGACAGCTCCCTCCCGGAGGGAGCTATGGGCTTTTCCCTTTCCACATTGGTTTGTACTTTGAAGAAGTGCCTGCTGTGAATCCCTCAGTCGCCTCCGGCGACAGCTCCCTTTGGCAAGGGAGCCTTTGCGGGCAGTGCCCGCTGACAATTTCGCACGGTGGCTTTCTGCGATTCGTTACTGCCCCTCCAACGCCCGGTATCGGCGGCCTGCCAAAGCCCCCCTTGTTAAAGGGGGGTGCCTCGGCACCGCCGAGGCGGGGGGATAACAGGCTGGCAGGTTTCCACATAGGTTGGTACTTTTAGGAAGTGCCTGCTGTGAATCCCTCAGTCGCCTCCGGCGACAGCTCCCTTTCGCAAGGGAGCCTTAACCCATTTTCACCAAGGAGGAAATTCCATGGAAATGTTTGTAGATAAGGTACGCATTACCGTGTGCGGCGGCAGAGGCGGCGATGGGGCCGTGGCCTTCCACCGGGAAAAATATGTGGCCTCCGGCGGCCCGGACGGGGGCGACGGCGGTCATGGCGGCAGCGTCATCCTCCGGGTGAACGACAACCTCTCCACGCTCCTGGACTTCCGGTACAAGCGGAAGTACGCCGCCCAGTCCGGAGCCAACGGCGCCGGACGGAACATGAGCGGCAAGCGGGGAGAATCCCTCATCATCCAGGTGCCCCGGGGCACCGTGGTGCGGGACGCCGCCACCAATCAGATTATCGCCGATATGTCCACCGGGGAGGACTTTGTCCTGGCCAAGGGCGGACGGGGCGGCTGGGGCAACGCCCACTACGCCACCCCCACCCGGCAGATTCCCCGGTTCGCCAAAGCAGGCCTTCCGGGACAGGAGCGGGACGTAGTACTGGAGCTGAAGCTATTGGCGGATGTGGGCCTTGTGGGCTTTCCCAACGTGGGTAAGTCTACCCTTCTTTCCGTCACCTCCAACGCCCGCCCCAAAATCGCCAACTACCACTTCACCACCCTCTACCCCAACCTGGGGGTCATCTACGTGGAGGAAGGGGTGTCCTTTGTCATGGCGGACATCCCCGGCATCATTGAAGGTGCTGCCGAGGGAGCAGGCCTGGGCCACGACTTCCTGCGGCACATTGACCGGTGCCGGCTCCTTGTCCACGTGGTGGACGCGGCAGGCTCCGAGGACCGGGACCCGGTGGCGGACTTTGACGCCATCTGCGCAGAGCTCCACAACTACAGCGTGGATTTGAGCAACCGGCCCATGATGGTAGCCGCCAACAAGTGCGATTTGCTCCCCCCGGATTCGGACAATCTCCAGCGGCTGCGGGAGCACGTGGAGGCGGCAGGCTGCGAATTTTATGAGATTTCCGCCGCCACCACCAAGGGCACCCGCCACCTGGTACAGGCCATTGCAGAAAAGCTCCGCACCCTGCCCCCGGTGACCATTTACGAGCCGGACTATGTGGAGGCGGAGCCGGAGATTGCAGATCCCCAGAAGCTGGAAATCGAACATCTGGGGAACACCTGGGTGATTACCGGTCTGTGGCTGGAACGGCTGATTATGAATATCAACTTTGACGACTATGAGTCCCGGAACTTCTTTGATTTGCAGCTGCGTAAGTGCGGCCTCTTTGCCCGGCTGGAGGAGATGGGGATTCAGGACGGCGATGTGGTGGATATTTACGATTTTCAGTTTGAATATCAGCGATAAACATTTGCCATTTTCCCTGATGGATAGTATAATGGAGTCACGAAACGTGGCTCCATTTTATTTTTTGGGGAAACTCTGAATAAATCGTCTGCGGCTGGAAAGCGGATCTTTTTCGCCATCCATGCAGAATGAAAAACAGGAAATACATAAAGTATTCCCCTGTTTTCCATTCTTTTGTCTGACGAAAAATCTCTCGCTGCCAGCTCTTGCCAATTTATCCAGAGCTTCCCTGTCCAAAACCTATGATAATCCGGGAGGGACAAAAAATGCTACAGAATCTCAGCGCCCAGACCTTCAGACCCTACGGGCAGGTGCTGCCCGGCAGCCGCCGCCCCTCCCACTACGCCAACTACCACACCATCTCCCTGACCCCGGAGCAGTCCGTCTTTTACAAGACCACCGCCGCCACCTGGCTGGGGCCTGCCCAGGGCATGACTGCCCTGTCCGTGTCCCTGGACGACCACACCTATGGGGATTTCCTTCTGGACAGGGGGGTGCAGCTGCCCGCCGGGGTGTGGTTCTCCCTGACCCCGGTGGAGAACACCTCCGCCGTGGAGATGGCAGGGTTTTCCCTGCCCCGGTGCCTGGGCACTCAGGTGCAGGACAGCAGCTACCGGATTTCCCCGGGGATGCAGGTGCAGAGCCTTTACACCTTCTTCCAGGAGGAGAAGGAGCCGGGCTTCCTGTTCCCGGGAGAGGCTCACCCCATGGGGGAACTGGTGTATGTGGACAAGGGCCGTGTTCACTCCGTGGCAGAAGGACAGGATTTGGTGGTGGAGGAAGGGGAGCTGGTGGTCTACGCCCCCAATCAGTGGCATATGCAGTACGCCGACCCGGGGGAAGCCCCCCGGCTGGTGTCCGCCGTATTCTCCACCGCCTCCTCCCTGGCCCCCCTGTGCAACCGGAAAATTCAGCCGGGGCAGGAGACGGCGGGGCTTCTGCGCCGGATGCTGTGGGAGCAGGAGAACCCGGACGAATACGCCCAGGATATGCTTTTGTCCCTGCTTACCACCTTGCTTTTGCTTCTTCTTCGTCAGGCAAAACAGTCCCAGGGGACTGCCCAGTCCGCCGTGACCCTGAACCGGGAGAATATGCTCATCCGCCGGGTTCAGCAGTATGTTTCCGACCATGTGCAGGAGAAGCTCTCCGTGCCCACGGTGGCCAAGGGCTGTCAGCTCAGCCCCAGCTACATGACGGCGCTCTTTCAAAAGCACCTGCACATCTCTCCGGCAGAGTACATCCGCCGGATTAAGCTCCAATACAGCAAACAGTTAATCCGTGAGGGGAACATGAACATCACCCAGATTGCCAAGGCCCTGGAATACTCCACCATTCACCACTTTTCCCGGCAATTCAAGGACAAATTCGGCATTACCCCCTCGGAATACGCCAAATCTCTGAAAGAAACCACCGGGAGGGACTGACTATGGAAATGAAACTTTTAGCCATCGGCGATGTGGTGGGAGAGCCGGGTCTACAGCACCTTAGCCGCCACCTGCGCCAGCTCCGCCGGGACACCCGGGCGGATTTTGTGGTGGTGAACGGAGAAAACGCCAGCGGCGTGGGACTGACCCCAGCCCAGGCGGAGGAGATTTTTGACGCCGGGGCGGATGTAATCACCCTGGGGAACCACAGCTTCAGCCGCCGGGAAATCTGCGACTACTTAGACGACTGCCCCCGGATTCTCCGGCCTGCCAACTACGCCCCCCAGGTGCCGGGGCGGGGCTGGGGTGAGTTTGAGACGAAATTCGGCACCGTGGCGGTGATGAACCTCCAGGGTCGGTGCGCCATGGACTTCTCCCCGGACAACCCCTTTTTGTTGGTGGAGAAGATTCTTCCCCAGCTTTCCACCCGGCTGATTTTCATGGACTTTCACGCCGAGGCCACCTCGGAGAAGCTGGCCATGGGCTATATGCTGGACGGCAGAATCAGCGCCCTTTGGGGTACCCACACCCATGTGCCCACCGCCGATGTGCAGGTACTTCCCAAGGGCACCGGCTATGTCACCGACCTGGGGATGACCGGCCCCAGAGACTCGGTGCTGGGGGTGCAGCCCCACCAGTCCATTGCCAAGTTCCGGGGGGACCTGACCTCCCGGTACCAGTGGGCCAAGGGCCCCACCAAACTGGAAGGGGTGCTGTTCACCATCGACACCCAAACCGGTCTTGCCAAATCCGCAGAAAGGGTGGGAACTGTTTATGAAACTTCTCCACGCCGCTGATTTTCACTTAGACTCCCCTTTCCAGGGGTTCACACAAGAGCAACAGGCGGTTTTGCAAAAGGCTGCATGGGAACTGCCCTTTGCCGTTGCCCGGCTGTGTAGGGAAAAGGAGTGCCAGATGCTTTTGCTGTCTGGAGACTTGTTTGACGGCCCCTACACCCGGAAAAGCTATGAGGCCCTGGCCTCGGCTTTGGAGGAGGCAAAAGTCCCGGTGGTGATTGCCCCGGGAAACCACGACCATGTGGGGCGTAATAGCCCCTGGCTTTCGGAGCATTGGCCGGAAAATGTCCATATTTTCACCAGTCCTCTCCTTCAATCCCAGGTTTTTGAGGACCTAAACTGCCGGGTTTACGGAGCAGGCTACACCGCCATGGACTGTCCGGCGCTTCTGCAAAACTTTCAAGCCTCCGGGAAGGAGCGCTATCACATCGGGGTGCTTCACGGCGACCCCACAGCCCCCGACTCCCCCTACTGCCCCATCACCCGCTCCCAGGTGGAAAACAGCGGCCTTACCTACCTGGCGCTGGGGCATATCCACAAGGGGGGCAGCTTCCGGGCAGGAAAGACCCTTTGCGCCTGGCCCGGCTGTCCCATGGGCAGAGGCTACGACGAGCCGGGGCAAAAGGGGGTTCTGGTGGTAGACCTGGACACCACCTCTCAGGCAGAGTTTGTACCTCTTATGGGCTTCCCTAAGTTCTATACCCAGGAGCTTCCCCTCCTGGAAAGCCCGGAAGCGGCTCTTTCCGCCATTTTGCCCGGGGCTCCTACGGAGGAATTTTACCGCATTACCCTGACCGGGGCCTGGGAAAAGCCGGACTTGGCCGCCCTTTCCCGGAAATTCTCCCACATTCCCAATCTGACCCTCCGGGATGCCACCACGCCCCCCGTTGACCCCTGGGGAGCCGCCGGGGAGGACTCTCTGGAAGGGACTTATTTCCGGCTTTTGCAGGAAAAGCTCCCGGGGGCTGACCCCCATACCCAGGAAATTATTCAGCTGGCTGCCCGGATTTCCCGGCAGCTTCTGGACGGACAGGAGGTGAAGCTGCCGTGATCATCCATGCCATGACCGCCAGCTTCGGCAAGCTGCAAAATGAGACCCTGACCTTAAAACCCGGGCTGAATGTGATTCACGCCCCCAACGAATGGGGCAAAAGCACCTGGTGTGCGTTCCTCCTTGCCATGCTCTACGGCATCGACACCAGCGCCCGGGCGAGCAAGGGCGTACTGCCGGACAAAACCCGGTACGCCCCCTGGAGCGGCGTACCCATGTCCGGCCGGATGGACATTACCTGGCAGGGCCGGGACATTACCATCGAGCGGAGCACCAAGGGACGGATTCCCATGGGCCAGTTTGCCGCCTATGAGACCCAAAGCCACCTCCCGGTGCCGGAACTGACGGCGGAGAACTGCGGCCTGAAACTTCTGGGGGTGGAGCGGAGCGTATTCCTCCGGGCGGGCTTTCTCCGGTTTTCCGACCTGCCGGTAACGGCGGACGAGACCCTCCGCCAGAGGCTCAACGCCTTAGTGACCACCGGGGACGAAAGCGGCGACGGAGAGGCCCTGGGGCAGAAACTGAAAGCGCTGAAAAACGCCTGCCGCCACAACACCACCGGGCAGCTGCCCCAGGCAGAGGCCGAGGCTATGAGAATCCAGCGAGCTTTGGATGAGCTGGAAGGGCTGGGCCGTCAGATTGACACCGTGAGGCTTCAGCAGAAAGAATTATGTGAACAAGAGAAGCTGCTTTTGAATCACCGGGAGGCTCTGGCGTATGAAGCCAGCCGGGAGTACCGGCGGCAGCTCTCCGCCGCCCAGGCAAAGGCGGAGATGTACGAAGAACAGTTAAAGGCCTTGGAGGAACAGGGCCGGGGACTTCCCCCGGCGGAGGAACTGGAAAAGTCCCTTTCCCAGGCACAGCAGTTGCAGGAGGCATGGGAGGGGCTGCAAAGCCAGGCTCAGCTTCTGCCTCCGCCCCCGACCCAGCCGGTTCCCCCCATCCCCTTCCGGGGTCTCACCGGGGAGGAGGCCATCCTCCGGGCGGAGGAAGATGCCGCCGCCTATGGCCGTCTGGAAGCTTCCCAACCCACCCCCTCCTGGGGGTATCTTCTCCCAGGCATTGGGATTATCTTCTTAGGGATAGTCCTTCTGGTGCTGCGGCAGTGGATTTTGGGAGGCGCAGCCGCCCTTCTGGGGCTGACAGCATTGGCAGGGGGATTTTACCTGGCCAAGAGCAAAGCCCAAAAAATCCAACAGGAGAACAAGAAAAGGGCAAAGGATTTCCTTTCCCTGTACGCTCCACTGGCACCGGGAACCTGGGCGGATGCCGCCCGGGAATACAGCCGGAAGCTGGAAAGCTATGAGGCGGCCCTGACCACCAGTGTTGCCGCCCGGCAGGAATTGCAGGAGAAAATGGGTGAGATTCAAGGCCAGATTCGGGAAATTGGGGGAAATCAGCCCCTTTCCGGGATTATTCGGAGCCTGCAAGGGGATTTACAGCTTCACAGGGACTTGGAGGAAGCCCGGAAGCGGTGGGATGCCGCCCGGGAGACTGCCGAAACCCTCCGAAAGGCCCAGAAGGAGGTTCCCCCGCCCCAGCTGCCCGACAGCCTCACCTGGTCTGAGGCCCAGACCCGGCAGCTTTTGGAGGGGTTGGAGGTCAAAAAGCACCAGGCTCAGCTGAATCTGGGAAATCTTCAAGGCCGGATGGCGGCCCTGGGGCAGCGGGAGGAGCTGGAGCGGCAGAAGGCCCAGGTGGATGGGCGGATTGCCCTCTTGAAAGACTGGCAGGCGGCCCTGGAGCTGAGCCTGACTACCTTGGAAGCAGCGAAGAATGAACTCCAGCGGCGGTTTGCCCCTCAGATTTCCCGCCGGGCTCAGGAGTTGTTCTCCCGCCTCACCGGGGGACGGTACAACCGCCTGACCCTGGGGACGGACTTTGGCTTACAGGTGGCGGCTCAGGAGGATGTGACCCTCCACTCCGCCCAGTATCCCAGCGACGGAACGGTAGACCAGCTGTATCTTTCCTTGCGGCTGGCGGTGGCGGAGGCGTTGACCCCGGAAGCCCCCCTGATTCTGGACGATGCCCTGGTGCGCTTTGACGATGACCGGCTGAAAATTGCCCTGGAGGTGCTGGGGCAGGAGGCACAGGAGAAGCAGGTACTGCTGTTCACCTGCCAGCGCCGGGAAGAAAGTTATGTAGACCAATAAGGAGGAATTTTTATGGAAATGCTCCCCTTGACTTATGCAGGGGCCGCCCTGCGGATCCTCTGCGCCATTTTCATCGGCGGACTTTTGGGGCTGGACAGAGGGCTTAAAAACCGTCCGGCGGGGATGCGCACCTACATGCTGGTGTGTGTGGGCTCTTGCATCATTATGTTAACAAACCAATTCATCTACCAATCCACCGGCACCGGCGATCCGGTGCGGATGGGGGCGCAAGTGGTCAGCGGTATTGGCTTTCTGGGGGCGGGCACCATCATCGTCACCCGCCGCAGCCAGATCAAGGGCCTGACCACCGCCGCCGGACTGTGGGCCGCCGCCGGGGTGGGGCTGGCGCTGGGGGTCGGCTTCTACTTTGGAGCCGCCCTGGGAGGCGCTGCCATCTTCGGCGTGATGACCCTGCTGCACCGGATGGACAACAAGCTCCAGCGCAACGCCCGGACCATGGATGTCTATGTGGAAATGGCCCCGGATTTTTCCGTGGGGGATTTCCTCCGGACCCTGCGGAGCCGGAACCTGGAGCTGCACGAGCTCCAGCGGGAATACGATTCCCACACGGAGCAGGGGGTGCGGGCGTACCTCGCCACCCTCCGGGCCCAGCGCCGCACCAGTCATCCGGAACTAATAAATCGTCTGCGGCTGGACAGCGGATCTTTTTCGCCATCCATGCAGAATGAAAAACAGGAAATACATATAGTATTCCGCTGTTTTCCATTCTTTTGCCTGACGAAAAATCTCTCGCTGCCAGCTCTTGCCGATTTAATCAGAGCTTCCCTAACCGCCGGCGGCAGCGTTCCGCGTTTCGTTCTTTCCCTGCCCCGCCCGGTATCGGTATTGCCGAAAAGGCCCTCCTTTTGCAAGGAGGGCCTTGTTATTTTATTTGGACAGCAGCAGCTTGTCGTCGGCTTCATCGGAGCCGCTGGCCTGGTTGAAGAGGTTCAGAAGCTGCTCCACCGTCAGGTTCTTCTTCTCCTCCCCGGCCGCGTCCACCACAATCCTGCCGTCATACATCATAATCAGCCGGTTTCCGTAGGCGATGGCGTCCCGCATATTGTGGGTAATCATCAAGGTGGTGAGGTGGTCCCGCTCCACAATCCGCTGGGTGACTTCCAGCACCTTGGCGGCGGTTTTGGGGTCCAGGGCGGCGGTATGCTCATCCAGAAGCAGCAGCTTGGGCTTCCGCAAGGTAGCCATCAGCAGGGTCAGCGCCTGGCGCTGGCCGCCGGAGAGGAGCCCTACCTTGGCGGTGAGCCGGTCCTCCAGCCCCAATCCCAAAATTTTCAGCTGCTGCCGGTATTCCTCCCGCTCCGTCCGGGTGATGCCGGGGCGGAGGGTTCGGGGCTTGCCCCGGCGGGCTGCCAATGCCAGATTTTCCTCAATCTGCATGGAGGCGGCGGTGCCCATCATGGGGTCCTGGAACACCCGGCCAATGAACTTTGCCCGCTTATGCTCCGGCAGGGCGGTGATGTCCGCTCCATCGATTCGGATACTTCCCTTATCCACCGGGTACACCCCCGCCACCGTGTTCATCAGAGTGGACTTACCCGCTCCGTTGCCGCCGATGACCGTCACAAAGTCCCCGGGTTTTAGGTGCAGGCTCACTCCCCGGAGGGCAACCTTCTCGTTCACCGTACCGGCGTTGAAGGTTTTTACAATGTTGTTAATTTCCAGCATGGGGTACCTCCTTGGAAGCCTTTCTGGGGCGCAGATTTTTCCGCCAGTGGGGAACCGCCAGGAACACCGCCACAATCAAAGCCGAGAACAGCTTCAGGTAGTTGGTGTTGATGTTCAGCACGCTGATGACGAACTGGACAACCAAATAGTAGACGATGGAGCCCAGGCTCACCGCCATGAGCTTCAGGCCAAAATTTCGGAAGAGTCTGCCGAAGAGCACCTCTCCGATGATGATGGCGGCCAAGCCGATGACGATGGCGCCTCTGCCCATGTTGATTTCCGCAAAGCCCTGGTACTGGCACAAAAGAGCGCCGGAGAGGGCTACCAGGCCGTTGGAAATCACCAGCCCCAACAGCTTACTCACATTGGTGTTGATGCCCTGGGCTCTTGCCATATTGGCGTTGGCGCCTGTTGCCCGGATGGCGCTGCCCTTCTCCGTGCCGAAGAACCAGTAGAGGATCCCAATCACCACGGCGGTCACCAGGCACACCACCAGCACCGGGTACATATAAAAGGGCTTCTCCCCCTTGGCAACCTCCTTCAAAAACCGGAGGGAAACCAGCAGGCTGTGCTGGTTCACATCCAGCCGCTGGGTGGCGCTCATGTCCATAATGGCCAGATTTACCGACCACAGCCCCAGCTGGGTGAGGATTCCCGCAAGAATCGCCGGGATTCCGCATTTGGTATGGAAAAATCCGGTAACCGCGCCTGCCAGCATTCCGGCAAGGATTGCCGCCGCCATGGCGACCCACACATTTCCGCCCGCAAGCATTACCATCACGCACACGGCGCCGCCGGTACAGAAGGAGCCGTCCACCGTCAAATCCGACAGCTCCAGAACCTGATAGGTCAGGTACAGACCAATGGCCATAATGCCCCAGATTAAGCCCTGGGTTACGGCGCCGGGCAGGGCATTGACAAAGCTGGTCATGGCAAAACCTCCTGATTTTACTTCTCGATGGGGGTGTAACCCTCAGGCGGCGTCAGCCCCAGAGCATCGCAAATCTCCTTGTTATACACATAGGAGGTATTGGCGGCGTACTCGATGGGCATCTGGCTGATATCCGCCTCTCCCGTGAGAATCTTTGCCGCCATCTTGCCGGTGGCCACGCCCAAATCATAATAGCTGATGGACAGGGCCGCCACGCCGCAGCCGGAGCAGATACCCGACTCCCCGGCGATGATGGGAACCCCGGCGGGACGGCAGATGCCGTCAATCACGCCGGTGGCGTTGGCAACGGCGTTATCGGTAGGTACATAAATCACATCGGACTCACTGGCGCACTTTTCCGTCACCGCCGCCAGATCGTTGGTGTCCGCAAAGGAATACAGGGCGGTGGTATAGCCCAGGGCCGTCAGCTCCTGGCTTACCACCTCCACCTGGTACTGGGAGTTGGGTTCGGCGGAGCAGTACAGAAGTCCCACGGTCTTGGCCTCCGGAAACCACTCCTTCACCATAGCCGCCTGCTTATCCAGAGGCGCCAGGTCAGAGGTGCCGGACACATTGCCCCCCACCAGGCCGTCAAAATTCTCAATTTTCAAAGCCGTGCCGTACTCCGTCACGGAGGTGCCCAGCACCGGGATGTCCGCCGTGGCGGTGGCCGCCGCCTGCAAAGCGGCGCTGCCGTTGGCCATAATCAGGCTCACCTCGTCAGACACGAAGGTGTTGACAATGGTGGCGCAGGTGTTGGCGTCCCCGGCGGCGTTTTGCAGCCGGAATTCCACCTTATCCTCTCCCAGCGCCTCTGTCAGGGCATCCTGGAAGCCCTGGGTGGCCGCATCCAGCGCCGGATGAACCGCCTGCTGGCAGATACCCACCACAAACTTCCCTTCGTCCTTGCCGCAGGCTGTCATGGACAGTCCCAAAAGCAGCGCCAAAGTCAAAGCAATCCATTTTCTCATTTTCTATCTCCCTTTCTCCCCCCTGGGGTATTATTGGTTTACTATACCACCATTCCCCCCAGCCGTCAATGGAAAAACACATAATAATGCGAAAATGTATGCATTTTTTCCGCATAGAAAAAACACTTGTTTCTCCTGTGGAAATTTTTTCGTATTTATACAGAGATTATGCGATATTTCATGTATATTTTTCCGCCCCAGAGCAAAGAGAATCCCGGGAAAGGGCAATGCCCTTTCCCGGGATTTTTCCTCAGCCGCCGTACATCCGGGAGATTGCCTCATAAACCTCCGAATCGAAGGGGCCGGACAGCCCCACCCGCTTCAGGTTCTCCTGGAAGCCCAAATCCAAATCCACATCCTTCAAAAGGTGTCCGTAGATTTCATAGGCCTTCTGGGCGTCCTGGGAAGCAATGGTATACAGATTCAGCGCCGCCACATCGGACATGGCGTAGCTTACATAATACACCGGGCTCTCCATCACCACCAGCCGCCAATAGGACTGGAAGTCCGTCAGGTAGTTGTTTACAAAGTCCGCTCCGCCATAAGCCTGGCAGACCGCATCTGCCACGGCGTCAAAGTCCTCCCGGGTGTAGCCGGACACATCGGTGGTGTAAATCCGCTCCTCGAAATCGTCCACCATGAAGGACACCAGGATGGTGCACATATCCATATACATCTTGTAGTCCCGGATGACGGCGTAAACCTTGGGGTCCAGCTCCTCCCGGAGCTCATTCATAAACAGCCATTCGTTCCCCTGGGAGTGAAGCTCCGCCAGATCCATGGGGCAGGCATTCAGATCCAGGTTCAGGGTGCTGGCATAGTGACCCATCTCGTGCACCAGGGTCAGGGTTCCGTCATAGCCAGGTCCAAAGTAGCAGATGGCATCCTCCCCGATGTTCACCGTGAAGGCCCCCTCCTTGGCACCGGTGCTGTCGGCAAAAACCGCCCGGTCATACTGCCACAGGTGGTCCATGACCTCCTGCAAATCCTGGGGCAGGCTATCAATATATAGATTTACATAATCCTTATCCGTATCCTGGTAGCTTCCCTCCATGAAGGCGGCCACCACCTGCTGCTCTGCCTGAGTCAGGCTCTGGAAGCCCAGGGCAAACTGCTGCAAAATGGCAGGCACGGTGGGCACCAGGTACTTAATTGCATAATCCCGTGCCTGCTGCACCGTATCGGTGGTATAATCCCGGGCGTACACCACATCATAGCCATAGGTATAGTAGTTGTCGTAGCCGTAAATCTGGGCAATCCGGTTGTTGTTGGCGATGAGCTTCTGATACAAAGGGATAATGCCCTCAGCCAGCTCCCCTTCCGACAGAGCCTGATACTCTACCACCAGTTCCTCGTTCTCCTTTTCCAGCTGGGCAATCTCGGAGGTGTAGGCGGAGAGCATTTTCAGGTCCTCTTCCGTCCAGTCCTCGAACAGCACATCCTTGATGGGGCTGTCGGAGGCGTTCACCTCCCGGAGCATGAGCATCATGGCGTCATAAGCCTTCGTCAGCTTGTCCGTGGCATCCAGGTGCTGCTCCGTAGCTTCCTCGTCGGTCTGGTCGCAGGAATAGCGCACAAAGGCGATGGTCTGCTGCTTCTGGATGTTTTCGTACTGTTCATCCAGAGAGTCGCTCAGGGCTTCCAGACCCTCCCGGTCGGTGCCGGCCAGGGCCATGGTCTTGCAGCTTTCCAAATCGGCGTAATACTTGTCCAGCTCCTCCTGGGTCAGGGTGTATACAAGAAGTTCCTCCGCCGAGGGCAGGTCCTCAGCAGGTTCCGTGGTTTCCGTGGCCTCCGTGGTTTCCGTGGGTGCCTGGGTTGTTTCCTGGGTGGTGGGCTGGGGTTCCTGGGGCTGGCAGCCCGCCAGCAGACTGATGCTCAGGCACAGGGCCAGAAGCATGGCAATCCATTTTTTCATACTGGGCCTCCTTGGTTCTTGGGGGCGGAATGCCGCCCCTTGGGATAGGTTCATTGTATCATAACTTCTCCCCTTGTCAACGGCAAGGAAAATAAGAATAAGAATTATTGCCATTTTCTGCAAAACCTATTGCGAAAAGAGGGCTTATCTGCTATACTGAATGTGACATTATTCTAAGGAGGACAGCTTTTATGCTGAAGAAAGTAACCGATACCATCTTCTATGTGGGCGCCAACGATCACGAGGTGGATTTGTTTGAGGGCCAGTATGTTGTCCCCAACGGCATGGCCTATAACTCCTACGTGATTCTGGACGACAAGGTGGCTGTGATGGACACCATCGACGCCTCCAAGACCCAGGAGTGGCTGAAGAACATCGCTTCCGCTCTGGGCGGCCGCACCCCCGACTACCTGGTGGTGCAGCACATGGAGCCGGACCACGCCGCTTCCGTGGAGGCCTTTGTGAACGCCTATCCCCAGGTCACTGTGGTGGGCAACGCCAAGACCTTCGTGATGATTCACCAGTTCTTCCCCAACCTGGTGATGGCAAACACCCTGGAGGTGAAGAACCTGGACACCCTGTCCCTGGGCAAGCACACCCTCACCTTCGCCTTTGCTCCCATGGTCCACTGGCCCGAGGTGATGATGACCTACGACGCTTACGACAAGGTGCTCTTCTCCGCCGACGGCTTCGGCAAGTTCGGCGCTCTGGACGCCGACGAGCCCTGGGACGACGAGGCCCGGCGTTACTTCATCGGCATTGTGGGCAAGTACGGCAAGCAGGTGCAGAACATCCTGAAGGTTGCCGCCACCCTGGACATCCAGACCATCTGCCCCCTCCATGGCCCGGTGCTGACCGAAAATCTGGGTCACTATATCAAACTCTATGACCTGTGGTCCAGCTACACCCCCGAGACCGAGGGCATTGTGATTGCCTACACCTCCGTCTACGGCCACACCAAGGAGGCGGTGGAGCTGCTGGAGCAGGAGCTTAAGAAGCGGGGCGTTCCCAACGTGGTGGTTCACGACCTGGCCCGCACCGACATGGCCCAGGCGGTTGCCGACGCCTTCCGGTATGAGAAGCTGGTGCTGGCTACCACCACCTACAACGCCGACATCTTCCCCTATATGCGCACCTTCATCGACAAGCTGACGGAGCGTTCCTACCAGAAGCGCACCGTGGCCTTCATTGAGAACGGCTCCTGGGCTCCCACCGCCATGCGGGTCATGTCCCAGAAGCTGGGCTGCTCCAAGGATCTGACCATCGCCGAGAACAACGTGACCATCCTCTCCGCTCTGAACGAGGAGACCAAGGCCAAGGTAGTGGCTCTTGCTGAGGAGCTGTCCGCCTCCTACACCCCGGTGCAGGTGCAGGACGACTTCATCGACCCCACTGCCCTCTTTAACATCGGCTACGGCCTGTATGTGGTCACCACCAACGACGGCAAGAAGGACAACGGCCTGATTGTGAACACCGTCACCCAGGTGACCAACACCCCCAACCGGGTAGCCGTCACCGTAAACAAGCTGAACTACTCCTGCGACACCATCGCAAAGACCGGGGTTCTGAACATCTCCACATTGTCCCAGGACGCCCCCTTTGCCATTTTCCAGCGCTTCGGCTTCCAGTCCGGACGGGATGCAGACAAGTTCGAGGGCTTCAGCCATGTACAGCGCTCCAGCAACGGCCTTTTGTTCCTGGACAAGTACGCCAACGCCTACATCTCCTGCAAGGTGATTGAGCGCCTTGACCTCCAGACCCACATCATGTTCATCTGCGATGTGACCCAGTGCGTGAATCTCTCCACCCTGGAGACCATGACCTACACCTACTACCAGAAGAACGTCAAGCCCAAGCCCGAGACCGAGAAGAAGGGCTTTGTGTGCAAGGTCTGCGGCTATGTGTACGAGGGCGACACCCTCCCCGAGGACTTTATCTGCCCCCTGTGCAAGCACGGCGCTGCGGATTTTGAGCCCATCGGCTGAGAATTGCAAAACAGAAGCCCCGAAAAGTGAGTTAAAGGAGGGAAAAACCCAAAAACCGGGATTTTCCCTCCTTTTTTCAATTTTGAAAAAATCTGGATATATTCTTCATGTTCCAAGCACAAGCCACCGGGAAACCCACACGCCCATAGCTCCCTCCGGGAGGGAGCTGTCACCGCAGGTGACTGAGGGAGCAAGCGGGAGGTGCAGTTCCGGTTTGCTTTGGGGTTGGTACTTGCTTATAACTGCCGATACCCTATACCGATTTTGCCAGGTGGTTGCCTCCAATGGGCACAGGGAATGGGATAGCTTTGGGGAGGTACCACCTCCGGCAGTCAAACAGGCTGTGCGCCCGATGGCTCCCTCCGTCTTGGGGCTGCGCCCCAAGCCACCTCCCTCCCGGAGGGAGGTATAAGCGAAGCCTTCTGCAAGGTAACGATACTAGCGAATCGAAAATCATGGTCTGTTGCAAAACAGGCTTTTTCATGGAAAGGAAAATAGCTTATGACGTTTTATGACAGAGTGAAGGAAAGCGCCGACTACATCCGCAGCCGCCTTCCCCGGACGCCGGATGTGGCGGTGATTCTGGGAAGCGGTCTGGGAAAGATTGTGGATGCATTCCAGAATAAGGTGGTCATCCCCTATCGTGAGATTCCCCACTTCCCCCAGAGCACCGTGGCAGGACACGCCGGGAATCTGGTGTACGGAGTCCTGGGAAGCACCGCCGTGCTGGCGTTTCAGGGGCGGTTTCACTACTACGAGGGCTTTACCATGAAGGAGGTTGCCTACCCGGTGTATGTGATGAAGCTCCTGGGCATTGGCAGCATGATTGTCACCAACGCCTGCGGCGGCATCAACCAGGACTTCCAGCCGGGAGATTTGATGATTATTGACGATTTCATCAACTCCCTTTCCGTCAATCCCCTTATGGGAGAAAACGACGAGCGGTTCGGGCCCCGGTTCCCGGATATGTCCGAGCCATACAGCCGCCGCCTCCGGGACAAGGCTGACCAAGTAGCCCGGGAGCTGGGAATCGATGTAAAGCACGGGGTTTACACCCTGTTCCAGGGGCCTTACTATGAGTCGGCGGCGGAGATTCGGATGTACCAGCAGGCAGGCAGCGACGCCATCGGTATGTCCACGGTGCCGGAGACCATCGTGGCCGCCTACGCCGGGATTGAGACATTGGGCATCGCCTGCATCACCAACATGGCAACAGGTCTTCGCACCGGCAAGCACAGCCACGCCGAGGTGGTAGCCATGGCGGAGCAGTCCAGCCGGAAGCTCTGCGCCCTGATCGAAACGATGCTCCGCCACTGGGTGGGCAGTGCCCACACCCAATACGCACGGTAATCTTCTGCGAATCGTTACTGCCCCTCCAGCGCCCGGTATCGGCGGCTTGTCCGCCGAACTTATTCACTATTCACTCTTCACTATTCACTATTCACTAAAAACGCCCGGTATCGTTACTGCGGTGCAGTAAGTGCATAGACCAAATCCGAGGCGGGGGGATAACAGGCTGGCAGCTTTCCACATAGGTCTGTACCTTGGGAATGTGCCAGCTGTGAATCCCTCAGCCGCCTTCGGCGCCAGCTCCCTTTTACAAGGGAGCTTTTTACTTTTGGGAGATATATGATACTTGCACAAAATTCATTGACTTATCATAGATTCTGTTGTATGTTTAACATAGAAAGGTGTAAAAATCGCCTGTCATCTGGCAGACGGTGCAATCCCCATCCAGGGGATTGCCAACGGATACCAAAAGGAGGGGGTTCCATGAAAAGCAAGAAAAAGTGGTGGATTTTTGCCGGTGTGGCGGTGCTTCTCTTGATTGTGGGTGTCTGGGCCTACCTTACCTACGGCCCGGTGGACCGGGCGCTTTCTGCCAAGGAGGCAGAGGCTTACCGGGTCTATGACATCACCCTGCCCCAGGGGGAAAGCTCCGCCTTTGCCTACATCCTCTCCCAGTGCGCAGAAACAAACGAGCAGTCCCAGATAGGGGAAATGGTTTTTCGTACCTATACCCCCCAGGAGAGCCTGAACGCCGCCTTCCCCCGGTGCCGGGAGATTCTGAAGGTGGAGCTTCTGGAGGCAGAGGGCATCCGGAGCCTGAACATTCGCTACGAAGGAACCGAAGGGGAAGAAGTGGACCTGACCTATGGGGAGGACGGAAGCCTTGCTCTCCGGGTGGTGTATTTCCCCCAACGGGATACCATGGTGGAATACAGATCCGACACCGGCCAGACCCGAATCCAGCGCCCCTTCCGAAATCGCTCAGGGAGCTGATACCCTGCATAAATCCAAGGAGGGATACCCATGAATGAAAAGCAGAAATGGTGGATGCTCGGCATCGTGCTGGTGTTGCTGCTGGCTGTGGGCATCGGGCTTTCCCTGGCCCGTCCGCCGGTGGACCGGATTCTGACCCCCCAGGAGGCCGCCGGGTATCAGGTTTATGATGTGGTCTTGCCGGAGGGAGAAAGCTCCCCCTATGCCTGCCTGTATGCCCACTACCAGACCTATCAGGCAGATGCAGAAGCCGGTCTGGCAGCCATGGAAGCAGCCCTTTACCATTGCAAGGAAGTCGTTGCCCTCAGCCTGTCGGAATGGGAGGGGAAACACTTCCTGCACCTGACCTATGAAGGTCTTGACGGGGAGGATGTATCTCTCTATTACCGGGAGGACGATACCCTTGTCACCCGGCAGGTCTACTTCCCCGCCCGGGATATGCAAATCATCTATGAGGCCGAAACCGGCGACACCCGGATGGTCTCCCCCATCCGGTTCGGCAGCGGAAAGCTGTAAGATGGGAGGATTGTTATGAAGCGTACCTACCTCACCTTTTTGTCAATGGTCAGACTGGGGAGCTTCCTTCTGCTCCTTGCCAGCGTAACCCTCATCGCCCTGGGGCAGTTTCTCTGGGGGGTGGCGGTATTGGCGGTGGCTTTGGCCCTGTCCATGGGCCTTTACCGCTGCCCGGACTGCCGCCGACAGCTGGATGAGCGGCTGCACCTCCGGCACCTGGCAGTCTGCCCCTACTGCGGCTGCGATTTGAAAAACAGAAAATTCCCCTTTGGGAAAGGAGGATAACCATGGAGGAACGCACCGGCATTTTCCAATGGAATGTGAAATGGCATGGGAAGGCCCTTACCAGCGTCCCCTCTGCCGCCTTGACATCGGGGCTTCTGATTACCCTTTCCACCCGGCTGCTGGGAATCAACCCGGCGGATGTGACCGGCTACGCGGTATGGCGCACCCTGTGCTTCGTGGTGTTTTACCTGCTGTTCGCCGGGAGCTTTACCCAGATGAAGCGGAAGGACATCGCCTTTTCCGCCGGGATTACCATGGCGGCTTATCTCATCCCCATCATTCTGGAGCTGATTTTCCCCATTCTCAGCAGCAGTGCCCTCTGGGGATACCTTTCCTTCCTGTGGCAGTGGCCTATAAGCCTGTCCTATCCTTTGAATCTTGTGGTAAAAAACCCCGGCCTGTCCCAGATTCTTTCCCTGTTCTCCCTGTTCTTCTTTGTGCCTTTCGGCAAAAGCAGCAAGGAGCCCCAATAAGCCAAACCCCGGCAGAGATTACTCTGCCGGGGTTTCTTCCAGACTTTTTTCCAGCCGTTCTAAGAACATTTCTCCGACTTTTGAGAAAAGACCGTACTTTTTCCAGACGAAATACATGGGCATTTCCAGTCTGGGCTTCAGGGGACGGAAGGTCAGGTCCCTGCCCTGGGTGTTGACCAGCTTATGAAGGGTAAAGGCATAGCCCATTCCTTCCTCTACCAGCAGGGAAGCGTTGTAAATCAGATTATAGGTGGCGGCGGTTTGCAGGCTCTCCGGCTCCTTTTTCAGCCAGCGGTACAAATCGCTTTTGTTCCCCGACTGCCGGGAGAGAATCAGGGGCTTGTCCCGCAAGTCCTCCGGGGTTACCCAGCTCTTTTGGGCCAGCGGACTGCCGGCGCGCATCAGCACACCCCAGGTGTCCTTCACCGGAAGTTCCAGATAGTAATACTTGGTCTTGTCCATGTCCCCCAGCAAAAGGCCAAAGTCCAGAAGCCCCTTGTCCAGCCCCTCGCATACATCCATGGCGTCTCCGCTTACCATGTGGAACTGCACCGCCGGGTACTCCTTTTGCAGCTGGGCCGCCACCCTCGCCAGCAGCCGCACCCCCTGGGTTTCCCCGGTGCCGATGTAAATATCCCCGGCAATGTCGGACTGGCCGATTTCCCGCTCCGTCCGCCCCACCAGGCTCAGAATTTCCTCCGCCCGCTTCCGAAGCAGCAGTCCTTCCTCCGTCAAAGTGATTTTCCGGCTGCCCCGAAGGAGCAGGGGTTTCCCCAGATCCTCCTCCAGCTCCCGCAGCTGCCGGGACAAGGTGGGCTGGGTCAGGTGCAGGTCTCTGGCCGCCGCGGTAATGCTCTCCGCCCGGGCCACCGCCAAAAAATACCGCAAAACACGCAGTTCCATAACATCCCCTCCTGCTTTCAGTATACACCCCTTTTCCATGCCTTGCAAGCATGGAAAGATATTTTTTGCAGGTATTTGCTATTACACAATTCCGGTGATATAATGATGCTGTAAAAAAGTCCCCTGGGGGACTTTCATGGATTCAGGAGGAAACGCTATGAACAAGAAAGTTTTGATTCTCTCCACCAGTCCCAGAAAAGGGAGCAATTCCCACGCCCTGGCGGAAGCCTTTGGAAAAGGGGCACGGGAGACCGGCAATCCGGTGGAGATTCTCAGTCTGGCCGGGCAGAGCCTGGCCTTTTGCCGGGGGTGTCTGGCCTGCCAGAATACCCACCGGTGCGTTATCCGGGACTTTGGGGACGAAATCGCCCGGAAAATGCGGGACGCGGATGTGCTGGTTTTTGCCACCCCGGTTTACTACTACGGCATGAGCGGCCAGATGAAGACCATGCTGGACCGGGCCAATCCCCTGTACGGCACGGACTATGCCTTCCGGGATATTTATCTGCTCTGTGCCGCCGCGGAGGACGAGCCCGCCACCCCGGGAGGAACCATCCATGGCCTGGAAGGGTGGATTGCCTGCTTCCCAGAGACCCGGCTGGCAGGTACGGTATTCGCCGGCGGCGTCACCGCCCCCGGGGAGATTGCCGGACATTCCGCACTGGAAAAAGCCTATGAAGTGGGCAAATCTATCTAAGGGGAGACCGGAAATCAGAGGGCCGCGCCTTCCCTGCCGTCACCCTGGCCGGAGATTGGCGCCTACCTAAAAAAGCGGGTTCTTTCCGCACCCATCTGAAATAACCCCATAAGGAGGTTTTGCCTATGGGAAGGCTGATATCCATATTTCTTGCCCTGCTGTGCCTGGGGGGCTGCACGGGCAGCGCCCTCTCCCAGCCCCCGGAAACACCGCAGCAGGAGGATAAGGTTTTGAAAATCACCGTTGGAGAATATACTTTTTTGGCGGATTTGGAAAACAACAGCTCGGCAGAGGCTTTTGCCGCCCTGCTGGAAAAAGGCCCCGTCGCCATTTCCATGGAGGACTATGGGGGCTTTGAGAAGGTGGGGTCTCTGGGGACGACCCTGCCCCGGAACGACCGGCGGATTACCACGCAGGCCGGGGATGTGATTCTCTACCAGGGCAATCAGATTACTATTTATTACGCACCCAACACCTGGAACTTTACCCGCCTGGCTAAAATCCGCGGCCCGGAGGGCTTGGAGGAGAAGCTGGGACAAGGCTCCGTCACCGTTACTTTTTCATTGGAATAAGGAGGCATTTTTATGGCAATAAAGCAGACAGCGGGCCGGGATTCTCTGGGGGAATTCGCCCCCAAATTTGCCCAGCTGAACGACGACATTTTATTCGGAGAGGTGCGGAACCGGGAGGACGCCCTGTCCCTCCGGGATCGCTCCCTGGTCACGGTGGTGGCCCTTATGGCCCAGGGACTGGTGGACAGTTCCTTCCGGTATCACCTCGCCACCGCCAAGCAAAACGGCATTACCCGGCTGGAAATCTCCGAAATTCTCACCCACGCCGCCTTTTACGCCGGCTGGCCCAAGGCCTGGGCCGCCTTCCGCATGGCAAAAGAGGTATGGGACGAGCCCCAGGCCGATGACGAAAAAGCCCGGCATCAAAGGCAGATGGTCTTTCCCATCGGCGCACCCAACGACGGCTTTGCCCGGTATTTCACCGGCAAAAGCTATTTGCAGCCCCTGTCCACCGCCCAGGTGGGGGTACATCTGGTGACCTTTGAGCCGGGCTGCCGGAACAACTGGCACATTCACGAGGCAAAACAGGGCGGCGGACAGATCCTTATCTGCACCGCCGGCGCCGGCTATTATCAGGAGTGGGGACAGGCTCCCCGGAAGCTGAGTCCGGGGGATGTGGTGAACATCCCCGCCGGGGTGAAGCACTGGCACGGCGCCGCCCCGGACAGCTGGTTCTCCCACCTGGCCATAGAAGTCCCGGGAGACGGCTGCGCCACCCAATGGCTGGAGCCGGTCACCGGCGGCGTATACGGCGAATAACAGGCAAGGCGCAGACCGGGTTTGGCCTGCGCCTTATTGACATTCCGGCCCGGGCGTGATACACTGCCCGAAAACCGTTCCCGGAGGGAAAAGTATGTTTCAGAAAAGCGCTCTGAGAAAAATCGGCGTCGTCCAATATGGCTCCATCGATTCGGCGGATATTCCCTTTCTGTCCTTCATCCGGGATATTTGCCGGGATAATACCTGCGGGCAGTACGGAAAGACCTGGGCCTGTCCTCCGGCTGTGGGGACTTTGGAACAGTGCCGCAGCCGCTGTCTGCGATATGGGAAAGCCTTAGTATTCAACGCCGTGTACCCCCTGGAGGATTCCTTTGACTATGAAGGAATGATGCGGGGGCACCGGGCTTTCAAGCAGCTGTGTGACCGGCTGTACCATCTGGCAAAGCCCTCCCTTCCCGACTTTCTTCTTCTGTCCAACGAAGGCTGCGCCCGGTGCCAAAGTTGCGCCTACCCGGACAGCCCCTGCCGGATGCCGGAGCTGCTGTTCCCCTCCGTGGAAGGGTTTGGAATCCATGTGGGTCAGCTGGCAGAAAAAGCAGGCCTGCATTACACCAACGGAGAAAACACCTTCACCTATTTTGGACTGCTGCTCTATAATCCCCTTTCAGAGCGGCAGGAATAAAAACAGGACGCCATGTCCTGTTCGTGATTTTACGGATTGGATTCCGCCAGGCGGTTCAGGGTATCGCAATGCGGTACACCGTCCAATCGGTCATGGGCTATGCCCCCAGGGACAGGTAAAAATCCATGCCGGGCCGGTTCCGGTCCTGGCGCCGCCATTCCAGCCGTCCGCATTTTCCCTCCACAGCAACGGCAGCAAAAAGGAGACGCTCCCCAAGAAGCGTCTCCTTTTTTCAGTCGTCAATGCGGCGGATGTTTGCGCCAAGGGCGGTGAGTTTTTCTACCAAACGCTCATAGCCCCGCTCCACGAAGTGGATATTCTCCACCACGGTGGTGCCCTGGGCCGCCAGACCGGCGATGATCAGTGCCGCCCCGGCCCGCAGGTCGTGGGCGCAGACCGTAGCGCCTTTCAGCTGCTTGGTGCCGGTGACGGTAGCGGTCTTGCCGGTGATCAGGATATTGGCGCCCATGGATTGCAGCTCCGTGCAGTAGCCGAAGAACCGGGTCTCATATACATTTTCCGTCAGGCGGCTGATGCCGCTGGCCAGGGTCATGCACACGCAAATCTGCGCCTGCATATCCGTGGGAAAGCCCGGGTAGGGCCGGGTTTTTACGGTGGTGTGGTGGAGCTTTCCGGTGGAGCGGATGCGGATGGCATCGTCATAATTGATGATGGAAACCCCCATCTCCTGAAGCTTGGAGGTGATGCAGTCCATGTGCTTGGGGATGACATTCTGCACCAGCACATTGCCTCCCACCGCCGCCACCGCGGCCAAATATGTACCCGCTTCGATCTGGTCGGGGATGATGGCATAGGAGCCGCCCCGGAGCCGTTCCACGCCCCAGATTTTCACCACTTCCGTACCGGCACCGGAGATTCGGGCGCCCATGGTGTTCAGGAAGTTGGCCAAATCCACGATGTGCGGCTCTCTTGCGGCGTTATAAATGATGGTCTGGCCGGGGAGGAGGCAGGCGGCCATGATGATGTTGATGGTAGCGCCTACGCTCACCACATCCAATGTGATACGGCTGCCGTGGAGGCCGTCGGGGCCTTCCCGCAGGTAGACATAATCATCCGTTTCCTCCACATCCGCGCCCAGGGCGGCAAAGCCCTTCACATGCTGGTCGATGGGGCGGGAGGCAAAGTTGCAGCCGCCGGGGAGGGCCACATCCGCCTGATGGAAGCGGCTGAGAAGCGCGCCCATCAAATAGTAGCTGGCCCGCATTTTCCGCACCAGCTCCGGGTTGGGACAACGGTTGGTAATATGGGTGGCGTCCAGTCGGAGCACGCCGGGGCCTTCCTCCTGAATCCGCACCCCCATATCCCGCAGGATTTCCAGAAGGATACGCACATCGGAGATATCCGGCACATTCTCTACCCGGCACACGCCCTCAACCAAAAGGGCGGCAGGGAGAATCGCCACGGCGGCATTTTTGGCGCCGCTGATGGTGACGCTGCCCTCCAGGGGGGTACCGCCAATAATTTCATATTTTGCCAAGGGTGATCCACTCCTTGATAAAGTCAAATTCCAGTAGTACCATATTGTAGCATACTTTCCCGCTTTTGTAAAGGAACTTTTTGCTTTTTATCGGCGTATACCCTTGGGATAGTGATTTTTCATAACTTTTCCATCCCCTTTTCCCCAGCCGATGCCGTAGCCGCCCGTGGTGATGAGGCACCAGCCGGTCTTTTCCGTGGCCAGGGTCTCCCCGTGGAGATACCGGGCAATCTCCGGGCTTTCGGGGGGATATTCCTGTGTACAGAGGCAGTTCCGGAGCCACAGAGCCAGGGCGTGGGCCGGGACGAACCGGCCTTTGCGCGCCTCCCCCAGCTCCAGACCGGGGCGTTCCACCTTCAGTCCCGCAAGGTCGGGCATCTCCTCCGGTGCCCAGAACAGACGGCTGCCGAAGGTCACGGCTCTGCCCGGGGGCAATCGGATGCCCAGCTCTTTGGCAAAGTCCTGCCACTCTTTGGGCAGCTTCTCCCCTTTTTCCCCGCAGGATTCGGGGCTTCCCTGCCCCTTTCGCCGGAGCACCGCCACAAAATGCCCCTCTCCCAGCAGCTTGTGGGGCCACAGCCGGTAAAAGCCCGTGGCCGTCCGGGTAAACCAGGGGGCGTTGACCTCCTCCGGCGCAAAATCCGGATGGGCGTCCAGAAAGGACAGCACCGCCTCCTCGTTTTCCTGGGGGGAAAAGGTGCAGGTGGAGTACACCAGCCGTCCCCCCGGGCAGACCAGCTTTGCCCCGGCTTCCAGGATCTCCCCCTGCCGCCGGGCGCACATGGCAACGGTTTCCGGGCTCCAGTCCGTTACCGCCGCCTCTTCCTTTCGGAACATCCCCTCTCCGGAGCAGGGAGCGTCGATCAGCACCCGGTGAAAGCAGCCGGGGTATTTTTTCGCCAGCGCCTCCGGGGCGGCGTTGGTCACCAGGGCGTTGGATATCCCCATCCGCTCCACATTCCGGCTGAGGATTTTGGCCCGCCTGGGGTGAATCTCGTTGGACAAGAGAAAGCCTTGACCCAGCATTTTCCCGGCAATCTGGGTGGTTTTCCCTCCGGGAGCAGCGCACAAATCGCAAATCCGCTCTCCCGGCTGGGGGTCTAAGAGAGCCGCCGCCGACATGGCGCTGGCCTCCTGTAAGTAGTATACGCCGGCCTCATGGAAGGGGTGCAGGCCGGGACGGGACTGGGGATCGTAATAATATCCCATAGGCTCCCAGGGTACCGGTTCCCGGACAAACTCCAGGGCAGGCCGCTCCCCTTTCAGGGGATTGAACCGCAGGGCCACGGCTCTGGGCCGCTCCAGGCTCTGCAAAAAAGCGGGATATTCCGTCCCCAGCTGGGTTTGCATCCGCCGTAAAAATTCCTGAGGAAGCATAGGCTCTCTCCTTTTTGAAAAGTTTATGCACATACAAAGGGATTTTATCACAATTCCGGGAAAATTTCCATACGAAATTCCACTACTTCGGACGGCGCAGCCCGCCGCTATGGTTTTGCGCCCATCCGCCTTTGACGAAGAACCCCCGGAAGGGCAGCGCCCTTCCGGGGGTGGAACAGGATAAAAACTCTCGTATCTGATTCTTTATGATAGATGGACGCGATGTGCCTGTCCATTTTCATAAAGAATAAATAGGCAAAACCAAAATACTATGGGTGCCGGTTCGGGCCGGACCCGTCCGTTTCATGGATTTCCGCCAAGGTCGCACGAACCGCGGCGATTACAAAGGCAGAAAAGGTGCAATTTTTACCCTGAATCGTCTTTTCCACCTCTTCCACCACATCACCAGGGAAGCGGATGGTTTTGTTAATGGTAGGCGGTGTGGCCGGTATCTGAAATCTGCCCATGGTTTTCCCTCGCAATACATTTGTATTGCAATTAGTCTATATCACGATTTCCGGAAAGTATGCATCGCATTTGCAATGCTTTTCTATTATCATAGAATTGAGGTGATTGCAATGGCAGAATTTTGTCTGGATTGCTGGAACAAGCTCACAGGCACACAATACCGTCCTCAGTACTGCATTCTCTCCGAAGAACCGGAACTTTGCGTGGGGTGCGGGGAATGGAAGCCGGTGCTTATCCGCTTCCGGCGGCGGTACCTTCTGGCAGAGTGGTTTCACTCGAATAAAGCCCGGTTTTCACGGAAAAAGGACAAGTCATAACGTCTTGTCCTTTTTCCGGTGCCGGTGGCCGGGCTCGATATGCATTTTTGCCGTCGGCAAAAATAGTGGTTGTCCCCAGCGTATGCATTGGGGGACGGAACCTGCCACTGGCAGGTTCCACTGCTATGGGTTCGAGCCCACCTGCCTGTGACAAAGAACTCCCCAGAAAGGCGCTGCCTTTCTGGGGAGTTCTGAAATATCGCAACAGTATAGATGCCAATGCCCACGGGTTTCTGCCCAAAACCAAATCGAAGCCCAGCGCAGCGGGTTCGATTTGGAAAGGAGGAGCAAAGCGGACTTTGCTCCGACGTGGTGCCGGTGGCCGGGCTCGATATGCATTTTTGCCGTCGGCAAAAATAGTGGTTGCCCCCAGTGTACGCACTGGGGGATGGAACCTGCCACTGGCAGGTTCCACTGCTATGGGTTCGAGCCCACCTGCCTGTGACAAAGAACTCCCCAGAAAGGCGCTGCCCTTCTGGGGAGTTCTGGTGCCGGTGGCCGGGCTCGAACCGGCACGGTGTTGCCACCGGTGGATTTTGAGTCCACTTCGTCTACCAATTCCAACACACCGGCATTTACCAGTATAGTATACACGATTTTTTCAAAATTGCAAGCATAAATCTTCTCCGGGCCGGGAATTCTTTACGGGAACGGGGCGGTCATGGTTTATTTACAATCTATTCATTATTTTTTTATCGATATATATTGACTTATTCGGAAAAGCATGATACCATACTTCCACCAAATACAAGGAGGTACACACATGAAAGGTTTTGCAATGCGGAAAATTGGCGTCACCGGCTGGGTGGAGAAGGAGCGGCCTGTCTGCGGCCCTATGGACGCCATCTGCCGTCCCCTGGCCCTGGCGCCCTGCACCTCGGACATTCACACCGTCTGGGCCGGCGCCATCGGTGACCGGAAGGACATGATTCTGGGCCATGAGGCCGTGGGCGAAGTGGTGGAAGTCGGCTCCCTGGTGAAGGACTTCAAGCCCGGCGACCGGGTCATCATCACCGCCATCACCCCGGACTGGAGCTCCCTGGAGGCCCAGGGGGGATACCCCATGCACTCCGGCGGTATGCTCTCCGGCTGGAAGTTCTCCAACTTCAAGGACGGCGTATTTGCGGAATACTTCCATGTGAACGACGCCGACGGCAATCTTGCCCATCTGCCGGAGGGGATGGATCTGGGCGCCGCCACCATGCTGGCGGATATGGTTCCCACGGGCCTGCACGGCGCGGAGCTGGCGGATGTCACCTTCGGTGACAATGTGGCGGTTATCGGCATCGGCCCGGTGGGTCTGATGGCGGTGGCCGGTGCGGCCCTGCGGGGCGCTGCCCAGATTTACGCCGTAGGTTCCCGGAAGAACTGCGCAGACCTGGCTCTGGAATTCGGCGCTACCCGTATCGTGAATTACCGGGAGGGCGACATTGTGGAGCAAATCCTGGATTTGACCCGTGGTCAGGGCGTGGACAGAGTAATCGTGGCCGGCGGCGACAACAACACCTTCACCCAGGCACTGAAGATTCTGAAACCCGGCGGAATCATCGGCAATGTGAACTATCTGGGCGAGGGAGAGAGCGTGCCCATCTCCCGGACGGACTGGGGCTGCGGCATGGGTCACAAGCAGATCCGGGGCGGCCTGATGCCCGGCGGACGGCTGCGTGCGGAGAAGCTGGCCCGGCTGGTAACCGCCGGACGGATTCACCCGGAGAAGCTCATCACCCACACCTTCCACGGTCTTGAGAATGTGGAGCCTGCTCTGATGCTGATGAAAGACAAGCCCAGAGATCTCATCAAGCCCCTGGTGATTCTGGACTAAACCCGAAGAAATTTGCCCCCTTCTATGGTGTACCGCCACAGAAGGGGGCGCTTTTTCTTTTCTCAAGCCCTCGGTTATCCGCCAGCTTGGCGGGAATCGTCCGGGGATGCCGGCCGTTTCTTCAGGCTGCGGTTGGCGGGATTATCCAGGAGCTTGCCTTCCTCCGCGAATCGGGAGCCGTGGCAGGGGCAGTCCCAGGAGCGCTCCCGGGGGTTCCAGGTCAGAGCGCAGCCTAAGTGGGAGCACCGGGGAGTGCGGAAGGTGAGAAGGTTTCGCATCGCCTCCCAGGCGTTCACCCCCAGCTGAGGCCGGAGCATAGGTCTGTCCGGCGCGAAAACCCGGGCATAGGGGTTCTCCTTATCCAGCACCATATCCCGCAGGAGGGTTGCCGCCGCCATGGAGCCGGTCATGCCCCACTTGTGAAAGCCGGTAGCCACATACAGGTTCCGGACGCTCCGGGAGTAGCTCCCCACATAGGCCATGCCGTCCAGGGTCATGCAGTCCTGGGCCGCCCAGTGGTAACATTCCCGGGAATCGGGATAATACCGCTGGGCCTGCTGCCGCAGGTACTCCCAGCCGCCCCCGGCCTTGCCGGTTCGGTGTCCCCCGCCCCCCAGAAGGAGCAGGTTACCATAATTCCGGAAGGACAGTCCCCCCGACTCCGCCTCCATATACATCCCCTCCACCTGTGCGGCCCCCTCCAAAGCCAGCACATAGGAGCGCTGCTGGTACATTTTCAGGAAATAGGCCCCGTGGCGGTTCAGGAAGGGGAAATGGGTAGCCACGATGATTTTCTCCGCCCGGATATCCCCCCGGTCGGTGACGGCGGTGTTCCCCGACAGCTCCAGCACCCGGGTATGCTCGTAAATGTGCAGCCCCCGGGCAATCCCCTCCAGGAATTTCAGGGGATGAAACTGCCCCTGATGGGGGATTTTCAGACCCTGGGCCAGGAAGGGCAGGGGCAGATTGGACACCAGCTCCGGGGCCACCCCCAGTTTTGCCATGGCCAGGGCTTCCTTTTCCAGAGCCTCCAAGCTGCCTCTGGCAAAGACGAAGGCGTCCTTTTCTTCGAAATCGCAGGGAATCTTCCGGCACAGCCGGGACAAATCCTCCACCGCCTGGGTCTGGGCCTGCCAGTGCTGCCGTACCAGTTCCACCGGAAATTCCTTCAGAAGCCGGGCATATTCCAGGCCGTGCTGGGCGGTGATTTTTCCCGTGGTGTTTCCCGTGACCCCGGCCCCAATCTCCCCGGCCTCCGCCAGAAGATAGCTGACCCCTGCCTGTTCCAGAAGGTATGCACACAGAAGGCCTGCCATGCCGCCCCCGATAATCAGCACATCCGTCCGCTTATCCGCCTCCAGCCGGGGAAACACCGGCAAAGAGGCGGTGGCGCTCCACAAACTCTCCATTTTTTGTCCCCTTTCTGTTTTTCCCTGAATATTATTCTCCCGGGGCACACAAAATATGCAAAAAACCGGGAAATGAGGGGTTGTTTTGAGCAATTACTTTGAAGGGTGGTACTTTAAGTGCCAGGAAGCGGACAAGACTCTGGCGCTGATTCCTGCCCGCCACCGATTCCAGGGGAAAACCACCTGCTCCTTGCAGGCCGTCACCGGCGAAGAGGCCTTTTGGATTCCCCTGCCCGGGGATACGGTTTCCTTCGACAAACGGAATTTTACCGTCCGGCTGGGGCAGAACCTTCTGGGGCGGCAGGGCGTCCGGCTGAATTTGGAGAGCGGAGGCTGCCGGATTTCCGGAGCGCTGGATTTTGGCCCCTTCTCCCCCATCGCCTCCCCTATTATGGGCCCGTTTCGTCTGGTGCAGTTTCTCCAATGCCGCCACGATGTGTTCAGTATGTCCCACCGGGTCAAGGGGAAAATCACCGTCAACGGCAAAGTCTACGGTTTTTCCAAAGGCAGAGGGTATATCGAGGGAGACCGGGGCCGCTCCTTTCCGCCCCACTACGCCTGGACCCACTGCTTCTTCCCCGGCGGCTCCCTCATGGCCTGTGCCGCAGAAATCCGCCCCTTTGGCTTTACCGGGGTGCTGGGCCTCATTCACTTCCGGGGAACAGAATACCGCCTTGCCACCTATCTGGGGGCAAAGGCGGTCAAGATTCAGGACGGAGAACTGGTCATCCGGCAGGGAGACTGGGAGCTGCGGTGCACCCGGGAAGCCCCGGTGGGGCACCTTCTCCGGGCTCCGGTTGCCGGAGCCATGCACCGCCTCATCCGGGAAAGCCCCAGCTGTGAGGCCGCTTATTCCTTCCGGGTGAAGGGACGGACGGTGTTCTCCTTTGCCACCAGACCGGAAATACACAAAGTATTCCCCGGTTTTCCATTCTTTTGTCTGACGAAAAATCTCTCGCTGCCAGCTCTTGCCGATTTATTCAGAGCTTCCCTAAAAATTTGGGGCGGACAGTTTCCTGTCCGCCCCGGTGGTGTCACTCCTCTACCTCCTGGAAGCCGGCGTCCAGGAGCATTTTCTCATTGTCACTGAACTTTACATAATTTCCATCCAGCACAATGTCAAAGTCCTCCTCCAGCACCTTTGCCACCTGGGGATCTCCCTCGGTGGTGATGAAGGCAAAGAGAAGCTTGGCACAGGTTTCCGTCTCGGTAAATTCCACAGATGCCAGCTCCATGCCCGCAACTCTCTCCTGCTGGGTCTGCATATCCTTCACCATATCCTCATATGCCGGGTCGTCCTTGGCAACGGAAAGTTCTCCTGCCACCGCAGTAACCATATCCGTATCCGGCAGATACCGCAGGCTATACAGAAGATAGGTCTCCTCCGACGAAGCCATGGCATAGTTTTTGGTCATCTCCTCACCGTCGGTGCTGGGCTCAGTGGTTTCCTCCGGCTGAGTGGTTGTTTCCGTAGGCTGGGTGGTTTCTTCCGGCTGGGTGGTCTGCTGAGCCACCGTGGTTTCCGGGGACTGGGCAGATTCCTCTGTCTCCTTGCCGCAGGCTGCCAGGGACAAAAGGGCAGCAAGGCACAGAAGCAGTGCCAGTACCTTCTTCATGGTCTTTTTCATTTTTCTTTCATCCTTTCCTTATTGTTAAAAATCCTGGGTAATGGTATAGCCGTTCGCCAGGAGGGTTTCCTCCGCTTCGCTCAGGAGCATCCAGCCGTCAGTGACGGTAAAGCCCATAAAGCCGGCAGACAGGCGGATTTCCGCCTCTTTGCCGCTGTAGTTCAGATGGGTGAAGTGAAAGGTAACGGAAACTTTGCCGTCCGTTTCCTCAATCTGGATTTCCATATCCTCGCAGCCATCCCGGGTGATGGCACTCTGGGAGGTTCGGGCAGAAGATACCAGCTCCTCTGCTGCGGCTGCCACCTCCGGCAGGTCTGTATCATAGAAGTTAAAACTTCCGGTGATGGTTGCCACCCGGTCATCATAGGCAATGATGCTTACATGGGAGTACATCACCCCGGAGGCTTCAATTTCATAGGATTTTGTTTTCACATTGTCGTAGCCTGCTGCCGTCCCCTCCGTTTCCTGGGTATAGCTCTGGGAGGGCTTTTCCGTGTCCTTCCCATAGGACGGAGCCACAATGTACTTGGCCAGCAGAGATCCTACCAGGTAGGCTGCACCCATCACCAGGATGGAAATCAGGATTTTGCCGGATTTCTTCGGTTTTTGGGGCTTTTCCTCCACAGGCCGGGGATTCACCGGGGGACGATACCCGGAGGAGGGATTCACCGGAGGCTGATACCCGGATGACATCTGATTCTCACCGGACAAGGGTACGCCGCACCGGGTGCAGAATTTGGTGCCGTCGGGCAGCTGATTTCCGCAGTTGGGACAAAACATGGTCCACACTCCTTCTCTTCTTTTCTGCCTGCCATTATACCATCCCCCTGGGGGCTTCCTTCCGGGGATCGAAATTGGCAGGCTTTCCGGCGAAATTGTCCTTTCCCTCCAGCCCGCTTCTATGGTATAGTAAACTGCGGGAGGGTATCCTCCCAAATGAAGAAGAAGAGGAATTACATACCATGCGAATTGCCATTTGCGACGATGACAAAGTGTTTTTACGGGAGCTGGGGCAGCTGTTGGGGGACACCCACCGGGTGGAGCCTTACTCCCAGATTGATAAGCTCTTCGGGGATTTGCAGGCCGGGGAAGCCTACGACCTGGTGATGATGGATCTGGACTGGGGACAGGGGCACACAGGCCTTTCCTACGCCGAGACCCTGTACCGCATTGCCCCCCATCTGCCGGTGATTTATGTCACCGGGTACAACGACCGGTTTGCCCAGCACATTCTTCTGAAAGAAACCAACCTTGTGGGGTATCTCACCAAGCCCATAGACCCGGTGCTGCTGCAGCGGTATCTGGGGAAGGTGCTGGGGAGCCGGGATGGGGGGAAGCAGCTTACCTTTTATCAGCAGGGGCTGCCGGTTTCTCTGGATGTGCAGCGGATTGTGTATCTGGAAAGCCGGAATCACACCACCATTGTCCACACGGATACCGCCGATTACCCGGTGTACGAAAAGCTCAGCAACCTCCTTGCCCGGCTGCCGGACACCTTCCACCAGTGCCACAAAAGCTATGGGGTGAACCTGCGGTGGGTGCAGCGGCTGGAGCCGGAGGGGATTCTCCTGAAAAACGGAGTAAAGGCTCCGGTGAGCCGTTCCTTCCGGGACAAAACCCGGGAGCAGGTCTTTCACTTCCTGGGCCTGCAGGTATAGGAGGAAACCATGGTCAATCAATGGCTTTGCTTTTTATTTCAGGGGACACCGGGGGTAGTGCTGGGTCTGGCTATGGACAGTATGCAGCCCCTTCAAAAAAATGCCCCGCCCAAATGGGTGCGGCTGCTCCCCTGGGCATTGGTAGCCCTCACCAGTGCCTGTAATATTTTTGGCTGGAACCCCATCCCAGGGGTAAATCTTTTCTCCATTTTAGGTTACATTCTCTCCACCCTGATTTGCTATGGGTTTTTCTATGAAACCAGCCTTCTTCGCCAGGCCGCTCTTACCATGATTCTGATGCTGGCGATTTGTTCGGCGGAGGTTCCGGCGGCCATGGTGCAGTGGGTACTGGGGATCGATATGCTTTCTTTGGACTACTCCCAGGCAAATATGGTGATTCTTGTTGCCATGGGCAGCTTTTTCAGCAATCTTTTTCTGTTTTTTGCGGCGGTGCTGTGGCGGCGGTTCCG
Organism: uncultured Eubacteriales bacterium; assembly: GCA_949293985.1. Lineage (GTDB taxonomy): Bacteria > Bacillota > Clostridia > Oscillospirales > Oscillospiraceae > Faecousia. The sequence continues at coordinate 105,829 of CASFFN010000005.1, read as the reverse complement.
GTTGGACAAGCGGATGCCCAGAGGCTCCGCAGCTTTTGTGGTCATGCCCCTGTGCCTCTTTGCGCCCACCGCTATGTACTGCCTGGATGTGGCTCGCACAGGAAATGGAATCGCTCCCCTGCCCATGCTCTCCATGGCAGGAGCTCTGCTCCTTGACCTGCTTCTGATCTTCGTCCAGTTTCACCAGGCGGAGAAAGAGGAAGCGGAAAAGGCTCTGGAGGAGTTGAAACAAACCCAGGCCCGGCAAAAGCAGCAATATGAAAGCATGGAAGAGCGGCGGGAGGAGATAGCGAAGCTCCGTCACGACTATAACAATCACCTGTCCTCTGTTTTAGGGCTCATCCGCATGGGAAACCGTAAGGAGGCAGAGGCGGCGGTGAAAGCCCTCCTGCAAAAGGCGGAATATTCCCCGGAAGACAGAAAAAGGGAGGAATAGTATGCTGAACTAGTGGATTTGCGTATTATTCCAAGTCTCCTCCGGCTTCTCTCTGGGATTTGCCATGGATAGTATGCAGACAGCAAGAAAAAGCGCACCTCCCAAGTGGGTGCGCATGGTGATTTGGATGGCGGCAGCCTTATCTGGCACGCTTTACAATATCTTTTGGAAAGATCCCCCTACAGGTCTTAACTATGTATCCTGCGCTTCCACATTTCTGGCGGCGCTTATCAGCATTTGCTTCTTTTATGAAAGCGGACTGCGCAGACAGTTGACCATTACCCTACTTTTGATTCTGGGGGTATTTTCTGCGGAACTGTTCGCCACTCTGCTTCTGTGGGCGTTTCAAGCGCCTCCCTTATCCTTGGACTACACCCAACCGGATATGGTGAAGCTCTCCGCAATCGGTGCAGCCGCTTCCAACATGGTCATTCTGCTGACTGCCATCCTGTGGCGCAGATTCAAGCTGCACAGGCCGACAGCCGGGGGGTCCTGGACATTTGTGCTGATGCTGCTGTGTCTGGGTTTCCCGGCTATATCCTACATGGAACATCTGCAGCAGACAGGTGGAAATTTTTCGCCCCTGCATATTCTTTCCATGACCGGAGCTATGATGCTGCACCTGGTGTTGATTTTTCTTCAGTTTCACCAGACAGAAAAAGAGGAAGCGAAAAAGGCGCTGGAAGAACTGAAACGAACCCAGGCCCGGCAAAAGCAGCAATATGAAAACATGGAAGCCAGGCGGGAGGAGATGGCGAAGCTTCGCCACGACTACAACAATCACCTGTCCTCTGTTTTGGGCCTTGTCCGCATGGGAAACCGTAAGGAGGCAGAGGCGGCGGTGAAAGCCCTTCTGCAAAAGGCGGAATATTCCCCGGAAGACAGAAAAAAGGAGAGAGATACATGACCAATCAATGGCTGTGCTTTTTGTTTCAGGCATCGGTAGGGCCGGTTTTCGGCTTTGCCATGGACAGTATGCAGCCACCCCGAAAAAATGCCCCGGCGAAATGGGTTCGGGTGGGGCTTTGGACACTGTCCCAGGTACTGGGTTCCATCGATATTCTGTTATGGCATACGCCCCGGACAGGGGTCAATCCGGAAGCCTTTGTCCTGTCTTTTCTGGCAGCCTGGATTAGCTTCGCCTTTTTTTACGAAACCAGCTTCCGGCGGCAGCTGTTTATCACCATGCTGCTGATTCTTACTGCCGCCGTCGCGGAGTTGGTTGGGGTGTTGGTACTGTGGCTGTTTCAGTTACCTGCCCTGTCTGCGGACTATGCCCAGCTGGATATGGTGCTGGCAGTCCTCATTGGCAGCTTTGGCAGCAACACCTTGTTGTTTTTTACGGCGGCGCTGTGGCGGCGGCTGGGGCTGGATAAGCGGATGCCCAGAGGGTCGGCAGCCTTCGTGATTATGCCCCTGTGCCTCTTTGCCCCCACCGCCATCTACTCCATGGATGCGGTGCGGCTGGGCAGTCAGGTTTCCTATTTGCACATTCTCTCCATGGCAGGAGCCCTCCTGCTGAGTCTGCTTCTCATCTGCGTCCAGTTCAATCAGGCGGAGAAGGAACAGGTGGAGCGGGAGCTTTCCCGGCTGCGCCATGAGGCCCAGCTGGAACGGCAGCACTATGAGAGCGTGGAGGCCCGGCGGGAGGAGATGGGAAGAATCCGCCAGGACTACAACCGGCACCTCACCGGGGTGCTGACCCTGCTGGAGGGAGGGGAAACGGAGGAGGCGGAGAAACGGCTTCTTGCCCTGCTGGACAAGGTGGAGAGCACCCGGGAGTATCCCTACTGCACCATTCCCATTGTCAACGCCATTCTCTCGGAGAAGGAGGGGCAGTGCCGGAAGCTGGGGATTACCCTCCGGGCGGATTTGCTGTTTGCCGGGGATGTGGGGGTCGCCCCCATCGACCTTTGCAGCATTTTCGGAAACCTGCTGGACAACGCCATAAGAGCCTGCACCCAGCTGCCCCCGGAGCTGCCCCGGGAGATTACCCTGGAGGGGCGGACCCAGGGGGACTATCTGCTGATTCGCTGCGACAACCCCGCTCTCCGGGGCCCCGGCCCCAAACCGGAGGGCAGCGGCTACGGCATGAAAATCCTCCGTGACATCGCCCACAGGTATGCAGGTCAGTTCACCCCCAGCTTTGAAAACGGGACATTTACCGCCCGGCTGGTGCTGCTGGGAAAGGCATGAAAAGGCCGCAGCGGTTTTGCTGCGGCCCTTTCCTTATGCCAGGGCGGCGCCCAGGGATTGGCAAGCCTTTAGGGCTTCCTGGTCGGGGGTTTCCTGGCAGATGACGCTTTCACAGGCAAGCACCGCTCCCCGGGCAGTGCAGGTCTCCTCCCAGGAGCGCATCCACTCCCCGTCCCCCCAGCCGTAGGAGCCGAAAAGCCCCAGAAGCTTTCCCCGGAGCCGGGGTTCGCAGGCGGTGAACATGGGCTCAAACTCGCTCTCCTCCAGCTGCTCCGCCCCCATGGAGGGGCAACCGAAGGCGATGGCGTCAAAGCCATCCACCATGGCGCTGTCAAACTCCGTGGGGGTGAACACCGCCACCTTTGCGCCCTTTTCCCGGGCACCTTCCGCCACCGCCTGCGCCATAGCCTCGGTGTTGCCGGTGCCGCTCCAGTATACCACTGCAATTTTTCCCATATGATCAACTTCCTTTCCTGATGACGGCAAGACCCTCTATAGGTCTGCCTTTTTCCAGGCACCGGCAATAGGCGTCGGTGCACTTTTTATATCGGTCGAAGGTTCTTTGGGCCCTCTCCGGGTCGCCGTAAACCTTCCAACAGCCTACGCATTTATAATTTTCCGCCTTTTCCTCCATGAAGCCCCGGACATCCTCCGGAGGATACCCCAAAAACAGGCCGATTTCATGGGGAAACTCCCGGCTGGATTCCAGCCGCTGCCGGAGGCGGCGAAGCTGTCCGGCACAGGTATCCCAGCCGTAGCCGCAGCGGGTAAGAATGCTTCTGGTCTCGGCCTGCCGCAAATCCCGGTTCAGCCAGCCGGGGCGGTACAGGTAAATGAGACCCCTGCCTCCCCGGTACCGCAGAGGCAGCACCCGGATTCCCTTGGGGGCAAGGAGCCGGTTCAACCGGCTGATTTCCCGGTTCATCTCCTCCCGGCTTTGGAAGGGACAGGTGAACATACTGGCTGTTTTCAGCCCCGCCAAGGTGGGGGCGCAGTGCCGCACAATCATGGCATCCGGCATGGTGCTTCCTCCTTTCAGGTATGGGTCTGCAAAATATTCCGCAGGGCAGAGGCGGAGCTGGAATGGCTCCTGACAATTTTCACCGCCTTACCCCGGGTCTCACACATGGTAGAGCGAACCATCTTGTGGGAAACCGTTCCCGTAAACAGCACCAGAAGATCCGGGGTGCCGATACTCTTCAGGGCGGCATCGGATTTGGGGAAAACCTTGGCCTTGCAACGGTATTCCCGGCAGATTTCCACATACCGCCGGGCCATACATTCATTGCCACCTACGATTACCACACTCATGGTCTTGCTCCTTTCTTAGTTAGCATATGCTAACTGTTGTGTAAAAAAATGAAGCCCTTTCGGGGTGGGGAGACCGGAGGTTCCGGTCTCCCCTTTTCTCAATGGTCGTGATGACCGCAGCCGCAGTGCCCCTGGCACTGCTTTCCATGGGGACAGCCCACGCAGGTCTGACCCCGCTTTTTGGCTCTGCGAAGGTACCAGAGGGCGCCTCCCAGAATGGCTGCGATAATGAGAACAAGCAAAATATCCATAATCATGCCTTTCTGGCAGCTGTCAGGGCATACTCCCCTTTCAGCTTCCGGTTGGTGTTGCGAATCAGGGCCGCCAGCACCCCCACAAAGACGGCTACCACCGCCAGGCCGCACAGGGCCGCGGGTACATTCAGGCTGGCGGGGGCAGTCATCAGGGTGCCCAGGGTGTAAACCAGGTAACCCACAGTGTAGCCCACCCCCAACTGGAGACCGATTCCGGCCCAGACCCATTTTTTGCTCTTCATCTCCGCATTCATAGCGCCGATGGCGGCAAAGCAGGGCGGGGTGTAGAGGTTGAACATGAGGTAGGCCAGGGCAGCCACCTTGGTAATGGCGATGATGCCTGCCACCTGAGCGCCGGAGCCTTCGATAATGGCCAGCTCATCGGTGTCGATGAAGTTCTCCAGACCGGCAAAGCACACCGCCAGGGTCCCCACCACATTCTCCTTGGCAACGAAGCCGGTGACCGCCGCCGCTGCCAGCTGCCAGGACAGCACCCCCACAATGGGCACCAACACCCAGGCAAAGGGTCCGGCGATGGAGGCCAGGATGGAGCTGTCGGAGGTTTCCGCCACCGTAAAACTCCAGGTGAAGGTCTGCATGATATGTACCGCCGCATTGCACAGCAGGATAATGGTAGCGGCCTTTACGATATAAGCCCAGCCCCGGCTGCACATGGCCTTGAAAGCAAACCACAAAGAGGGGGCTTTGTACTCCGGCAGTTCCATGATGAAGAAGGATTTCCGGTTCTTATAGCCCGCGATTTTGTTCACCAGGAGAGCCCCCAAGAAAATCAGCACAATGCCGGTAAGGTACGCCGTGGCGCTGACCCAGCCGGCGTTGTCGAAGAAAGCACCGGCAATCAGGGCAATCACCGGGATTTTGGCGCCGCAGGGCATGAAAGGAGCCAGCATGGCCGTGGCTCTGCGCTCCCGCTCGTTGCGGATGGTGCGGCAGGCCATGATGCCGGGCACGGCGCAGCCGATGGTGATGACGAAGGGAATGACGGACTTGCCGGAAAGACCCACCTTCTTGAAAATGGGGTCCAGCACCACCGCCACCCGGGACATATAGCCGCAGTCCTCCAGAAGGGCAATGAGGAAGTACATCACCATCACGAGAGGCAGGAACCCTACCACGGCAATCACACCGCCGATGATACCGTCTACCAACAAAGCGCTGAGGAGGGGGTTGGCGTTTGCCATCAGCTCACCCACCCAGCCCTGGAACTCCTCCAGGAGGGGCACCAGGCCGGGAATGGTTTTGCCGCTGGGCAGCTCCACTCCCTCAGCTATCCATGTCCCCAAGTAGGTCTGGGAAATCTCAAATACCAAAAACATCACCAGGGCGAAAATGGGAATCCCCAGCCACCGGTTGGTAAGCACCTTGTCGATTTTATCGCTTTTGCTCTCCTCCCGGGTCAGCACCTTCCGGGTCTCCACGTCCTTCACCACGGCGTTTACAAAGTCAAACCGCCGCCGGTCTGCCGCCTCCACAGCCTTCTTGTCTGTCAGGTCCACATCCCCCTGATGAAAGGGAGCCGGCTGGGCAAGTCCCCGCCGGGCAGCCGCCTGGCGCACCAGGGTCTCAAGGCCCTTGGCTTCCGTGGATACCGTGGCCACCACCGGGCAGCCCAGCTTCTGGGACAGGAGTTTTTCGTCAATCTGGGTCTGCTTTTTCTCATTCAAGTCGCTTTTGTTCAGGGCTACCACCACAGGAATGTCCAGCTCCAGCAGCTGGGTGGTGAAGAACAGGCTGCGGCTTAAATTGGTGGCGTCCACGATGTTGATAATCACATCCGGGCTCTCCTGCTTTACATAGGCGCTGGTGATGCTCTCCTCGCTGGTGAAGGGGGACATGGAGTAGGCGCCGGGCAAATCCACCGCAATCAGCTCCTGCCCTCCGGGGCAAAGGGACTTTTTGATGGGGTGGGTCTTTTTCTCCACCGTCACCCCCGCCCAGTTGCCCACCTTCTCGTTTCTGCCGGTGAGGGCGTTGTACATGGTGGTTTTTCCCGAGTTGGGATTGCCCGCCAATGCAATTCTCATAACTTCTCCTCCTCATTATCTTATCCTTTATATATAGTTAGCATACGCTAACTATAAAGCAAAAAACAGGGGTGGCGTTACGCCACCACAGCGTGTCAAAACCCTTTTTGACACGCTGCCAGGCTGTCAAGAAAGGCACAAAGACAAGCAAACGCCGCCTGTAGGCGTACATAAGGTACGGTAGGGCGGCGTTTGCGCAGTAAGGCAAAAGCGTTGCGAAGCAACACTTTTTTGGCTTTTGGGGATAGCCGCACTGGATTTTATTCCTAAGGAAACTCTGATTAAATCGGCAAGAGCTGACAGCGAGAGATTTTTCCTCAGACAAAAGAATGGAAAACAGCGGAATACTGTATGTACAGCGGAATACTGTATGTATTTCCTGTTTTTCATTCTGCATGGATGGGGAAAAAGATCCGCTGTTCAGCCGCAGACGATTTATTCAGAGGTTCCCTAATCCTCCCCAGAGGAAAGTAAGCCCATTTCCTTTTGCTTTTGCCGGTTTGGGACTTTATGGACAGTCTGGGGTGGCGTTACGCCACCACTATGGCTGATGCCAGCTGGTTGTCCATATTGTACCGGCCGTCCTTGACCGAGACCACGCAGCTGCCTTTCAGGTGGGAAATCACCGTGATGGCCTCCCCGGTGTAGCACCCCAGAGAAAACAAAAAGGCGTCCATCTCCTCGTCCTGGGTTTCGATGGCACGGATGGTGTATTCCTTCCCCGTCTGGGCTTCCATTAAGGTCATGGGTATTCCTCCCTCCCCGGATTAGGCGTTAGCATATGCTAACGATATGACTTAAATTTTGTTAGCCTCCGCTAACCATTATCAGTATACGCCGGTTATCCCCATTTGTCAAGCCCCATTTGAAAATTTTTCCTCGATGGGCGGCCTCCAATGCCAGAGCCTGGGTCAGTGGGCCATCTGGGAAGCGGTTTACGGCCCCATGGGTGAGGACGGCTACCCGGAGCGGGTATATGATCCCATGACCGGCGTCATTAACAAGGACGTGGTGGCATACTGGGGGGAGCATTACGACCTGACCAAGTATTTGCAGAACAGCTGGTCCACCATCGGCGAGTCCCTGGTGGGTAAGCTTCACATCCGGGGCGGCGACATGGACGCTTACTACTTGAATCAGGCTCAGTATGTGCTGGGAGACTGGCTGGAGACCACCACCGAGCCCTACTATGACGGCTACTGCATCACCTTCCCCCGGAAGGGCCACACCGGCAACATCACCAACCAGGAGCTGCTGACGGAGATGGCGGAGCATATGATGAAGTACGGCCCTGAAAATGTTTTTGATATTCTCTTTGGTTAAGATATAAAGCAAGGGGCCTGTTGCAACATTCCCATTTTGCAACAGGCCCTGATTCCCGAAATCCGCCCAGTATTGTTGCCTTGCAGAAGGCTTCGTTTATACCTCCCTCCGGGAGGGAGGTGGCTTGGGGCGAAGCCCCAAGTCGGAGGGAGCCAGCGGGCGTACTGCTCGTTTGACGGACAGAGATGGAACCTCCCCAAAGCCATCCCTTTTCCCATACTGATTGGAGGAAGCCACCAGATAAAATCGGCAAGGGTATCGGCAGTTATGAGCAAGTACCAACCCATAGCAAACTGCCGGCTTATCCCCCGCTGGCTCCCTCAGTCACCTGCGGTGACAGCTCCCTCCCGGAGGGAGCTATAGGGACAGTGCAAAAAAGAGGCCCATTGCAAAATTAGAGTTTTGCAATGGACCTCTGGTTTCTTATTAAAATTCTTTCTTTTGGTAGAAATGGATGGACAATCTCCAGGAAAGGAGGTACAGCACCAGGGTAACGCCAACGGTCACCAAAGCCACCAGGGTGCTGTTCCCCATGGCCAATCCGGACAGAAAATCGGCCTGCCCCAGGGCAACGCCGGCACCGCAAAGGGATGCAATCAGAACGATAAACAGCAGCCTTCCCTTCTCCGGGCCGAATCGGAAAACCAAAGGCAGCAGCAAAACAGGGGCTGCCACGCCCAGGCCCAAGCAAATCGATCCCATTCCCAGAAAGATATCCAAATCAAAGCCGCTCCCCAGTATCTGCCACAGGGCCAAAACCAAGAGGCACAACAGGAGCACCCCGCCACTGAAAATCAGCCCCACCAGATATTTGGCAGATACCAGCTGAGCCCGGGTATAGGGCAGGGTGCCGCTGTACTGCTCCCACTTAAAGTGCACATCGTAGGAAAGCAAGGACACAGGAAGCATTCCAAATATCATAATCGGATAAAACATAAAGAACAAATTGCCTTCCCCAAAAATCATCAGGAAAAGAAATACAGGCACCATCACCCAAGCCGCCCGGAAGTATTTGGCTGTCATATAAATATCCTTTTGCAGCAGTCCTTTCATATCATCCACGCTCCTTTACCAGGAAGATAAACAGTTCTTCCACATTCACAGGGCTTACGTTCCAACCGGCAGGCACCAGATCCCGGCGGACCAGGGCCTGGACCCCATAGGGGGATTCCTTCTTTCCCAGCACCGTTCCCGGCTCCAAATCCGCCAGCTGCTCCCGGGTGCAGGAAAGCAGGCCATAGGTTTCCAGCAGCCGGTCCTTTTCCTCACACAAGAGAAGCTGCCCCTGGTGCAAAATGGCGATGTAGTCGCAGATTTTCTCCAAATCGCTGACAATGTGGGAGGAAATCAGGACGCTGTGGGACTCCTTCCGGGTGAAGTCTGTGAGGATGTCCAGAATCTCCTCCCGCACCACCGGGTCCAGGCCTGCGGTGGCCTCGTCCAGAATCAGGAGCTTGGGGTGGTGGGAAAGGGCCACCGCCAGCCCCAGCTTCATTTTCATGCCCCGGGACATTTCCTTGAAGGGCTTTTTCTCCGGGAGTGAAAATCTGCGGAGGTACTCCCGGTAAAGGCCATCTTCCCAGCGGGCAAAGGTGCCAGCCATGATTTTCCCCACCTGCAAGGGGGTAAGGCACTCGGGGATGCCCACCTCGTCCAGCACCACCCCAATATCCTGCTTCAAGTTCCGCAGATTCTTCTGGTTGTCCTGCCCCAGGATGGTGACGGTACCTTCGTCCTTTCGGATCATGTCCAGAATCAGCTTGATGGTGGTGCTCTTTCCGGCGCCGTTTTCTCCAATCAGCCCCAGAATACACCCGGAGGGCAGGGTCAGGTTCAGGTTCCGGAGCCGGAAGGCTCCGTAGTCTTTGGTCAGGTTGCGAATTTCCAATGCGTTCATGGTCATTCCTCCATCATCAGGCGGAACATTTCCGCCAGTTCCTCTTTGCTCAGGTTACAGGCCGCGCCAAGGCTGAGAATCTGCCCCATCAGTTCCTCGATTTTTTTCAGGTTTTCCTCCCGGAGCAGCTCCACGTTTTTCGCCGCCACAAAGCAGCCCTTCCCGGGAACGGTATACACAAAGCCCTCCCGCTCCAGCTCGTCATAGGCCCGCTTGGTGGTGATGACGCTGATGCGCAGGTCCTTGGCAAGGCTGCGAATGGACGGGAGCATTTCGTTTTCCCGCAGCTCTCCCGAGAGAATCCGGTTTTTCAGCTGGGTAAATATCTGGTCATAAATAGGCGCGCCGCTTTTGTTGTCAATAAACAGATTCACCCCATCCCCTCCTTGTTTTACTGTGTATAAACAGTATACACAGTAAATACAGTTTTGTCAAGCGTTTTTTCGATTTGATATTTGAAAAAGGCGAAGCGCGGAAAAATGCCCCGGCGCCGTAGAGCGCCGGGGCACGATTGCGGTCCGTCGGACAGTTATGAAAAAGATACCCAATCCGAGCGGCCAGAATTTTGCCGCTTTATCCTGCGTTTCAATTTTTCAGCGCTGTTTCGCGGATTTGGACTCATAGATATCCTTCAGAATTTCTATGCACTTATCAATACCTATCACGCTGCTGTCCAGACAAATATCATAGTTTGTAGCGTTACCGAACTTCTGCCCGGAATAGAAGTTATAATACTGCTCCCTTTTTTTATCCGTTCTTTGGATATGGTCAAGCGCCTTTTCATCCGCTTCCTGATAGACATGAACGACCCGGTACATACGGCTGTCGATATCGGAATACACAAAAGCCTTCACCACATTTTTCCGATCCTTCAGCACATAGTCGGCGCAGCGGCCTACAATGACGCAGGGGCCTTCGTCCGCAAGCTGCCGGATGATTTGGGACTGGTGCAGAAAAACCCTGTCCTCCACAGATAAGTTTTGACGCACTCCATCGGAAAGATGGCGCAGCAAACCGCCGCTGCCGCTTGTTTCCGCGTTTTCAAAAAAGCTTTTATCAATCGGGCTGGATTCAGCGGCGCGTTCAATCAGCCCATGGTCATAGAACGGAATCCCCAGCTGCTCTGCCAGTTTTCTGCCGATTTCACGCCCGCCGCTTCCGTTTTGCCGGCTAATCGTGATGACAGGCGGCAATTCAGACTGGGATTTTGCTTCGGGCATTTCGTCTTCTTTATTAAATTCGCCCGCCCACTCGAAGCCTTTTTTCGCCATGATAACAGCGATAATCTCATTGATAACGGCAGCGGCGGCAATGGTGCCCTGAATGATCTGCGCGCATTCCGGCGCCGGGCCGCTCAGCACCCCGACCGCAATGCCGGTAAAGACCAGCGACACGCCCGAATGCGGCAGCAGGGTGAAGCCCAGAAAGTTCCGCACGGTTTTGGGCGACTTGGTGACTGCCGCGCCGAAGAACGCGCCGAAATATTTACCGCAGGCACGAGACAAAATGTACACCGCCGTATACAGGCCTGCGCCTAAGATGAGATGATAATCCAGCGGCGCGCCCAGATTCAGGATAACAATGATCATGGCTACGCCGAGAATCGGGTTAAAATCCTTCATAATCTGTTCCAGGCGTTTCTCCGAAATCATATTGGAGAAAGTGGCGGAAAACGCCATACCGATCAGCATAAAGTTAAGTACGGGCCGGGGCAAAAGGCTGTTGCACAGGAAACCTACGCCGGACGCAATCAGAATGGTAATTCCCAGCAACATCAAGGTAGCGGGCGTATCCCGTTCTTTTTTCAGGATAACGCCGGCCAGCAGGCCGGTAACGACTCCAATCACCAAAGGCAGAATCACGACCAACGCAATCATATAGGCCGGCAGTTCACCGGCGGACAAATTCCCCGCCACAATGGCAACGGTGCTGAAGAATACGGCGCATCCCACAATATCGTCCAGCGCGGCCATAGGAATCAGCGTGGATGTGACAGGCCCCTTGGTCTTGAACTCCCGCACAATGGAAAGGGCCGGGGCTGGGGCGGTAGCCAACGCGATACCGCCGAACAGGAACGCCAGGTACAGCGGGATATCCGTAATCCAGAATACGATTCCAAATGTCAGCGACACGACCAGGAAGGTGCCTAACGACTGGGTCAGGGTGGTAATGATAATCGAACGGCCGGATTTCTTAATTTTGTTCCAGACAAGTTCGGTGCCGATCATCAAGCCGACGGCACACTCCAAAACATGGATAATGGTTTGATACCATACGGCGTCCAGAAGCTCCTGGTTGACTAAGGAAACGGCGTGGGGTCCTACGATCATACCCGCTATCAGCCAGCCCAGAATAGACGGCAATTTCAGTTTTGAAACCAGTTTACCGACGACAAACGCCAGCGCGATTGCCACAAGCAACCGTAAAACCATCCATACGACACTCATTTTTTTGTTCTCCTCTCCGCGATACCATACAGCATTAATTTCAGCATTTTAGGCAGCTTCTCCTCGTGGTCAGCCACAAGGCTCTGTCTGACTTTTTGGGGTCTCTGAGGATCAAATTCTTTTTTCATCCATAATGTGCTCCGAAACTTCAGAAATCAGAATGTCCGCCAGCAGTAGTTCCGCATAAATTCCATAATCTCACCATTGTCCCGGTCTTCATAATAGGCTACCAGTAAGCGCTTAAATTCCGGAACACGATCTTCAGAGATTACTAACAGGCCCTGTCCCTTCGTGATCATAAAATGATTTGCAAAGATTACCGAGCTCCGTTTATTTCCGTCATTGAAAATCTGCGTCTTCATACAATACAGACACAGCTTGATGGCAATGTCTACATCGTCGGCATTCTCATACAAAATAGCATTGATGCTTTCTTTTACAATGGTTTCAATCGGCAGCGGAGGGACATAGGAAGTACCGCCAATCGTCACGGGCACACCGCGAATCCGCCCTCCATCCGAGTAAAAACCTTCGTTTACAAGCTTTGCGATATGACAAAGAATATGATAATCTGTCCCGTAACTGAGCACATCCTTGTCCAGAATGAACTCCCAGGCATGTTTCAAATTCAGAATTTTCTGTACATCCGTTGGTTTCATACCGGAGACAATGCCGTTTTCAATAATGGTTTCGGTCTGAGGATAGGTAGTAGCCACGCCTTCCAATACAGCCTGATTATAAATGTTGGCCTTCATATTGGCTCTGGCAAAATCCAGATTCAGCATCACTCTGGGAGAAATCTCTGTTTCTTCATAACCCAGCGCAGCCAATTCCTTCTCTACACGGCGAATATATTTATGCAGCTCTCGCGCTTCTCTGGAATTACGAAGCAGTAACTGATACAGTTCATCAGAGTAGGCATCCACATAGGTAGAAGTCAACCGGCTTCCTACCCGTTTACGGACATACAGATATTTTTGTCCGTCCCGATCCTTAATTTCAGGTGTGCCATCATAGGGAATCAGGTTCAGTCTCGCTTGAAAATCTGCCTTTTGATGCAATAACTCTTGAATTTTGGAGTATGTGTTTTCCATAACGAATCTCCTTGGGGAACATTTTTGTTAATATTATAACGAATTATTCCCCAATATGCAAGTTGATTATTCTACTCCGTAAATCTTTTGGGGAATTTTTTGTAGTAAGTAGCGACGAATTATTCCCCATAACATATCGAAAGACCGTAAGGCATCTTACCGCGACGCATCACCTAACAATACTTATAAAACAATTAAAACCCTTCCAGATGCCAGCAGTCTGTCAAAGAACTGCACAAACACCCCCATACCTGTATGATACCGGATTTGGGGGCTTGAATCGTTTTTTGGCACGCTGAGTACCGCCTCCCAAGTAGGAGGCGGTACGGAGGGAATCAGGATTGCCGGTACATAGCGGTTAAAGCGTCGGTCAGAACCTGGGAGAAGTTAATGCCGCGCTTTTCGGCGAAGGTGTTAAGCCATGCGGGAATGGTGAGGTTTTTGCGGACTGCCTTGTTGCCGTATTTCTCGGCATAAGCATCCATGTCCAGCACAAGCAGATTTACAAATTCGCCGGGGTTCAGAGAAATACTGTCTGCGGGACTGGCTGCGGGTGCAATATTTCCCTCCTCCAGTTCATCCAGCACCCAGCCGGAAGCGGCGTCCTCAGCCATCACAATAGCGTCGGCAAGGGTAGCGCCTTCGGTGACGCAGCCGGGGAGATCCGGAACGATGACGGTATAACCTTCGTGCTCCTCACATGGGCGGAATACTGCGGGATATACAAGTTTCATTTGGACTTGATTCCTCATTTGGTTCGTAAGTTTGGTTGGCAGACCTACTCTTATTCTACCAAAGGAGGATATTTTTTCTACTCATAGCTAAAGCTTTTTGGAACCACCAGCCGAGCTGGTGGTTTTCTTTAACCAGAAAAACGCCCCCGGCACGGGTTAGGTGCCGGGGGCGGTAGCGTATTATTTTCCGTTTCCTTTGGCGGTATTGAGGGAGGCAATGAGAATCCGGCGGATTGTGCCGCACTGGTTGGATAGTTCCTTTCCGGCCTCCGGGCTGAGAATACCGGATTTTACAAACAATTCCAGCCAATACTCCGTTTCATAGCACTCTTTCAACGAGATTTGCAACTTGGAAATAAAGTCTGCTTTTCCATGGGCATAGTTTGCCTCGTGGATGTTGGCACCGATGGAGGTTGCGGAACGCTCCAGCTGATTCACAAGGGAATAGTGACCCTTGATGGTTTCGCACAGCTGCACCATCTTCACCGCAAAATCCATGGACAAGTCCCGAAGTTTGGATTCTCCCATAAATCCGCCGCCTTTCTGAATATGTGAAATATCCTCCGGATGTGAAATATCCTCCGGATGTGAAATACTGACCTGCGGTCAGTGTGAAAAGTGAAAGGAAATAAATCCACCCACGCCCGCAGGCATTTCACATTGGGAAGCAATCTTTCACGCCCGAAGGGCATTTCACAAATCCCAAAGGATTTATTTCACTGAAAAAGCACCTTTCGTCCAGAGGACAAAAGGTGCTTTTCCTGGCGGAGTGAGAGGGATTTGAACCCTGTAATAACTCGCCGAAAGTTATTGCACCGCAGTCTGTTTTCCATTCTTATCGTCATTTTTATCGCCATTTTCAAAAAATTCCGTGAAAGCGGATTTATAATGGTTGACATCATTTCTGGCTACATGGGTATATATCTTTTTCATGGTTGCATCGTTTGCCCAGCCACCTATTTCCATTGCCACCTTCTCCGGCATTTGCAAATGGTAGGCAAGGGACGCAAAACTGTGACGGAGCCCATGCAGACCAACTTCCGGAAGGCCGGCTTTTTTACAGGCCCGATTTATCCGGTTATATGCCGTTGTCAGGTGCATGGTGGCAAGCTGACCTTTCCTGTTCGGCACCTTCAACATTGCTTCATACAGTGGCTGGATAATCGGCACCGTCCGTCTGGATGCCTGATTTTTAGTTTCAGGCTTGTGGACATAATGGTTATTTTCATCCGGTACGGAGGCTCCATTGACCTTCAGCAATCGTTTTTTCAAGTCAACATCCTTCCAGTTTAATGCCATAATTTCCGACCTGCGCAAGCTGGATAGTGCCAGCAGCGCAATGATTTCCGCCGGGTCCCCTATGATTGCTTCCAGAAAGGTGGGGATTTCCTCCGGCTCCAGAAACGGGCGGTTTTGGGGCACCACCTGTGGCAGCCGGACTGTCATGCTCTCCCCTGTCGCTGCACGGATTACAGAGGAAACAAATCCCCAGGCATTCTTCAGCGTTTTGGCGGACACCTGCCGGGCCTCAATGTTTACAAACTGCTGCCAGCGTTCCCTTGAGATGGAGCGGATCTTCATCTTGGATACGGACTGAAACCGATTGTCACGGATAATGCAATATCCACGGATTGTTGCCGGGGACAATACGCTTCGGCGGCTTTCGATATAATCGTTCATGGCCTGCAATACCGTCATGTCATTGTTCTGCAAGTCCTTCTTATGTTGAGATAATCCTGCCTTCACGGCCATGGCCTCTGCCAGGGCTTCTTTTTCCGTGGGCCGGGTGATGGACACATCCTGGCCGTCAATGCGGACACGGACATACCAGGAGCCGGAGGGGAGCTTCTTTGCCTTTGGGGTTTTCATATTTTCCTTGCCTTTCCGGGGCAAATATGCTACCATGAAAGGGTAGACTGCCCCTATCGTGATGTGTTGGTGGTGTTCTATGTTGCCGCTCTGGTGTGCCAGCACCAGGGCGGTTTTTGTTTTACGCATTTACCAGGATTTCGTGATACAGGGGGCTTCCCTTGGAAACCTTCCCTTCCCAAAGTCTTCCATTATTGTAAATAATCCGCACAAGCAGTGCATCGGAAAAGACAGTCGTGCTATGGGTAACGGTTCGCTGCTTCCCGGACAGTCCCCCAACGATTGCGCCGGCATCACCGAACAGTGCTCCGCCGATTAAGAAGCCGGACAGAGAAGTACCTCCCTTCGTCTTGGAGAAGGACACTTGCTGGGTACCGTCTCCCAAATGCAGGACGCCGGCCAGCTGGGGAGCGCCTTTTGCCAGGGATACGCCAAAGTCAACACCTTCGGAACATCTGAACAAGGACCGGAGGAAAATATCCCACCAATCATCGTTGGCAACCTTCTTAAAAATCGCCCTGACTTTGCATTGTGTATCATTTCTTTCAACGAAAAAGACCACCTTGGCCTTTTTTCCACTATTTACACGGAATTTCCCTGTAATCGTTCCGTGGAGGGAATCCGTATTCTTCACCTCCCCTATGGGAGCCAATGCCTCACAGATTTTTTTGCAGGTTTCTTCGTAGGAAAAAGGGGCAAGGAAACAATAGGTTGTGTCCCCATGGATATTCAGAGACGGCTTGCCATATTTTCCTTGGAAGCCCTTTATCTCCGTTCTCAGCGCCCTGGCCCTTTTCCACACTTTCAGAAACACCTTCTGGAAGAAGAAAAAGCATCCGACCAGACACACAATGCCCAATGGCGGTGCCGCAATCACGCCCGTAATGGAAAACATAAGAAACACAGCTTCCAGAAAGCCCAGCAGCACGATTCCGTAGAGTGTGCGATTGTACTTTGCCACTCTCTTTTTCTGCGCCCTGCTGTCCTCCAAAAAAGAATGGAGATTCCCCTCCTCTGCTCTTTCGTCCGGCAATGGTTTCTCAGGGGATTCTTCCACACTATCCAGGCATTCTTCTTCCGCCTGCATTTCCCCGGCCAATTCCACAGCCGGTTCCACCTGATTTTCCTCCTCCGCTTCCGCCACCGGTATTTCCTCAGCGGTGGATGGCTGCAGGAACTTCATGGCCTCCGCCATAATCTCCTGGTCATTTTCCAGTTTGCCCCTTTTGATCAGCCGGGCCAGCCTTCCCCGCATACCTGCCTTAGTGCTGTCCCCAAAGACACCCAGTCGCATCTGCTGGATGCAAACCGTGGCAGCACCCACATAGTCTCCTTTTTTCTCTCTGAGCATGGACAGCCTTTGGAATGGAGGACTGCTGGCAGGCATATCCTGTTTGTATTTCTGCCAGAACTGCACCAAAGCTGTAAACAACATCATTCCCCGCAGACATTTTTCCTCCAGCTTTCCCCCGGCGTTTTCTCCGCCCATTCCATTGATAAAAACGGAGTAATCGCTTTCGATTTCTTGAATCAAAACATGATACTCAGACAAAGCATTCCGATACTGCTTGTCATTCAACGCCTGATAAAACGGATCATCGGCCATCTCCGCAAACAACTTCTTTGCCGACAGGCAATCCGGGCAAAGTCCATCCGTCAGTTTCAGAAACATTCCTCTTTTTCCGCACCTGGTGCATCTTGCCATTTTAATCCCCTCTTTTACTTTTTCAGATAACCGCACTGGTAAAGGCCACGGCCTTGCCAAGGATTCGCACGGTGTTCATCTCCTCACCCCAGAAGGCCAAAGGCTTATACATGGGGTTTTCCGGTTGCAGGATAATGTGGTCATCGAAAAGCTGCACCCGCTTCAGGGTGGCTTCATTGTCAATCAGCACAGCGGCGATTTCTCCGTTTTCTACCGTCTGCTGCTGGCGAATATAGACCACATCGCCGTCAAAAATTCTTGCATTGATCATGCTGTCACCTTTGCAGGTCAATGCAAAGTCCGCTGTGATATTTTTGGGGATAGACACATACTCCTCAATGTTCTGGTCCGCAAGAATGGGCGTGCCGCAAGCAATCGTGCCAACCAAAGGAATTTTCCGCATTTCGGGCATGGGGTGTGTGTTTTTGGGATAATCGATTGAGGCTTGCCAGCCCATAAGTTCTGCAGGATTCACATTTAGTACAGATGCCAACTGTGTGATTTTTTCATGCCGGACAGATTTAATATTACCGCTTTCCCATCTTTGGGCAGTTGCTTCGGTTACACCCACTGCATCAGCAACCTGTGCCAAAGTAAGCCCAAGATCTTTACGCCTTTTTTTCATAACTTCTGAGAGTGCAGTCATACAAAGCACCTCCTTTTTGATGCTAATGTTACTATAGCATATGGTTACGCCCAACGCAAGAATTATTTTGCCTTTCGCCAAAAAACTTACGCAATTCGTATTGACATTTCGGCGGTAGCATGGTAATATACTTTCGTGAAACGAAAGATTTCACAAAGGAGGTGAGAACATGATTCGGGTAGATGTCCCCAAGCTCAGAGGTAAAATGGCAGAAAAGGGATTTACGATTACCTCGATTTCCGATGAAATCAGGGTGAATCGCAACACTTTTTCCGGGTATTTAGAGCAGCCAGAAAAAATGCCCTATAGCGTAATTGCCGCATTGGCAGAACTTCTTTGTGACAGTTACGAGGAGGCATGCAAAATTTTTTTTGCGCAAGACTTTCGTTTTGCGTAAGTTTGAGGAGGTGACATTATGAAGATAATTGTTGAAGCCACGCCGGAAGAAATTGCCAAGCTTGTACTGGAACTGCAAGCCCGGCAGGAGGATAAGCCCGTGGATATTAAACTGGAGGTTGGAGAGCAGGAGATCGTGAAGGCATGGGGCGATGAGACTGAAATCAGGTTGACTTAATTCTATAAGGAGGTGAATCATATGCCGAGAATCAGACAGTACGCAACCAAGTACGCAAATGAAGATTTCCAGGCGGAGGTCAGGCAGAGGCAGGGGTTTTACAATGTCATGACCATCACGGCCCTGGCGGAGCATATCGGGATTCCCAGGAGCACCCTGGGGGTGAAGCTGAAGGCCCCGGAGAAATGGACCGTGGAGGACCTGCGGAAGCTGATTGCCGGGCTGAAACTGAGCCCGGCGGCGGTTCTGGTACTTCTGGGGTACAGCCAGAAGGAAATCAAGAAAAGTTTGGAGGAGGAATCTGTATGAACAATGGCCTGTATCTGGCCCACAAGACGGACGATAGTGTCCAGGCAGTACATATTGACGAGGAAGTGCTGTGGTTTGCCCGGCTCAATCGGCTCACCAGAGGCCGCCGGGAGGCTGCGGGGAAGGCGCTTTCCATCCGGTGCAAAAATGCAGCCCGGTACCGCCGTGACTTTAGAGCCGCCTGCAAGGGAGCAGCTGCCAAGGCGGTTCTTGCCGCCGGTCTGATGGCTGCCACGGCTGCCGGATGGATTGTCCCGGGGCTGGGCCTTCCGGCTGCGGTGGTGCTGCTGTGTGCCGCCAGCGCCCAGGTGGGGCACTTCCTGGGCAAAAGAAAAAGCCGCCCCGGAGCAGGATGGCGCTCCGAAGCGGCTAAGAAAAAATAACCGTATGTAATATACCACGAATTGGGAGGTTTGTCAAACAAATGCTAAAGGTTGAAATCAATGAGACCACCGCAAAGTGTGTCGGTGCCGGAGGACTTGACACCATCACCTGCGATGTGGCTTTGCTTATCAATTCTCTGTATAACGACATCCGCAGAAGCAACACCGGCGCAGCCGAGGCTTTCCGCTTCACGCTGGTTTCCCTTCTTACGGAGGATTCCACAGTCTGGGAAGAACAATCAGAGCCCGGCACCGGCTTTTGCGTAATCGTGCCCAAGAAGAACAAAGGAGGTTTGTAAATATGGGATCCAGATGTGTAGATGTTTTGCTGGCTCAGAGCAGCAATGAGGTTTTGAAAACTTTCGTCCTGCCTTCCTATAAGGCAGAGGAAGGGGATATGCTTCTCCACGATGGTGTTCTGTTCACGGTGATTCGCCGTGGATGGATGGACACCACCTCCGACGCCTACGCCGTCCTGGAGGGCTCCACCACCCTGTATGTTCCGGACAAAGTGCTGTCTGTGAGCTGGACGAAGGATGAAACGGAGGACAACCATGGTGATTCCTGACCACCCCCAGATTGCCAATGCCCTGGTCACCGGATACCCCGAACCTTGCAGGTGCGTCCGGTGTGCAGACTGCGGTCAGGAGTATTCCGGCCTCCACCGGATCTACATCGATGGAGGCGACACCCTGTGCGGCAACTGCCTGATGGCAAGGCTGATGGATAACCTGACCACGGATGAATTTGCGGATGCCCTGGGCATTGGGAAAACCAGCGCTGGGGACTATCTGGAGGAACAGGGGGCCGATTTCTATGACGGAAGCTGAATACCGCCGTCACCCTGCTGTCAGCCGGTCGGAGCTGTGGAGGCTCCACGAAAGCCCGGAAAAATTCCGATACTACCAAGAGCACCCGGGGGAACCAACCCCGGCGCTGCTCTTCGGGCAGGTTTTTCACAAGCTGGCCCTGGAGCCGGAAACCTTCCATGAGGAGTTTGCCGTGGCCCCGGAGGTAGACCGCCGGACAAGAGATGGGAAGCTGCAGTGGGAAGCGTACCTGGAGGATACCCAGGGAAAGGCAAGCATCCCGGCAGATATGATGGCCCAGGCCCAGGCAATGCGGGAGGCGCTGTATGCCGTCCCCTTTGCCCGGAAGCTCCTGGACGGCCCCAGAGAGCTTCCTTTCTTCTGGACGGACACCCAAACCGGGGAAGGCTGCAAGTGCCGTGTGGACTGTCTCAACACCCGATACAGCCGTCCCATTATCGTGGATCTCAAATCCGCAGCAGATGCCGGCACAGACAGCTTCACCCGGGACGCCATCCGCTACGGCTACGATTTTCAGGCGGCAATGTACCAGGAAGGGGTGGAGCGGAACATCCGGCAAAGACCCACATTCGTCTTTATCGTGGTGGAAAAAGACCCGCCCTATGCTGTCAACATCCTCCAGGCGGATGAGCTGCTCCTGCGCCGTGGACGGACCCTTTACCGGGAGTTTCTGGACATATACCACGACTGCAAAACCACCGGAAACTGGTACGGATACCTGGGAAAGCACAATCAAATCAACAATCTGGCACTGCCATCCTGGCTTGCCAAAGAAATCACATAAGGAGAATGGACAATGAGCGAAGAAATTATGGAATACACCCAAGGGGCAATGCCCAATATGCCAAGCGTTGGGGTCATGGCCCAGATGGACAACATCAATCAGGGTACGGTGGCCATTGAGGCCAGCCGTGCCATTGCAGAGGCTCAGGGAAAGCTGGTGATTGCCAAGCGGTTCCCCCGGAATGAAATCACCGCCTATGCCAAGGCCATGGAAGCCTGCCAGCGGCCCACCATGGCTGCCAAGGCCTTTTACAGCTTCCCCCGGGGCGGTCAGACGGTGGAGGGCCCCACCATCCGGTTTGCGGAGGAGCTGGCCCGGTGCTGGGGGAACATCGACTACGGCATCAAGGAGCTTTCCCAGGACGATGGGAAAAGCGAAATGCAGGCCTATGCCTGGGATTTGGAGACCAACGCCCAGAGCGTCCAGAACTTTACCAATCCCCACCAACGGGAGCAGGGAAAGAAAATGGTAGCCCTTACCAGCCTTCGTGACATTTACGAGAACAACGCCAACATGGCAACCCGCCGGCTCCGCTCCCGGATTCTGGCAATCCTCCCGGCCTGGTTCGTGGAGGATGCCATCACGGAATGCAAAAGGACCCTGGCGGGAAAGAACGACACGCCCCTTATTGACCGGGTAAAGGCCATGGTGGTGAAATTTGCCAAGCTGGGGGTAACCCAGGAGCAGATTGAAAAGCGTCTCCAAAAGAAAATCGAGACCATGAATGCCGACGATTTTGTGGAGTTTATCGGCATCTACAATGCCATCCGGCAGGGAGAGAGCAAGATTGCAGACTGGTTTGAGGCCGTGAAAGCAGCCGAAGACCTGACCCAGGAGCTTTTGGGGGAGGAACCTCTGGCGTAAGGGAGGGATTACATGTTTCAGGAAGAAAGCAACGCAGAAGTCCATGACGGTAAGCTGATTATTCCAGACTATCAGTATTCCGCAGAGGACTTCTGCACCCCAGACCCCTACGAGAAGCTATATGAGCTCCACAAGACCCCCTTCCTCTATGAGATAGCCAAAGTCAAGATGGAGGAAAACGCCAGGGCTGTGGGCTTCAAGAGCTTCCGGGGGATGCTGCAAAAGTACAACAAGGCGCAGCTGGAAGCCAAAAGGCGGAACATGATTCCCAATCAGACCGAGTTTGACGGCCAGGCCATGGAGCTGAGCTGCGGCACCTGGGAGTCTCTGGACTGGGGTATTTTCCGGGATTTGCCCAACGGCGGCCGGGAATGTGCCTGTGCCCACCCGATTATGCCGGTGGGCCGTTTGGTGAATATTGACACCGGGGAGGTGAAGCTGAAGCTGGCATTCAAGCCGCCGGGACGGGAGGAAAAATGGCGCACCACCATTGTGGACAAAGCCACCGTTTCCACTGCCCGGAACATCACCTCTCTTGCCAGTCAGGGAATCTCCGTCACCAGCAACAGCGCTTCGGCGCTGGTGGACTACATCAACGACATGGAGAATCTGAACTACGACATCATCCCGGAGCAGAAGTCCATCGGACGGCTGGGATACATACCGGGGGAAGGGTTTTCCCCCTATGTGGATGGGCTGGTATTTGATGGGGATGAACAATACCGGCATCTCTACAATCAGGTAGAATCCAAGGGATCCGAAACAACATGGTACAAAACCGCAATGGAATGCCGGCGGCAATCCATTACCGCACGGATTATGCTGGCCGCTTCCTTTGCCTCCCTGATTTTGTCACTGGTAGACGCACTCCCCTTCTTCGTCCACCTGTGGGGAGGGTCCTCCGGCACCGGCAAAACGGTGGCCCTCATGCTGGCGGCTTCCGTCTGGGGAAACCCGGAGTTAGGAAAATATACGCAGACCTTCAACGGTACTCAGGTGGGCCAGGAGCGGACGGCGGCTTTTCTCAATCATCTGCCTTTTTGCATGGATGAGCTGCAGCTGACCAAAGACAGCCGGGGGAAAACCAACTTCGATGTGTACCAGCTGGCCCAGGGGGTGGGCCGGTCACGAGGGAAGAAAAGCGGCGGTCTGGAAATCACCCCCACCTGGAAATGCTGCTTCCTCACCACCGGGGAATCGCCCCTCACCAACATCTCCGCCGGAGCCGGTGCGGTGAACCGTGTCATTGACATCGAATGCACACCAGGAACGGCCGTCATAAAAGACGGAAATCGGATATCCGGCCTCTTGAAGCGAAACTACGGTTTTGCTGGACGGATTTTCGTGGAGCGATTGTATCAGGACGAAAAGACCCAACAGACCGTCCGGCAGCTCTACCAGGACAACTTCCGTGAGCTGTGCGCCGGGGATTCCACGGAGAAGCAGGCCATGGCAGCCGCCGCCATCATCACGGCGGACTTCCTGGCCTCCCAGTGGGTATTCCATGACGATCTGGACACCGCCCGGGAGCTGGTGCTGGATGCTTCCGATATCCGGGCATTCCTGGCATCCAAAGAGGCCGTATCCGCCGGCAGACGGGCCTACGAGTGGCTTTGTGACTGGGTAGCCAGCAATGCTCCCAGGTTCATCAGCGATGATTCCATGCCAGGCAGTGACATCTACGGTGTGCTGGAATACGATACCGCCTATATTATCCGGGGGGTATTTGACCGGGCATTGCAGGAGGCGGGCTTTTCCACTTCTGCAACCCTCAGCTACCTGAAGGCCAACCGTATGATTGACACCAGGGAGCGGGGCTACACGAAAACAAAGCGCATTGGCAAAACCACACCGCAATGTGTCTGTTTGCGTCTGAATACGGACGATTGGACGGCAAGCGCCGGTTCTCCGGAACTGCTCCCACTTTAGTGGGACCATGTCCCACATTTGTCCCACAAAAAACAATGTAAAAAAGTTTTTCTTTTCTCCGTTATGATTGCTATTCTCTGGATTTGTGTCCCGCAAAAATCAGGCGGTTTTCATTTGTGGGACTGTGGGACATGTGGGACACAAACAACAATGTTTTTATATAGCATTGGTGTTGTTTGGATGCATCAAGCAAGAGACATTTTTCCTATATAAAAAAGTGTGCAAAAATGTCCCACAGTCCCACACTTAAATTCAATTAAACTTATTCCACTTATTTTTTTCATGAAATCAATCAAAATTTCACGGAATGAAAAACAATTTTAATGAAAACTGTGTGGGACATTGTGTCCCACATCCGTCCCACACAGTTCCACAGGTGGTGAAAAAATGGAATTAAGAGATTACCAAAAAGAATGTATCCGCACAATTCAGACCCAGGCGCCGGGGGCGTACCTGTGCCAGATGCCTACCGGGTGCGGAAAGACCGCAACCTTCACCCACATTCCCCGCAATGGCGGGCGGGTTTTGGTGCTGGCCCATCGGGAGGAGCTGGTGCGCCAGCCGGCAAAATACTACGACTGCCCGGTGGGATTTGAGATTGCCGCAGAGCGCAGCCATGGGGAGGATGTGGTGATTGCCAGCGTCCAGTCCCTGGCCAACCGGATGGACAGGTTCTCTCCCGGAGAATTTGACCTCATTATCACGGACGAAGCCCACCATGCAGCCGCCGGCACTTACCGGAAAATTTATGACCATTTCACACCGGTAAAGCACATCGGCTTCACCGCTACCCCCAACCGGGGGGACAAGGCAAAGCTGGATGATGTGTATGAACGGATTATCTTCCAGCGGGACCTGCCCTGGGCAATCAAAAGCGGATACCTGTGTGACATCTATTGCCTTCGGGTGAATATCGGCTATGACCTGTCAAGGGTACATACCAGGCAGGGCGACTACGCCCCCGGGGAGCTGGCGGAGGCCATGGAGGGTACGGCGGACGCCATCGCCCAGGCCTACCGGGAGCACGCCCATGGCGCAACCCTGATTTTTGCAGTCAGCGTACACCAGGCAGAGGAAATCGCCCGGAGAATCCCCGGGGCCGTGGTGGTCACCGGGAAGACAAAAGACCGGGCAGACATCATAGAGCGGTTTTCCCGCCGGGAGATTGCCTGCATCGTCAATGTGATGGTGTTTACCGAGGGCACCGACATCCCTTTGGTGGAGACGGTGATCATCGCCCGCCCCACCCAGTCCGAGGCCCTGTATACCCAGATGGTAGGCCGGGGCCTGCGGGTACACCCGGAGAAGGAGAAGCTCATCCTGATTGACTGCGTGGGGGTCACCGGGAAAGCCAGCCTTTGCACAGCCCCCACCCTGCTGGGCCTTGACCTGAAGGATGTTCCCCCCAGAAAGGCAGCGGAAATTCAGGGGCCCTTATTTGAACTGCCGGAAAGGGCGCTGGCGGCGGCGGACTGCCCGGAAAGCTGGATCCGCAATGTGGAGATTGTAGACCTGTGGGCAAAAGGCATGTCTTACAACCTCCACGATGTGAATTACTTCAAGCTGCCGGACGGAAAGCTGGTTTGCAGCCTCACAGGAGGCAGGCGGATTGTTATCCCCTGCCCGGATCATCTTGGCCGGGTGGAATACTGCGGGGAATCCGTCCCCTACCAGACCGCCCTGGATAAGGCATACGCAGAGCTTCGGGACTTCCACCAGGAGGAGCGGAAAATCTGGGATTTGACCATCGCCCGGCAGTGGGGACAGAAGCCCGCCACGGAGAAGCAGCTGCAATATATCCGGCGCCGGGTAAAATCCATCGACCGGAAGTGTCTGGAGAACCTCTCCCGGCTGCAGGCAAGCCAGATTCTGAACCGGGTAGTAAGCGGAAAGGCGGTGCGTCCATGAGTAAAGCCAGATTGAAAAGCAGCGGTGTACCATCGGAAAGCGCCGAGCAGAAATGGGTCATTGCCTGGTCCCAGCAGCCGTCTATAAGGCATCAATACCCGGAGCTTGCCCTGCTGCACCATATCCCCAACGAGCGGGTGGACAAGGTGCAGACCGCAATCCTCAAGACCATGGGGGTAAAAAAGGGCGTGCCGGACCTTTGTCTCCCGGTTCCCCGGGGTAATTGCCACGGGCTCTACATAGAAATGAAGGCCCTGGACGGAAAACCGGAGGAAGACCAGCTATGGTGGGAGGAGCAACTGAAACATAACGGATATTTCCATGCCTTTTGCTATGGCTGGAAGCAGGCAACGGAGGTTTTGCAATGGTACCTGAATCAAAAGTAGCTTTTCCCTACGAGCGCCAGGCCATGAACGGGGACGAAATGCCCCCCGGATTGGATTATCCGGACCAGGTTACTTACCTGTGCTTCCGGATGCTGTACGCCCAGCTTCGTGGGGGTATCGTAGACAGAGAAACCGCCATCCGGGAAAAGCGGAAGATTATGCAGGAATATGAAGGCTACAAGTTTGTAGACCAGATGGGAAAAAGATGGGCGGACATCATCCGTCAAACAGACATGGCCCGAGCCGCTTACCGAAAATCCCGCACCCTCCAAAATGCGGACAAGCTGCTCCAAGCCATCGACGGCGATGTCCGCTCCAAGGAAGGGGGCGGGCAGGCATGAAGCGCTTTATTGCCACGCTTAACGGAGAATCGTATATCAACATCCCCGCAGACCGGATGGTTTTTAATCAGGACAGCAACAAGGAGAAATGAGATGGACTACAAAGACATAGCCAATCGGCTGAGAAAGTGGGCAAATGGGGAGAGATGGGAGGTTCTGAATGGAGAAGAAGATACTTGATGTGACCTGCGGCGCACGGTCTATCTGGTTTAACAAGCACCACCCAGCAGCTGTGTACTGTGATAAACGCCGTGAGCAATATCATCACCTCTGGGAAAATGCTTGTAACTGTACGTTGGACATAAATCCTGATGTGGTGTGCGACTTTACGGATTTGCCTTTTGCAGATAACTCTTTCCCGCTGGTAGTATTCGACCCACCTCACCTGACTGGCGCAAAGGAGACGGCATGGTTAGTCAAAAAGTACGGGAAGTTAAACGAGAATTGGCCTCAAATGCTCCACGATGGTTTTCGGGAGTGTATGCGGGTTTTGAAACCAGACGGTGTACTTATTTTCAAGTGGTCAGAATATGACATCCCGGCGGCGGAAGTCTGGAAAGCCATTGGACAAAAGCCGCTGTTTGGACATCACAGCGGGAAACAAAGCCGAACATTTTGGGGTTGTTTTATGAAATTGGATAATGGGGAGGCGATGAAAGATGGCAAGGATGACATTGATTCTATCCCCACCCTCACCCCGCCGAACGAGTGGGTGGAATCGTTGGAGGCAATCAATAATGCGGCTGTTGCGTACATAGAGGGTGGACCGTATGAGAATGACCTGCCCGGAATGGAGCTCGCGCTAAAAATTGACAGATTATCACGGGATTTTGCGCGCCCGCCGGAGGGAGAGGAGGACGCATGAAAAAGCGGATTTTGACAAACACCTACAAAAAGCAATTTGTAATCATTCCGACATTTGGGATTATTCGCTGGGTTGAAGATTACAAATTCCGAATCGGGTTTTTGTGGGGCAGCTGGCAACTGAGCATTGGATTTTTCAAGGAGAACACATGATGAACATTGAGAAACTGATTGAGGCTGTGAGGTTGTGCGGCAGCACCCCGAAAGTAGACCAGTGCAAACAGTGCGCATATTGGTCCGGCGGAGATATGAGCAAGTGTATTCCTCGGATGACAACTGATGCCGCCACCGCCCTCTCCACGCTCCAGGCCGAAAACGAGAAGCTGCGGGCCGAGATTGAAAAGGTGAAAGCCGAACGGGACGCGGCGCGTCAAGATTGCGCTATAGCTGAGCGTAACCACATGCTTGAGGTTGAGCGCAGGCAAGCGGCAGAGGCAAGGGTGGAAAAGGAGAAGGGTATCGCAAGAGACCTATGCGACGATTTTATAGACTTTGTGACCGGCGGTATACACAATGCCGCGCCGTACTGTGAAAACTGCCGTCCTGAGTGCGTAAACGCTCACGGCTGGTGCAGCGGCGACAACAATGCATGCAACGGATTTTTTCCGAAAGCGGCGGCATGGAAGGAGGAATAAGCGTGGAACGGTTGACTATTCCTGATGTAAGAATCGATGAAAAAACCAAGAAGATAACAATCATTGACAGTAACAAGGTCAGAGAAAATGCCATGGAGATTTACTGGCATTTGAAGGAAATCGAGGACATCCTGGGCGCAGATTATGACCTTGACCGCCTTCGGGAACTGGTGGAGGCTGACCGGGACAGGAGGTGCGTGGTGCTACCGGTTAAGGTTGGAGATACGGTATATGATACGACCATTGAAGATATAACGGGAGAAATCGGAGTTATGGAACTATCGGGGAGCATTTGTGACCTTTGGAAATCGGGATGTTGGAAAAAGCGTATTCCGCACAAGAGAAGCCGCCGAGGCTGCGCTGAAAGGAGAAGCCTATGGAGGATAACCCCTGCCGTTACTGTGTGCCACCGGTCAGGTATCCGGGGTGTCAGGATATTTGCCCCAGGGGTGCCACCTGGAAGGCGGCGCACGAAGCCCAGATGGCCGAAGCCAGAAGAAAGCGTGAGATTGCCAGCGGTGTTTATCAGCAGAGAACCTATGCCGTAACAAAGGCCTATCGCCGGCATGGGAGGAGGTGAAGGGGTTGGCGGAAATGGTTGACATTGTACTTCTTGTAGTGCTGATCGGCGCTGCTGCCAGGTTGTTTATAACGAGATGAGAGAAAGGAGGCGTGCTATGAAAAGAAGGTATTGGCCGCCCTGTGCTGTGTGCCACAGCTGCAAGACCTGTCGGTATACCATGTCGGTACAGTCTGAGCGGTGTATGCGATGTGTTGCTGCTGCAGGGGCACCGGGGTGGGTGCCTGGGGTAAACTTCTGCCCCCACTGCGGCAGGCCTTGCCGTCAGGTAACGGAAAAATAACCGATAAATCTACTGATTGCGGCGGTATAGGATGGGATCGCCACCAAAGGAGGATACACCATGAACGGAAGCAGCAAAACCCAAAGCCCTTGCATCACCTGCACCCGGGTCCCCGACCCCCGGAATTGTGAAAACAAGCAATGCAAGCGCTGGCAGAAGTGGTTTCTCGATCGTTGGGCGCTGATTCACGCCTATCCCCGGGCGGCGATGGACAAGGAGGATTTGCGGGCGGCAGGGGTGAGCGTCGGGGGCAAGACCTATTCCCATCCCGACGAGGTACGGGAGTATCTGGCCGCCGACCCCTGCACGGGCTGCCTGTGCCCCAGGGATTTGTGCGGCACCCCCTGCCGGGTGAAGCGGGCCTGGGAGGAACGGAAAGGGGGAAATCAGGAATGAACTGGAAGGGAGAAGCCATTGAGAAGCTGAGAAAATACGATGCCATGCGCATGAGCCTTCAGAATATTCCTTTGGAGGTGAAGCGGTTGGAGGTGGATGCCCGGGCCATCCGGGGAGCCAGAACCGACAGCACACCGGTCAAAGGCGGCGGAAGTGCCCGGGAAGATGCGCTCCTTAACAACCTTGCCCACCGGCAGGAGCTGCAATGGGCACTGGAGCAAGCACGATACTGGGTGGAGATTACCCAGCGGGGCCTGGATACCCTTACCCCGGAGGAAAAGCTGGTGCTCCACCGGTTTTACCTGTACCCGGAGCGGGGAAGCGTGGAGCGGCTGTGCATGGAGCTGGGGGTGGAGCAGTCCAGCGTCTACCGGAAGCGGGACAAAGCCCTCCACAAGTTCGCTCTGGCCCTGTACGGCGCTGAGCAAACCTGAAATGGGAAAAAAATGGGAAGATTTTTTGGAAAAGGTGTGGTATCATAGGTATACTGAAATACGAATAACTACATGGGGGCCGTGGAAACACGGCTCCTTTTTTACCCGATTATGAGAGGTGGTGGCAGTGGCAAATGAGAAGAATCTTATCCCCTTTGACGAGAGGCCGGAAGCGGAAGTGCGGGAGCTGGGCCGCCGTGGGGGGATTGCCTCCGGCGCCGCCCGGCGGAGAAAGCGGGCACTGAAGGAAGCCGCTGACCTTTACCTCTCCCTGCCTGTAACTGACAAGCGGGTATATAACAAGCTGTCCCGGAAAGGGGTGCCGCCGGAGGACATGGACAATCAGATGGCCATGCTCAGCGGCCTTCACGCCGCCGCCTGCTGTGGAGATGCCAGAGCCGCCAAGGTGCTTGTGGATATTCTGGGGGATAATTCCCAGGAGAACCCGGCAGAAGACCAGCTGCAAAAGGCCAGGGAGCTGCTGGAGGGTGTAGAGAGTGCTATCGATTAAGCAACAGGATTTTCTCCGCAACTGCAGCCACCGCTGGAACATCAAGACCGGCGCCACCCGTTCGGGAAAGACCCATCTGGATTTGTTGGCGGTGATTCCCAAGCGGATTCTGGCCTGCCGGGGCGAGGGGCTCATTGTGCTGCTGGGCAACACCAAGGGCACATTGCAGCGGAACATCCTGGACCCTATGCGGCAGCTTTGGGGGCAGGATCTGGTGGGGTTCGTCCGCAGTGACAACACCATGACCCTCTTTGGCAAAAAGGTGTATGTCCTGGGGGCTGACAGCAAGAAGCATATCGCGCGGCTCCAGGGCGCTGCCTTCGAGTATGCCTATGGGGATGAAATCACCACCTGGGAGGAAGGGGTTTTTGATATGCTCAAAAGCCGTCTTTCCTGCCCCCACAGCC
The DNA here is from genome assembly GCA_949293985.1 of uncultured Eubacteriales bacterium. Lineage (GTDB taxonomy): Bacteria > Bacillota > Clostridia > Oscillospirales > Oscillospiraceae > Faecousia. The sequence goes on along the minus strand of CASFFN010000005.1, from coordinate 75,454 downwards.
ACTTTGACGGAACCTGCAACCCCGCAGGCCCCAAGCATTGGTTCAAGAAATTCCTGGATTCCGATGGTGACATTTATCAGCAGGCATACACCATTGACGACAACCCTTTTCTTGCTCCGGCATTTGTGGAAGCACTGAAAAAGGAGTACCTGGGGACCGTGTACTATAACCGGTTCATCCTGGGCCAATGGGCGGCGGCGGAAGGGGTCATTTACCGGGCCTTTGCAGATGCCCTGGCTTCCGGGGATAACCGCTTCCTATGGAAGGACAAGCCCCTGAAGCCCTGGCGTATCCACATCGGCGTGGACTTCGGCGGCAACGGCTCCAAGCACAGCTTTGTGGCGACCGCTGTCCTGCCGGGCTTTTCCGGGGTGGTCGCCGTGGCCTCCCAGCGGGTAGAGCCCTACGGTACCGACGCCGATTATCTGGGAAATGCCTTTTTGCTTTTTGCCCAGTCTGTCTTTTCAAGGTTCGGGGAAATTCATGCCGTTTTCTGCGACAGCGCCGAGCAGGTGCTCATCAGCCACCTGCGTGCCACCGCCCGCCGCTCCCCCCTGCCCTGGCTGGCAGGCAGGATTTACAATGCAAAAAAATCCCCCATCAACGACAGAATCCGCCTCACATCCATTCTCATGGGTGGCGGGCGGTTTTTCTATACACCGGAGACCGGCACCTTGGCGGAGGCACTATCCGCCGCCCTGTGGAGCAGCAAGGGCAGTGAAAAGGATTTGCGGCTGGACGATGGCACCACGGACATTGACAGCCTGGATGCCTTTGAGTACACCATTGAGCGGGACTATCATTCCTATCTGAAAAGGGGCACACAATGAATATCCAAAAGTTTATTGAATTTCTCAACAAGAAAAAGGGGCTCCACCTGGACGCCTCCTATTATGCCAACATCGCCGCCTGGAAGCAGTGGTGGATGGGCTATGTGGAATCCATCCACAAGGTTGGGGAGATGGGGGCAGACGGGGTAATCCGCACCCGGCGGATGGCAAGCCTGCGGATGCCCAAGCACGCCTGCCAGGACTGGGCAACCCTGCTGCTGAACGACAAAACCAAGGTGATTCTGGGGGACAGAGAATCCGCCCGGTGGCTCCTGGGGAATGAGGACCAGACAGGCGGGCTTCTGGAAAAGCTCCATTTCTGGACCAACGCCAATTCTCTTGTGGAGCAGACCTTCCGCTCCGGTACCGGGGCTTTCGTGCTGAGCGTGGAGGGTATGCAGGTCTCCTCCTCCGGGCAGGTTGTCCCCAATTCCGATGCCAAAATCTGCATGGACTATCTGCCGGCGGAGTGCATTATCCCCATTACCATCCGCCATGGGAAAGTGCTAAGCTGCGCCTTTGTCAGCCAGGTGCAGCTGGATGGGCGCAGCTGTGTATATCTGCAAACCCACAAGCTTGAAGAGGATGGGTACACCATCACCAATGAATACTTCACATCTTGCCAATCCGATGGGGATACCGCCAGTTACAAAGAGGCTCCTGTCCCGGCAGGGATTGCAAGGGAGTTTCACACCGGAAGTCCCCTGCCCTGGTTTGCCCTGTTTTCCCCTGGGGAATGCAAGAACATCTCCGGGGGCGACGGGCTGGGGATGGCAGTATTTTCGGAAGCCGTGGACGCTGCCAGGCTGGTGGATCTGGCCTTTGACAACTACACCCAGGACATGAGCCTGGGAGGCAAAAAGGTCTTTTACAACAAACGGCTTACCAGAACCTACATCGACAAGGACGGGAACGAACACATGGTCGCCCCGGATGCCATCCGGCAGCAGCAGTTTTTCATACTTCCCGGTGAAGATGATCCGGACGCCAAAGCCCAGTGGTATGAGTATAACCCCAATTTGCGGGTAGAAGACAACAGCAAAGCCGTACAGGATGCTTTGGATTATTTCAGCTTCAAATGCGGCCTGGGAACACACCACTATCAGTTCCAGGCCGGAAACATCGCCACCGCAACCCAGTACACCGGAGACCGGCAGGACATGGTGCAGCACGCCAACCGGCACCAGATTGGCATAGAAGCCGCCCTGATTGCCATTGTCCGGGCAATGCTCTGGGCCGGGCGGAATATGCTGGGGGCTTCTGTTGACCCGGATACGGAAGTCTGCGTGTCCTTCGATGACAGCTATATCATCGACACGGAAAGCCGTCTGGCCAACATGAAGGACGATGCGGTCCATGGCTTCCTGCCCCGTTACAAATACCTGATGGAGCGCTACGGCTGCGATGAGCAAACCGCAAGGGACATGGTAGCGGAGGCTGCAGCGGAAAACCGCAGCGAAGACAACCTTTTCTTTGGTGGTGAATAATCATGCTTTCTCCCCAGTACCTGGAGCAGCTGCCGGAGCCGCTGATTGCCCTGTGGCAGCAGGTAGAGGACGACATTCTCCGGGACATTGCCAGGAGAATCCAGAAAATGGGAACTATCACAGAAACCGCCGCATACCAGGCCTGGCGGCTGGAGCAGACCAAGCTCCTCCATACGGACATTGTAAAGCTGATTTCCAAATACAGCGGAAAAAGCGAGACTGCCATCCGGAAAATGCTGGTGGAGGCCGGAACCCAAACCCTCCAGACGGAGGATGCCATCCACGCCGCTGCCGGGGTCACCCTGCCGGAGCCCAACAAAAGCCAGAACCTCCAGAACCTTCTGAACGCCGGCTACCGGCAGACCACCGGCACCTGGAAGAATCTGACTGCCACCACCGCCAACACCGTATCCCGGCAGTTTGAAGATGCTTTGGACAGGGCCTGGCTGCAGGTATCCTCCGGGGCATTTGATTACCAGACCGCCATCCGCAGAGCCATCCACGATCTGGCAGAACACATGGACGGGGTCACCTACCCTTCCGGCCACAGAGATTCCCTGGAGGTGGCCGTCCGCCGTGCCACCCTCACCGGGGTAAATCAGACCTGCGGCAAGCTGCAGCTGGAGCGTGCCCAGGAAGCAGGCTGTGAATTTGTGGAAGTGACTGCCCATGTGGGCGCCAGAGACACAGGCTCCGGCCCCGCCAACCACGCCAGCTGGCAGGGAAAGGTCTATCATGTGGGCGGCCCTGTCTGGTATGAAGGGGAGTATTACAAGGGCTTTGAGGAAACCACCGGCTACGGAACAGGCCCCGGCCTTTGTGGCTGGAACTGCCGGCACAACTTCTTCCCTTTCTGGCCTGGCATCTCCTCCCGGGTCTATACAGACGAGCAGCTGCAAGCCCTCTGTGCCAAGGATATTGAGTACAAGGGGAAAAAATATTCCCGGTATGAGATAAACCAGATGCAGCGGGCAAGAGAACGGCAGGTCCGGAAATGGAAAAAGACCTACCTCATGGAAAAAGAGGCAGGTCTTGACACCACGCAAAGCGCCCTGCGGCTGAAAAACGCCCGGAAAGCCCTGTCTGACTTCGCAGACGCCACCGGCGGGCGGGTAGACAGCAGCCGTACCGCCGTGAATAACTTCGGCCACAGCCCCGCCAGCAAGGCCACATGGGAGGCACGGAAAGCAGAAGAAAAACCAGATACTCCTTCCGAAGAGGAATACACGCAAGTCAGCATTGCAGATATTTCCTCCAACACGGGGCATGCAGAGAACAAAAGAGTTTCCAGGCCGGAAGGAAGTAAAACATGGAACGATAAAGCAGGAACGGAGCCATGGGATGCCAAACAGAAAACCGCGTTGTACCAAGAAGAGTTCCATACGACAGGTCAAAAATATGAGACGGGAAAAATCTACAATGCACAAGGTATATGTGTTCTTTCTAAAGACGGAGGACAGGAAGCAGTATCTTTTTCCCAGGCAGAAATCAAGCTAATGAAAGGCTGCACCTTAACGCACAATCATCCAAACAGCTCCTGCTTTTCGTATGAAGACATCAATATGCTTCGGATAGGTAAACTTACAGAAATACGAGCCACAACCAAAACAGGCGTATACCGGTTGCAGCCTCCTAAAATTTGGCCAAAAGAATTGGGTTCCCTTGACAAAATCATCTCTGTATACTACGATATCGATAATCAATATTCAAATCAGTTTTTTGTCCAAGTAATAAATGGAGAAATTTCCTTTGCTGAGGCTGATATTTTGTCTCAGGAAATGGTTGTGCGAAAACTATGTGAAACATATGGCTTTCATTTCCGTTTTGATTCTTGGAATGACCTTTTAGGAGGGGATTAAGTTGGTAATCTATCCAGAACAAATACCGAATGGCTATAGCATTGAGGATTATCCGGACGGGACTGAATTTCTAATGATAGATGATTCACCCCTGGAAAGAGATCCAGTCACTTTTAAGCTATTACCTCGAGAAAAGAGGCCATTCGTCTATCCTAAGGATGTTCCTTCGGAGGGTTGATGACTATCACTTAATTTTCCGGTAACTTGCAATCCCCAATTTCATTGATGGAAGCACTGTGCAATTCTGCATGGTGCTTTTTTCATACCATTTTTGCCCTGGCCGGGCGCAAAACAGGCCGCCGCAAGGGAGGCAACCCCTGTAAAAAAGCGTAGCGGAGAAAGGTAAAGCATGAAACGAGAGGAAGTAAAAAGCCAGATTCCGGGTATTACCGACGCACAGCTGGACTGGGTCATGAACCAGTACGGAAACGGCATCACCCGGGAGAAAGCCACCGCTGAAACCCTCCGGGGACAGCTGGAAACCGCTCAGCAGCAGCTGCAGACCGCCCAGGAACAGCTCAAATCCTTTGAGGGCGTGGATGTTGCCCAGCTGAAGGGCAAGGTAAAGGAGCTGGAGGATAGCCTGTCCGCCCAGGCTGCGGCCTTCGCCTTTGACACGGAGCTGGACGGAGCCATCCGCAGCGCCAGAGGCCACAATGTGAAGGCAATCCGCAGCCTGCTGGATCTTCCCAAACTGAAAGCCTCCCAGAACCGCACCGCCGACATCCAGGAGGCCCTGGCCCAGCTGGCAAAGAGCGAGCCCTGGGCCTTTGCCCCCGCTGACGGCGGCAAGGGAAGCGGCTCCTATGTCAATACCGGCTCCCAACACGGAGAAGGGGGCAGCGGTGCAGAACCGGACGGGGTTCTTGCCAGATTCCAGGCCCTGAACCCCGGCATGAAAATCTGATTTTAGAAAGGAAATGATGGATTATGGCACATACGCTTCAGGAAAGATACTCTGCCCTGGTGGACGCAAAGCTGCGCTTCACCATGGTGAAAAAGGACGGTGTTATCTGGAATACCAGCCACGAAGGCGACCCCAAGGCCGGCGTGGTAAAGATTCCCGTCCGGGATACGGAGGTGGCGGTGAAGGCCTATGACAAGGCAAATGGCATTGCCGGCACCACCAGCGCCACCTCCTACATCGACATGGCCATTGACAAGGACTATGCGGTCAATGAAATTGTGGACGGCTACGATGCCGCCGCAGTCCCTGACGGTCTGGTTGCGGAGCGGCTGGATTCTGCCGGCTATTCCTTTGCCCTCCAGAGCGAAAAGGACGGCACTGCCTGTCTGGAGGCTGCGGCCACCAGCTTCAGTGACACCACTGCCCTGACCAAGGACACCGTGTACGGAGCCATTGTGGATATGCGCACCGAGCTGTCCAAGAAGGGCGTGCCCAACGATGGCCGCCGCTGGCTTCTGGCCTCCCCCGATGCCTATGCTCTGATTCTCAAGAGCCCGGAGTTTACCTCTGCCTCCGAGCTGGGGGATGCTGTGAAGCAGACCGGCGCTATGGGCAAAATCGGCGGCTTCCTGGTCTTTGAGGACCCCACCCTCTCCGCCACCACAGAACTGATTGCCGGCCACCCCAACTGGTGCCACCATGTGAACGAGTGGAAGGTGGCTGTGCATCTGCAGGATCTGAGCGGCTCCGGCAAGTACATCGGTGCCTCCGGTGTCCAGGGCCGGAATGTCTACGGCTACAAGGTATCCAAGGCCGCTGCCCTGCTCATCAAGAAGACGGCCTAAAAGGGGGGCGGCAGCCCATGGAATTTCCTGTTCCCTATTGCAGCTTCGACACCTATACAAACGGCCCTTTTCTCCACCTGCTGAAAGAGGAGGAGTACGACACCTGGGCGGTAAAAGCCTCCCGGCTGATTGACCGGCTCACGGTCGGCAGGGCATCCCGGCACAAGGATGCCCTTGCCAGCGAGCTGGCCTATGCCTGCGGACAGATTGCGGAAGTTCTGCAATCTTCCCAGGCCGGGAAAATCGCCGCTGTCAAAGGCGTCACCGCCTTCTCCAATGACGGGTATTCCGAAAGCTACGCCTCCTCCCGGGATTTTCAGGAAGCCATAAACCGCACCTGTTATGGAATCCTGGAAGAAGCCCTTGGCTCTGACCCTTACGGCCTACTGTATACGGGGGTGATTTGAAATGCTGCTGACTGACAGCACCATCACCCTGATTTGCAGCTGGTATGACAGCGGGGCCGATGTGGATAAATCTTCTTCCTATGTCCTGGACGGGGTAAGCGTGTACCTGGACAACGCAGTCACCACCTCCTCCGGCGGTGCCACCGCCTCCAATCTGGCAAAAATCCGAATCCCATACCGGAAGGGGTATCTTCCGGAGGATGCCTGGAAGGGTCAGCCCGACAGCTGGACCTTACGGACGGGAGACCGGATTGTGGTAAACGGCAAGGCCATGACCATCCAAAGATGGCGGGACAACACCATGGGGCGGCAAAGTCCCCACTGGTATGTGGAGGCGAAGTGATGTTCAAAGTGGAATTGGATGTGTCCTGCCTGGACAAAGCCCTGAAGGACCTGGAGCCGGGAGGAGAAGTGCAGCTGTTTCTGGACAATGAAATCATCAAGCACTGTGACCCCTATGTCCCGATGAAACAGGGAATCCTGATGGAAAGCCCGCTGTACGCCTCGGAAATTGGCCACGGAAAAATCATTTATGATACCCCCTATGCCAAAAGGATGTACAACGCTCCCGATGATTGGAAGTTCCAGAATGGGCCTCTCAGGGGGCCCAACTGGGTAACACGGATGTGGGAGGATCGGGGGGAGGAAATCCTTCAGGGGGCCGCGAAACTGGCCTTAGAAAATGCCGGAGGTGGGAAATGAACATCATCGAAGCCGCACGCTCCTGGCTGCGAAGCAGTCCTCTCATTGACCATGAGAATAAATTCAACGCCGGGTATCTGGGGGAAAGAGCTTACGAGTACTCCCTCACCGCCAGCGCAGAGACCCATCGGCAGGACATTCTGGGGAACGACCTGTGTACCTGCAGCCTGGTTTTTATGGCAAGGCTTCCCTATGGGGATGCCCTGCGGGACAATCTTTCGGCGGCGGATTTCTTCGCCGGGCTGTCCGCCTGGATTTTACAGCAGAACCGCAGCCACAGCTACCCGGCGGTTGCCGGCTACGCTGTTACCAAAGTGTCTGCCTCCAATGCAGGCATGATTATGCAGGCGGATTCCAACACCGCCCGCTACCAAATTCAAATCCAAATTGACCTTGAGGAGGTAAGCTAAATGGCAGAAACCTATACCGCAATCAACCTGCCCGCCAATCAGAAGGCGGACAGAAAGCTGGAAATGCACTATGTAAATATCGGAACCTCCGAAGAGCCCGAATGGGAAATCCTGGGCTACGGCGTAGAGGACGCCTCCATGTCTTATAACCACGATGTGTCTACCACCGTAGACATTCTGGGAATCTCTCATACGGAGGTATCCGCCGCCAAGCCCCAGCTGGATCTGGACCCCTACAACATCCGGGGCGGCGACAAGCTCTCCGCCAAGCTGCTGGACATCGAACGGCGGAACGCCGTATCGGAGCTGAGCCAGTTTGAGGTGCTGAATGTCCATGCCTTCCTGGGCTCCGGCAGTGCCTTCAATGCGGAGCTGCATACCGGATGCACCATCGTGCCCCAGAGCCTGGGCGGTTCCAGCTATGTGGGTATGCCCCTGAATGTCCACCTTTCCAACCAGAAGACCCTGGGAACCGCAACCATTACATCGGGGAATGTCACCTTTTCCCCTGCCTCTGCCAGCGAATCTTCCGGCTAAGGAGGGATGAGAGATGGCTCTGAAAATTGATTTGGGTCTTCGGACCTTTGACATCTGCGACGCGGACGGCAATGTTACCGGGCAGATTCGCTTCAACCCTGCGGATATGGGCTTTGTCTCCCGGTGGCAGGCGTTCCAGACCTGCGCCCAGCAGTTGGCAGCCACGCCCCCCGCTACCCCGGAGGAGCTGGCAGAAAAAGACCGGGAAATGAAGGACCTGCTGGACAAGACCTTCGCTTCTTCCGTGTCCCATGTGCTTTTCCAGGGCTTAAGCTGCTTTGCCCTGTGCGCGGACGGCCGCTTTGTCCTGGAAAATGTGCTGGAGGCGGTGGTGCCGGAGATTAAAAACGCCATAATGGATGCCCAGGCCGCCAGCGAGAAGCGGATTTCCCAGCGGACGGCAGCCTATGAAGGCAGTGCCACCGGCCTGGCTCCCGGTCAGGGTGTATGAGCGTCTGGAAGCTCCCCACTTCCTGTATGGTCTGCGGGCAGGAATATCCTGTCCGCAGCGATTTTCGTGCCGTACTGGACGCCCTTGCCGCCCTGAATGACAACAGCTTGCAGGAAACGGAACGGTACGCCTGTTTCCTGCGGATTCTCTATCCCACCTGGCAGCAGCTGCCGGATTTGAATGCGGCCATGGAGGCGGCCCTGGTGTTTGTCAACCTGGGGCAGCCTATCCCGCCCAATCAACCTCCAAAGCCTCAGCTGGTGGACTGGGAAAAGGATGTGCATTTGATTGCCCCAGCGGTGGACGCCGTTCTGGGCTTCTCTTGCCGCAGATGCCAGTATCTGCACTGGTGGGAGTTCATCGGGGCCTATTACTGCATTGGGGACGGGGTGTTTGCCCAGGTGGTCAGCATCCGCAGCAAGAAGGCGAAGGGGCAGAGGCTTGAAAAGTACGAGCAGGAATTTCTGCGGGAAAACCCGGAGCTGTTCCAAAAAGCCTCCCGCCTGACAAAGGCCGAGGCGGACTTTCTGAAGAACATGGGATTGGAGGTGTAGCCTATGGCAGACGGCAGGATTGTCATTGATGCCAAAATTGATACCAAACAGGCGGTTGCCTCCGTTGCAACCTTGAAGAAAAAGGCAAATGAAATTGCCGCCCAGTTTCAGAAGCAGGGAATGTCCGCTTCCGACGCCATGCGGAAAGCCTGGCAGAAGATTACCGATGACGCCATCAGCGGTGCATCCAAAACCAAGTCCTCCGTATCCGGCATCAATCTGGCCTTCAAAAGCCTTGGCTCCACCGTCAGCCGGCTGGGGGGACTGCTTGCCTCCGTCCTGGGACCCATCGCCCTGATTGCCCTGGTAAAGCAGTGTATTGAGCTGGGCAGTGCGGTCAATGAAGTGCAGAATGTGGTAGACACCGCCTTCGGCTCCATGGCCTACAAAATGGAGGCCTTCGCCAGCACCGCCATTACCCAGTTCGGCATGAGCCAGCTTGCCGCCAAAAAGACTGGAAGCTCCTACATGGCCATGGCACGAGGTATGGGCATTGCGGAAGAAGCCGCCAGCGATATGGCCATTGCCCTTACCGGTCTGACCGGCGATGTGGCGTCCTTTTATAACATCTCCCAGGATGAGGCCGCCACAAAGCTGAAATCTGTATTCACCGGTGAGACGGAAGCTCTGAAGGATTTGGGAGTGGTAATGACCCAGACCAATCTGGAGCAGTATGCCCTGTCCCAAGGAATTACCAAAAGCATATCTTCCATGACCCAAGCGGAGCAAACCACGCTCCGCTATCAGTATGTCATGAACGCCCTGAACATGGCCTCCGGAGATTTTGCAAAAACCCAGGATTCCTGGGCAAACCAGACAAGAATCCTGGCCATGCAGATACAGCAGCTGGGGGCAAACATCGGTTCTATCATTACCACAGTCCTGACCCCTGCGGTAAAGGTGCTCAATGACATTGTAGCAAACCTGGTACACGCCACCAGCGTTATTTCCGCCGCCATCGTCTCCCTGTTCGGCGGTCAGGTCAAGCAGAATACCGCCATTGCCGGAAGTGCCTCCGCCGCCGCAGATGCAGAAAACGAGCTGGCCGCCGGAATCACCGGTGCAGCCAATGCGGCCAAAAAGGCCCAGGCGGGATTTGACGAGCTGAACATCCTGCAAAGCGATACCGGCGGCGGTGGCAGCGGAGGTGCTTCCGGCGGCATCGGGAGTACCAGCACCAGTTCGGAAACCTCCTATGAACAAGGGGAAGGCCTGGACACCGCCGAGATTGAGCGGGCTGCGGAAATTATCAAGAAGATTGCAGACTATGTACCGGTGATCGCAGCCACCCTGGGCGGTCTGAAGCTGGGCCGCTTTATTTCCGACCTGGTTACCGCAAACACCAAAGCCGATACCCTGAAAGGGACCATCGCCCTTCTGGGGAAGAAGGCAGGTATCACCATCGGCGTGACCTTAGCCATTGCCGGCATCGCCCTGGAGGGCAAAGGCATTGCAGACGCCATCTCCCAGGGATTGAACGGTATCAACTTCGCCGAGATTCTGGGGGGCGGTTTGGTGATTACCGGGGGTTCTGCCTTACTGGGAAAGAGCATTGCTTCTATGCTTTCCACGGCATTTGCAGACAGCGCCATCACCAAAACCCTTGCCAATTTTGGCACGAAAATGGGCGTTGAAATTTCCACCGCAAGTGCCGAAGCCCTTGCAACAACTACGGCAAAAGCAGCTACAGTCGGCGGAACGGCGCTTGCTGCATCCATCGGTGCCATTGTTGCCGGTATCCCCATGTATATCACGGGAATTTATGATGCCATCGTAAACGGTCTTGATTGGCTGAACGCCGCTTTGACTGCCGCCGGTTCAACCCTGGCCGGTGCCGGTATCGGTATGCTGATAGGCGGCCCCATCGGTGCAGCCATCGGAGCCTTGGTAGGCTTGGCGGTAGGCGCCATCACAGACCTTGGCATTCTGATTGCCCAAAACTGGGATGCTATTTGGGCCTGGCTGGTGGAAGCCTGGGCCACCGTATGCGAAAGTATCACCGCCGCCTGGGAGTGGGTATGCGCCCTTTTCGCAACCGTTGGCGAATGGTTCTATACCAATATCATTGCCCCCGTTGGTGATTTCTTTGTCGGGCTGTGGAATGGAATCGCCACCGCTGCCGGGGCCTGTTGGGACGGAATCGTGGGCTTCTTCACCCCCGCCGTTGAATGGTTCTCCCAGCTATTCGGCAGTATTTTCCAAACCATCTCCGACATTTTCTACAACATCGGGGTCATTGCCTCCGGCTGCTGGGAAATCATAAAGAAGGTTTGGGAAATCGTAAGCGAATGGTTTAATACCAATGTGATTCAGCCGGTAAGCAGCTTCTTCTCCAATATGTGGACAAGCATAAAGACCTTTGCCACAGACTGCTGGAAGGGTATCCAGGCTGTATTCAAAACCATAGGCAGCTGGATTGACACAAATGTGATAAAGCCTGTAACCGGTTTCTTTTCCCGGATGTGGGACGGTCTGAAAAGCGGCGCAGTCCAGGCCTGGAATGGCATCAAATCCGCCTTTGGAACCGTTGCCACCTGGTTCAAGGATATTTTCTCCACAGCCTGGGCAGGGGTTGTGCAGGTTTTCTCCGTTGCCGGAGAAATCTTTGTCAACATCAAGGACGGTATTCTGTCCGCCTTTAAGACCGTGGTCAACGGAATCATTACCGGCATCAACAATGTGGTTGCAATCCCCTTCAACGGCATCAACTCCGCTTTAAGCTCCATCAAGTACATAAATATCTTGGGCTTGACACCGTTCTCCGGGCTGCAACTTATCCATGTGCCCCAGATTCCCTACCTGGCCCAGGGTGCCGTTCTGCCCCCCAACAAGCCCTTCATGGCCGTTGTGGGTGACCAGAAGCACGGCACCAATGTGGAAGCGCCCCTTGCCACCATCCAGGAGGCAGTGGCCCAGGTTATGAAAGACAACATTTCCGCCATGCTGGCAGGCTTTGAAGCTCTGCTTCAGGAGCAGCAGGCCACCCGCCAGACCATTGCCGGTATCCGGGTGGGAGATACGGTAATCGGGCAGGCGGCGGAGCGGTACCGGAACAGAATGGCCAGGATGAGAGGTGGACTATGAGAGGAAAAACCAATTTGTACCTGATTGACGGAAAGCCCGTGCTGGTTCCGGACGAAGGCGTCAGCGAAAGCTATGAAGACCTGGATAGTGATGCCTCCGGCCGGGACCAGAGCGGCATCATGCACAGAAGCCTGATCCGGGAAAAGGTAGGCACCTGGGGTTTCAACTACGCCTCCCTGACCGCAGAGGAATGGAAGTACATGGAAAGCCTGTTCAAGGGGAAAGCCACCTTTTCCTTCACCCATCCCGCCGTGGGTGACCCCGGCTCCCAGGTAAAAACCACAGCATACCGCAGCAAATACAGCATCACCTGGCGCAGCGCCCTCACCGGAACCTATCAGAACTATGGGTTCAACATCATCGAATGTTAGGAGTATGTTTCTTGAAGGAAAAAATTGAAAAATGGTTTCATCAGGGTTTATGGACTGAGGCTATGGTAAGAAATTCCGTAGGGGTCATTCTTTCTCCGGAAGAGGCGGAAAAAATTATCCACAGCAAGCTCCCGGAGGTGTAGCCATGAGTGAAGCCATTGTGGTAGCCATCATTACCGGCGGAATGTCCCTGGCTGGCGTGATTGTCACCAGCCTGGTCACCGCCCGGAAAAGCGAAAATGCCATAAAGATTGCCCAGGCGGTCACGGATACCAAAATCCAGGACCTGACCCGGGAAGTGCGGGAGCATAACAACTTCGCCAAGCGCATGCCGGTGGTGGAGGAGCAAATCAAGGTGGTAAACCACAGGATTGCAGACCTGGAAAAATATCATCAACCGAGCTAAGGAGGTATCTATGGAAACCATCAAAAAGAACCTGGCCAGCCTCATCAAGGTGAAAACCATCGTGACCATGGCGGTAATCGCCGTGTTTGCGGTCCTGGCCCTCCGGGGCGACATCGGCCCGGACAACGCCATGATCATCATCTCCATGGTGGTGTCCTTCTATTTTGGCACCCAGCACGAGAAAAACCAGACGGAAAACCCCACGGCATAACCAAACCCCCTCCCGGCACAACGCCCGGGAGGGGGTAAAACTATTTTTAGGTTACATACAGAAGTCGGATGGTTTCCCGACCTTTCGGCGTGACCAGGGTCTGTGTGCCGCTCCATTTGGTCTTTTCATTGAAGGTTTCCTTCACCTCAAAAAGGCCGTCGTTCTTCGCTTCGTATGGCAGCAGCTTTCCCCGCTTGTCACGGTAGACATACTTCTTATCCAGCAGGAACTGCACCATCTTCTTCGGGGAGATACCCAGCTCCTTGGCGGTCTCCCGGAAGTTTGTCAGAGTGTTTCGTTCCACAAGCTGGTCAAAGTAATCTGCTTTTGGCGCCATGATTTGGTTTTCCACAACCAGCGCGGAGTTGGCGGCTTCCAGGGTCTTGCGCTTGCTCTGTTCATTCTTGAGCTGCTGGCATAGCCGGATAAGCGTATCCGGGTTCAGGATGGCGGCTTGCAGGGTTTCCGGGGTCATGTATGCGCCATGCTTGCGGATGGAGGGGATAACCTCATCAGCAATCACCGCCTGGAACTGCTCCGCCGCCTCGTTCTTTGCTTTCATCGCCAGCCGGTAGAAAATGTTTTCGGGGATGTATTCCGGTCTTTCGGCACAAGTGCCGAAGCCAAGGTTTGCAAGGTAGCCATCTACTCTGCGCCACATTACATAGTCCTTGCCGTCCTTCATCTCGGTAAACCCAAGCCCCCGTGCCACGGTTTCCAGCTTCAGGTAGGCCGTTCCGCCCTGCTCGTAGCACTCGATGCCGTTGATATTCAGAATCTCGTTCATAGCGCCGCCCCCCTTTCCGGGGATTCCCGCTTTCGGGGACATTCCGCAACCTGGATTCGGCGCTTTTCCAGGTCGAAGCCCGCGTCAATGAGGCGCTTCATGCTGTCGGATGTTTGAATAAGCTGAAACTGAACGGAGTAAAACAGGCTCTTGAACATCTGGATGCGCTGCGAGAAATAATCCGCAATCTTCGGATTCACATATTCCTCAAGGGCGGAAAGCTCTGTTTCCATCCCTTCGTCGTAAATCTGGAGCATATTCGAAACACGCTCCACATCGCACAGGCTTTCTTCAAAACCTGCGACCACATCAAACAAACTGTTGACCTTCAAGTTATTCATTTATGGTTTTTCCTCCTTGATTTTCACCAAGAGGAAGGGTATAATAGATTTACCACTCCTATTGGTGTGTGGTTATAGGGTGTTGGAGTTAGCCGGCAAGCATAGGCTCCAGCGCCCTATTTTATTTCTCTTTTTCCAAAAGCAAGTGAATCCCTTTACGGATAGCTTCGCCCTTAGTTATTCCACAGCGTTTACAATATTCTTGCAACCGCTTTTCAGTTTCTGCATCAAGGCGCACACTAAAGCGAATATACTTCGGATTCTCCGCCTTTGGTCTTCCTGCTGGTGACATTTCCTCACCTCCTTTTATGTCACACCGTTATTATATTTATGCGTGACATAAATGTCAAGAGTAAATTTCGGAATTTCACAAAATTCCCAAGCGTTTGTGATTTCTGATTTTCCCCCCCAAAAAACAAGGCGCCGGGTATCAAATCCCGACGCCAATTTTTGTCGCCAATTTCATCGTCATTTTGTCGTCATTTTTGTGTCCCATCAGCCAGGAAACAAGCAGAACAGCCGAAAAACAATTTCCCGTAAAGTTTTGGATTCGCCGAAAAATCAAGAAAAACAGCAAAAAACAGGACAGATAAAATTATCTGTCCTGTTTCTCTGTGGCGGAGTGAGAGGGATTTGAACCCTCGCGCGGCTTTTGACCGCCTACTCCCTTAGCAGGGGAGCCCCTTCGGCCTCTTGGGTATCACTCCGAATAAAAAGACAATATTTTCATGCCTGAGTATTCTACCATATACCACCCGGTTTGTCAAGCATCCCAAAAAACAATTCTTCTCTTGATTGTAAACCATTTATATTTTCATGGTTTACAATTCGACAAGCGTATGCTATACTGCTTGCAGAAAAAGGAAAAGGAGCATCTTAAATGGAAAATTCCCGGAAAATCCGCAAGCTTACCTATGTGGCTCTGTTTGCCGTTGTCATGGCGGTATGCGCCCAGATTATGATTCCCGGGCCGGTGCCCTTCACCATGCAGACCTTCGGTGTGTTCATCGCCGTGGGGGTGCTGGGAGGGCAGCTGGGCTCTGCCGCCGTGTTTTTGTATCTGCTCATGGGAGCCGTGGGGTTGCCGGTGTTTGCGGGGATGAAGGGCGGACTGGGAGCGCTGGCGGGAGTCACCGGCGGCTACATTTTTGGCTTTTTGGCCTCCGCCCTGGTGATGTGGGGATTGGAAAAGCTTCTGGGGCGTAAGCCCTGGGCTCTGGCCGTCTCCATGGCGGCAGGGCTTCTGACCTGCTACGCTCTGGGCACCGGCTGGTTTTTGCTCGTCTACACCCGGAACGCCGGAGCCATCGGGCTGTGGGCGGTGCTTCTGAAATGCGTCATTCCCTACATCATCCCCGACCTGCTCAAGGCGGCTCTGGCCCTGGCTCTGTCCAGCCGGCTTTCCGCCGCTTTGAAGCTTCCCGCCGGAAAATAAAGGAGGCCGCCATGACCGTTCGTGAGAAAATTCTGGCGCTTTTTGAAAGCAACAAGGGGCAGTATTTCTCCGGAGAGGAGATTGGAAAGACTTTGAATGTCTCCCGGGCAGGAGTGTGGAAGGCTGTGAAAGCCTTGCAGCAGGAGGGCTATCCCATTGACGCCGTTCCCAACAAGGGCTACTGCCTGTCCCGGGATTCGGACATTCTCTCCTGCCAGGGGGTACAGAAGTATCTGCGGCATGACCTCCTCCGGGTTCAGGTGCGGGACAAGGTAAACTCCACCAATCAGGCGGTGAAGGAACTGGCGCAGGAAAAGGCGCCGGAGGGCACGGCGGTGATTGCCAACTGCCAGGAGGCGGGAAGAGGCCGGTACGGACGCACCTTTTACTCCCCCCAGGGCTCCGGCGTTTATCTCAGCCTGCTGCTGCGGCCCCGGGACTGGTCCCCGGAATCCTCCCTGGGGCTTACCACCATGGCAGCGGTGGCTGTCTGCCGGGCCATAGAAGCGGTTTCCGGGGAGCATCCCCAGGTGAAGTGGGTGAATGACATTTATCTCCACGGAAAAAAGGTCTGCGGGATTCTCACAGAAGGGGCCTTTTCCATGGAAAACGGTATGCTGGAGTACGGTATTGTGGGCATTGGGGTGAATGTCTACGCCCCGGCGGAGGGCTTTCCTCCGGAGCTGGAAAGCATTGCCGGGCCGGTATTTTCAGAGACTTTCCCCGACGGAAAGAACCGTCTGGCAGCGGAGATTCTCAATCAGCTGATGGACTGCTATCAAAACCCGGACCCTTTGGGGCATTTGCAGTCCTACCGGGATTACAGTCTGGTGCTGGGTAAGGCGGTGGAGGTCATCTCTTCCACCGGGCGGGAACCCGCCGCCGCCCTGGCCATCGACGAACATTTCCGGCTGGTGGTACGCTTCGGCGACGGCCGTGAGGCAGCCCTGTCCCAGGGGGAGGTAAGTGTGCTCCCCGGAAAAGAATAAGCGCAAAAACCAGCTCCTCCCGGGGGCTGGTTTTGCTTTCCACATCGGTTTTCTGGGTATGGAGAATGCCTGCTGTGAATCCCTCAGCCAAAAATCAAAGATTTTTGCCAGCTCCCACAGGCCGGGAGCCTTTGGTGCCGATACCGGGCATTGGAGGGGCAGTAACGATTTGCAGAAGATTACCGTGGGAAATTGTCAGCGGCCACTGGCCGCCGGCGGCACGCCTGCCGTGATTCCCTCGCTCACCGCGGTTTCGATACCGGGCGGGTCAGGGAAGTAACGAATACCGACCAGCCCGGTGCGAAATTGACAGCGGCGGCACGCCGCATTTGATTTTTTTCGGCAACGGTGCTATGATAAGGAAAATTCTACTCAACAGGAGTGTTTGCTATGAAAACCGTTCCTCAGCGTTTGGCCGACCTTCGGGCGGCTATGGAAAAATCCGGCTGCTATGCCTATATCCTCCCCAGCTCCGACCCCCACGCCAGCGAATACGCCCCGGCCCACTACACCGCCTGGGAGTATTTCTCCGGCTTCTCCTGCGAAAACGCCAATCTGGTGGTGACCTTGCAGGAGGCCGCTCTGTGGGTGGACGGGCGGTTCTTTGGAGCTGCCGATGCGGCTCTGGCTGGAACCGGGGTGGACTCCATGCACATGGGGGTCAAGGGTGTGCCCACCTTGTCGGAGTATCTCACGGAAAAATTGCAGCCCGGTCAGGTGCTGGGGTACACCGCGGAGGTCATGCCTCTGAGCCAGCTGCGGCAGCTGGAGGCTTTGGCAAAGAAAGAGGGTTTTGTTCTCTCTCCCCTGCCTCTGGTGGATGAGGCCTGGACGGAAGACAGACCTGCCCTTCCTGCCACCCCTGTGTGGCTTCTTGACACCCGGTACGCTGGGCTCTCCCCGGCAGAAAAGCTGACAAAACTCCGGGAAGCCTTGGTTCAGGAGGAGGCTACCGCCATGGTGGTCACCCGGCTGGACAGCGTGGCGTGGCTGCTGAATCTCCGGGCCGGGGACATTGACCACACTCCCTACGCCCTGGCATTTTGCTATGTGGACATGGATCAGGCGGTGCTGTTCACCGATGGGAGCCGGGTTCCCCTGGAGGCCAAGGACGCTCTTGCCCAGGCCGGGGTTTCCCTGGCAGATTACCAGGCCCTGCCCGGCTACATTGCCGGTATTTCCCAGCCTCAAAGGGTGCTGTTTGACCCGGCCAGTCTCAACGCCGCCCTTTACAATGCCCTCCGGGAGAATCCCGCCTGCACTTTGGCAGAAAAGTCCGACCCCATCAGCATGATGAAGGCGGTGAAGAACGAAACGGAAATCGCCGCCACCCGGCAGGCACATCTGGCCGACGGCGCCGCTATGGTCCGCTTCCAGATGGAGCTGGAAAAGCGGCTCTCCAATGGAGAAGCCCTCCGGGAGACGGATGTGGACAAGATTCTTCTTCGGTATCGGAGCCAGGGAGAGGGCTTCCTCTTCCCCAGCTTCCCCACCATTGCCGCCTGGGGCCCCAACGCCGCCATGATGCACTACGCCCCCAAGGCTGGGGCTGACGCCCAGATTGGCACCGACGGCTTCCTGCTGGTGGACTGCGGCGGCACCTACTACCGGGGCACCACGGACATCACCCGCACCTATGCCCTGGGGAACATTTCCGAAGCCCACAAGCTGGCCTACACCCGGGTGCTCCGGTGCCATATTGATGTGGCTATGGCAGTGTGGAGAGCCGGGGCTACCGGCGGGGAGCTGGATATGCTGGCCCGGCAGCCTATGTGGCGGCATATGTTGGACTACCGCTGCGGCACCGGACACAGCGTTTCCCATGTGGGGGCTGTCCACGAAGGGCCCCACAGCCTCCGTCCCCACAACGCCGTGGTGTTCCAGCCGGGAATGATTATCACCGACGAGCCGGGTATCTACGAGGAAGGAGAAGTGGGTATCCGGATCGAAAACGAGCTGGTTTGTGTGGAGGCAGGAGAAAGCGAGTACGGCCGCTTCCTGAAATTCGAGCCCATCACCTTCTGCCCCATCGATGTCAGCCCGGTGCTTCCCGATGAGCTGACGAAGGAGGAGCGGCAGTGGCTCAATGGCTACCACGCCCAGGTGGTGGAGAAGCTCTCCCCCCTGCTGAGCGGCGAAGAAATCGCCTGGCTCACCACAAAGTGCGCCCCCATCTAAAAGTCAAGCCGCTGTCCCGGAACCGGGACAGCGGCGCGTTTTATTTACCGAACTTTTCCTTGACGGTTTTGAGCATCTGCCGGATGGGCAGGTGGTAGGGGCAGCGGGGTTCGCAGGCGCCGCATTGGATACAGGCGGAGGCGGTTTGGGGCAGGGCTTCGTACCGGCCTCTTGCCCAGTCCGCAAGACCGTAGCGGCTTAAATACCCCTCCATCAGAAACATGGAGGGAATGGATATGCCCACGGTGCAAGGCGCGCAGTAATTACACCGGCGGCAGAACTGGGAGCCTAAGGTTTTTCGGATTTCCTCCACCTTGGCTTCCTCTGCCTCTTCCCAGGGGCTTTCATCCTCTATGGCTTCCCGATTTTCCTGGAGTTCCGAAAGCTCTGCCATGCCGGGAATCACGATGGTGACGGCGGGGTTTTTCCCCACGAACCGCATGGCAAGCCTGGCGTCCGCAATGGCGCCTCCTGCCAGCGGCTTCATGGCGATAAAGCCGATGTTCTTTTCCCGGCAAGCGGCAATCTCCGCTTCTGCCTGGGTTTCCACGAAATTGTAGGGGAACATGATGGTCTCCACCCAGTCCATGTCCAGGGCCTTCCGGAACAGCTCCAGAGCGTGGAGGGTAATGCCGATATGTCCGATCTTACCGGCGGCCTTCGCCTCCTGCAAAGCCTCCAGGGCACCGCCGGGAGCCAGAATCTGCTCCAGGCCCTTGGCGTCCGGGTTATGGAGCTGGTACAGGTCAATATAATCCGTCCGGAAATTTTTCAGGCTGATGTCAATGTCCCGGGCCATGGTTTCTTTATCCTTGGCACCGCTTTTGGTGGCCAGAACGAACTTGTCCCGGATTCCCTCCAGGCCGTAGCCCAGGTATTCCTCGCTGACGGAGTAGGCTCTGGCGCTGTCGATATAGTTGATTCCTGCCGCCGCCATGGCTTGCAGAAGCTTTTTCGTTCCCTCCCGGTCGATGCGCTGCACCGGGATGCCGCCCAAGCCCATCCGGGACACCTTCAGGCCGGTTTTTCCTAAAACGGTATATTCCATCGTCCATTCTCCTTACTTTTCCGTGTTTTTCTGGTAGATGAGCATCAGCCCCTTCAGCAGCAGGTCATCGTCCAGAATGACAGGATTTCTGCACAGGGGCACCACCTGCCCTGCCAGGCCCCCGGTAGCAATCACCGTGCAGTTTTCTCCCATTTCCGCCTGGATCCGGTCGATGAGGCCGTCAATCATGGAGGCGCTGCCGTACATCAGGCCGCTTTTGATACACTCCACCGTGTTGGTGCCGATAATGCTCCTGGGGGGATCAAAGGACACCCGGGGCAGCTGGGAGGTGCGGCTCACCAGAGCCTCGGCGGACACCGCCATACCGGTGGTAATAAGCCCGCCCAGATAGTTGTGGTTTTTATCAATGACGGAGAAGGTGGTGGCGGTGCCCATGTCAATGATAATCATAGGCGCCGGGTACTCCTGACAGCCGGCCACGGCATCCACCACCAGGTCGCTGCCCAGCTGGGCAGGATTGTCAATCCGGATTTTGAGGCCGGTTTTGATTCCCGGCCCCACCACCAGGGGCTTTACCTTGCAGAACTTTTCAATCGCCCGCTTGAAGGTGTTGGTGACGGAGGGCACCACCGAGGACACGATGGCGCCCCGGATGTCCCGGGGGTCCATACGGTGCATATCCAGGGCGGTTTTGATGGTCACCGCGTATTCCAAATCTGTCGCGGTGTGCTTGGTGGACACCCGCTCCCGGAAGAGGATTTTGGAATCCTGGAAGCAGCCCATCACAATGTTGGTATTTCCGATGTCAATGGCCAGAATCATATGTTTCTCCTAAATCACTTGGTTTTCAGAATATTCGCTTTCATTACCGCAAAGCAGATAGCCCCGGCCAGCAGCGCCGCCACCACCGCTTCGATGGTGCCGTTGATGCCCACCACGCTGAGGATCACCCCCAGCACCGCCTCATAGGCAATGCCCCGGGCGGCGGCGTAGGCAGAGCCAAAGAACAGGTAAATCATGCCCATCACCAAAATGGTATTGGTCATGGAGCCTGCCACCCCGGCAAAGAGCAGCGACAGCTTTCCGGGGCCTTCCTTTTTATCCAGCTTCTGCAGGCCCCGGTATACATAATAAGGCACCACGCCGGTAAGAATCCGGGGCAGGAAGCACACCACCAGAGCCAGAGGGCTTCCGCCCAGCCCCTCTCCCATGGAAATGAAGGGGGAGAAGCAGAAAGAGGTTAGCCCTGGCTGGGTGGTGTTGTTAATCAGGCTGGTCAGGCCGAATACAAAGCCTAAAAATCCCCCTGCCTTTGGCCCCAGCAAAATCGAGCCCACAATCACAGGGATGTGGATGGTGGTGGCCTGCACTGCCAGCACGGGGATTTTGATGTAGCCAATGTAGGGGATGAAGGACAGCATGACAATCAGTGCCGTGAGTAGTGCCAGCTGTACCATAGACAGGGTTTTTCCTTGTTTCATAAAAATAGCCTCCAATGTTATCATTCCTCTTCCGAGGGTATCATACACAAAGCTCAGGCTCCCACTGTTCCCCTGTCAGATTTCCCGGGGGAATACCTGCAGGTGGGGAAAGCAAAAAGCCTTCGCATTTCGGACGGGTTCATTATACCACACTTTCCCAAAATTGCTATAGCTTTCAAAATTTTTCTGTGGTATAATCCTGGGAGAAACACCATGAATAAAGGGAGGATTCCCCTATGTTATCGGGAAAAACCGTTGTTTTGGCCGTATCCGGCAGCATTGCCGCCTATAAAGTCCCCAATCTTGCCCGGATGCTGAAAAAGCTCCACTGCCATGTGCAGGTGCTCATGACGAAAAACGCCACCAATTTCATTAACCCCATCACCTTTGAAACCCTCACCGGCACCAAGTGCCTCATTGACACCTTCGACCGGAACTTCCAATACAGCGTAGAGCACGTGGCCCTTGCCAAGCAGGCGGATCTGGTCGTAGTGGCTCCCGCCTCCGCCAATGTCATCGGCAAGCTGTCCTGGGGCATTGCGGACGATATGCTCACCACCACCATCATGGCCTGCCCCTGCAAAAAGCTTATCAGTCCTGCCATGAACCACAATATGTATCACAATCCCATTGTGCAGGACAATCTGAAGCGGCTGGCCTCTTTCGGCTATGAGATTATCGCCCCGAATCACGGGATGCTGGCCAACGGGGACTCAGGAGACGGACGGATGCCGGAGGAATGGGTGCTTTTGGAGTACATTCTCCGGGAGCTGGCCTTCCCCAAGGATATGGCGGGGAAAAAGGTGCTGGTCACCGCCGGAGCCACCCGGGAGCCCATTGACCCGGTGCGGTTCATCACCAACCACTCCTCCGGGAAGATGGGCTGCGCCCTGGCAAAGGTGTCCATGCTCCGGGGGGCAGAGGTGACGCTGGTTCACGGCGCCATGGAGGTCAAGGCCCCCCTCTTTGTGAAGTGCCGCCCGGTGGTCACTGCGGAAGAAATGTTCCAGGCGGTGGAGGAGCTTTCCCACGAGCAGGATATGGTGATTATGGCGGCAGCGGTTGCGGACTACACCCCCGTGTCCACCGCCTCCCAGAAGGTGAAAAAGTCCGACGGGGACATGGCGATTCCCCTGAAGCGCACCCAGGATATTCTTTCCTGGCTGGGCAGCCACCGTCAGCCCCATCAGGTGCTTTGCGGCTTCTCCATGGAGACGGAGAACCTGCTGGAAAACTCCCGGGCAAAGCTACAAAAGAAGGGCTGCCAGATGATTTGCGCCAACTCCATCGCCCAGGAGGGGGCAGGCTTCGGGTGCGATACCAACATTCTCACCCTCATCACCCCGGAAAAGACCGAGGCGCTTCCCATCATGACCAAGGAGCAGGCAGCCGGAGAGATTCTCACCCGGCTGATAAAGCTGTAAGTCAGGAAAAGTTTACAATTTATGCGCCCCCGAAAAATAGGGAAATCTCCCGGTTTTTCGGGGGTTTTCCCTATTTATCCCCGGAGTGGAGAGGGCATTCTCCCGGCAGTAGGTTGCAAAAGCCAATGCTTCGTGGTATGATAAGCTTATACACCAAATGGAGGTGCTTCCATGGCACTATCTGCAAAATACGTTCGCAGCCGACTGACTATGCTTCAGTCTGTGATGAAGAATTTTTCCCTGGAATCCTCCCGGAAGGGGCAGCGGATGCTGGGGGAATTGATGGAATTCAAGCACCGGAAAATGGTGATTATCAAAGACCACCCCTTTGAGAAGTTCCCGGCCGCCTGGGTGATTCCCAAGGACGAGCGGCGGCAGGGGGTTATTTTGTATCTTCACGGCGGCGGCTACGCCTGCGGGGATTTGGAGTATGCCAAGGGCTATGGCTCAACGCTTGCGGTGCGGTGCGGTGTCCGGGTGTTCTGCCCCGCCTACCGGCTGGCCCCGGAATCCCCTTTTCCGGCGGCTTTGGAGGACGCTTTGGAAAGCTATCAGTATCTGCTGCGAAAGGGCTATGACCCCAAGCAGATTGCCCTGTGCGGAGAGAGCGCCGGAGGCGGCCTGATCTATGCCCTGTGCCTGAAACTGAAAGAAGAGAACCTGCCCCTTCCCGGGGGGCTCATTTCCATGTCTCCCTGGACGGATTTGACCTCCTCCGGGGAATCCTACGAAACCAACCGGGATGTTGACCCCAACATGACCGCAGAGCAGCTGCAATTTTACACCCGGTGCTATACGGAGGACCCCAAAAATCCCCTGGCCTCCCCCCTCTTTGGCAATCTGGAAGGGCTGCCTCCCTCCCTCATCTTCGTAGGCGGGGACGAGATTATGCTCAGCGATGCGGCGGATATGCACAAAAACCTCTTGGAAGCCGGGTGCAAAAGCAAATTGGTGGTGGCCCCGGAGCGGTGGCACGCCTATGTGCTCTACGAGCTGGCGGAAAATGAGGAGGACTACACCACCATCAACCATTTTCTCAGCCAGCATATCAGCGAGGAGAACAAGCTGCGGTGGATGCCTCTGGACAACGCCGCCAAAATCTATCCGGCTGCCCGGAGTCACAACTGGACCAACGCCTTCCGCCTCTCCGCCACCTTGAAAGAGGAGGTGGACACCAAGGTTTTGCAGTCGGCCCTGGATGTGACCATCCGCCGGTTCCCCTCTCTGGGAACCCGGCTGCGGAAGGGGCTGTTCTGGTACTATTTGCAGCAGGTGTCCCACGCCCCAGCCATCCGGCAGGAGATGAGCTACCCCCTCACCCGGATGACCCGGAAGGACTTGCGGGACTGCGCCCTCCGGGTGATTGTGTACCACAACCGGATCGCAGTGGAGTTTTTCCACTCCCTCACCGACGGCAACGGGGGTGTGATTTTCCTCAAGGCCCTGGTGGCGGAGTATTTGCAGCAGAAGTACCATCTGGTGATTCCGGCGGAACAAGGGGTGGTGGGACGACTGGAGGAGCCCTCCCCGGAGGAGCTGGAGGACAGCTTCCCCAAATACGCCGGGCCGGTATGCGCCAGCCGCCGGGAGAACAACGCCTGGCACTTGAAAGGCACCCCGGAGCCGGACGGCTTTCTCAATGTCACCTGCTTCCGGCTGCCGGTGGCCCAGGTGCTGGAGCAGGCCCATCACTACTGCGTCAGCATGACCACCTTCTTAAGCGCCGCCCTGATGCAGGCCATTCTGAATCTCCAGGCCCAGCAGATTCCCAACCGCCGGTACCGGAAGTATGTGCGGCTTCTCATTCCTGTGAATCTGCGGCGGCTGTTCCCCAGCAAGTCCATGCGGAACTTTGCCCTTTACACCACCCCGGAGGTAGACCCCAAGCTGGGAGATTACAGCTTTGAGGAGCTGTGTCAGATTATCCAGCACCGGATGGCCCTGGATGTGACCCCCAAGCAGATGTCCGCCCGGATTGCCACCAATGTAAAGAGCGAGCAGGTGTTCCTGCTGAAAATCACCCCGCTGTTTATCAAAAACCTGGTGATGAAGGCGGTATTCATGGCGGTGGGGGAACGGAAGTCCTGCCTGTGCCTGTCCAACTTAGGTCAGGTGACCCTGCCCAGGGAGATGGAGCCTTATGTACGGCGGATGGACTTCATCCTCAGCTCTCAGGCCATGTCCCCCCACAACTGCGGGGTTTTGTCCTACGGGGACACCCTGTATGTAAACTTCACCCGGAACATTGTAGAACCCAACCTGGAACGGGAATTTTTCCTGGTGCTTCGGGATATGGGCCTTCCGGTGGAGGTGCAAAGCAATCATTCCCCCAAGTAAGGAGCGGATTTTATGTACTGTATTACCTGCGGCGTCAAGCTATCTGACACGGAAAAGCAGTGCCCCCTGTGCGGCACCATTCCCTTCCACCCGGACATTGTGATGCCCGATACCCTGCCCCTGTTCCCGGAGGAGCGGAACCCCCACACCAAGGTCAGCCCCTGGGGCATTTTGTGGGTGGTTTCCGGGCTGATGCTCCTGACCATTCTCACGGTGCTGCTGTGCGATTTGCAGCTCTCCGGCGCTGTCACCTGGTCGGGCTATGTAATGGGTGGACTGGGGGTATGTTATGTAACCTTCATCCTGCCCCTGTGGTTCAAAAAGCCCAACCCGGCGGTTTTTGTACCCTGTGCGTTTCTCTCCATTGGGCTGTATCTATTGTATATTAACCTGGCTACCGGGGGACATTGGTTTTTGTCCTTCGCCTTCCCGGTGGTGGGCTTCTTCGGTGTGCTTCTCACCACCGTCACCACCTTGCTTCGGTACATCCGCAAGGGCCGGCTCTACATCTACGGCGGCGGCTTCATCGCCCTGGGAGCGTTTATGCCCCTGATGGAGTTTCTCCTGAACCACACTTTCCTGGAAGGAAAGCAGCTCCTTTGGGCCTACTTCCCCATGGGCGCTCTGGTGCTGTTCGGAGGCTTCCTGATTTTTCTCGCCCTCTGCCGCCCCGCCCGGGAAACCATGATTCGGAAGTTCTTTATTTGAGTTTTCCCAGAGCGTTATACGCGTAAAGACGCTTCCGGCCCGGCGGCGGAATGCCCCCGGAGGCTAAGGCTTCCGCCTATCAAAACGCGGCGAAAGGCACATCGGCCAATCCCTTTCGGGGGCGGCCGGTGTGTTTTTTCGGCGCGTTTTCCGGCGCGCCCGGCGGCGGTTATCATCCGGCTCCGGAGCCGCCGGCATTATTTGTGGTTGAAATACCCGGGTAAATTTGATAAAATAGGTTAAATATGTGCAGGAGGGGAAATATGAACGACGAAAAGCTGAAAAAACAGCTGGGCGCCAATCTTGTGTCCTACCGCAAGCAGTTTCATCTGACCCAGGCTGCCCTGGCGGAGAAGCTGAACTATTCGGATAAAGCGGTTTCCAAATGGGAGCGGGGAGAGTCCATGCCGGATGTAATCACCCTGGTGCAGCTGAGCCAGCTGTTTGAGGTAACGGTGGACGATTTGCTCCGGGACCCGGAGGCCCTGCCGGAGGACGCCAATGTGGTGGAGCGCACCGTGGACAAGGTGATAACCAAAACCATGAAGAAGAAGGCGGACAAAGGGATTATCTGTAAGCTGTGCTCGCTGCTGGTGTGGTTCGTGGCGCTTTTGTTTTTTGTGGTGATTTCCTCCATAGGCTACCCCAACAGCTGGGTTTCCTTTTTTTACGCCATCCCGGCAAACGCCATTGTGCTGCTGAGCCTTCGGTCCGCGTGGCGGGATTTTCGCCGGAATGAGTGGTACATCTCCATTATCATGTGGGGGACCTTGCTGAGTATCTTTGTAAGCCTTTTGATTTTCCTTCACTGGAACACCTGGAAGGTATTTTTGCTGGGTATCCCCGGTCAGGCGGCAATCTTTTTGTGGTTTCGGATGTACCGCCCCGGGGAGGAGGCCGCCCATGTGTAAAAAGCAGTTAAGAAAGGAAATCCGGGAGAAAAAACGGGCCATGACCCCGGAGGAAATTCAGGAAAAAAGCCGAATCCTCATGGAAAAGCTCCTGAACACGGAGCTTTATCAAAAAGCCGATACCCTCTACGGCTACCTCTCCTATAATCAGGAGGTGCGGACCCTGCCCATACTGGAAAGAGCGCTGGCGGACGGTAAGCGGATTGCCGTCCCCAAGGTGTACGGGGAGGAAATGCGCTTTTTGTACCTGGAGGATTTAAGCCTTGTGGCCCCGGGCTTTGGCGGGATCCCGGAGCCTGTCGCCGATTCCCCGGTGGCGGAGGATCCCCACGCCCTGGTGCTGATGCCCGGTCTGGCCTTTGACCGGGAGGGACACCGGATTGGCTACGGCGGCGGATTTTACGACCGTTTTTTGGCAAAGGAGCCGGAGCATCCCACGGTGGCTCTGTGCTATGAATTTCAGATGGTGGAGCGGCTGCCGGTGGAGGAATTTGATGTGCCGGTGGATTTGGTGCTCTGCCCCTAAGCAAGGAGATAGACATGGAATATGTGGCAGTAATTGTGGTGATGGCGGTGGTGTTCGGCGGCTGCTATCTGGTGGACAAGGGCTTTACCCGGGTGTTCCGGAACCAGCAGCAGCACCACTCCGGCCTGGCGGTTCGGCTGAACAAACGGTACGGCTCCTTCGGGCTGATTCTGGCGGTGCTGGGACTGGCGGCGATTTTCTCCGGCCTCACCAACGGCTGGATTCTCATTGCCGGCGGCGGTATCATTCTGGCGGTGGGCATTGCCTTAGTGGTGTACTACATGACCTTCGGGGTGTTTTACGACCAGGAGAGCTTCCTGGTCACCACCTTCGGAAAGCGCAGTACCGTTTACCGTTACGGGCAGATTACCGGGCAGCAGCTTTACAACGCCTCCGGGAACCTGCTCATTGAGCTGTATATGGAAGACGGCCGGACGGTGCAGCTTCAGGCGGGCATGACCGGGGTGTACCCTTTCCTGGACAAGGCCTTTGCCAAGTGGCTGGAGCAGACCGGAAGAAAACAGGAAGAATGCGAATTTTACAAGCCGGATCAGCATTGCTGGTTTCCCCCCGTAGGAGGCTGAGCCATGCACATTCCATCCGGAGCGACCAGCCAGATTGCAATTTTGCCCTTCCGGGAGGCTTTGGAAGAAGCCAGCCGGGAAAATCCCCGGTACGATGTAAATGCCTGGCTGTATGTGCCCAATTTTTACTCGGAATACCGTTACATACTGGGAACCCGGGGCCGTAACCCTCTGATTTGCGTGGGCATCAACCCCTCCACCGCCCAGCCGGGGCAGCTGGACAACACCTTGAAATCCGTGGAGCGGATTGCCCTGGGGAACGGTTACGACAGTTTTATCATGTTCAATGTATACGCCCAGCGGGCCACCGACCCGGACACCATGGAAAAGGTGTGCAATCCCCAGCTCCATCGGGAGAATCTGGAAGCCTTCTCCTATGTGCTGTCCATCTCGGAGCATCCGGGTATCTGGGCAGCCTGGGGCACCATCATCGAGAAGCGGGACTATCTCCCCCAGTGCCTGCGGGATATGCTGGCGGTGGGAGAGGCTCACGGCGCCAGATGGTTCTGCGCCGGCAAGCGCAGCAAGGCGGGGCACCCTCACCACCCCTTGTACCTGCCCAAAAACGCCCTTTTGGAGCCTTTCGATGTAGAAAGCTACCTCAATACCCTGAAAACCAAGGAAGGCGGGAAATAACCATGAAATTGCTGATTGCTTCCGACATTCACGGCTCTGCCTACTGGTGCCGCAAGCTGCTGGAAGTCTACGAACAGGAAAAGCCGGACAAGCTGGTGCTGCTGGGGGACATTCTCTACCACGGCCCCCGAAACGACCTGCCCCGGGATTACGCCCCCAAGGAAGTCATCGCCCTGCTGTCCCCCCTGGCCCGGAAGATTCTCTGCGTCCGGGGCAACTGCGAGGCGGAGGTGGACCAGATGGTGCTGCCCTTTCCCTGCATGGCTCCCTATTCCCAGCTGATGGCGGACGGCAAGACCTTCTATCTGACCCATGGGCACCACGAAAATCCCCAGAATCTGCCCCGGCTGAATCCCGGAGATGTGTTCCTCTACGGGCACACGCATGTGAAGCAGGACTGTGCGGTGGAGGGAGTGCGGTGTCTGAATCCCGGCAGCGTTTCCATCCCCAAGGACGGCAGCCACAGCTGCCTGGTATACGAAAACGGGGAATTTTCCTTCCGCGTTTTGGAGGCAGACTGATGGATTGTCTTTGCGAAACCTGCTGGTACTATGACTATGACCAGGAAGCGGATGAATATTATTGTATGATGGAGCTGGACGAGGACGAGTTTTACCGGGCCTTTGTCCAGCCTCAGGGCCGCTGTCCCTATTACCGACAGGGGGACGACTACACTTTGGCAAGGAGGCAGTGATTTGAAAAAAGCCATTGCGATTCTGCTGCTGACCCTGCTGCTGGCAGGCTGTACGGTCAATCCCGGGGAAACCACCCAAAGCCCAACCGAACCCGCCCAAACCCAGCCTCTGGGCTACCAGCCCAGCCAGATGGAAAAGCAGACCCGGGGAGCGGTGCTTCTGTGCCGGACCGACGGAGATATCCAGGACTTTGTACTGCTGGACGGCAAGCCCCTGCTGCTGGACGAAGCGGGCAATCTCACCCTGCTGGGAAGTGAAAGCGGCTTGCGGGAGGCGCAGTATCCCCTGGGCCAGCCCATAAGCCGGGAGGATATTACGGTCTATGGGCAGCAGGCAGCCATCTATCTGAAAGATTCCCGGCAGGTGCTGGTGCTGAACAACCGGCTGGAGCTTATGCGGCAGCTGGATTTACCGGTGGAGGCTGCCCAGCCGGTCATCAGCCTGAAAAACGGGAAAATTTACTACTGTGTGCCGGGACAGGTGCGGGTACTGGACATGGAAACCGGCCTTTCCGCCCCGCTGCGCGGCTACGGGGACGCCCAGGCGGAGCTGACCGGCAGCTTTTTCGACGGAGATGTGCTGGCCTGCCGGATTACCGATTCCCGGGAGGAATCCCGGACGGTCTACTTAAACGGAGAAACGGGACAGACCGCAGCGAAAAATGTGGAAATCCTCTCCCTTTTCACCTGGCAGGCCCAATACTACTGCCGGATTCGGGACGGCGCGGTGGAGCAGCAGGTGGTGGGCGTCCGGGGCGGCGAGGCCCGGTGCTTTACCGGGGATTTGACCGGAAAGACCCTTTTCCCGGCGTTTTCCATGAACGGACTTCTCACCTGCGAGGAGGAGAAGCAGGTGCTGGAGCTGTATAGCCTGGAAACCGGGACCCTGACCAGCCGGGTGGATATGAGCCCGGCCGGCAAGGTGTGCCGGGCCGATGGGGACGGGACCTTCCTGTATCTTCTCACGGAGCAGGCGGGTGTAAAAAACCTGTACCGCTGGGAGCCGGAAAAGACCCCGGTATCCCAGGATGGGATTTATCTCCAGCCCCTGTATACCAAGGACAATCCGGACACGGAAGGGCTGGAACTGTGCCAGGCACGAATCCAGGAGCTGAACCGCAACTACGGCGTGCAAATTCGCATTACCCAGCCGGAGGAGGCGTCCGGGGACTATGCCTACACCCCGGAATACCAGGTGCCGGCCATAGAGAAAACCCTGGATGGGATAGAAAAGGTGCTGCAAACGCTTCCCGATTACTTTATGACCAAAAGTACCGGCGGCGTAAAGCTGTATATCGAATTGGTGCGCAGTGTGGAAGCGCCCTGCGCCGGCGCTCTGGTTTGGAACGGCCGGAATCCCCACATTTTTGTCCCCACCATGGCCCCGGCGAAGCGGGAACTGCTGCTGGGCCTGGGCGCCGTGGTAGACAGCCGGGTCATGGGCAACAGCCGGGAGTTGGACGGCTGGAACGAGAAGTACAACCCCAGTGGGTTTGCCTATACCCTGAGCTATGAGGTGCCGGAGGAAATGGCCTCCTGGCTGGAAGGGGACGATCCGGCGTTTTTGAACGAGATTTCCCTGTCCTTCCCCACGGAAGACCGGAAGCAGATTTTCTACTACGCCATGACGGAGGCGGGAGCAGACAAATTCCGGGGAGAATCCCTGCAAAATAAGCTCATTGCCCTTTGCGCCGGAATCCGGGAGGCCTTCGGCTGGGACAGCACCGAGGAATCCTTCCCCTGGGAGCAGTATTTACAGACGCCTATGACGCCGGAGAATTAAATGCCCCAGCTGTATTGACATTTTGTTCATACAATGCTAAAATTTGGGTATGGTTTTTTGTGAGTTTCTTCCGGGCCTGCCCGGAAGCTCAAATAGAAACGAATTGTGGGAGGAGAAAGATATGTTTTGTAGATATTGCGGCAGAGAAGTCCCGGAAGGACAGAGCTGCTCCTGTCCCGGCGCCCAGGCGGCTCAGCAGGCGCAACAGCAGTATCGGCAGCCCCAGCAGCAGGCAGCCCCTGCCGGCAGCGATGTGGGCAAAGCCGTAGGCGACGCTTTCAAGAGCACACCCAACGCCGCGAAGGGACTGTTGAATGACCCCATGGGCGTCCATGTGAATCTGCCTACCGCGCTGGTATTTTTGGGCGGCGGTCTGGTGCTTTATATTCTCAGCTGCCTGATGATTCTGGGCGGAATGCTGGGGCCGGTCAAGGACGCCCTGTCCTACATAGGCGTGAATGTAACCGGCACTTCCATTTGGCTGGGCTTTTTGGTGTGGCTGATTTCCACCCTGGTGCCCTTCCTGATCGTCCTTCTGATGCAGGTGCTGAAGAAGGAACAGGTGAACTGGCAGAAGGCTCTGATTACCGGCGCCAGCGTGAATGTCTGCCCCGCCATCATCACTTTTGTGGCTGGCGTCTTCACCCTGATTTCCGCAACCATCGGCGGCATTTTCATTGCCCTGGCTATGGTAACCGCGGCTGTGCTGAATGCGAAGCTGCTGTTTGCCGGTATGAAGAAGAAAGACAGCCTGGTGTCCGTTCTGGTGGTAAGCCTGATTCTGGCTGTGGTGCTGCTGCTGTCCTACCTGGTGATTTACAAGGTGCTGGAGAGCATGCTTGTCAGCGCCATGGGCGGCATGATCGGCGGTGTGGGCAGCGGCCTCAGCGGTCTGTTCGGCTAAGTTTTCTGAAAAAAGGCGCCGTATCCGCGGCGCCTTTTTTGGCGGTCTGAATCCGGAGCCGCCGCAGCCGCTCCCGCTTCTCTATCGGGAGGGCCTCGCATGGCGCGCACTTGTCCGTCCGGGAAAACGCCTGCCTGCTGCCTGCCGTATGCCGTGCGGCAGTAAAGGGCGGTCTGCCTTTCTTCTGCGCAGGGTAGCGGCGGATGCGCCCGCCGCTGGGCATAGGGCTGGGGCTGACGGGGCAGCTTATATGGACGGCGGTGAAAAACCCCGCTGCCCCCCGGAGAATACTTGACGGTTTCCGGGTTTTGTGGTATGATACACGAGGCCGCGCCGGTGTGGTGGAACAGGCAGACACAAGGGACTTAAAATCCCTCGCCCTAAAAAGCGTACCGGTTCGATCCCGGTCACCGGCACCAGAAATCCCCGGAAGGGCAGCACCCTTCCGGGGATTTTTTATGCGCAGAAAACCGGGAGCGAACCCATAGTAGCAGAACCTGCCAGGGCAGGTTCTGTCTCCAGTAGGCACACTGGAGACAGCCTCTATTTTTGCCAAAGGCAAAAATGCAAATCGATCCCTGCCCGGCCGGTTACCCTTCCCGGCGGTTTTCCCTTTCCAGCTTCAGCAGCCATTCTTTCCGCCAAAGGCCCCAGGCATAGCCGGTAAGGCTGCCGTTGGCGCCCACAACCCGATGGCATGGAAGGAACAGGGAAAGCTTGTTTCGGCCTACGGCGCCCCCCACCGCCTGGGCGGCCCCCGGACAGCCCAAGCGCCGGGCTATGTCCCCATAGGTGCAGGTTTTTCCGTAGGGGATTTCCGAAAGCAGCGCCCACACCCGGGTTTGGAAGGGGGTGCCCACCGGGTGCAGCGGGGGCGTCTCCCCGGGCTGTTCCCCGGCAAAGTACCCATCCAGCCACCGGGCCGCCGGAAGAAGGGCCGGGGGGATTTCCCTTTTTGCCCCGGAGCCGGTTTCTCCGAACCGCACATCTGTCAGGCCGATTTCGTCCGCTGTCAGCAGAATCTCCCCCAAAGGGGAGGGATAAACCCCGGATATCCTCATTCCTGCACCTCCTGGTAGTCATCGGCAGGAGGAGGCAGGGACTTTTTCTTCTGGAAGGAAGCCCGCATCCCTGCAATAAACTCCTGCAAGGTGGGATTGTTTTCCATGGACTTGTAGTAGATGCCAAAGGAAAGGGGCGGGCAGTCCCGGATGGGGATGGCTGCAACCCGGGTGTTTTGGGGCACCAGAATTTGCGGCAGGATGGAAACCCCATAGCCTGCCGCCACCAGCACCATGATGGCCTGCTCGCTTTCGCAGAAGTAGAATTCCCCGGGCTGGCGGTTGGCCATCAGCTCCCCGTGAATCCGTCCGATGTGGTAGGGAGCCCGGGTGGGGTTGAACAGCACCAGCAGTTCCTGCTCCAGGTCTTTCAGGGTGAGGGACGCATTCCGGGCCAGGGGGTTGTCCAGGGGACACAGGCAGACCAGAGGGGTCTGGGTCAGCTCCTGATAGGCGGCTCTTACCCGGACAGAGGAATCCTCCCGGAAGGCCACCACCGCATCCAGCTCCTCATCGTCCAGCAGCCGGTAAATGTGGTTGAAGGGCAGCACCGGCAGCCGGGGATGGAGCATGGGGAATTGGGCTTTCAGGGACTCCATCACAGGAATCATGAGAAACAGACAGATATAGTTGTAGCAGCCCACAGACAAAAACTTCATGGTGGAGCTTTCCGCTGCTGCGAACCGGTCGGTCATCCGCCGGGCGATGGCCAGAATATGCTGGGAATCGTAGAGGAACACCGCCCCCTCCCGGGTGAGCTTGACGCTGCGGGTAGACCGGGCGAAAAGCTTGGCGTTCAGCTCCTTTTCCAGCGCCTTAATCTGCTGGGTAACGGCTGGCTGGGTGATGTGCAGCTGCTGGGCGGCCCGGGCAAAGCTCAAATTCTCCGCCACCGCCAGGAAGCATTCCAGCTGAAAGGTATTCAAAAAACCACCTCTTTATCAATAATTTTTTCTTATCAATAATAACATATTCTGAATTCACATTCAAGGGGAAAAAGCTTATAATAGCAGGCGATAACCAAAATAATAGGAGGATACTGTATGGTTAAATTGATTTTAGCCCAGGTGAAGCAGTATAAAAAAGCCTCCCTGCTGACGCCCCTGTTTACGGCGGGGGAAGTGGTGATGGAGGTACTGATACCGTTTATCTCGGCATTGGTCATTGACAAAGGCATCCGGGCCGGAGATTTGAATCAGCTTCTGATCTACGGCGCTCTGATGCTGGTAATGTCTTTTCTGGCCCTGGTTTTTGGCGTGCTGGCAGGCCGCTACGGCGCTATGGCATCGTCAGGCCTTGCCTGCAATCTGCGGGAGGCCATGTTCGGCAAAATCCAGACCTATTCCTTTTCCAACATCGACAAGTTCAGCACAGCGGGCCTTGTCACCCGTCTGACCACGGATGTGACCAATATTCAGAATGCCTACCAGATGTGCCTGCGTATGGCCGTCCGGGCCCCTCTCATGTTCCTGTTCAGCATTATCATGTGCTGCACCATCAGCCTGCGGCTGAGTACCATTTTTATAGGGGCGGGAATTGTACTGGTGATCGCCTTGGCGCTGGTCATCAGCACGGTGATCCCTTTGTTCAACCAGGTGTTCAAAAAATACGACGACCTGAACGCCGACATTCAGGAGAATGTATCCGCCATCCGGGTGGTGAAAGCCTTTGTCCGGGAGGATTACGAGAAGGAAAAGTTCTATAACTCCGCGAACAATCTGTATAAGCTCTTCGTAAAGGCCGAGAGGCGGGTCGCCCTCAACGGCCCCATTATGATGACGGTCGTTTACAGCTGCATGGTGGGCCTGTCCTGGTTTGGCGGCCAGTCCGCGGTGGTGGGAGAAATTACCCCGGGGCAGCTGTCTTCCCTATTCAACTATGTGATGAATGTGCTCATGTCCCTGATGATTCTTTCCATGGTGTTCGTCATGCTGACCATGAGCATTGCCGCTATGAAGCGTGTGGCGGAGGTACTGTCGGAGGTTCCCGATATTCAGCAGCCCAAGAAGCCCATCCACGAGATGAAGGACGGCAGCGTGGAATTCCGCAATGTCCACTTCTCCTACCGGCATACCGGCGGCGAGGAGGTGCTGGAGGACATCAACATCAACATTCACTCCGGTGAGACCATCGGCATCATCGGCGGCACCGGCTGCGGCAAGTCCAGCCTGGTGTCCCTCATCAGCCGTCTGTACGATGTGGATAAGGGCAGCGTGCTGGTTGGCGGCGTAGATGTGCGGGACTACGATATGGAGTTTTTACGCAACAGCGTGGCTGTGGTGCTTCAGAAGAATGTGCTGTTCTCCGGCACCATCCTGGACAACCTGCGGTGGGGCAATGCGGAGGCCACGGAGGAGATGTGCGTGG
Source organism: uncultured Eubacteriales bacterium (assembly GCA_949293985.1). Lineage (GTDB taxonomy): Bacteria > Bacillota > Clostridia > Oscillospirales > Oscillospiraceae > Faecousia. Next base: position 40,238 of record CASFFN010000005.1, on the reverse strand, counting down.
ACGCCTGTAAGAAGGCCTGCGCCCACGACTTTGTCACGAACTTCCCCGATGGCTACAACACCTGGATTGAGCAGGGCGGCACCAATGTGTCCGGCGGACAGCGGCAGCGGCTGTGTATTGCCAGAGCGCTTCTGAAAAATCCCAAGGTGCTGATTCTGGACGACTCCACCAGCGCCGTGGATACGGCTACCGACGCCCGGATCCGCCGGGCCTTCCGGGAGGAGATTCCCGATGTGACCAAGATTATCATTTCCCAGCGGGTTTCCGCCATCGAGTCCGCGGACCGGATTCTGGTGCTGGACGACGGCAAGGTCACGGGCTTTGATACCCATGAAAACCTTTTGCGGAACAACGACATTTACCGGGAAATTTACCAGGTACAGACCCAGGGCGGCGGCGACTTCGACGGCCCCACCCCGGACGCGGTACCGGAAGGAAAGGAGGCGTAAACCATGCATCAGAGAAATTATGGCGCAAAATTTGAGGGCAATCCCTGGCCTGTCCTGAAGCGGGTTCTGGGGTATATGCTGCGGGATTACAAGCTGGCCTCCTTCGTGGCGGTGGTGTGCATTTTGGTTTCCGCCATTTCCACCTTGAACGGCATTTTGTTTATGCAGACTCTGGTGGACGACTATGTGGTGCCGCTGATTGGGGTACCCAACCCGGATTTCGGGCCTTTGTCGGCAGCGCTTGTAAAGCTCATCGTCTTTTATGCCGTGGGCATTCTGGCCTCCTTTCTGTATAACCGGATTGTGGTGACCATTTGTCAGGGCGCAATGCGGAACATCCGGGTGGATTTGTTCAACCATATGCAGAGCCTGCCCATCAAGTACTTTGATACCCACCTCCACGGGGACATCATGTCCGTCTACACCAACGATGTGGATACCCTGCGGCAGCTTATGGGGCAGAGCATCCCTCAGCTCATCAACTCCTCGGTGACGGTGGTCATCACCTTTGCCAGCATGATTTATATGAACATCCCCCTGACCATCTGGACGGTGTTTATGGTGTGGGTGATGACCCGTGCCATGGGCTTCATCGGCAGCAAGTCCCGGAAGTACTTCTCCGCTCAGCAGAAGAGCTTAGGCAAAGTGAACGCCTACATTGAGGAGATGATGGACGGGCAGAAGGTGGTCAAGGTATTCTGCCACGAGGAGAAGAACCTGGAGGAGTTTGTCCGGCTCAACGATGAACTGCGGGACAGCGCCTACAAGGCCAATGCCTTTGCCAACATCGTCATGCCGGTAAACGGCAACCTGGGCTATATCAGCTATGTGGTGTGTATCATCATCGGCGCGATTCTGGCTCTGAACGGCCTGTTCGGCCTGACCCTGGGTACCCTCATCAGCTTTATCGCCCTGAACAAGAGCTCTACCCAGCCCATCAGCCAGATTGGCCAGCAGATGAATTCCGTGGTCATGGCTATCGCGGGCGCGGAGCGGATTTTCGCCCTGATGGACGAGAAGCCGGAAACCGACGAGGGCACTACCCAGCTGGTAAACGCCCGGGAGGACGAGGCGGGCAACCTGACGGAGTGCGCAGAACGCACCGGAATCTGGGCCTGGAAGCATAAGACCAAGTCCGGCGAGATCATCTACAAGAAGCTGGAGGGTGATGTGACCTTCGACGATGTGGACTTCGGTTACGAGGAAGGAAAGCTGGTGCTGCACAATATCAAGATGTACGCCACGCCGGGTCAGAAAATTGCCTTTGTAGGCTCCACCGGCGCCGGTAAGACCACCATCACCAACCTGATCAACCGGTTTTACGACATTGCCGACGGCAAGATTCGCTACGACGGCATCAATATCAACAAAATCAAAAAGGCGGATCTGCGCCACTCTTTGGGCATGGTGCTTCAGGATACCCACCTGTTCACCGGCACGGTGCTGGATAACATCCGCTACGGCCGTCCAGACGCCACCGACGAGGAGTGCATCCAGGCGGCGAAGCTGGCCAACGCCCACAGCTTTGTGAAGCGTCTGCCGGAGGGTTATCACACGATGCTTACCGGCGACGGCGGCAATCTGAGCCAGGGTCAGCGGCAGCTGCTGGCCATTGCCCGGGCGGCGGTCGCCAATCCCCCGGTGCTGATTCTGGACGAGGCCACCTCCTCCATCGACACCCGCACCGAGGCTCTGGTACAGGAGGGCATGGACCGGCTGATGGCAGGCAGAACCACCTTCGTCATCGCCCACCGGCTGTCCACGGTCAAAAACGCCGACTGTATCATGGTTCTGGAACACGGCAGAATCATCGAGCGGGGCAACCATGACCAGCTGATTGAGGAAAAGGGCCGGTACTACCAGCTCTACACCGGAAAGCCCGCCCAAAAGTAACGAAAAACGGTTCTATCATCCATGCTGGGGTCAGGCTTACCGCCTGGCCCCAATATGGATTACAGAACCGAAAAACCGTGCCGGAGCAAAGACTCCGGCACGGTATCTTTTTTTGTAAGGAATCAATCTTCCGGGAAAAGCTGCTGGCAGCAGTACTGCATAATGGACCTTCTGGTGACGATTCCGATAAAGGCGTCCTTGTCGTCCACCACCGGGACAAAATTCTGGGTGCTGGCCCGGCTGATGAGCTCGTGCATTCCCGTATGTACCCGCACCGGCACATTGTCCTTCCGGCGGGTAATCTCCATGATTTTCCGGGCCTCCGCCTGGCGCATATCCATGTAGCACATATTCTTCAGGGCCCAGAGCAAATCGCCCTCTGTCAGCGTGCCCCGGTACTCTCCCCGCTTGTTCAGGATAGGAAGGGCGGCATAGCCTGCGGTTTCCATCCGCTCCAGCGCCTGCCGGATGGTGAAATCGTCATAAACGAAGGAACACATAGCCTTCGGTGTCAAGAAAAACAATATATTGTTATTCATAACGGCTCCTTATTCGCACATCTTTGGCAGTCTCACCTGCCATTAACATTATAGCACAATTCCCGCCGAAAATCATGGAAACTTATTGTGAACATCCCTTGCCCGCGCCGAAAATATCCGTCTAAATTTATGCAAATTGCCCATCTCCACGCTTTCTCTACTGTCAGGAGAGGGGTCCATCCCCTCCGGAGAGAGGAAAAAACCGCCGGGAGGGTGCAAACGGGAAAGGTCTTGGGTATAATATTGGCAAATCCTGAAAGGCGGTAACCCTATGGCAAAACGCATTCCCCTGTCCCAAAGACTTCTTCCCAACTACACCCGGGGAGAGGAGCTGATGAATATGATTACCCACATCGTAGGCGGCGGCTTCGGCGTACTGGCGCTGGTGCTGGGGCTTGTGCGCACCGTCCCCGGTGCCGCCCCCCTGCCCATTCTGGGGGTGCTGATTTATGGACTGTCCCTCATCGCCCTTTACACCGTTTCCAGCGTGTATCACGGCCTGCCGGCGGGCACCGGCAAGAAGGTAATGCAGGTCATTGACCACTGCACCATCTATGCCCTCATCGCCGGAACCTACACCCCCGTTCTCATCAGCGCGTTTCTCCCCCGGAATCCCGCCCTGGGCTGGAGCCTCCTGGCTCTGGAGTGGGCGCTGGCCGCCGTCGCCTGCACCCTCACCGCCATCGACCTGCGGAAGTTCCGGGTGTTCTCCATGATTTGCTATATCGGCATGGGCTGGGCCATTCTCCCCTTCTGGCGCATCACCGCCCTGTATATCGGCGTCCCCGGCTTTGTGCTGCTGCTTCTGGGTGGCATCTCCTACACAGTCGGCGCCATTCTCTACGGCATCGGCTCCAAGCGCCCCTGGTTTCACAGCGTGTTCCACATCTTTGTGGTTCTGGGCAGCCTTTTACAGTTTCTTTCCATCTTTTTCTATGTACTGTAGGCGGGCAGTGCCCGGCGGCGAGTCGCCGCTGACGATTTCGCACGCCGGGGTGCCACCGGTGTCAATTTCGCACGATGGCTTTCTACGAATCGTTCTTTCCCTGACCCGCCCGGTATCGTTCTATGGTGCGATACCGGGCTTTTTCAGGCTTTCAATCGACAGCGTGGGAAAGAAGCGCCCCAAAAACCACAACCCAAAACGGGGGCAGAGGCTGAATCCCCGCACCCGAGCCAAAGCGAAGGGTCAATCCCGGTTGGTTCCACCCGGGGATTCTTAAGGGGGAGCAATTCGAGCGGGAGCGAGTTGTTCCCCCTTAAGCCGGACAACTTTTCTTACTTTCTTGCCGGAGCAAGAAAGTAAGGCCCTGCTGGCAAGCACTTGCAGAAGGTTGATTGGATAACAAATTAAAAGTCTGCAACCGGGTGTCGATAACCACCAGCAAGTACCACTCCCAAAGCAAACCGTCAACTTACCGCCCGCTGGCTCCCTCAGTCACGGCTATCGCCGTGCCAGCTCCCTCCCGGAGGGAGCTATAGGCTTCTGCCTCTTCACATTGGCTTGTGCTTATGGGAAAGTGCCTGCTGTTATCTTATAAAAAATCCCGGAAGAATGTTCTTCCGGGATTTTTTTACTGCCGGTAGCTGTCAAAGAGGGAGGTGTCTCCTGCCTCGCCGATGGGTTTGCCTTCCATGCACCGGGCGAACTGCTCGCCTGTCATGGTTTCGTGCTCCAGAAGGAATTCCACCACCTGCTGAAGCTTCTGGGCGTCCTCCCGGAGGTAGCTCTCGCACTCCCGGTAGGCCCGGTCGATGATGGCTTTCACCTCATCGTCGATGGTGCCTGCCACCTTCTCGGAGTAGCTCTTGGTCTTTTCGTAATCTCTGCCGATAAAGACCTCCTCCCCGCTGGTGTAAGACACCGTGCCCAGGCTCTCGCACATACCGTACCGGGCCACCATATCCCGGGCCAGCTTGGAGGCCCGGTCGATGTCGTTGGAAGCGCCGGTGGAGATATCCTTCAGGAACAGGGCCTCCGCCACCCGGCCGCCCAAAAGACCTACAATCTGCTGGTACATCTGGTTCCGGGTCAGGTGGTCGCTGTCCTCTTTGGGCTGGGTCCAGGTGAGACCCAGGGCATGGCCCCGGGGAATAATGGAAATCTGGTGCACCGGGTCATGCTCCGGCAGGTGATACATGGCCACGGCGTGACCGGCCTCGTGAATGGCGGTGAGCCGCCGGTCCTTTTCCAGGCGGACACGGCTCCGCTTCTCCGGGCCTGCCAGAATCTTCATCATGGCGTCGTTCAGGTCCTTCATGTTGATCACCGGACGGTTCTCCCGGGCGGCGGTAATGGCGGCCTCGTTCACAAGGTTGCTCAAATCCGCACCGGTGAAGCCGGTGGTAGCCAGGGCAACGGTGCGCAGGTTCACCGACTCATCCAGCCGCTTTCCGGCGGCGTGGATTTTGAGAATCTCCTCCCGGCCCTTGCTGTCCGGGGGTGCGATATAAATCTGCCGGTCGAACCGGCCGGGGCGCAGCAGCGCCGGGTCCAGAATGTCCGGGCGGTTGGTGGCAGCCAGGACAATCACCCCTTCGGCTCTGCCGAAGCCGTCCATCTCCACCAGCATCTGGTTCAGGGTCTGCTCCCGCTCGTCGTGGCCGCCGCCCAGGCCGGTGCCGCGCTTCCGGCCCACGGCGTCAATCTCGTCGATGAAGATGATGGCCGGAGCCACCTTCCGGGCCTGCTGGAACAAATCCCGGACACGGCTGGCGCCTACGCCCACATACATCTCCATAAAGTCCGAACCGGAGATGGCCAGAAACGCCGCGTTGGACTCCCCCGCCACCGCCTTGGCCAAAAGGGTTTTGCCGGTGCCCGGAGCGCCTGCCAGCAAAATGCCGTGGGGAATCCGGGCGCCCATTTCCTCAAACTTCTTGGGGTTTCGCAGGAAGTCCACTACCTCCTGCAGCTCCGCCTTTTCCTCGTCCACACCGGCCACATCCCTGAAAGTGACCTTCTTCTGGCCGCTTCCCAGGGTGGTGCGGGCTTTGCCGAAGTCGTTCATGGGGTTGCTCCGGGAGGCCCGGCTGGTCAGGATCACCCACAAAATCAAAAGCACGCCGCCCGCCAGCACAATGGGCAGGACAAAGTCATAGGGGGACATCTCCTTGCCGGCGACGAAGTCATAGGACTCCAGGATTCCCGCCTCCTGCTGCTCCAAAAACAGCGCCTGGAAGTCCCGCCGGAATCCCTCCGGGTCTGCCAGCCGGCTCCGAAGGGTGGTCTTCCCCTCGTAAGCCTCCCTGAGATACAAAGTGATGGTGTGGTCGTTTACCTGGAAGCTCCTCACCTGCTCCTGCCGGAACAGCTCCACAATCTGAGAATAGGCCAGGTTGTCGTCTTTCGGCTGAAAAACCCCCAGCATCCAGCTCAGCAGCAGAAGCATCACCACGGCGTAAATCACCACGGAAAATTTCATTCGTTTTTTCAAGCTACTTACTCCTTATTCAGCGTTTTCATAGGCTTCGGGCTTCAAAATCCCGATATAGGGAAGATTCCGGTAGTACTCGTTGTAATCCAGGCCGTAACCCACCACAAAGGCATTGGGAATCTCATAGCCCACATAGTCCGGTTTCAGGGTAATCTCCGGCTTTCTCCGGGAGGGCTTATCCAGGAAGGTGCAGATTTTCAGGGAAGCGGGCTCCTTGGAAAGCAGGTACCGATAGGTAAAGTCCAGGGATGTGCCGGTGTCGAAAATGTCCTCCAGAATCACCACATGGCGGTCCTTCAAATCCACGGACACATCCTTCTTTACAACGGCCTTTCCCGTGGAATCGGTACCGGAATAGGAGGAAATACACATAAAATCAATCTGGCAGGGAACAGTGATCCGCTTGACCATGTCCGCAAAGAACATGACCACGCCTTTGAGCACCCCCACGAACACCGGGTTTTTCCCGGCATACTCCCGGGACAGCTCCCGGGCCAGCCGGCTTACCCGCTCCTCGATCTGGGCTTGGCTGATGAGCACTTCCTGAATGTTATTCTCCATATGAATCTCCCTCTGTTTTTATATGTTTTGCTTCCCACCGGATTTCCACCCCGGTGTCCGTCAGGCGTTTGCGGTTGGGGCCGATTCCCCACACCGCCACCACCCCGGCGTCGTCCGCCAGAACAGGAATCCGGTTTCGCCGGGAAGCGGGAATTTTTCTGTCAATCCACAGTTTCTTCAGGGTTTTGGTGCCGCCGGACAGGGTAATTTCATCTCCCGGCTGGCGGGAGCGAAGCCAAAGCTGTCCCTGGGGCTGCACCGTAAACCGGTACATTTCTTTGAAGCCCTTCTGGGCAGGACAGCAGGTAATTTTAATCTCATCTGTATCCGTTTCCCCCGGGCAGTGCACCAAAGAAGGCTCAAGGGGCGGCGAATCCTGTGCCTTTTGCAAGGCTCCGTAGCACCGCTCCACCCTCACCCCATTGGGAAAGGACGCCCGGGCGGAGGGCTTTGGGGAAAACACCAGGGCTTCCAGGGCGGCGATGTGCTCCGCCTCCGGCTCCTTGACTCCCCACCCTTCCAGAAGCCGCCCCAGCACCCGGCTCCGCAACGCCGGTTCCAGGGAGCGCAGCCGTTCCACCTCCCGGGTTTCTGCCTCCCGGCTGATTTTGTCCAGCGCCGCCTCGTCCCGGCGGAGCCGCTGGGCGGCGGCGGAGAGGTTCTCCGGCAGCCGGGGATTTTCCTGTTTCAGCAATGGCATCACATGGTGGCGGATGCGGTTGCGGAGGAAATCATCGGTCTGGTTGCTGCTGTCCTCCACAAAGGGGATGTGGTATTCCTGCAAAAAGGCCAGCACCCGCGCCCTTGTGGTCATCAGCATGGGGCGGATAATCCGGCCGTTTACCGGGGTGATTCCCCCCAGGCCCTTCAGGCCGGTGCCCCGGATCAGGTGCAAAAGGAGGGTTTCGGCGTTGTCGTCCGCCGTGTGGGCGGTGGCGATTTTTCCCGGCAGGGTCTCAAAGAAAGCATACCTGGCGTCCCGGCAGGCGGCCTCCAGTCCCTTTTTCCCCGGCTTTACCTGCTGTTTTTGCTCATACAGGGGAATCCCATAGTCCCGGCAGAAATCCCGGACAAAGGCCGCGTCCCCGTCCGATTCCTCCCCCCGGAGGCCGTGGTTAAAATGGGCGGCGCAGACCTGCACGCCCAGCTTCTTTTTCAGCAGGCACATGGCAAAGAGCAGGGCCATGGAGTCCGCTCCCCCGGAGACACAGCACACAACTGTGTCCCCCGGGCTTACCATATGGTATTCCCGGAGGGTCTTGCAGATGTTATTCAGCATGCTTCCACTCCCGGTCCGCAAAGGTCTGGAACTGGGGAATCCACTGGAGTTTCACCGTGCCCACTTCGCCGTGACGGTTCTTGGACACGATGCACTCGGCAATGCCCTTATCCTCGGAATGCTCATTGTAATACTCATCCCGGTACAAAAACAGCACTTCGTCCGCATCCTGCTCGATGGCGCCGGATTCCCGGAGGTCGGAGAGCAAGGGCCGCTTATCCGTCCGGCTTTCCGTGGCACGGGACAGCTGGCTCAGGCACACCACCGGCACATTCAGCTCCTTGGCCATAATCTTCAAGGAACGGGAAATTTCGCTGACGATGTTTACCCGGCTGTCGCCCCCTTTGCCGTAGCCGGAGCCGCTCATCAGCTGCAAATAGTCGATGACCACCATGCCCAGATTGTCTAAGCGGCGGCACTTGGCGTTCATCTCCGCCACGGTGATGGTGGGGTTATCGTCAATGCGGATGTCCGTCTGGCTCAAAGAGGCGGAGGCCATGCACAGCTTGGTCCACTCCTCGTCGCTGAGCTTGCCGGTGGCCATTTTCTGACCGTCCACAAAGCTCTCAATGGCGAGTAGACGCATGGCCAGCTGCTCCCGGGACATTTCCAGGTTGAAAATTGCCACGGTTTTGCCGTATTTTTTGGCAACATTCAGCGCCAGGTTCAAAGCGAAGGCGGACTTACCCATGGCAGGCCGGGCAGCCACCAGCAGAAGGTCCGACTTGTTCAGGCCGTTGATTTTCCTGTCCAAATCCTGAAGTCCCGTAGAAAGGCCGGGGATGGCGGACTCGGACTGGCTCAGCTCGTTTAAGTGGTCGAAGACCTTGTGCAGGGTCAGGCTGATGGGCTCCAGAGAGTCCCCCCGCTCCCCTTTCCGCAGGGCATAAATCTTCTTTTCCGCGCTTTCCAGCATTTCCTCCGGGGTCCCCACCTGGGACTGGACGGTCTTTACGATGTCCCGCCCCGCCTGGGCCAGTCCCCGAAGCATGGCTTTGTCCCGGACAATGGCGGCGTAACGCTGGGCGTTGGCGGCGGTGGGGGTAATCTGCATCAGCTGCAGAATATAGTCCCGGGAGTTGTCGTGGTACACACCCCGCTCCCGCATTTTGTCCAGCACCGTCACCGGGTCGATGGTCTGGGAGAAGTTGAACATGGAGTAGATGGTTTCAAAAATCTCCCGGTTCTGGGTCTGGTAAAAGTCCTCGGGGCGAACCGTGCCCACAATATCCACCAGGCACCGGCTGTCAATCAGCACGGAGCCCAAAACCGCCTGTTCCGCTTCCAGAGACTGAGGCTCCTGCATGGACAGCAGCTCTTCATCCATGAAAACGCCCTCCTTTCCTCAAAAGATTGGGGTCTTACGCCTCCTCAATCTTTACGGTGAGGGGCGCCGTAATCTCATAGCCCAGCTTGCACTGCACCGTGTAGGTGCCCACCGCCTTGATGGGGTCGGCGATGACGATTTTCCGCTTGTCAAGCCGAATGCCGGTTTTGGCGGCCAGGGCGTCGGCGATTTCCTGGTTGGTGACGGAGCCGAAAAGACGCCCCGCGCCGCCCCCCCGGGCGGTGACCACCAGGGTCATATCCCGCAGCTGCTTGGAAATCTCCAGGGCCTCTGAGCGCTCCTTGGCGGCCTTCTCCGCGGCGGCCTTGTCGTTCATCCGCATGGTATTCACCGCGTCGGCGGTGGCTTCAATGGCAATCTTCCGGGGCAGCATATAGTTCCGGGCGTAGCCGTCGGAAACCTCCAGCATCTGGCCCTTCTTGCCCTTACCCTTTACATCCTGCAACAAAATTACTTTCATGGTCTTGCTCCTTCATATAAAAATCTCAGTTTTCAAAATATTGGTCAATGGAGGCCACCAGCCGGTCCAGGGCTTCCTTTACGGTGGTGTTCTTTAACTGGGCACCGGCAGTGGCTGTATTGCCGCCGCCACCCAGAGGCTCCACAATTACCTGCACATTCACATCTCCAATGGACCGGGCGGAGAGAATCACCTGGTCTCCATCCGGGAACAGTACGAAAGAGGCGGTGATGCCGGAGATGTTCAAAAGCTCGTCCGCCGCCTGGGCTGCCAGGGGTCTGGCGATGGTATCCTTCAAAGCCGCAATGGCAATCTCCTTCCGGTAAAGCCGGGCGGACTTGATGACCTGGTACTTGGCAATGGTGTCCTGGAAATCGTTTTGCAGGAGTTTTTTCACCTCCACCGTGTCCGCTCCCAGCTGCCGCAGGAAGGCGGCGGCCTCGAAGGTGCGCTCGCCGGTGCGGACATTGAAGCTCTTGGTATCCAGGAACAATCCGGTCATCAGGCCCTTGGCCTCAATGGGCAGCACATCCTTTTTCTCCACGGCGTACTGCAAAAGCTCCGTCACCAGCTCCGAGGCGGAGGAGGCGTAGGGCTCGTGGAAATTCACCACCACCGGGGTGATGTAGTCCGCCGCCCGGCGGTGATGGTCGATAACGCATACCCGGGTGACGGTTTCCAGCAGGCTCTGGGACTCCACCTGGTCCGGGCGGTTGGTGTCCACCACAATCAGGGTGCTCCGGGGGTCGCACAGGAGCAGCGCCTCCTGGCTGGAGATAAAGGCGTTTTTGTACTCCGGCACCTGGCGGATTTCCGCCACCAGGTTCTTTGCCACATTCCGCTCCAGATCCAGCACGATGTGGAAGGGCTTGCCCTTCTTCCGGCACATACAGCTCACACCCACCGCAGCGCCCACGGCGTCCATGTCCGCATTCTTATGCCCCATGATGAACACCCGGCTGCTCTGGCCGATAAGCTCCATGAGGGAATTGGCGGTGACACGGGAGCGAACCTTGCTCCGGTGCTCTGCCTCCCGGGTTCTGCCGCCGAAGAAGGTGAAGTTCAGCCGGTCCTTCACCACCGCCTGGTCGCCGCCCCGGCTCAGGGCCATTTCAATGGACAAAGCGGCAAAATCGTAGCTTTCCTCAAAGCTGGCGCCGTCCACACCCAGGCCGATGGACAAAGAGGCGGCAAGACCTGCCGGGTTGGTAATCTCGTGGATGGCCTCCAGCACGGTGAATTTCTCCTCCATGGCCTGCTTCAAGTCCCGCTTCTCAAAGACAAACAAAAACCGGTTCTTTTCCAGCCGCCGCAAAAGGCCGTGATACCCCTCCGTCCACTGGGTGATGGCGTCGTTGATCCGGGCGGAGAGGCTGGAAATCGCCCCTTCCGTCAGGTTCTTGGTCAGCTCGTCATAGTTGTCCACCAAAATGATGGCAACCACCGGGCGGGAACGGATATACTCGTCCCGCACCTGATAAAGCTCCGTCAAATCGGTGAAATACAGCACCCCCAGCCGGGTCTGTTCCGGGTCGTTTCCGGCGGTCACCATGCCGTAAATCCGGTACCGCCGCTTCTGCAAGGTCACATCATAGGGGTACTCCGTTTTTCCGGCGGTGAGCCAGTTGGTATCAAATCCGGGAAGAATGTTCCCGATGGGCTGCTCCCGGAAGGTGTCCCGGTAGCCGGTAATCTGATGAAAAGGCTCGTTGCTGTAAATGATCTCCTCGTCCGCCAGGCGAATCACCGCCATGGGAAAGGGGGTATGGGTACCCAGTCCCTGGTCCTGCTGCTCCAGCAGCTCCTGAAGATAATTCTGCACCTGGCGTTTGCGCTGCACCCGTACCAGCAGGTACACCCCCAGCTCCACACAGGTCACGGCAATGCCCACCCCTGCCAGAATATATTGGTTCAAAAGTGCCGCCGTCACGGAAAACACCGCCAGCATACCGATGTAGAACAGGCCTCCCACCGGCCGCAGCAGCCGCCCAAGTTTCTTATCCATCTGTGCGCCTCCCCAAAAATGAGCCCAACGCCCATACTATCCTGATTTTATCCATTATAACAGACCAGCCTTTTTCCTGCAACTGAATTTTCAAATTTTGCCCGGCTTTTCCGGGAAAAGCCGGGGCAAAATCTGCGGCAAAATTTTTATGTATACAAATCCGGAAAAATGTGCTATACTATATCCAGTATGGATTAGGTGGGCAATCCTAACCAATGGGGCCGGCTGTGGAAAACCGCCCCGAAAGGCAATAACCATGCAGGCGTACTTTTGCTTCTGCCGGACGGTACAGGGTCTTAAAGCGGGGCAAGCGGCTGCCTGTTTTTGATGTGTTTTTTACGAATTTGAAAGGAGTTATGATTTTATTTGGCTGAAAAATTGAAAATTATCCCTCTGGGCGGTCTGGATGAGATTGGCAAGAACATCACCGTCTTAGAGTATGGCAGGGACATGATTGTGGTGGACTGCGGTCTGGGCTTCCCGGACGAGGAGATGTACGGCGTGGATCTGGTGATTCCCGATTTTTCCTATCTGGTGGCCAACGCCAAGAAGCTGCGGGGTATGTTCGTCACCCACGGCCACGAGGACCACATCGGCTCCATCCCCTACTGTATGCAGCAGGTAAGCTGTCCCATCCACGCCACCGCCATGGCCAACGGCCTCATCCGGCTGAAGCTGGAGGAGCACAGGCTGGCGGACAAGGTGAAACTGGTGACCCACAAGCCGGGAGATGTGGTGCGGGCCGGGTGCTTCTCCGTGGAGTTTATCCATGTGAACCACTCCATCGCCGACGCCGTGGCTTTTGCCATCAAGACCCCCGTGGGCACGGTGATTATGACCGGCGACTTTAAGATTGACCCCACCGCCAAGGACGGCATGATCGATTTGGCCCGTCTGGGCGAGCTGGGCAATCAGGGGGTTCTGGCCCTTTTGTGCGACTCCACCAATGTGGAGCGCAGCGGCTACTCCCAGAGCGAGCGGATGGTGGCGGAGAGCCTGGACCGGCAGTTCAAAAACTGCGACCAGCGGATTATCGTCACCACCTTCGCCTCCAACATGATGCGCATTCAAGCGGTGCTGGCTACCGCCCACCGCTACGGCAGAAAGGTGGCCGTCACCGGGCGGAGCATGGAGAATATGCTGAAAGTAGCCCAGGAGCTGGGATATCTGAAGGTGCCCTCCGGTCTGATTGTGGATTTGGCAGCGGTGAAGAGCCTGCCCAAGAACAAGGTGGTCATTGTGTCCACCGGCTCTCAGGGCGAGAATATGTCCGCTCTGTACCGGATGGCATTTTCCACCCACAGGCAGATTGAACTCCAGCCAGGGGACCGGATTATCATTTCCGCCTCCGCCATTCCCGGCAACGAGAAGGCCATCTCAAGGATTATCAACGAGCTGTACCGGAAGGGTACCGAGGTGGTCTACGAAAAGAGCGAGGGGCTTCACGCCTCCGGCCACGCCAGCCAGGAGGAGCTGAAAATCATCCACGGCCTGGTAAAGCCCCGGTTCTTTATCCCGGTCCACGGGGAGCAGCGGCATTTGCAGATTCACAGCAAGCTGGCCCAGCTTATGGGCACCCCCGCCCGGAATGTGCGGATTTTGGAAAACGGCAATGTGCTGGAATTCACCGGAAAAACCTGCAAGCTCACCGGCTCCGTACCCGCCGGAAAGGTATTTGTGGACGGCTCCGGTGTGGGCGATGTGGGCAGCGTGGTGCTCCGGGACCGGAAGCATCTGGCCCAGGACGGTATGCTGGTGGTTTATGTAAACCTCAGCAGCCAAGACGGCTCCATCCTCACCGGCCCGGAGATCATCACCCGGGGCTTTGTGTATGTGAAGGAGTCGGAGGCGCTCATGGAGGAGCTGCGGACCATTGCCCAGGAGGCCATCGAACGGTGCCAGCGGAAGCGGGTCCGGGACTGGTCCACCATCAAGTCCGCCATCAAAAACGATTTGAGCGGGTATCTCTTCAAGACCACCAAGCGCAATCCCATGATTCTGCCCATCATCATGGAAGTCTAGCGGGCAGTGCCCGCGGACAATTTCGGCGGCGAGTCGCCGCTGACAATTTCGCACGGTGGCCTCTGCTGCTCGTTACCGCCCCCTCCTGTGCCCGGTATCGTTACCGGGCAGAAGGGGGAATGAATATTGCCGCACTTTGGATAAACCGACGGCGGCTTGAAAAAAATCGCCCCCCTTATGGTAAGGGGGGCGTTGGCACATTTTGGAAACTTTGGCAGGTGTTGGATTTGTACTTTGATTTTGCCCCTATGGAGGGGCTGACGGACCATATTTACCGGGAGCTGCACCACAGGTATTTTCCCGGCGTAGACCGGTACTACACCCCCTTCTTCTCCCCCACCATTCACCGGAGCCTTACCCCCCGGGAGCGGCTGGAGCTGCCTCCGGCGGACTCCATCGGCTACCGCCTGGTACCCCAGATTCTCACCAAGTCGCCGGAGGACTTTCTCTGGATGGCGGAGCAGTGCCGGGAGCAGGGGTATACGGTGGTAAATCTGAATCTGGGCTGTCCCTCCGGCACCGTCACCGCCAAAGGAAAAGGGGCGGGGATGTTAGCAGATCCTGACAGCCTGGACAGGTTTCTGGATGCGATATTTTCCAAAAGCCCGCTGCCCATCTCCTTAAAAACCCGGCTGGGGATGGAAAATCCGGAGGATTTTGTGAAAATTCTCCCGATTTTCAACCGGTATCCGGCCCGGGAGCTGATTCTCCACCCCCGGGTGCGGAAGGACTTTTACAAGCTGCCGGTACGCCGGGAGTGGCTGGACTACACCCTGGAAAACACAAATATTCCTCTGTGCTACAACGGAAATATCACATCACTCTCGGAAATTTCCCAATTTTCCGCCCGGTATCCCCAGGCGCGGGGAATCATGCTGGGCAGAGGTCTCATCGGCGACCCGGGGATGCTCAGCCCCGGGGGCACCACGGCAGCTTCCCTGGAAGCCTTTTTTGAAGCGCTGCTGGAAGGGTATCTTTCCGCTTTTGGCGGCTCCCGGAACGCCATGTTCCGGCTGAAAGAGCATTGGTCCTACCTTTTGTGCCGGTTTGAAGGCTGGGAAAAGCTGGGAAAACGGCTGCGGAAAGCCACCTCCTTGGAGGAATACCGGGCCGTTACCCATGAGATTTTCACCTCCCTGCCTTTGGCCCCGGCTTTGAACCCCAACTGGTAAAGGAGATTGAGAAATATGGAAAAAGTATACTACATAGCCCCGGACGCCCGGGTGCTGGGAGATGTGGAGCTTTCTGAGGATGTGAGCATCTGGTACGGCGCAGTTGTCCGGGGGGACAGCGGGAAAATCCTCATCGGAGAAGGCACCAACATTCAGGACCGGGTGGTCCTTCACGAGAAAACCACTTTGGGCCGTCGCTGCACCGTGGGCCATGGGGCCATCGTCCACGGCTGCACCGTGGGGGATGGGTGTCTTATCGGCATGGGCTCCATCCTGCTTACCGGTGCGGTGCTGGAAGATGGGTGTCTGGTAGGTGCGGGAGCGGTGGTCACCGGGAAAACCCACGCCCCTGCCGGCTCGGTGCTCCTGGGCAATCCCGCCCGGATTGTGAAAACCCTCACCCCGGAGGAAATGGAAAAGCTTCAGGAGGGTGCCGAGGAATACATCCGTCTGGCCAGGGAGCAGCTGAAAGTCCTATCCCTGTAAAATCTGTTTTGCACAATCTGCCTCAGCCAAGCCCACCAGGGTCCCCCCGGTGTCAATTTCCCACGGTGGCCTTCTGCTTCCCCCACCCGCCCGGTATCGTTCTATGGTTCGATGCCGGGCTTTTTCAGACTTTCCATCGACAGCGTGGGAAGAAAGCACCCAGTTTGTCCATACCCACCAGCAAATACCACCGCTGTGAATCCCTCAGGCACGGCTACGCCGTGCCAGCTCCCATAGGCCGGGAACTTTTGGTGGTACTGACGATACCGGGCGGGTTTTTTCTGCTTTGGGGAAAAAAGACGGCCGTGGGACTGGATTTTAAGCGGCAGGGCTGATATAATAGGAAAATACCGGCGACGCCGCCGGATTCTTTTCCTCCGGGAAAACCTTGCGGGAGGATGTGTATGAAAAAACGCATTTGGGAGCTGGATGTGCTCCGGGGCGTGTGTATACTGGGCATGGTTCTGGTCCATCTCGTCTATGATTTGCAGACCTTCTTTTCCCTGCCCTTCCTGAAAAACAGCGAATTGTTTTTCCTTGTGAAGCAGTGGGGCGGGGTTCTGTTTCTGCTGATTTCCGGCATTTGCGTCACTTTAGGCTCCCATCCGGTGCGAAGGGGCCTGATTGTCTTTGCCTGCGGTTTGGTTTGCACCGCCGTTACCGCCGGGATGTATCTGCTTCACATGGCGGACAAGTCCATTATCATCTATTTTGGGGTTCTGCACTGCCTGGGGGTGTGTATGCTCCTGTGGCCCCCGCTGAAAAAACTTCCGGCGTGGCCCCTGGGGCTTGCGGGGCTGGCGCTGGCCGCCCTGGGGCTTTGGATTTCCGGGAATGTGTTTGTGGATTTCCCCTGGCTCATCCCTCTGGGGCTGTCCCCCCGGGACTTCGCCTCCTCGGATTATTTTCCCCTCCTTCCCAACCTGGGCTTCTTCCTTTTGGGCGCCTTTCTGGGGAAAACCCTGTACCGGAAAAAGGAGACCCTGCTGCCCCGGGTGAATCCCGGCAATCCGGTATTTGCCTTTTTCACCTTTTTGGGGAAATGGTCGCTGCCGGTCTATCTTCTCCACCAGCCCGTCATCACCGGCCTTTTGTACCTGATTCTCGAAATTCTGTAAATCTGGGAGTGTACCTATGAAGCGAGTATTCCGATTCCCCATTTACCCCTGGCTGCCTCTGGGGGCAGGTTTTTTGGGGCTTCTTCTTCGTATCTGGCTCTTCGCCACGGGGCTGGACGAAAAAAATCTTCTCTCCGTCACCCATCCTGCCCATATCCTCGTCTTGGTGCTGACGGTGGCGGTCGTCGTCCTTCTGTTCTGCTTCCCCCCCAGTCCCGGCTATGTGGTCCGGAAAAATCCCCCCGCCAGCGGCGCCGGCCTTTTGGGGCAGTTTCTGGCGGGCGCGGGGATTCTGATCGCCTCCTTTGCGGAGCTGTTTACCTCCCGGGATATGACCATGACCATCACCAGCATACTGGGAATCCTGGCGGCTTTGAGTCTTTTATCCCTGTGCTGGAAGCAGACCCAGCGGAACAAGGCCCGCACCTTTGAAATGGTGGCCATCACCGTGTATCTCATGGCCCACCTCATCAGCCAGTACCGGCAATGGAGCGCGGAGCCTCAGCTGCAAAACTATCTGTTTCAGGTGCTTGGCTCCGTGTTTCTTATGGTGGCCTGCTACCACCGCGCCCGCCTGGAGCTGCTGGGGGGAAAGCTCCGGTGGTATGTGTTCTTCAACCAGGGGGCGCTGCTGCTGTGCGTTTACTGCCTGAACACCCGGCTGTGGGCCTTTTACCTGGCCATGGGGCTGTGGACATGGTTTGATTTTATCACCATTATCCAGTCGGCACGGCTGCGGCCTGCCCCCAAGCCCCGGGAGGAAACCCCGTGAAGCTGCCGGAAAAAGCCGTTTTCTGTCTGGAAAGATTGGAAAAAGCCGGATTTTCCGCCTATGTAGTGGGCGGCTGCGTCCGGGACTGGGCGCTGGGA
Source organism: uncultured Eubacteriales bacterium (assembly GCA_949293985.1). Lineage (GTDB taxonomy): Bacteria > Bacillota > Clostridia > Oscillospirales > Oscillospiraceae > Faecousia. Next base: position 22,599 of record CASFFN010000005.1, on the reverse strand, counting down.
CGGAAGCCCTGCGACTATGACATCTGTACAAGCGCCCTCCCGCCGGAGATTTGCCGGGTATTTGACGGGTTTCCTCTGATTCGCAGCGGGGAAAAGCACGGCACCATCGGCGTTCTCTTGGAAAATGAGGTGTACGAAATCACCACCTTCCGCACGGAAGGGGACTACAAAGACGGCCGCCACCCGGGGTGGGTGAAATTCGTTTCCCGGGTGGAGGCGGATTTGGCCCGGCGGGATTTTACTATCAACGCCATGGCCTACAACCCCCATACCGGCCGCGTTGACCCCTTTGGCGGGCAGCGGGATTTGGATGACCGAATCCTGCGCGCCGTGGGCGACCCGGAAACCCGATTCCGGGAGGACGCCCTGCGTATCCTAAGGGGCGTGCGCTTTGCCCTCCGGTACGGCCTCACCCCCAGGTCGGAAACCTTGCAGGCCATGATTTCCCTGGCACCCACCCTGCAACGCCTTGCCCGGGAGCGAGTATTTTCCGAGCTGTGCCAGATTCTCCTGCTGGCAAAGGGGGAGGACTTGGGCACTTTCTGCCCGATTCTTACCCAGGCGGTGCCGGAGCTTGCCCCCATGGTGGGCTTTTTGCAGCATAACCCCCACCACGCCTACGATGTGTATACCCACACCGCCCACGTGGTGGAGCAGATGCCCCAGGATTTGACCCTGCGGTGGGCAGCCCTTCTCCACGACACAGGAAAGCCGGAGACTTTCACCCTGGATGAAGCTGGGCATGGGCATTTTTACGGTCACCCGGAGGCCAGCCGACGGATTGCCCATGGGGTACTCACCACCCTGAAAGCGCCCACGGCTTTGCGGGAGGGGGTGGAGATGCTGGTGGGAAACCATATGCTCCTCCTGACCCCGGACAAGAAGCTTCTTCGCAAGCGGATCGGAAAGTACGGCCCGGAGCTGGTGGAAAAGCTTCTCACCCTCCAGGAGGGGGATTTTTCCGCCAAGGGCACAGGCCTTCCCATGCCGGAGGACTTCTCCCTGACCCGGAAGGCTCTGGAGGAGCTTCTCCAGGAGCCCCCCGCCTTCACCCTCCGGGACTTAGCGATCGACGGCAAAGACCTGCTGGCCTTAGGCTACCCCTCAGGCCCCATCCTGGGAAAGACCCTGAACGCCCTTTTAGAGCAGGTCCAACAGGAACAGCTCCCCAACGACCGGCAAGCCCTTTTGGAAGCCGCGGCCAGTGCCCGCCGGAGTGCCCCCGGTGGCAATTCCGCACGGTAGCTTTTAGCGAATCGTTCCTTCCCTGACCCGCCCGCCGGGGTGCCCTCGGTATCAATTTCGCACGGGAATCTTCTACGAATCGTTACTGCCCTTCCAGTGCCCGGTATCGTCCTATGGTACGATACCGGGCTTTTTCGTGCTCTCAATCGACAGCGTGGGACAGGAAAGCCCCCGAAATGTGTAGGGTATAACGGGGGGATTCTTAAGGGGAAAACACCGAACGGGAGTGAGTTGTTTTCCCCTTAAGCCGGCTTCTTTGCATACTTTCTTGCCGGAGCAAGAAAGTATGGCCCCGCTGGCAAGCGCTTGCAGAAAGCCGATTGAAGAAGGAATCAAAAGGTTCTAACCGGGTGACGATAACCACCAGCAAGTACCACCCCACCCGCAAACCGTCAGATTTCCGCCCGCTTGCTCCCTCAGTCACGGCTGCGCCGTGCCAGCTCCCTCCCGGAGGGAGCTATTTTCCGTCAGCTTTTGCGTTTTCACATTGGATTTTTGCGAATCGGAAGTGCCTACTGTGGAATCCCTCAGTCAAAAATCAGAGATTTTTGCCAGCTCCCTTTGGCAAGGGAGCCTTTGGGCTGGGGGCTTTTCAAAAAGGACTTGACAAAAGAACGGTTTTCCGATAGAATACAGGCGGTTAGCAATGCCTAACCGCTTTTTTCTCTCTTTGGGTTAGCGGACGCTAACATTTTGTTGGCGTCCCAAATCTTTGCTTTTCAATTAGCATATGCTAACTATATTCCTTTCAGGAGGGTGATTCCCATGATGAACAAGCGGCTGGTAAATACCGTGCCGGAGAGCAAAAAATACATCGCCGCCAATGTGGCCTTTCAGTGGCTGGGGCTGCTGGCAAACATCGCCGTGATGACGGCCATTGCCGCATTCCTCCAGGCTCTGTATGTGGGGCAGGTGTCCCAGACCCGGGTGCTTGCCACCGCCGCCATTGTCCTGGCAGGGGTGGGGATTCGCTTTGGCTGCACCCTGGCATCTTCTGCCATGGGCTACCGGAGCAGCCGGGCGGTGAAAAAGACCCTCCGGTCTGCCCTTTACCGGAAGCTTCTGAGCCTTGGCAGCAGCTTCCGGCAACAGGTCTCCACCTCCCAGGCGGTGCAGGTGGCGGTGGAAGGGGTGGAGCAGCTGGAAACCTACTTTGGCTCCTACCTTCCCCAGCTGTTTTATGCCATGCTGGCACCCCTCACCCTCTTTGTGGTGCTGGCTCCCATCAGCCTGGGGGCGGCGGCGGTGCTGTTTGTGTGCGTGCCCCTGATTCCTGTGTCCATCATCCTGGTGCAGCGGTGGGCTAAAAAGCTCCTGTCTAAATACTGGGGGGAGTACACCGCCCTGGGGGACACCTTCCTGGAGAATTTGCAAGGGCTCACCACCACCAAAATCTACCAGACCGATGGCCTTAAGCAAGCGGAAATGAACGCTCAGGCGGAGCGGTTTCGGAAAATCACCATGAAGGTGCTGACCATGCAGCTTAATTCCATCACCATCATGGATTTGGTGGCCTATGGCGGGGCTGCTCTGGGGGCGGTGCTGGGGCTCTTGCAGCTAAGGGATGGAACCGTGTCCCTCTTTGGGTGCCTGATGATTCTGCTTCTCTCTGCGGACTTTTTCCTCCCCATGCGGCTTTTAGGCTCCTTTTTCCACATCGCCATGAACGGCATGGCGGCCTGGGAGAAGATGGAGGGGATTCTGGATTTGCAGACCCCGGAGGCCGGCACAAAAGCGGTGCCGGAAGGGGCAGCCCTTTCCTGCCGGAATCTGTCCTTCTCCTATGACCCGGAGCGGCAGGTGCTGCAAAATGTGACATTGGACTTTCCCCGGGGGAGCTTTACCGCCATTGTGGGCGAAAGCGGCTGCGGCAAGTCCACCCTGGCGTCCCTTCTCATGGGGCGAAACACCGGCTTTGCCGGAAGCCTCACCCTGGGGGGGATTCCCCTGGAAGAGATTTCCCAGGAGAGCCTGCTGCAAAATATCACTTACATCGGCCATCAAAGCTACCTCTTCAAGGGCACCGTCCGGGAAAATCTTTCCATGGCCTGCCCGGAGGCAACGGAAGGAGAAATGTGGGCTGTGCTGGAGCAGGTAAAGCTTGCGGATTATCTTCGGCAGGAGCAGGGTCTGGATACCCCCTTGCAGGAGCGGGGAGCAAACCTCTCCGGCGGCCAATGCCAGCGGCTGGCCCTGGCCCGGGGACTGCTCCAGGACAGCCCCATCTACATCTTTGACGAGGCCACCTCCAACATCGACGCGGAAAGCGAAAACCACATCGTTTCCCTGATTCAGGCTCTGGCGGGGAAGAAAACCGTGATTATGATTTCCCACCGCCTGGCAAGCATCCGGGAGGCGGACAACATCTATGTTCTGCAAGGAGGGCGGGTAGCGGAAGCCGGTTCTCACCCCCGGCTGCTGGCCCGCAACGGAGCCTATGCCCGGCTCTGGAACGCCCAGCAGGAGCTGGAAACCTATGCACAAGGAGGCGTTGCCCTGTGAAAAGAAGCGGATTTACTGTCATGTCCCGGCTCATCGGCCTGGTGAAGCCCCTTTCCGGCTACATGGTGCTGGCGGTGGGGCTGGGGGTGCTGGGGCACCTGTGCGCCACCGGCATTACGGTGCTGGGAGGCTTTGGAATTTTGGAGATTTTGGGACTGGATTCCCCCCTGTCCCTGGGGGCGGTGTTCGCCCTTTTGGGGGCAGCGGCCCTTCTCCGGGGGGTTCTCCGGTACGGGGAGCAGTCCTGCAACCACTTTATCGCCTTCAAGCTCCTGGCCCTCCTGCGGGACAGGGTGTTCACCGCCCTGCGGCGGCTTTGCCCCGCCAAGCTGGAGGGGAAGGACCGGGGCAACCTCATCAGCCTCATTACCTCGGATATTGAGCTTTTGGAGGTGTTTTACGCCCACACCATCTCCCCTATTTGCATTGCGGTTTTGTTCTGCGCAGGGGTGGGGGTGTTCCTGGGAAGCTACCATGTGCTTCTGGGACTGTACGCCCTGGTAGCTTACATCCTGGTGGGGGTGGTGATTCCCCTTGTCACCTCCCGGCTCAGCAAGGATACGGGACTGCGGTTCCGGGAGCAGGCGGGGGACCTGTCCGCCTTTGTGCTGGACAGCCTCCGGGGTCTGCCGGAGATTCAGCAGTACGGCAGGGGAGAGGCCCGGCTTCAGGAGATGGAAAGCCGCACCGCCGCCCTGTCCCAGGTGGAGAAGGCCATGAAGGCTACCGCCGGGCGGAACTCTGCCGTCACCGGGGTGGTGATTCTCCTGCTGGATTTGGGGATGCTCCTGCTTGCTTCCCGGCTTCTGGGCTTTTCCGGAAGCCTCATGGCTACCCTGACCCTCATGGGCTCCTTCGGCCCGGTGGTGGCTCTTGCCGCCCTGGGAGCGACCTTGCAGAGCACCTTCGCCGCCGGGAACCGGGTGCTGTCCCTGCTGGACGAGGCCCCGGTGGTGGAGGAAATTACCGGCAAGCCCCCGGTGGAATTTTCCGGGGCAACTGCGAAAAACATTACCTTTTCCTATGAAAATGAGGAAATTCTCCAAAATCTCTCCCTGGAAATCCCCCAAAACACCATCGTGGGCATTACCGGACGCTCCGGCTCGGGAAAGTCCACCCTTCTAAAGCTTTTCATGCGGTTCTGGCAGACCGGCTCCGGCCGGGTGGAGATTGGGGAAACCAGCGTGGAGGACATCAACACCGGGAATCTGCGGCAGATGGAGAGCTTCGTCACCCAGACCACCCATCTGTTCCAGGATACCATCGCCAACAATCTGAAAATCGCCAAAGCGAATGCAACGGAGGAAGAGCTGATTGCCGCCTGCAAAAAGGCCTCCATCCACGACTTTATCGCAAGTCTTCCTCAGGGCTACGACACCCAAGTGGGAGAGCTGGGGGACAGCCTCTCCGGGGGAGAGCGGCAGCGGCTGGGCCTTGCCCGGGCTTTTCTCCACGATGCCCCCTTCCTCCTGCTGGATGAGCCTACCAGCAATTTGGACAGCCTGAACGAGGGTGTGATTCTCAAATCCCTCCACAAGTCCTGCCGGGACAAGACCCTGATTCTGGTATCCCACCGGAAGTCCACCATGGGCATTGCCCAAAAGGTCTGCTCCGTGGAAAACGGGAGGGTCAGCTGATGGATGTGAATCTGGAAAAGAAGATCCTTCGGGAAATGGTTGGCCTTTACTGCCGGAAAAACCACAAAACCAAAACCCTCTGCCCGGACTGCGCCCGGCTGGAAAGCTACGCCCTGGAGCGGATTGAAAAATGCCCCTTCCGTCAGACCAAAACCTTCTGCTCCTCCTGTAAGGTCCACTGCTACCGGAAGGATATGCGCCAGCAAATCCGGAAGGTGATGGCCTTCTCCGGCCCCAGACTGCTCCTTTCCCACCCGGTGCTGGTGGTGCGCCACGGTGTGGAAACCCTCAAAGCCAAGGGAAACTCTGAATAAATCGTCTGCGGCTGGATAGCGGATCTTTTTCGCCAGCCATGCAGAATGAAAAACAGGAAATACATACAGTATTCCGCTGTTTTCCATTCTTTTGTCTGACGAAAAATCTCTCGCTGCCAGCTCTTGCCAATTTATTCAGAGCTTCCCAAGAAAGGAATGAAACCATGAAAAGAGTATTTTATATTGTATTGGGCTGTATCGGCGTAGGGCTGGGAGCCCTGGGTGCGGTGCTGCCCCTGCTTCCTGCCTTCCCCTTTCTCATGCTGGCTGCCTGGAGCTTTGCCAAAAGCTCCAAAAGGCTGGATGCCTGGTTCAAGGGTACCAAGCTTTACAAAAACAACTTAGCCGACTTTGCCGCCGGACGGGGGATGACCAGGAAAACCAAGGTGCGGATTATGCTCACTGTCACGGCCCTTATGAGCATCGGCTTCTATATCATGGGCAGCCGGGGGATTTACGCCGGGTGCATCACCCTTGCCTGCGTGTGGGTGTTCCACATTCTCTACTTTGTCTTTGGGGTCAAGACCCTGGTAAAGGAAGGGGAGATGGCATGAAGAAAATCCTGGGGGTTTTGCTGCTGGTGAGCTTTCTTGCCACCGTGTCCGTACCCTTCACCGGGGTGATTGTCCATAAGCTGGCCTCCACGGTCTTTCTGCTTCTGAGCCTTGTCCATATCTTCACTGCAAGAAGAAAAAGTAAGCTGGGCCTGTTTCTTCTGGCCCTGGTGATTGCCGCCTTTGCCTCCGGCGTCCTGGGGATGATTCTGGAGGAATACCCGGCGGTTCTGGGGCTTCATAAGCTCCTCTCCATAGGAAGCGTCTTTGTCCTGGGCCTTCACAGCGCCCTATTTTTCCGAAGAAAAAGGGAAAGGGATTGACAAGTTTTCCTTCCCATGTTACAATTTTTGCTGAAAATGCGAAGTGCCCCTGTCATCGTATGGAGGCTGGGGAGAATAGGGAACCCGGTGAGAATCCGGGACGGTACCGCCGCTGTATGCGTGGAGGTGCCGGGCGTGACGAAAGTCGGTCATTGGGATTTTTCCTGAGAAGGCTGCCCGGTTGCCTGTGAAGCGTAAGTCAGAAGACCTGCTTGTGCACATATGGCCGAAGGGTTATCCCTCCGGCAACTTTTGAGCGGCAGAAAACGGCTGCCCCGGTCTATTCTTTGGGCTGGGGCAGCTTTTTTGTCAGGAGCAGGTACGGTCTTTTTGCGCCGGAAGCGCTTTCCAGGGCCCGGGAAGCGTTTTTGTGAAGAATCTTAGAAAAAAGGATGATTTTAACATGAAAAGATGGCTGAAAAACGCGTATTTTCTCCTGGCTTTGGGGTGTATTGTGCTGCCTCTGCGAGCCAACGCCATGCACATCGGCGAGGGGTTCCTCCCTGCCGGGTGGAGCGTTGCCTGGGGACTCCTGTGCCTGCCCTTCCTGATTTACGGACTTGTGGGCATGAAAAAGCGGATCGCCGCCACGCCTAAGGCGAAGATTCTCCTTGCCATGTGCGGCGCCTTTGCCTTTGTCCTGTCCGCCCTGAAAATCCCCTCCGTCACCGGCTCCTGCAGCCACCCCACGGGCGTGGGTCTGGGTGCGGTGCTGTTCGGGCCGGGAATCACCTCCGTGCTGGGCTTCATCGTCTTAGTGTTCCAGGCGCTGCTTCTGGCTCACGGCGGTATCACCACCCTGGGTGCCAACACCTTCTCCATGGCCATTGCCGGCCCGGTGGTCGCCTGGCTGGTGTTCAAGGGCTTGAAAAAGGGGAAGGTGTCCACTCCCATCTGTGTCTTTGCCGCCGCCTGCCTGGGAGATTTGCTGACCTATGTGGTCACCTCCATTCAGCTGGGTGTGGTTTACGGCGGTTTCGTAAAGTTTTTGGGAGTGTTTGCCCTGACCCAGATTCCCCTGGCCATCGCGGAAGGAATGCTTACCGTGGTGATTTTCAACATTCTGGAAAAGTACAGCAAAGAGGAGCTGCGGGAGCTTTCCGTACTGTAAGGAGGAAAAACCATGAAACTTTGGCAGAAAAATCTGATTTTGATTCTCATTGTGGTGGTCCTTGCGGCAATCCCTCTGTGGCTGTGCCGGGATGCGGAGTTCGGCGGCGCCGACGGACAGGCAGAAGAAGTGATCATGAATCTGGCGCCGGAATATGAGCCCATCTTCTCCCCCATTTTTGAGCCTGCCAGCGGCGAGATTGAATCCCTCCTCTTTGCCCTCCAGGCCGCCATCGGCTCCGGCGTGGTATTCTTCTGCGTCGGCTACATGATAGGCAAGCACAAGAAGGCCGCCTGATATGGGGACGGATCGATACGCATACGGCTCCCGGCTCCGGCGGATGAACCCGGCGGCCAAGGCCGTCCTCAGCCTCTTAGCGCTGACCCTGTGCCTGATTCTGGGAGGCGTTGCCCCGGGGCTTTTTACCCTGGTTTTTATGGCAGTTCTCACGGTTTTCTGGGGAAAAATCCCCTTCCGGGTGTTCTTCCGGTTCCTTCTGGTGCCTCTGACCTTCCTTCTTCTGGGGTGCCTCACCATCGGCGTGGGGCTGCACCCGGCAGGCACCGCCATGGCGGCGGCCATCCCGGTGGGGGGAAAGCTCCTGGGCTTTACCCAGGGGGCCATATTGCAGATGCTCTCCATTTGCAGCAAGTCCATGGGCGTGATGGCGGCGGTGTATTTTCTCAACCTCACCACCCCCATGACGGACCTGACCCAGGGCCTGTCCCGGCTCCACATCCCGGGGCTTCTTATCGAGCTGATGGAGCTGATCTATCGATTCATCTTTGTACTGTGGGAAACGGCGGGGCAAATCCGCACCGCCCAGGAATCCCGGCTGGGCTACCGGGGCTTCTCCCGGAGCCTCCGCTCCCTGGGAATGCTCGCCTCCATGGTGTTTTTAAGAGCCTGGAAAAAGGCCGACCGGGTGTACTGCGCCCTGGAATCCCGGGGCTACACCGGCACCTTAAAAACCCTGCCGGAGGGCTATGAAAAGGGAACGTTCTGCTATTTTTGGGCAGCCCTGATTCTTTCCGGGCAGGTTTTATGTTATCTGTGGGAGGCGGGAATTCTGTGAGCCAATATGCCATTGAAGCAAGGAATCTTCACTATACCTATTCCGACGGCACCAAAGCCTTAAACGGGGTGGACTTTTCCGCCCAGGCCGGAAAAATCACGGGAATTTTAGGCAGCAACGGCGCCGGAAAGTCCACGCTGTTTTTGAACCTGAACGGTGTCTGTACCCCGGAGGAGGGAGAAGTGTACCTTGCCGGGGAGAAAATCACCTACAATCGCAAGGGCATCCAGCGGCTGCGCCAGGGGGTGGGGATTGTGTTCCAGAACCCGGACGACCAGCTGTTTTCTGCGGATGTGTACCGGGACATCTCCTTTGGCCCGGTGAATCTGGGGCTGCCCCCTGAGGAGGTGCGCCGCCGGGTGGAGAAGGTCATGGCCCAGCTGGACATCACCGATTTGAAGGACAAGCCCACCCATGCGCTGTCCTACGGGCAGAAAAAGCGGGTGGCCATTGCCGGAGTGCTGGCCATGGAGCCGGAGGTCATCATTCTGGATGAGCCTACCGCCGGGCTGGATCCCCAAGGGGCAAGCAGCATCGGGAAGGTCCTCCGGGAAATCCGGGAAAAGGGAAACATCACCGTCATCCTCTCCACCCACGACATGGACATGGTGCCATTGCTCTGCGACTACTGCTATCTGCTCTCCGACGGGCAGGTGCAGTCCCAAGGCGCCCCGGAGGAGCTGTTTGCCCGGCCGGAGCTGCTGCGCAGGCACCGCCTCCGCCTGCCCCGCATCAGTCACCTGATGGAGGTTCTCCGGAAAAAGGACGGAATCGGGGACGGAAGCCGAATCTCCACCATCTCCCAGGCCCGCCGGGAAATCCGCCGGCTGCTGAAATAGACGAAGCCGCCGCCACCGAAAAACGGGTGGCGGCGGTTTGCTATGCCTGCTCCGGCATGGCGGGCGTCCCCGGTTTCCATCCCGCCGGGGGAGACGGAGTTTCCCCGCGCCTTCCTGCAAAAGCTCTAAGGAAACTCTGAATAAATCGCCTTCGGCTGGACAGCGGATCTTTTTCGCCATACCGGAAATACACAAAGTATTCCCCGGTTTTCCATTCTTTTGTCTGACGAAAAACTCTTCCTGCCAGCTCTTGCCGATTTAATCAGAGCTTCCCTAAAAATACATCTTTCCGCAGCGGAAAATCCATTTTTTCCACCAGGGAAGCCGGGCGGCAGCCAAACGCATGGCGGTTTCATAGAATTCCCACACCGCCTGCCGGTTCTCCTCCGGCAAGGGCTCCCGGCTGTAAGCGTCCCGGTTCACGAAAAGAAGGAATTGGGGGATGTCCAGCTTTTGCAGCTCCGGAAGAACGGCTGACAGCCGCGTCCCGAAGTCCGCCTCCTGACCGTCAAAACCGGTGAGCAAGCCCGCAAAGTGCAGACCCTCCACAAGTCTCGCATACAGGGCTTTGGGCGGAAGCTTTCTTTGCCGGGTAAGAAACCACTTTCTTCCCAGGTACGCCCCCAAAAGAATCAGCGCCCCCAGCCCCGTCCACAGAAGGGGCAAAAGGTTTACAGGCTCTTCCTGGCTCTGGGGCCGGGTGGGATTGTATTCCGGCCGGGTCTGGGGTGTCTCCGGCTCCGGAGGCCGGAACATGGAATAATCCCAATGCTGGTTATCCAGCACCTCCCGCAAAGTCTCGGGGGAGATTCCCGGAAGCTCCGGGATTTCCGAACCGCCGGGGGTCGTCTCCACCGGCACCCAGCCGTAGTCCGGCATGCAAATCTCCACCCAGGCATGGGCGGATTCATCCGTCACCTCTGCGTGGTACTCCCCGTTTTCCAGGGTGAAATCCGAAGGTTTCACGGAATAGCCGGTGGCGTACCGGGCGGGGATGCCGTACATCCGGTAGAGAATCACCGCCGCCGTGGCAAAGTGCTGGCAGTAACCCTTGCCGCTTTCAAACAGGAAGTACTCCGCCGGGTCCTCATTCAGGGGGAACATACCCGGCGCCTGGGTGTAGGCGGCGTAGGTGGTGAGGGTGTGGCGGATGAACATGGTCACCTCCTCCAGGCTCTCCATGGGGTTGGCCTCTACCAGCTGGCGGAATTTCATCAGCTGGCCCGAGGGCAGCCGGGTGTAGTAATTCCGGGCCTCCTGGCGGTAGAGCCGCATCAGCTCCCGACTCCAGGGGGTCTCCTCCTGCACCCGGTCCCAGGGAACGCTCAAAAGGCTGATGGGATAGTAATATACCCCGTTTCTCCCACCGCTGTCCCGCTGCGTTTCCTGAGAAAAATAAGGCAGAGGTTCCTGGGCTTTTTCATCCACCGGATTGATAAACAGCTGGTGGGGGGCCAGTCCCCGAAAATCGGAATTCAGGTTGTACACCAGGGTGTCCATCACCATCTGGGGGGAGCCGCTCCAACGGTCCCATTCCACGCCGCTGGTTTCAATCCGGTGGAAAATCTCCTCATCCCAGTTTTCTTCCCACCGGCCGTTCTCATAATCTCCCCGGGAGGATTGGTGGAGGTAAATGGTGGCTTCCGGCTGCTGCGGGGTATAAATATCCATCAACAAAACCCCGGCGGCGTACACATTTCCCCGGCTGACGCTGCCGTCCTCCATGTCCAGGGTGCCGCCCATCTGCCTGCGGACGGCCTTCACCACCATAGATTCCACCTGATAAGGAACGGTATACAGGGTCTGCTGGGCCGCCTCCGCCACCACCCAGGACAGGGTGAACAGGCCGCACACCCCTGCCAGGAGCCCCGCACCCAGCCGCCGGAAGGCTCTTTGGGCTTTTTCGTCCGGCAGAACAGCCTTTCCCGGGCTTTTCAGCCGCTTCCACAGCCAGAAGCCCAGGAGGAACACCATCAGGGCAAACATTCCCGGAAGATTCAGTGGGATTGCCATAAAGGGACAGGCCAGGGGCAAAGCAGCCCCTGCCAGCAGCAACGGCCAGTGAAGATGCAGAACGATCTCCACCAGGAACAAAAGCCCTGCCACCCACAGCATGAGAAAGGTCATGGCGGTGGTCACATCGCCGGTGACGTTGCCCCCGACGCTTCCCAGAATCCGGGTGAGCTGTCCCTGGAGCGTCTCATTTTCCAGCAGGTACCAAAGACTTCCCACCAGGAAAACGCCCAGGGCAGCAAGGGTTGGCCATCTGCCGGGGAGGCGGTACAGGCCCCACAGGAGGGCAAGGAACCCCAGCCCCAGCCACAGACCTCGGCTGCTGTCCCAGGTAAGGACCCGAACCTCCTCCAGAATCTTTGTAAGGGCGTACTGGCCGATGAACAGCAGCAGAAGGTCCAGCCAGGCGGCCTCTTTTTTTACCTTCCGGCCCATGGTATTTCCCTCCAATCCATCGGCATTTTCAGCTCATTTTCGTAATTTTGGGGAGAAAATCCGAAGATTTTCTGTCCCCGGAAGGAGAGGGTCAGACTGCTGTCCAGGAAAAACCCCTCCCGGGGAAGCAGCTTTTTCTCCCCGGAGAAAAAGCCGCCGGTTTCGTACAGCCGCAGCAGCGCCTCCCGGCAGTCCCCCTCCCCGGCAACCTGCAAGCACTCCGTTCCCTCCCGGTGGCTCCACCACAGCTGCACCACCACCTCCCGGGCTGTAAGCCCCAGAAGGAGGCTCTGGACCACCTCATAAAAGGCGTTGCGCCGGGCTGGGGGCAAAGGCTTTGGACTTGCCATATCCAGGGCTACCGTCAGGCTCCGCTTTCCCTCTTTGGCGTATTCCCGCACCATGAGGGTATCGGTACGGGCACTTTGCTTCCAGTGAATCGTCCGGTAGGAATCCCCCGGCTGATAGTCCCGGATTTGGCGGATTTCCTGGGTGCTGCTCCCGGCCAGTGCCATCTGGGGGGTGTCCTCCCCCTCCAGGTGGGGAAGAAAATTCTCCGGCAGGGTGATGTCCATGGCCGGGGCGTTGGGAAACACCGCCGCCTGGGCCCGGAGCTTTTTCCGCCGTCCGTGGGAAAACAGCCCCAGGTAGTCAAAGACCTTCACCCGTCTGAGAATCACCGGGTGCAGTCCGCAGACATCTGTGGACATCGGGATGGTCAGCGCCTGCTGACCGGACAGCCGGGGGACGGAGATTTTCTTCCGCTTTTTCTTTCCGGGAAGCCGGAACCGGAGGGTCACCTTCCCCAGAGGCAGCCGCCCCAGGCTTTCCGCCATTACCGTCATCGCCCCCTTCTCCCCCCGCTTCAGGAAGAACAAATCGCTGGGGAAGGTCACCCTTACTTTCCGGCTGAGAAAATATGGAGTCAGGAAAGCGCACACCAGTATCCCGGCGCCGCACACCCCCAGCACCAGCAGGGGGAGGGACTTGTACATGGCAGCTAAGTACCAGCAGCCCGCCACCCACAGTAGACACAGGAGCTTTTTCATGGCCTTTTCCCCAGGCTGGGCCGCTTGACCGCCGTCAGGATCTCTCCAATCAGCTTCTCCTTGTCCACCCGATTCCGTTGGGCCTCGGCGGTGAGAATCAGCCGGTGGCGAATCACCGCCGGGAACTGGCTGGAAACATCCGCGGGAATGACGAAGCTCCGGTCATTCATCCAGGCCGCCGCCTTGGCCAGCTGCACCAACGCCAGGGTCGCCCGGGGGCTGCCGCCCCGGGCAATCTGGGGATGCTGCCGGGTGGCCCAGACCAGCTCCACCGCATACCGGGCTACCACATCTTTTATGTAAATCTGAGAGATTTCCCGCTCCACAGCCAGAAGCTGCTCCCCGTCCATGATGGTTTCCACTTCTTCAATCCGGCTCTGGTGGTTTTTCTCCAGAGCCATGGTCAGCTCACTCTCGAAGCTGGGGTAGCCAATGGACAGACTGGTCATAAACCGGTCCTCCTGGGCCTCCGGCAGCCGCTGGGTGCCGATACTGCCTATGGGATTCTGGGTGGCAATGACATGGAAGGGCCGGGGCAGCACCCGGGTCACCCCGTCCACCGTCACCTGCCGTTCCTCCATGACCTCCAGAAGGGCGGACTGGGTCTTGGGGGAGGTACGGTTGATTTCGTCCGCCAGCAGCAGATTGCAGAAAACGCTTCCCGGCTGGTACACAAACTTCTCCTGGTCCCGGCGGTAGATGGAAAAGCCGGTCAGATCCCCGGGCAGCACATCCGGGGTGAACTGAATCCGTTTATGGGAAAGCCCCATAGCCTTGGAAAAGGCCAGGGCCAATGTGGTCTTGCCCACCCCGGGGATGTCCTCCAGCAGCACATGGCCGCCCGCCAGAAAGGTGCGCATAATCTGGGCGATTTCCCCCTCCTTGCCGTAAATCACCCGGCTCACCTGCTCCATCACCTGGTACACGGCCTGTAAATTTTCATTCATGGCGTCTTCCCTCCTGTTTATTCCCTTTTTCCCGACAGGAAACCACATCCCTGCCGCATCTTCCGTGATTCTGCATAGGTTATTTTCCATTATACCGGGAAATTGCGCATTTGTAAACATAAAACTGCCCCATGGCGCCGCGGCGCCATGGGGCGGGGATACATTGGGGAAAATTCCGGCTTACCGGGTATCCGCGCGCCCTCTGCCGGTAGGTGTGCAGCGCGATAACGCCCAAACAGGCGAAGAGCGGCTTCTCCTTGCGTATACCCCTTGCCTCCGCATTCCGGCAACGGCAGATTTTTGCGGCGGCAGCGCCTTCACAAATCAGCAGCTGTGCGCTGCCGGAAAGCGGCACCCGTGTCTGCCCGCGCGTCCCCGCCTTTTATAAGGAAGCTCTGATTCAATCGTCTGCGGCTGGACAAACAGGAAATACATACAGTATTCCACTGTTTTCCATTCTTTTGTCTGACAAAAAATCTCTCGCTGCCAGCTCTTGCCGATTTATTCAGAGCTTCCATAAAAAAGGAATTTCGGTTATTTTCCATTTTCCGCAAAAATCACCTCTCATTCCAGCAAATCCAGATTGACCCGCAGGTACTGCCGCAGCGCGTCGGCATAGGCAATGGTGTTGGCCTGATTGCTGGCGTAGCCGGGAAGGATATCGTACAAAAGCGCGTCCGCCAGCCGGAAGCCCATGTAATGGGCCACCTTGTAGCCCACCGTCTCCAGATAGGCATAATAGTCCCCAATCTCCTCCAGCAGCCGCTGGGCCTGGGGCGGCGGGGCCGGGATTTTTTCCCAGGCGGCTTTTGCCTGCCGTCTGGCCAGCCGCACCCCCGGCAGGCTCTCCAGCAGGTACTCCCGGTTCAGGGTTTCATAGTCCTCTTCCAGCAGCAGCCCGTTGACGGGGCTGCGGAAAATCTCTATGTTGAGAAACAGCCCCTGGCAGGCAATGTACAGCACCTCCCGGGCAAAGACCCGATCCCTGGCCTCCAGATACGCCTGTACCCGGTCCGCGCCCCAGACGCGAAGCCGCGCCGCGTTTTCCTCGTAAGCCCGCTGGACCTCCGGGAAGCCCGGGTCCACCAGGGTCAAAACCTTCCGCACCGCCCCCAGGATGGTCCGGGTATCCGTCAGGCATTTTTGGATGGATGTAATTTCATGCATAGTCGTTTCTTCCTTTCTGCAACCGCCTGGTATATCCCCCGCTCCTCTGTCTTTCAGATTGGGTGCCGGTTGTCTTTCGGAAGAATCATACCACGGTTCCCTTGTCAAAATCCGTCGAAAATATGTTGGCAAACCCAAAAATTGTCCAAGGAAAAAGATTCTCAAAATTTCCTGTCACAAAACCCACCCGAAATGACATATATAAGTGAAAGGGGGAATGGCTATGTCAAGACGCCATCGGCCGGACAGCGCCCGCCTGTCCCAATACGATTCCATGGATACGGAAGCCCTGCAGGAGCTGCTGCGGGAGGACGCCAAAAAAAACTCCATCCAGGACCAGGAGCTGGAAGTTCTTCTTTACATCCTGCAGATTCTCGCCCAGCGGGATCAGCGGCCACGCAAATCCACAGAGGAGGCCTGGGAAGAGTTTCAGCGGCGCTGCCTCCAATCCGTCAACCCGCCCGAGCTCCCCTTATCCGCCGCTCCGGAGGCGTGGCTGCGCCGGTACGAAGCCGCCGCCTGGGGAATATGCCCCCCCTCATAAAACCGGTTTGGAAGCCCGCGGCAAAAAAAATAAGAGGTACAGACCATCGGGTCTGTACCTCCTGTTTTTGGGGGTTATGCCTGCTGGGCGGCTTTTTCTTCTTCCTCTTTCTCCAGCTGGGTGTAGGCCACCTTGCCTACCAGGGTCTTGGGCAGCTCCGTGCGGAACTCCATCTCCCGGGGCAGGGCGTACTTGGGAAGCCGGGCGGAGCAGTGGGTCAAAATCTCCTTCTTAATCTCCTCCGTAGCCTCCACGCCGGGTTTCAGCACCACAAAAGCCTTCACCTTCTGCATCCGGTAGCTGTCCTTCACCCCGATAACGGTGCTCATAAGGACGCTTTCGTGGGAGTCGATGGCGTTTTCCACCTGGGAGGGGTAGACATTGTAGCCGCTGGTGATAATCAGCCGCTTCATCCGCTGCTTGAAGTACACAAAGCCTTCCTCGTCCATGGTGCCCAGGTCGCCGGTGTGGAGCCACAGGTGGCCGTCGGAGTGGAGCTGGAGGGTCTGGGCGGTCTCCTTGGGGTTATCCATATAACCCTGCATGATGGTGGGGCCGCAGATGCAGATTTCGCCCATGGTGCCGTAGGGCACCTCATCGTGGGTGGAGGGGGCGCAAATCTTGAAGTAGGTGTCGGGGAAGGGAATGCCGATGCTGCCCTCCCGGTAGGTAAACCGGGGGGTGAGGCAGCAGGCGGTGACGCTCTCCGTCAGGCCGTAGCCCTCCCGCACCTGCTCCGCAGCCCCATGCTCCCGCAGGAATTTGTCCACCTTGTTTTTCAGCTCCACACTCAAGGTATCGCCGCCGGAGAAAACACCCCGCAGCTGGCTCAAATCCAGCTTCTGGGCGTCCTCCATCCGCAGCAGTGCCTCGTACAGTGTCGGAACGCCCGCGATGCAGTTGGGCTTGTACTTGCTGAGCATCTTGCAGTAGGACTTGACGCTGAACTGAGGAACCAGGATTACGCCAATGCCCCAGTAGAGCATGGTATTGATGCTGACGCCCAGACCGAAGCCGTGGAAAATGGGCATGATGGCAAGGCAGCTCAGACCCGGCTCCACGCAGTCGCCCGCCGTGCCGGTCTGCAAGGCCAGGGCGTTGAAGTTCAGGTTGGACAGGAGGATTCCCTTGGTAATGCCGGTGGTACCGCCGGAGTAGAGGATTACCGCCGTGTCCTCTCCCTTGCCGGAATGGATATACTCCCCTTCATACTTCTGACCGGCCTTCAGAAAATCCTTCCACAAAAGCACCCACTCGTCCTGGGGAAGCTTCACGGTATTCTTCTGAATCAGGGGGTACATCAGCTTCTTCACCCCCGCCAGGCCGTCGGTGATGTCGCAGATCAGCAGGGTCTTCAGGTTCAGCCGGGAGCGGATTTTCTCAAATTTGGGATAGAACTGCCGCAGGGTCAGGCACAAAACGCTCTGGGAGTTGTTGATATAACCCACGATTTCCTCCTCGCCGGAGAGGGGATGGATCATGTTGGCCACGGCGCCGATCCGGTTGATGGCGTAAAACAGGATGATGGCCTGGGGGGTGTTGGGCATACAGATGGTGACCCGCTGTCCCACTTCCACGCCCTGAGCCTTCAGGGCCCGGGCTGCCAGGTGAATCTGGGCAATAAAGTCCTTGTAGGTCACTCTGTGTCCAAAAAAGTCATAGGCCATGCCCTTGGGATAGCCCTTGGCGGTGGCTTCGATGGTGTCCACCATGGAGCCGTTGTAGTACCGCAGGTTCACCGGCAGATCCCCCGCCACCTGGTACCAGGGGGTTTTGACTCCCTCCGGCTTGGGGTAGCCTACGCTGTCCTCCGTAACCGGATGAAAAATGTCTTCATGCATATTCATAGTGGCTCTCCTCCTGTAAGGGCCGATCCAGAAGCTCCGGATGGGCGCAAATGTGTTGAATCAATTTCAGGGAGCGGGCAAAATAAAAGCCGTCGGCGATTCGCTCGTCCAGCGTAGCGCCGATGTCCACATAGTCCCGAATCTGTACCTTGCCGTCCTCTCCCACCACCGGCACCTTGTGGATAGCGCCAATGGTAATCATGACGGAATTGGTGCCGTAGTTGTTCAGGTGGTGGTACACGGAGGGACACCGGATGCTCCCCAGGTTGCTCAGAAGCACCGAGGCGCAGTTGGAATCCCCCTCCTGGAGGAATTTGGGGGTCTTGCCCCAGAAATCCAGCACCCGAATCCAGTGGATAATCAGCATGAGAATGGGCCGGGGCAGCCGCCCGAAGGCGTCGATGATCTTGTTGATGTCGTTTGCCTTGCTCTCCTGCCGCATTTGCCGCACATCCCCCACGATCAGGCGGCTGACATCCGCCAGGGTATGCTCTCCCCGGGCGGTGTACTGCATAAGGGCTTCCTCGCTTTGGTCGGCAAATTTCCGCTTTGCCACAAAGCTCACGGTAATCTCGTCCCGCTGGTAGATTCTTCTGCCCTGGACAAACCGGTTAAGAAAAGGCCGCTCGTTGAGAACCCTGGCCACCATGGTGACAATGCAATGAAACAAGGTGGTTTTATAGGGAGCATCCGGAGTGTTTTTCTTGTCAATGTACCGCAAAAGCTCCGTAATATCGATTTCCTGCCGGAGATACACTTCACAATCCGCCCGCTTGGGAAAGAGGCTGGCCATGACCACATTCAGGCCCGGAGCATCCTTGACCCAAACGCCGTCCCGGCGGTCGCCCCATTTTCGGGGCTGTTTCTCTAAAAAGCTCAAATGACTTCCTCCTTGCGCCGGGTTTTGCCCGATATGCCCCCCATTATACCACATTTTTCGGGAATTGTGAATAGGTTATAAAGATTTTTTGTCCCCAAATCTTGGTTTGTCCCAAAAAAGCGCCGCTTACCCTTTGACAGAAGTCCTTTTGCTCTGGTATGATAAGGAAAAGAAAAAATTTTTTCTTCCGTGCAATAAAACGCCCCGCCGGCGCATTATACAGATGACAGGAGGCAGCAGCCTATGCAGATGTTTTCAGAAACCCAGCCCAGTTCCCAGCTGGAAGCCCTGCTTTTGCAGACGGCCGCCGGGGACCGGGAGGCCTTTGCCAGTCTTTATGACCGAACCAGCCCCTCGGTCTACGGTCTGGCCCTATCCTATGTGCGAAGCGGTCCCGACGCGGAGGATGTGACCCAGGACACCTTTGTAAAGGTCTGGGACAACGCCCCCGCCTACCGCCCCCAGGGAAAGCCCCTGGCCTGGATTCTGACCATCGCAAAGAACCTTGCCCTCATGTGTCTGCGCAGCCGGGAGAAAAGCACCCAGCTGCCTCCGGAGGATTGGGCGTCCCTGGCCATGGACGCCCCGGCCGTTACTCCGGAGGACCGGCAGGTTCTGAAAGCCGCCCTATACGCCCTACCCCAACAGGAGCAGCAAATCCTATTGCTTCACGCAGTGTCCGGACTGAAGCATCGGGAAATCGCCGCCCTGCTGGAGCTGCCCCTTCCTACTGTCCTGTCCAAGTATCACCGGGGGCTGAAGAAACTAAAAACCAAACTGGAAGGAGATGCCGTCTATGAATGAGCAGGATTTGATGCAGAAGCTTGAAACTGCCGTGACCCACGCCACCCCCAATCAGCTGGACGGCATTCTTTCCCGTTGCCAAGAGCGGAAAGGAACTGTGATCCCCATGACCAACAACCAACCCAAAAAGCATTGGCTGCGCTATGCCGTCGCGGCCTGTCTGTCCTTGGTACTCATCGGCGCCGCGGCGGGCGGATTCCTGCTGCACCAGGCCAGAACCGTTACATCCGTGGTATCTCTGGATGTAAACCCCAGTATTCAGTTGCAGGTAAACAGCAGCGAAAAGGTGCTGCAAGTGCAGGCTTTGAACGAGGAAGCCCGGGAAGTGCTGGCGGATATGCCTCTGGAGGGCACCCACCTGAATGTGGCGGTAAACGCCATTGTGGGAAGCCTTTTGCAGCACGGCTACTTAGACAGCATTTCCTCTGCCATCCTGATCTCCGTAGAGGACCAGGACCAGCAGCGGGCGGCAAAGCTTCAGCAGGAGCTGACGGATCAGGTGGGCGCTGCCCTTTTGAACCAGCAGTCCCAGGCCTCCATCCTCAGCCAGACCCTGACCTCCGACCAGGCGCTCCAGGACCAGGCTGCCCAGAACAATGTCTCTTTGGGCAAGGCCGCTTTGATTCAGACCATCCGGCAAAACGGAGATTTCACCTTTGACCAGCTGGCGGCCCTTTCTGTGGAGGAGCTGTCCCAGATGGCAAAGTCCCAGGCTTCCCAGATGCCCATTGGCCGGGACAAAGCCCTGGAGATTGCCAAGACCCACGCCGGCCTCACCGATGCCGGACTGACCTGGGAGGTAGACCCGGAGCTGGACGAAGTGCCCCCCCACTATGAGGTGGAGTTGCACCTGGGCGGCCAGGAGTACGAATACAAGATTCAAGCCTACACCGGAGAAATTCTGTCCAACGACAGCCGGCAGGACGATGACGATGATTCCGCCGCTCCTCCCACCGGCACCACGGACATCGGCACGGAAAAAGCCAAATCCATCGCCCTGGAAGCCGCCGGCGTTACCGCCTCCCAGGTACAGAACCTGCGGGTGGAGCGGGACTATGACGACGGCCGGCTGGAATATGAAATCGAGTTCTATGTAGGCAGCACCGAATATGACTATGTGATCTCCGGCGTGGACGGCACAATCCTTCAGCAGGATGTGGAGCAGGAGGGCGGTTCCCACACCACCCAGCCCTCCACCGGTTCCGATATCGGCGCAGAAAAGGCCAAGTCCATTGCCCTGGCCCATGCAGGCTTCACCGCCTCCCAGGTGCAGAACCTGAAGGTGGAAAAGGACTATGACGACGGCCAGCTGGAATATGAGGTGGAATTCTATGCAGGCACCACCGAATATGACTACACCATCTCCGGCACCGACGGCACCATCCTGAAGCAGGACAAGGAGGAGCACGGCGGCTCCCAGACCACCCAGCCCTCCGCCGGTTCCGATATCGGCGCAGAAAAGGCCCAGTCCATCGCCCTGTCCGATGCAGGCTTCACCGCCTCCCAGGTGCAGAACCTGAAAGCGGAGCGGGAATACGACGACGGCCGTCTGGAATACCAGGTGGAGTTCCGGGTGAATGGTACGGAATACGAGTACACCATCTCCGCCACCGACGGCGCCATTCTGGAAAAGGATATCGACCAGGATTGATAAATGCCAATACGCCCCCGGCTTTTGCCGGGGGCTTCCTTTTTGAGGGGCGGGGAAGTTTATTGGTTCTGCGGGGGCTGGTCGGCGGGGGGCTTTTCGTGCTGGGTGCCGAAGTAGAAGGACACCACCATGGAAATGATAATCATGGCGTTGTCCGGGCTAATGTCCCCCCGGAAGGACAGCACCGCAAAAACCGTAATGACCACCAATGTCACGATGGTCTTTACTTTCAGAAGATTCACAATACTATTAAGCATTCTGTACGCTCCTTTCCAAATCCGCGATTCGATGGTTAATGACCTTGATTTGTTCCTCCACCACAGGCATACGCCTGGCAAAGTTGTTATGCTCCCGTACTTCCCGGGTCAGCTCCTGGATTTTGGTGTCCGTAACCGCCTGGGCTATCTTTATGGTGTTCTCGCTTTTCCGGGCGGTGACGAGACCGGTGACTATCACACCCACCAGGGACATCCCCCCGGTAATCAAGGCCACCAAAATGGCCTCGCTCATAGCTACACCCCCAGGATTTTGCCCCAGGTGGTGGGGCCTGCAATGCCGTCGGCGGTAATGCCCTTGTCCTTCTGGTAGTTTTTGAGGGCCGCCGCGGATGCGGCTCCGAAAATGCCGTCAATGCCGGAGCTGCCGCAGGGGTATCCCTTGGCAATCAGCGCCCCCTGGACGATTTTGGCGGCGTCCCCACGGGAGCCGGACTTCACCACCGGCAGCCCCTCCACCTTGCCGGAGGGTTGGGGGTCCGGGGTGGGAGCGGGCGCCGGAGAGCCGTCGGGGATATAGGCCGTTTCATAATAGTCACAAATGCCCCGGCAAATCGCCTCCGCAATCCGGGGCTTGTTCTCCGTCAGCCATTTGGCCACGGAGGGGACATCATGGAAGTCCACCTCCACATAGGCGGTGGGCGCTGCCGCCGCCTTGATTTCGTAAAGCCCCGGGTTGGCGGTAATATTGCTGCTGGCCCCGGGGGTGATTTTATCCAGCTCCCGGAAAATGCTCTGGCACACCCGGTAGCCCTTGCCGCTGAAGTCCAGCGCCATAAGCCGGGTGCCGGACACCTTGCCGTCAAAGGCGTTGGTGTGGATGGGCAGGTGCAGATCCGCTTTCCAGCCGTTGCTCTCCTTCACCCGGTCGTACATGGTGCCGTAATCGCCGCAGATGACCGCAAAGCCGCACCGGCGCAAATCCGCCGCCAGCTCCCGGGCGATGCCCCGGCACACCTCCTGCTCGTTGGTGTCCAGTCCCGCATAGGTGTTGGCGGGCTGACTGCTGGGGGACAAATAGATTTTCTTCATGGTCTGAAACCTCCTAAATTTCTTCATCCAGCCAGGGAAGCCGGCCGGGCGTTTCCAGGGTCTGGGGGGCGTCCAGCCACGCCTCATACCATTGCCCCAGCTGCTCCAGCCGCTCCCGGCTCAGTCTTTGGTACCAGAGATTTCCCCGGTTGATATAGGGAAAGCACAGCTCCTCCCGCTGTCGGCGGATGGCCTCCTGCTGGTGAAGCACCCGCAATTCCTTCATAGCTTCAGGATCTTCTGCCAGTTCCCCGTCTTCGTACCGATAGCCCCGGTAAAACTCCGCAAAATGGTCAAAATCCTCCGGGGCTTCACACAGGATTCCCGCCTCGTCTCCAACAACGCTCCAGCCGGT
>CASFFN010000004.1 GCA_949293985.1 uncultured Eubacteriales bacterium | reverse complement strand
TAGAACTTGACCCTGCTGTCCTACAGCTATTGTATCACGGGCATCCCAAAGCCTGCTGATATCTGAAAATATTAACTTGAAACTTATTATACGAGGAGGCTACTTATGATGCGAAAAGTAAAATGGTCATTGTTCATTGTAGACACATTGGACGTAGACAACTCTAGCAATGTTATCTTGTTTAATACATCAACTATGTCACTGCTTTCTGTTGACAGGGACTTTTACATCGAGCTTAAACGTTTAGATCCTGGACAAATAGAAGAATTTTGTTCAAAAAGTGGATGCTCTTATGTTTTTGAAAATTTGGTTGAGGAGGAATTTTTACTTCCAGAGACTGTGGATGAAGAAAAGGAGTATGTTAAGTCGGTGCGTCGTCAAATACAAGAGCATGATACACTTGCAGTCCATTTCCTACCCACACTAGGATGTAACTTTAGGTGCCCCTATTGCTATCAAGATGGCATTTCAAGAACGGCCAAGATGACTTGTGCGGATGTGGATAAGATAACCAGTAAAATCGAAGAATACATTAAAGACAATCCAATGGTTAGGTATCTAACAATCACGTTGCACGGTGGTAAACCTACATGTAACTGGGATATCGTCCCATATGCCATGGAACAATTCAATACAATTGCAGATAGAAACGGCGTTGTGTTGAGAACTGGGATTGTGAGTAATGGTTATCTGTTATCACCAGAAAAGGCAAATTTGCTTTCAAAATACAATTGGCATCGATTCCAAGTGACAATTGATGGGCCACCAGAAGTTCACAATACACGAAGGCGCTTACCAAATGGTCAAGATACCTTTACTCCGATAATAAACAATATCAAATATATTCTAAATCAGAACCTCTTACCGGCGGTTGATGTTAGGATTAATTTCGATAAGTCTAACTTTGAATCCATATCTTCCCTTATTGATTATATGGCAAGAGAATTTGATCCGCAACGTATTCTGTTGTCGTTTGGATATATTTCGCAGACAGTCGAGGGCAATGCATGTCACGACTATATTCAAGATGAACAAATACAGTATGAAGATTTCTATGAAAAGTATTTACAGCTATTCTTACATGCATATGCAAAAGGATTTCCGTTTGATGATGCATTCCTTTTTGGGGGTCTCTGTATGAGTAAGCTGAGGAATTCGTTTGCATTCTCTCCTGATGGGGCAATTTACAAATGTCTAAGTATGGTCGGGAGAGAGGACGGGAAGGTAAGCTCCTGGAGAACGCAGTGTGATCTCGAGGCGATTCCGAGCCTTATGGATTATGACCTATTACATGAATGCTTTGAAGAAAAGTGTCCGCTTATTCCAATGTGCAATGCAGATTGTAGATTTGATTCGTTGGTTTGCAATGGTGACTTGAAAATAAGAAATTGCCGGCGAGATATCTTGATGAAAATCAATCGAGCAATTCTTTATACAAAATATGCGCAACTGTCACTAACAGAATCCACATGAGTAGAAAAATGCAAAATGGCTTGATCATGAAAGTGTGGATCAAATGAAGACACTGTATTGCAAATGCCAAGGAGTAGCGCATTATCGATCGTCATCAAGATATGTAAGCTATATTTTCGCCCAATGTCTTGTCCGCTTTTTTGGCTTGTTTATACCCTATTTAACGGAACAGCTCATTGATTCTGTTTCCCAGAATGACCAGCAGATTTTGCTGATCTGTGCGTCAAAAGTAATTTTGGCGGGGATGTGCCATGTGGTGTTCCTGACAATGGCTTACTATATCAAGGTCTGCTATGAAGATGCCTGGATTGTGGACAAAAAGAATCGTTTTCTCTCAGTTATGGCGCAGCTACCCATGAAAGAGGTGCAGAAGAAAGGCTCTGCGTATTTTCTGCAAAGATTTACCAGTAATATAGAGGGCTGCCGCAGTTTTATCATTGACAAACCGGTAAATTTCTTCTTGAATGTCCTATACAGCATCGGCCTTGTGTTTTCCATGCTGCGGATTGATGTGCAATATGCCCTTGTCCTGCTCCTGAGTTTTCCAATCCTGGCTTTGCTGTATCGTTATCTGGCAAAGAAAGTTAAGATGCTCACAACACAAATCGAGGATTTGGAGGAACGGGCCAATTCCCTGGTAGAAGAGGTGTATTCCTGTAATTACGCAATTCGCACCAGTAATGCGGAGAAGTGGTATGCTGGCCGCACAGAAAAAGTATTGGCAGAGTTGTTCACCAAAAGTCGGAATCGCAATAGAATTGAAGCGGTGTACGATTACTTTTTTATCACCGGACTTCTGAATCTGATCAGTATTCTTGTGTATGTCATTGGCGGGTATCTGGCGCTGTTTGGCAGAGTGAGTTATGGTATGATTATTGCCATGTCCTTATACTACTCAAAACTTTGGACACCGCTGGAGTTCTACTTGGATTACCCCAAGCAATTTGCCAAGTATAAAGTCCACAGGCAGAGGTTGGATGCCCTGCTCTCCTACAAAACCAATGATAGCATATACAGCGAAATCGGGAAAATGGAAGAGATTGCATTGGAGGGCGTATCCTATCAAATGGAAAATGTCCGTCTGTTTGATTCATTGTCCTTTGTATTGCGGGAAGGTGACCATATTTCCATTTCCGGAAGCAACGGAAGCGGAAAAACAACGCTGGCAAACCTGATAGCAGCCATTGATGCCGGATACACCGGGAAAATCTGCTACAATCAGATAGATTATCGGGAGATTGCCCCCAGTGCAATCCGCCAGCATATTTGCTTGATTCCGGCAAAGCCTGAGTTGTTTTGCGGAACGATTCGTGAAAACCTGCTGATGGGCACCCAGATGGAAATACCCCCTTCTGCAACCGAAATCCTCGCCCAAAAAGGCTTGACCCTTGACTATCTTCTGCAAGATAACGGGACAAATGTCTCCTGCGGCGAGGCAAAGCTGATTCAGATTCTCCGGGGACTATGCCGCAACTGTGATTTGTATATTGTAGATGAGCCCTTAAATTACATAGATGACGCATACGTGGAAATGATAATCGATTCTTTGGAAAAATTGCTCAGAGATAAAACGGTGATTATCATTTCACATGATCGTAGGGTTGACAAGCTTTGTACGCAGCATTACATTCTGAACAATCATAAGCTGATTTTGCAGTAATTTGTTTCAGTTTAGATTGCTTAAAAAAACAAAGGAGGTGAAAACAATGAAAATGACGGTAATTCGTAGAAAGCCTATTGAAGCAAGTATTTTCAATCAGGCGGTTCGCATGAGCAAGGACAGCTGTTGCCCTAATCGATCTGGCGTTAAAAACTAAGTGACGAGAGACCAATCAGTTTGGGCAGAAATTTCCCGTAGTTGACCCTCAAGTACTGCGCCTGATTTACTTAGGCGCAGTATTTGACGGTTCTATGTCAATAGTTAGCGCTGGGGCAAAGAGAGGAATTTTTAGGGCATATCGGAACGAGGGCTCCGGTGCGGGTAGCGTCATGCGTTAAGTACAATCCCCCAAATGCGACTGCCTCGCATTTGGGGGTGATTTTTTACTTGCCGGGCTTGTAGCTGTCCTTCAGGCTCACGGAGCGGTTGAAGACCAGGTGGTCCGGGGCGCAGTCCTTGCTGTCGGGGCAGAAGTAGCCCAGACGGAGGAACTGGTAGGAGGCGGGGGCCTTGGCGTCCTTCAGGCTGGCTTCCACCTTGCAGCCGGTGAGCACCTCCAGGGAGTGGGGGTTCAGGCAGCTGAGGAAGTCCTTGCCGGAGGCGTCGGGATCGGGATCGTCAAACAGGTTATCGTACTGGCGAACCTCAGCTTCGCAGCAGTTATTGGCGTCCACCCAGTGGATGGTAGCGCCCTTGACCTTCCGGCCGTCCGCCGGGTTGCCCCCCTGGGAGGCGGGGTCATAGGTGGCCAGCACCTCCACCACATTGCCCTGCTCGTCCTTGACGCAGCCGGTGCAGGTGATGAGGTAGGCACCCTTCAGACGGCATTCCGGGCCGTTGGGGGTCAGGCGCTTGTACTTCGGAATGGGGACTTCCATAAAGTCGTCGGCTTCAATCCACAGATTCCGGGAGAAGGTGACGGCGTGGGTGCCGGCGCTTTCGTCCACCGGGTTGTTCTCCACTTGGAAGGTCTCACTCTGCCCCTCCGGGTAGTTGGTGATGGTAAGCTTCACCGGCTTGATGACCGCCATGACCCGCTGGGCGGTTTCGTTCAAATCCTCCCGGAGGCAGTGCTCCAGGAAAGCAAACTCAATGGTGTTGGGGGACTTGGCCACACCCACCCGGTCGCAGAAGCTGCGGATGGACTTGGGGGTGTAGCCCCGGCGGCGCAGACCGCAGAGGGTGGGCATCCGGGGGTCATCCCAGCCGGAGACCCGGCCTTCCTCCACCAGCTGGCGGAGCTTCCGCTTGGACAGCACCGTGTGGTCGATGCCAAGTCTTGCAAACTCAATCTGCCGGGGATGGTGGGGAACGCTCACATGCTCCACCACCCAGTTGTAAAGGGGCCGGTGGTTCTCAAATTCCAGGGAGCACAGGCTGTGGGTGATTCCCTCCAGGGCGTCCTGAATGGGGTGGGCAAAGTCGTACATGGGATAGATGCACCACTTGTCCCCCTGGCGGTGATGGTGCATATGGCGAATCCGGTAGATGACCGGGTCCCGCATATTGAAGTTGCCGGAGGCCAAATCGATCTTGGCCCGGAGCGTCATGGCGTTGTCCGGGAACTCGCCTGCCCGCATCCGGCGGAACAAATCCAGGTTTTCCTCTATGGGACGGTCCCGGTAGGGGGAGACGGCGGGGGTGTTCAGGTCGCCCCGGTATTCCTTGAACTGCTCCGGGGTCAGCTCGCATACATAAGCCAGCCCCTTCTGAATCAGCTCCTCTGCCAGCTCATAGGTTTTTTCAAAGTAGTCGGAGCCGTAGAAGAACCGGTCGCCCCAGTCGAAGCCCAGCCAGTGAATGTCCTCCTGGATGGCCTCCACAAACTCCACATCTTCTTTGGTGGGGTTGGTGTCGTCCATCCGCAGGTTGCAGATACCGCCGAACTTCTCGGCGGTGCCGAAATCGATAATCAGCGCCTTGCAGTGTCCGATGTGCAGGTAGCCGTTGGGCTCTGGCGGAAACCGGGTATGGACGGTTTTTCCCGCAAAGCGGCCCTCGGGGGCGATGTCTTCTTCAATAAAGGCATGGATGAAATTTTTGCTTTCCGTAACTTCAGCCATTTGTGGTATCCCTCTCTTTTGGTAACATTCTAAAATAATGGATATTATAACCCAAAGAAGAAATTTTTGCAACTGAAAATCGCCAAAAGGGATGATTTTTCCCGGAACCGGGTGGAATCGGAGAAAAATAGAAACAAATTGATAATTTTGCGAAATTATGGTTGTCAATTTCCCGGAATTATATTAAAATAGGGAAAGATAAGGAAGGAGTGAGTGCTTTGCCTCAAATCAAATACCGGCGGATTCTTCTGAAAATCAGCGGTGAGGCCCTGGCAGGGGAAGCCCACAGGGGTCTGAACTTTGATATTGTCAACGATGTGTGCCGTGCCATCCGGCAGTGCGTGGACATGGGAGTCCAGGTCGGCCTGGTGGTAGGCGGCGGCAATTTCTGGCGGGGCGTGAAGGACGGCGCGGATAAAATGCAGCGCTCCCACGGGGACGCCATGGGAATGCTGGCTACCGTAATGAACGCCATTGCCGTGGCGGACGCCCTGGAAAAGCAGGGGGTGGACGCCCGGGTGCTCAGCGCTGTGGAGATGAACAAGTTTGCGGAGTACTTTACCCGGGATACGGCGGAGCGGTACTTAAACAGCGGCAAGGTGGTTCTCTTTGCCGCCGGTACCGGCAACCCCTATTTTTCCACCGACACCGGGGCGGTGCTCCGGGGCGTGGAGATTGAAGCCGACGCCATTCTTCTGGCAAAGAATGTGGACGGCATTTATTCCGCCGACCCCAATGTGGACCCCACGGCGGTGAAGTACGATACTTTGACTTACGACCAGGTGCTGGCCCGGCATCTGAAGGCCACCGACACCACCGCCATGACCCTGGCCATGGATAATCATATGGTGCTGGCCTGCTTTGCCCTGAAGGACCCTCAGAATATCATCCGCGTGGTATGCGGTGAAAAAATCGGAACCATTGTGAAGGAGGAAATCTAAATGAGCGTGGATTTTAAGGAATACGAGAGAAAGATGTCCAGGACTTTGGCTGTGTTGGGGGAAAACTTCGGCGCGGTCCGTGCCGGCCGTGCCAATGCCAAGGTTCTTGACCGGATTACCGTGGAATATTATGGACAGGAGACCGCGCTTTCCGGCGTTGCCACCATCTCCTCTCCCGACGCCCGCACCCTGGTGATCCAGCCCTGGGACGGCACCCTGCTCAAAGCCATCCAGAAGGCGATCCTCACCTCCGACCTGGGCATCAACCCCCAGAATGACGGACGGGTCATTCGATTAGCATTCCCCCAGCTGACGGAGGAGCGGCGTAAGGAACTGACCAAGCAGGTGAAGAAGTATGCCGAGGAAGCTAAGGTGGCTATGCGGAACATCCGCAGAGACGGCATGGACTATGTGAAGGCGCTGAAGAAGAAGTCTGAAATCACGGAAGACGAGCAGAAAAAGGCGGAGAAGGATTTGCAGGATATGCTGGATAAGCACATCAAGAAGGTGGATGAAGCCCTTGCCGCCAAGGAAAAGGAACTGATGGCAATCTGATTGCCGTATTCTGTGGGGGCGCTTGCGCCCCCACTGATTTATCAAAAGAGGTGAAAACATGGCGGAAGCTGTTATCGGGGGAAAGACCCTGCCGGTGCCCCGGCACATTGCCATCATTATGGACGGAAACGGCCGGTGGGCCAAAAACAGGGGCCTGCCCAGAACCGCCGGTCATGCGGCGGGAGGGGAGACCTTTCGGAAGATTGCCAACTACTGCCGGGGCCTGGGGGTGGAGTTCCTGACGGTTTACGCCTTCTCCACGGAGAACTGGAAGCGGCCGGAAAAGGAAATCAGCGGCCTCATGACCCTTCTGGGGAAGTACATCCGGGAGGGCCTGCGGGACATGGAGAAAAACCATGTGCGTTTCTGCTTTTTTGGAGACCTGAGCCGCCTGCCTCAGAAACTGCAAACCCTGTGCCTGGAAGCCCAGGAGCGTTCCGCGGGCTATGAAGGGGTGCAGGTGAACTTCTGCCTGAACTACGGCGGCCGGGATGAGATTGCGAAAGCCGCCCGGGACTTTGCCCGGGATGTGGCAAACGGCGTCCGCCAGCCGGAGGAGCTGACGGAAGAATTGTTCTCCCGGTATCTGTATTCCAAGGATGTGCCGGACCCGGAGCTGATCATCCGTCCCTCCGGGGAGATGCGCCTGAGCAATTTCCTTTTGTGGCAGTCGGCCTATTCGGAGCTGGTGTTTATGAATGTGCTGTGGCCGGACTTTACCCCGACGGATCTGGATGAAGCGATTTTGGAATATCACCGGCGGAACCGCCGGTTTGGAGGCGTGTAAGATTGAAAACGCGGATAATTACCGGTGCCGTACTGGTTGTGGTGCTGGCTGTGGTGCTGCTGGCGGCGCCGAAAATCGGGGCTGCCTATGTGTTCGGCCTGCTGTGCGCCATTGCGGCCCATGAGCTTCTCTGGGCTACCGGCCTGGTGAAAGAGAAGCGGTTGGTGGCCTATACCGCTGCGGCGGCCTTTCTGGTGCCGGTGTGGTGCGGCTATGGGATGGGCTACCTGTGGGGACTGTGCCTGGGCCTGGTGTTTACGGCGCTGCTTTTTGGAGAACTGCTCCATTCCAAAGCCCGGCTGCCGGTGGGGCAGCTGGCTCTGTGCTATGTGGGCGGACTGGTCATCCCTTTCCTTCTCAGCGCGCTTATCCGGCTTTTGTCCTATGAAACCGGGCGTTTTCTGGTGATTGTCCCCTTTGTGACGGCCTTTTTGTCCGATACCGGGGCATACTTTACGGGGCGTTTTCTGGGAAAGCATAAGCTGTCCCCCGTAATCAGCCCCAAAAAGACGGTAGAAGGGGTCGTTGGCGGCGTAGTGGCTGCCATTGTGGGGATGGTTTTGTACTGCCTGATTGTTGACAAGGCGTTTCACCTGGAGGTCAACTACCTGTATGGGGCGGTGTACGGCTTTGTTGGCTCCTTTGCCGGTGTGTTCGGGGACCTGTGCTTTTCCGCTGTCAAGCGGCAGGTAGGTATTAAGGACTACGGCCACCTGATGCCGGGGCATGGCGGGGTGCTGGACCGGTTTGACTCTGTATGTATCGTCGCGCCCCTGACGGAAGTTTTGATGCTTTTGATTCCTGTGGTGAAATAATATGGTAAAATGTGTAAGTATCCTGGGCTCCACCGGCTCCATCGGCCGGCAGAGCCTGGACATTGTAAAGCACCTGGGGCTGAAAGTGGTAGCCCTGACCGCCGGGACCCAGGTGGAGCGGATGGCGAGCCAGTGCCGGGAGTTTCAGCCTCAGCTGGCGGTAATGGCAACGGAAGAAGCAGCCCAGGCCCTTGCCCGGGAAATCTCCGACTTGCCCATCCGGGTTTTGTCCGGTGAGGAGGGCCTGCTGGAAGCGGCCTCCATCCCGTCGGCGGACTGCGTCATCACGGCGGTGGTGGGTATGGTGGGGCTGAAGCCCACCCTGGCTGCCATCCGGGCAGGGAAGCGCATCGGCCTTGCCAACAAGGAAACCTTAGTGTGCGCCGGGGAATTGGTGATGGCGGAAGCGGAAAAATACGGCTGTGAGATTATCCCCGTGGACTCGGAGCACTCCGCTATTTTCCAGTGCCTCATGGGTTCCCGGCGCCATGAGGAGATTCGCAGGATTTTGCTCACCTGCTCCGGCGGACCCTTTTTCGGTATGAGCCGGGAGCAGCTGCGCTCCGTTACCAAGGCGGACGCTTTGAAGCACCCCAACTGGAAGATGGGGCCGAAAATCACCATCGACTGTGCTACACTTATGAACAAGGGACTGGAAGTGATTGAGGCCATGCGGCTCTACCGGCTGCCTTTGGAGCAGGTGGATGTGGTGATTCACCGCCAGAGCATCGTCCACAGCCTGGTGGAGTTTACCGACGGGGCAGTGATGGCCCAGCTGGGAAGCCCGGATATGCGCCTTCCCATCCAGCTGGCTATGACCTACCCGGAGCGGGAACCTTCTCCGGTGGAGCCTCTGAATCTGCTCACCTGCGGCAGCCTTACCTTCCAGGCTCCGGATATGGAGGCTTTCCCCTGCCTTGCCCTGGCAAGAGAATGTGCTGCCCGGGGGGGCAACAGCTGCGCCGCCATGAACGGCGCCAACGAAGAGGCGGTTGCCCTGTATTTGCAGGATAAAATCGGCTTTTACGATATTTATGAGCTGGTTCGCCGGGCCGTGGAGGCGGTGCCCCTGGTGGAAAACCCCACCCTGGAGGAGATTCTGGCGGCGGATGCCCTGGCACGAAAGACGGTGCGGGACAGCCAGGCATAAAAATTTCTATGAGCGAGGCGTTGTATGAGTATTGTATTTGCCATTTTACTCTTTAGCTTTTTAATCTTCATTCACGAGCTGGGACATTTTGTGGCGGCGAAGCTGTCCGGTGTCCGGGTAAACGAATTTGCTCTTTTCATGGGGCCGGCGATCCTGCAAAAACAGGTGGGAGAGACCACCTACTCCCTGCGGTGCATCCCCTTCGGCGGTTTCTGCGCCATGGAGGGTGAGGACGGGGACTCGGAGGACAGCCGGGCCTTCGGCAAGGCGGCCTGGTGGAAGCGGCTGATTATCCTGGTGGCCGGTGCCGCCATGAATTTCATTGCCGGTATGCTGCTGCTCTTTTTCATCTTCTTGCCCAACGAACAGTTTGTGGTGCCGGTCATCAGCCATGCAGACCCGGGAAACACCGTGGTTTACGAGGAAGGTCTGCACGTAGGGGACCGGATTCTGGAAGTAAACGGAGAGAAAATTTACGTCTCCTCCGACTTTTCCATGCTCCTGGCCCTGAACCCCGGGGACACCTATGACATTCTGGTGGAGCGCCAGGGTCAGAAGGTGCTGCTGGAGGATTTCAAGATGGAAACCCATTTGTTTACCAACGAGGATGGTACCCAGTCGGAGCGGTACGGCATTAACTTTGAAACCGTCCCCGCTACTTTGGGGCAGACCCTGTCCTATTCCTGGAATACCGGCATCAACATTGTGCGGACGGTGCGGCTGAGCCTGCAAATGCTGGTAAGCGGCCAGGCAGGGCTCAAGGATATGACCGGGCCTGTGGGCATTGTACAGATTATGTCCGATACCGCCCAGGCTTCCGCGACCCCCGTGGCGGCGCTTCTCAATATGCTGTATTTTGGCGCGTTCATCTCCATCAACCTGGCGGTGATGAACCTGCTGCCCATTCCCGCCCTGGACGGCGGCCGGGTGGTGGGCCTGCTCATTACCACCGCCATTGAGGCCGTGACCCGAAAAAAGGTCAATCCCAAGTACGAGGGCTATATCCACGGAGCGGGAATGCTGCTGCTCCTGGGCCTTATGGCGGTAATTCTCTTCAAGGATGTATTTATGATTTTCAAGGGGTGAACACCATGACAAGAAAAATTATGGTGGGAAGCGTTCCCATTGGCGGCGGCGCGCCGGTGGCCATCCAGTCCATGCTCAATACCAAAACCACGGATGTGGAAGGGTGCCTTGCCCAGATTGCCCGGCTTCAGGCGGCGGGCTGCATGATTACCCGCCTGGCGGTGCCGGACAGGGCGGCGGCGGAGTGCTTCCGGGAGATTTGCGCCGGATCGGCGCTTCCTTTGGTCGCGGATATCCATTTCGACTACAAGCTGGCCATTGCCGCCGCGGAAGGGGGCGCTGCCAAAATCCGCATCAACCCCGGCAACATCGGCGGCGACGACCGGGTGCGGGCGGTGGTGGAGGTATGTAAGGATAAGCGCATCCCCATCCGCATCGGGGTAAACGGCGGCAGCCTGGATAAAAAGCTTCTGGAGAAATACGGCCATCCCACGGCGGAAGCCCTGGTGGTAAGTGCCTTTTCCCACCTGGAGCTGCTGGAAAAGCAGGGCTTTTACGACACCTGCGTGTCCATGAAGTCCTCCACCGTCCCCACCATGGTGGCGGCAGCCCGGCTGTTCCGCAGCCGGTGCGACTATCCCCTGCACATCGGCGTGACGGAAACCGGCCCGGTGCGGATGGGCATGATCAAGTCCGCCATGGGCATCGGCGCGCTGCTTTTGGACGGGATCGGAGATACCATCCGGGTAAGCCTTACCGACGACCCGGTGGAGGAGGTATACGCCGCCAAGGACATTCTGAAAGCGGCAGGGCTCCGGAAGGATGGGGTCAATATCATCTCCTGCCCCACCTGCGGCAGAACGAAAATTGATTTGATTGGCCTGGTAAACCAGGTGGATGCGGCACTGAAGGACTGCCGGAAGCCCATTACCGTGGCGGTGATGGGATGCATCGTCAACGGCCCGGGAGAGGCCCGGGAGGCAGACATCGGCATCGCCGGGGGCGACGGCTGCGGAATGCTCTTTGAAAAGGGACAGCAGATTGCCAAGCTTCCCTACGAGGAGCTGCTGCCGGCCCTTTTGAAGCGCATCCAGGAACTTTGAGGAAATTATGGAAAACACAACCCTGTTTTTGAATATGTTTCCGGACTTTGCGCCGCCTGAGAACCTGGCCCCGGCCCTTTCTCAGGCGGCCATTGTGGCAGGGGAAATCGACCCGGTGAAGCGGGGTGTTTCCCTGGTGCTCCACACGGAAGATTACGTCCCCCAGTGGGATCTGGACTGGGTGGCCCAGGCGGTGGCAGGGCTGTACGGACTGGAGAGCCTGCACCTTCAGGCGGTGCATCCAGCCTCCCAGCTGACGAAGATTCACCCCCGGGAGCTGATGGAGCTGTTTGTCCGGGAGGACTCCCTGAGCCGGGCGGCTCTGGCAGGAGCCGGGTGGCGCTGGGAGGGGAACACCCTCCACATTCAGCTCCGGGCCAACGGAAAGAAAGCCCTGGAGGCCTGTGTCCCCGGGGTGTGCCGGAGCCTTGCGGAGCGGTTTGCCGCCCAGGCGCGGGTGGAAATCCACTCCGGAGAGGATCTGGAAGGGGTACAGCTCTTTGCCGCCATGGAGCAAATGCGCCAGGACATGATGGAGAACATTCCCCAGGCCGGCGGCAAGACACCGGAGAAGCCCCAGTCCCAGTCCCAGCAGACCCAACAGTCCCAGACCATCTACGGCAAGCCCTTCCAGGGCAAACCCATCCCCATGTCGGAGGTGGACTTGAATCAGGGCTTTGTGATAGTGGAGGGCAAGGTGTTCCATGTGGAGCACAAGGAGCTGAAGAAGAACAACGCCTGGGTAATTAACTTTGATATGACTGACTATACCGGCTCCATCCGGGTGAACCGATACATGGACAACAACGAGGCCAAGCCCATTCTGGAGGCCATCCGGGAGGGCTCGGTGATTCAGGTAAAGGGCAAGCCCACGGAAAACCGGTACGACAACGAAATGGTGCTAAAGCCCTTCGGCATCATGCCCGGCTCCATGCCCAAGCGGCAGGATACGGCTACGGAAGGGAAGCGGGTGGAGCTGCACCTGCACACCACCATGAGCAATATGGACGCCCTGACCAACACGGCAGAGGCGGTGAAGCAGGCGGCAGCCTGGGGACACCGGGCCATCGCCATCACCGACCACGGCTGTGTCCAGTCCTTCCCCGACGCCATGAAGGCCGCCGCCAAGGCCAAGGTGGCGGGCACAGACGAGAATATCAAGATTCTCTATGGCTGTGAGGGGTATTATGTCAACGATGTGGACGACCGGGTGGTGGTTCACGGCTCCGCTGATATGGCATTTGACGGGGAGTATGTGGCCTTTGACCTGGAAACCACCGGTCTGTCCTCCCAGAAGGACGAGATTATCGAAATCGGCGCCGTGCGGATGCAAGGCGGCAAGGAGCTGGGACGGTTCCAGACCTTTGTGAACCCAGGAAGACGCCTGGAGCAGAAAATCGTGGAGCTGACAGGCATCACCGATGCCATGCTGGCAGATGCTCCCAGTATCGAGAAAGTGCTGCCGGAATTTCTGGAATTTGTGGGAGACCGGGTGCTGGTTGCCCACAATGCGGACTTTGACACCGGCTTTATCCGGGAGGCCTGCCGGAAGCAGGGCCTGCCCTACGGCTTTACCTCCGTGGATACCCTGATTCTCTCCCAGAACCTGCTGCCCCACTTAAATAAATTTAAGCTGGATGTGGTGTCCAACGCCCTGAGCCTGCCGGACTTTAACCACCACCGGGCAGGAGACGACGCCGTGACCTGCGGCCTCATCTTCCACAAGCTCACGGACAAGCTCCGGGAGCTGGAGCTTTCCCGGCTGCAGGAGATTAACCCCGCCATGATGGGTCTGCGCTCCCAGAGCCGGATTGACAACCGCCACGCCCGGCATATTATCCTCTTTGCCAAGAATCAGGTGGGTCTGCGGAACCTGTACCACCTGATTTCCGATGCCAACCTCAAATACTTCAAGCGGGTGCCCCGGATTCCCAAGTCGGAGCTGCTGCGGTACCGGGAGGGACTGCTTATCGGCTCCGCCTGTGAAGCCGGTGAGCTGTTCCAGGCCATCCTGGACAACAAGTGCGAGGACGAGGTAAAGCGGCTGGCGGAATTTTACGATTTCCTGGAGGTTCAACCCCTGGCCAACAACGCCTTTATGCTGGCCAAGGGCATTGTCCAGACGGAAGAGGAGCTGCGGGAATTCAACCGGAAGATTGTCCGCCTGGGGGAGGCCCTGGGGAAGCCCGTGGTAGCCACGGGAGATGTGCATTTCCTTAACCCGGAGGACGAGATTTTCCGCCATATCCTCCTGGCCACCAAGGGCTTCGAGGACTGCGACCGGAGTAACCCTTTGTACTTCCGCACCACCGACGATATGCTCCGGGAGTTTTCCTACTTAGGGGAGGAAAAGGCCAAGGAGATTGTCATTACCAATCCCAATTTGATTGCGGATATGTGTGAGACCCTTCGCCCGGTGCCCCATAACCTGTTTGCTCCCAAGATTGAAAACTCCGTGGAGGATTTGAAGAGCCTGGTGTACGGCAAAATGCACCGGCTTTATGGAGAGAATCCCCCGGAGCTGATTACCAAGCGGGTGGAAACGGAGCTCCACGACATCATCAGCTGTCACTATGATGTGATTTATATGTCCGCCCAGAAGCTGGTGCAAAACTCCCTGGAGCATGGGTACCTGGTAGGTTCCCGTGGTTCCGTAGGCTCCTCTATTGTTGCCTATATGTCCGGCATTACGGAGGTTAACTCCTTCCCGCCCCATTACCGCTGCCCCAATCCGGCGTGTAAGTACACCACCTTCGAGGTGCCCAAGGGCTGTGCCTGCGGCGCAGACCTTCCCGATGCGGTGTGTCCCAAGTGCGGAGCCACCTTTGAAAAAGACGGCTTCAACATCCCCTTCGAGACCTTCCTGGGATTCGGCGGCGACAAGGTGCCGGATATCGACCTGAATTTCTCCGGTGAGTACCAGTCCCGGGCCCACGCCTACTGTGTGGAAATGTTCGGAAAATCCCATGTTTTCCGAGCAGGCACCGTGGGTACGGTGGCAGAAAAGACCGCCTTTGGCTATGTAAAAAAGTACCTTTCCGAGCGGGGCAAGCACGTGGGCAAGGCGGAGGAAATGCGCCTGGCTACCGGCTGCGTGGGCGTCCGCCGTACCACCGGCCAGCACCCCGGAGGCCTGGTGGTTATTCCTCAGGAGAACGAAATCTGGGACTTCTGCCCGGTGCAGCATCCGGCGGACGACCCCAATTCCGACCAGATCACCACCCACTTTGAATACCACTCCATGGAGGAAAACCTCCTGAAGCTGGATATGCTGGGCCACGATGACCCCACCATGATCCGGATGATGGAGGATGTGACTGGGGTGGATGCCAAGACCATCCCCCTGGACGACAAGGACACCATGTCCATCTTCACCACCTCCCGGGTGCTGGGCTACGAGGATGACCCCATCCTGGGCCCCACGGGCGCTGTTGCCATTCCGGAGTTCAACACCCACTTTACAAGAGGAATGCTGCTGGATACCATGCCTACCCGGTTTGATACCCTGGTGCGGCTTTCCGGCTTCTCCCACGGAACGGACGTGTGGCTGGGCAACGCAAAGGATTTGATTCTCTCCAAAACCGCCACGGTAGACAGCACCATCGGCTGTCGTGACGACATCATGACCTACCTGATTTCCTGCGGTATGCCGGAAAAGCGCTCCTTCAAAATCATGGAGGCGGTGCGAAAGGGCAGAGGCCTGCCGGAAGGGGCAGAGGAGGAAATGCGGGAGGCTGGGGTGCCGGAGTGGTACATCGGCTCCTGTAAGAAAATCAAGTACCTGTTCCCCAAGGCCCATGCGGTGGCCTATGTTATGATGGCTTTCCGGATTGCCTGGTTCAAGGTGCACCACCCCCTGGCTTTCTATGCGGCCTACTTCTACCGCAGAAGCCAGAAGGGCGGCTTTGACGCGGTACTGATGACCGGGGGTATGGAGGCGGTAAAGGCCAATATCCAGGCCATCAACGACAACGAGGAGGCGACGGACAAGGACGAGGATTTGCTCACCACATTGGAAGTGGTATACGAGTATTACCTCCGGGGCTTTGACTTCCTGCCTATTGACCTGTACGAAAGCCACGCCATCAAGTTCTTAATCAAGGACGGCAAGATCCTGCCTCCCTTTGTGGCCATCTCCGGCCTGGGGGAAAGCGCCGCCTGGGATTTGATGCGGGGCAGAGAGGGTAAGAAATTCCTCTCCATCGAGGAAGTGGCGGCAGCCTGTCCCAAGGTATCCAAAACCCATATGCAGATGCTGGGGCAAGCCGGCGCCTTCGGCGACCTTCCCGATACCAGCCAGGTGAGCCTGTTCTGAGGGGGAACGATGCACGCATCTTTCAAAAGGAGCTTTCCTTGAAAGATATATTGACATGGCAAATACAATATGATACGGTATTTGTGTGAAAAAATGATGTTATCTTGAAGCAGGAAAGTAATTTTGAAAGGAGCATACCCATGGAGCAAAACCATAAAGAGATTTTCCATCAGCTTATGGAGGAGGCCCGGAAGCAGATTTCCCTCCATCCCCAGGCAGAGCAGGTGAACATGGTGCGGACGGAAAAGAGCCATGTATACTGCCTGGCCCTGGTGGATGTGGGCAATGCCCAAAAGGAGCTGGAAGGCTTCTTTGGAATGCTCCGGGAAAAGGATGACTGCCGGGTAAGCCATGTAGTAGCTATGTGGAGCACTGGCGGTGCAGAAATCCCCTCCTTTGCCTTCCGGAAGGGACTGCTGGAGCTGGATGCCGCAAACGGGGAAACCCTGATGCTTCTGGCCCAGAAGCCGAGTCTGCTTTACAAAACTTTGCAGTGGTCCATGCCGGGATAACAGAAAAATGTAGCCCCCATTTGCACTACTCTCAGAGGCAGAGCAAATGGGGGTTCCTTACAGCCAGTTTGCCGTAAGAGAAGCCATGAAAAAACCCACAAAATCCGCCAGGAGTGCGGCTAAGAGGGTGTAGCGGGTCTTCTGAATCCCGGCGGCACCGAAGTATACGCTAATGGTGTAGAAGGTGGTTTCCGTGGAGCCCAGCATGACAGCGGCGGTTCTGCCCACCAGGGAGTCAGGGCCATAGGCGGCTATCAGTTCCGCGCCTACCCCCAGGGCGGCGCTGCCGCTGATGGGCCGCACCAGTACCAAAAGGGCGGTCTCCGGCGGGATGCCAAAGAAAGAGAAAACCGGGGAAAGCCAATTCCCCAGAACCTCCATAGCCCCGGATGCCCGAAGCATGGAAACGGCGGTGAGAAGCATCACCAGGGCGGGCACCAGGGTAATCAAAAGCTGTAACCCCTCCGCCCCGCCGGTCAGGAGCAGATTGTAGGCGTTTTCCTTTTTCCGCAGGGCAAAGGCGGTGGCAAGCAGAAGAATCAGGGGCACAATATAGTCAATCATCCGGCCACACCTTTCCCAGCAGCCAGGCGGCGGTGACCCCGGCTCCGGCAGAACAAAGGCTGGTCACCCACACCGCCGGGAGAATGTCAAAGGGACTGGCGCTTCCGGCCGCGGCCCGGACAGCTGCTACGGTGGTGGGAATCAGCTGAATGGAGGCGGTGTTCAGCACAATCAGACGGCACAGCTGATTGTTGGCGGTGGTTCTGCCTCCGGCAAGCCGCCGGGCGGCCTGAACGCCTAAGGGAGTGGCGGCGTTTCCCAGCCCTAAAAGATTGGCGCAAACATTGCCGCTGAGATACCCGGCAAGCGCCGGGTCTTTTTTTGTGTCCGGGAACAGCCGCCCCAGAAGGGGGGACAGGAGCCTGGCAAGAACCCCGGTGATTCCCGCCTTTTCCATCAGCTTTCCCACCCCGGACCAAAGGCACAGGGCCCCTGCCATGGAGATAGACAGGGTAATCCCATCCTGAGCCCCCTTGGCCACCGCCGCCGACAGCGCCCCGCCGGTGCCCTCCGCCAGGGAAAACCCCAGAGAGATTCCCACCAGCCCCAAAAAAATCCAGCTCATCACCATGTCCATCCCTCCTCCCCAAAGCCTATGCCGGGGGACGGACAAACATAACCAAACAGACTGCCGGGGTGGCAGGCTTTTATCATTCTATTTCAAAATATTCCCCAGTGATAGGCTGAAAGAATACCACCGTTTGGGTACCAGCGGAATTTTGGGTGCAGCAAAGCACATAGCCCTTATCTACCAGCAGATTCAAAGGCTCCGCGGTGTCCATCACCCGATAATCGGGATTGGGTGCTGCGGTTACAGTTTCTTCCTGCTCCATAACATGCCGGGCGGCTTGGGAAAGGGTATATTTGGGAAGATTCCCCCAGAAAATGCCGATCGCCAGAAGGTTTGCCAGAAGAACAGCCAGCATAGGCAAAAGCTGCCGCCGGGGCTTTTTCCAAATCAAAT
The DNA here is from genome assembly GCA_949293985.1 of uncultured Eubacteriales bacterium. Lineage (GTDB taxonomy): Bacteria > Bacillota > Clostridia > Oscillospirales > Oscillospiraceae > Faecousia. Next base: position 42,782 of record CASFFN010000004.1, on the reverse strand, counting down.
ACCAGCTGACCCAGCCCCCTAGGATTACCACGCAGGAAAAAACACCTATACTGACCACCCCGGCATAAAGGTTTAAATTGATAAATAGAATGGTAAGAAAAACTGCAAGGGAACATAGAAAGGGAAATAGACCCCAGACAATACGGAACTGATTTCCTGACTGAGTGCTGACATGGGACATTGTTTTCTGCCTCCCCAATTTCATTTGGCTTCAGCATAGCACAGGAAGTGGTTTTCTGCTATCATCCCAGGGTAAAGAATATGTAAAAACGCTGCCAAGGAAACTTAGCAGCGTTTTTGGTTTGCAAGAATGTTGTCGTTGAAAATGGAAAACTTTTATTGATGTGACTCGGTTGATTCTTTTTTGGATGCAGATGGACTACTTGCTTCCAACGGGAGAATATACCTGCATTTGGGAAAATTGGAACAACCCCAAAATTTGGAACCAATATTTTTACCTCTTGTAGCAGTTCTGATTATCAGGGAGCCACCACATTGTGGGCAAATCTTTGTTTGCGCTGATATGTCATTATAATGGTCCTGGTGTGTGTTTGTATCCGGTGTAGCAGAAATATTTTCCTCTTTTGCATGCGTGAGGGCCACGGCCTCAGAAGCCTGATCTGAAAAGGTAGGCGGTTCTTGATTTTTGATAACAGCAGGGCGTTTTTTTGCTGCAACACTGGCAATGTGCTGTTCTTTTGTCGACTGACTGACATTGGTAAAAGGGAGTAGTCTATGGTAAAGAGAAGATAATTCATCTTCGGATAAGATTTCTGTTTCTCCCAGTATGCCCGAAATACATAGGGATAGATTACAACGCTTTATTACTCTTGTGAATTTGTTGCTGTAGGTGACATTCTTAAGTTCACAGCGATTGGAGAATACGATGATAGACCAAATAGGTGATTCATAATTGAGGAATTCCCGGAGATGTGTGATGTGGGAGTTGTTTTGCATAATGGGATTATAAAAAAATTCCTTATGGCTTTCTCCTCTTCTGGGCAGGGTTTGACACCAGTTTTTTTGTGCTTCGTTCCCGAAAATCCAACCGCTGTAGTTTTTGCTTTCCAGAACGAAAATCCCCTTGCTGCATATCATTACTACATCGATTTCACTGGTGCCACCATTCGTTTTGGGGATATATAGATTGAAAAGGAATTTTGCACCTTGCTTTTCAAATTTCCGTAACTGCCGGTAGGTGAGATATTCGCCGTATTTTCCCAAATTCCACCTTATTTTCCAGAAAGGGGTCTGGGTTGCGGTGTAATAGCCGCTTCTGTGATACTGAGTATACTCGAGTATCAGCAAGCTGCACCGCAATACGATAGAAAGTGAAGCGACGAGGATGACTGCAATTAACATTCATTTACCTCCGGGGAATAGTTTATAAATTCAGTGCCGCATCGTAAACCAGATTTTTGGGAAGTCCCAGGGCTTCCGCTGTCTGCTTTACGGCGTCCTTCCGGCTGAGGCCCTGCTCCATGAGCCGGGCGACCTGAGCAGCCGCTTCTTCGGCCGTAGCCTGGGGCTTTTCCTCTGGTTCCGCACCGGCTACCACCAGCACAAACTCTCCCTTGGGGCTTTGCTGGGCATAAAGGGCAAGAGCGCCGGAGAGGGTGGTGCGGATGACCTCCTCGTGGAGCTTGGTCAGCTCCCGGCACAGGCTGATAGGCCGCTGGGGGCCGAATACCTTTTCCATATCCTCCAGGGTGGACAAAAGCTTGTGGGGTGCCTCATAGAAAATCATGGTGCGGGTTTCTTTCCGCAGGCTTTCCAGGTGCTCCATCCGGCTCTTTTTGGCGGTGGAGAGGAAGCCTTCAAAGCAGAACCTGCCGGTGGACTGGCCGGAAATGCTCAGAGCCGTCACTAAAGCGCAGGGGCCGGGAATTGCGCAGACGGTGATGCCTGCCTGGGCGCACTGCTTCACCAGTTCCTCTCCCGGGTCAGAGATGGCGGGGCTTCCGGCGTCGGACACCAGGGCGCAGGTCTCCCCGGCCAGAATCCGATCCACAATCCCTTGACCCTTCTGGTTCTGGTTGTGCTGGTGATAGCTGACTAAGCTTTTCCGGATCCCCAGATGGTTTAATAGCTTCAAGCTTACCCGGGTGTCCTCGGCGGCGATGAAGTCCGCAGCCTCCAGCGTCTCCCGGCACCGGGGGGAGATGTCCCCTAAGTTTCCGATGGGAGTGGGTACGAGATATAACATTCCTGCCATGGTATGGCCTCCTAAAGATGATAAAGCCGACGGTAATCGTCGGTGGGGGTGCCGTCCTCCCGGAACAGGCACATTTCCTCCCAAAGCAGCCCCGGCTTTCCCCCTTTGCGGCATTGAATCAAGGTCAGACTGATGGGGTCATGAGGTTTGTGCCGCAAAAGGCAAACTTTTTTGACCTCCATACCGTGCCGGCTGGCACAGCTGCAAGCCTCCGCAAACCGCTCCGGGCGGTGCACCAGGTAAAAATCCCCGCCGTACTGCAGTGCCCAGCCGGCGCTGCGGAACACATCCTCCAGGGTGCAGTGTACTTCCTGCCGGGCGGTGGGGTGGGCTTTGCTTTGGGGCCCTGCCGCAAAATAGGGGGGATTGGAGACACAGCAGGTGTAGCTTCCCGGGGAAACCAAAGAAGGGATGGCGGTAAGGTCTGCGCATATACTGGTAAGGCGATCCTCTAAGCCGTTGACCCGGGCGTTGTGCAGAGCCATGGCATGGGCGCTTTCCTCCAGTTCCACCCCAGTGACGGTGCATTGGGGAAAGCGGGCACAGAGGAGAAGTCCCAATGTGCCGCAGCCGGAGCCTAAGTCCAGCACCGCCGCCTTTTTGGGAAGAGAAACAAAACCGGAAAGAGCCACAGAGTCGGTGCTCAAGGGAAAGGCTCCGGGGCATAATTCCAGGGTAAATCCGTTATGCAGGTGTTCCATGAAAACCTCCGTAAAAAAATCAGCCTGCAAGCCAAGGAAAAGGCTTGCAGACTGATGGCAGAATCGGAGAATCAGCCTTCCTCGATTGCTTCAACGGGGCAGGCGTCAGCGCAGGAGCCGCAGCTAACGCAGACATCGGCATCGATTACATAAGTGTCCTCGCCCTCGGAGATAGCCTCTACGGGGCAGTTCTCAGCACAGCTGCCGCACTTTACGCAAGCGTCGGTGATGTTGTAAGCCATGATTATCCCTCCATTATGTGTATAATGCTGCATCCCATGGGGAATGCACCTTTATTCTAACATGGATTTCTCAAAATGCAATGATTTTTTATAAAATTTTGGCGGTATATTTTCCGGGGCGGTTGGGCAGGATTTCCAGGCGGAGGATAGGGCTATGTATTTTACGGTGCAGACAAGAAAGTTACTGTTGGAAGCCGCCCGGCAGGCCAGGGGTATGGGCCACAGCTATGTGGGAAGCGTCCATGTGCTGCTGGCTCTGGGAAAAGACCCGGGGCTGTCCGGCTCCATGCTCCGGGGAGCGGGGCTGGACTGGGAGCTGTCCTACAACATGGCGGCGGTGCTGTGGGGAAAGGGAAGTCCCTGCCTGCCCCTGCCCCAGGGGTATACCGGGGTGGTGCGGAGCATTCTCCGGGGGGCAGGGCAAGAGGCTCTGGCCCTGGGCAGCCGTCAGGCAGAGCCGGAGCACATATTGCTCTCCCTTCTTCGCCGGGAGGGAACCCAGGCGGCGACCATTTTGCGGCTGAACGGTGTGGAGCGGGAGGAGCTGTTCTCCCGGATGGTGGATTATTTGTATTGGGAGCGGAAATCGCCCCCGACCAGGAAGAAGGAGGGGCTTTCTACGAAGCTGTTGGAACAATATTGTGAGGATTTGGTGCAGAAGGCGGCGGCCATGGACCCGGTCATTGGCCGGGACCAGGAGATTGAGGCGGTGATTGGGATTCTCTGCCGGAAGAACAAGAACAATCCGGCCCTGGTGGGAGAGCCGGGAGTGGGAAAAACCGCCATTGCCGAGGGGCTTGCCCAGCGGATGGGGGCGGGGAATGTCCCTCCCGCTCTGCGGGATAAGCGGCTGGTGAGCCTGAACATGGCAAACTTAGTGGCAGGCACCAAGTACCGGGGGGAGTTTGAGGAGCGGGTGCGGGATATGCTGGCGGAAATCCGCCGCAGCGGAGACATTATCCTCTTTGTGGATGAAATGCACACCATTGTAGGCGCCGGCGCGGCAGAGGGGGCCATTGACGCCGCCAACATCTTCAAACCGGCCCTGGGCAGAGGCGAGCTGCAAATGCTGGGAGCCACCACCTTAGAGGAGTACCGGAAGTATATTGAGAAGGACCCGGCGCTGGAGCGGCGGTTCCGTCCGGTGCGGGTGGAGGAGCCCAGCCGGGAGGCTACCCTGGAGATTCTCCGGGGGCTGAAGCCGGGGCTGGAGCAGCACCACCATCTGCGGATTACGGAGGAAGCCCTGGGGGAGGCGGTGCGCCTTTCCGTCCGGTACCTGCCGGAGCAGTTTTTGCCGGATAAGGCCATCGACCTGCTGGACGAAGGGGCGGCCCATGTGCGGCTGGAGCAGCAGTACGGGGGAAAGCGGTGGCTGCGGCAGGAGCTGGAGCAGGAGCTTCATCAGGCAGTGGAGGAAAAACGGTATGAACGGGCGGCAGAGCTTCAGGATCGGGTGCAGAAGCTGTCGGCCAAATCCACGGAGCGGCTCCGGGGCCGGGCGGTGACCGGCGGGGACATTGCCTGGGCGGTGTCTGCCCGGACGGGGATTCCCGTGGGACGGTTGACGGCGGATGAACGGCAGCGGCTGCTGGGGCTGGAGGAAACCCTGTCCCAGCGGGTGTTCGGACAGCCGGAGGCGGTGGCGGCGGTGGCCCAGACGGTGCGCTCCGGCCTCAGCGGCCTCCGGGATGAAAACCGGCCGGTGGCCTGTATTCTCCTCACCGGGCCTACCGGGGTGGGGAAAACGGAGCTGTGCCGGGGGCTTGCCCAGGAGCTGTACGGCAGCGTGGATGCCATGATTCGCCTGGATATGTCGGAATACATGGAAAAACACACAGTGGCAAGACTCATCGGGGCCCCTCCCGGCTATGTGGGCTATGAGGATGGAGGAAAGCTCACCGAGGCGGTGCGCCGGAGACCTTACTGCCTGGTGCTTCTGGATGAGCTGGAGAAGGCCCATCCGGATGTGGCGGGGATACTGCTGCAAATTATGGAGGAGGGGGTGCTGACGGACTCTGCAGGAAGAAAAGTCAGCTTCCGCAACGCCATTGTAGCCATGACCTGCAACTTAGGGGGAGAAATCCGCAGCGACGGCCTGGGCTTTCAGCCGGAGGGACGAAAGCCCCAGACGGACGCAGCCCTTCGCCAGCATTTCACCCCGGAATTTTTAGGAAGATTGGATAAGATTGTGTGCTTCCACCCCTTGCAGGAGGAGAGCATGACCTCCATTGCGGAGAAGTTCCTGGCAGCCATCCGCCAGCGGGCCAAGGAACGGGGAATTGCCTTGCAGTTCCCCCGGGAGCTGGCGGCCCACCTGGGAAGACAGGGCAAAGCCAAGGGCGGCGCCCGGCAGATTCGCCGGGTGGTGGAGCAGCAGGTGGAGGAACCCCTGGCGGTGTACCTGCTGAAATGCGGAAAAAAGCCGGGAAAAATCCGGGTCAGCCTGAAAGGCGAACAGGTGGAATTTCTGGGATAGCCGGGAAAAATGCCCCTGTTTGCACACCGCCCCTTTTGTCGAAAACGGTCAGAGGGGTGGTTTTGTGCTTTTATTTCATAGAACAAATGTACGAAAATTGGAAAAATGCCAGGAATTTTCTGTGAAATCCGGGAAAATCATTGATTTTTTTGGAACAATCGGCTATACTGTCTATAAATGGAGTAAAAGGGTAGTAAAGTGGAGTAACAGGGAGGTGACTGCGGATGATTGGTAAGTACCCGGCCAAGCTGGATGAAAAGAATCGACTGTTTGTACCCAGCAAGCTTCGGGAGGAGCTGGGGGAGACTTTCTATGTCACCCTGGGCGTCAACTGCGGTCACCGGTGTCTGACCCTTTACACGGCTCAGGACTTTCAAACCATCAGCGAAAACTATAACGCCCTGCCCCTGTCCCAGCGGTCGGCCGCCACCAGTTTGCTGTTTATGAACGCCGCCCAGTGCTGCCCCGACAAGCAGTTCCGGTTTCCTGTGACCCAGTTTTTGCTGGACTACGCAGGTATCGGCAAAGAAGTGATGATTGTGGGCCGGGCCGGGCAGGCGGAAATCTGGGACAGTGAGGAGTTTGCCCGCTTTGAGCAGGAGAATCTCACACCGGAGAAGCTCCTGGCGTCCCTGGAGGCCATTGGACTATGAGTGAATTTCATCATGTATCCGTGCTTTTGCAGGAGTGCCTGGAGGGGCTGAACATCCGCCCCGATGGCATTTATGTGGACGGCACTTTGGGAGGCGCCGGTCATTCCAGCCGGATTGCCCAGCGCCTCACCACCGGACGGCTCATCGGCATCGACCGGGACCCGGTGGCCCTGGCGGCGGCCGGGGAACGGCTGAAGCCCTGGAAAGACCGGGTGAGCCTGGTTCATTCCAATTTTAGTGAAATCAAGCAGGTGCTTGCGGATTTGCGGATTCCCGGCGTGGACGGCATTTTGCTGGATTTGGGGGTGTCCTCTCCCCAGCTGGACGACGGGCAGCGGGGTTTTTCCTATATGGCCGACGCCCCCTTGGATATGCGTATGAACGGGGAAGATGCCCTCACCGCCCGGGAGGTGGTGAATTCCTGGCCCCAGGAGGAGCTGAAAAGAATCCTCTATACCTATGGGGAGGAGCGCTATGCCCCCCAGATTGCGGCAGCCATCTGCCGCCGTCGGGAGGAGGCACCCATTGAGACCACCTTGGAGCTGGTGGACATCATCCGCAGCGCCATGCCGGCGGCAGCCCTGCGGGAGAAGCAGCACCCGGCCAAGCGGAGCTTCCAGGCCATCCGTATCGCGGTCAATGACGAGCTGGGCTCCGTGGAGAAGGTGATGGCAGATGCTATTCCCTTGCTGAACCCCGGCGGACGGCTGGCGGTGATTACCTTCCATTCTCTGGAGGACAGAATCGTGAAAAACGCCATGGCGGAGGCAGCCAGGGGTTGCACCTGCCCCCCCAATTTCCCGGTGTGCGTCTGCGGGAAAAAGCCCCAGGTGAAGCTAATCAGCCGCAAACCCATTGTTTCCGGGGAGGCGGAATTGGCGGAAAATCCCAGAGCCAGGAGCGCCAAGCTCCGGGTGTGCGAGAAATTGTAAATGATTTTCAGGAGGTGAGCAGCGGTGGCAATGAAAAATGAGGTGCGGTATATTCAGTTCCGGACGGAGGGGACCGCGGCCAAAAAACCGGCCAGCCCTGCTCCCTTTGAAAATACCCTGAAGCTGCCCCGCAGGATAAAGCGAAAGCGTGTGGTGCTGCGGCTGGACCCGGTGGCGATTCTGGGCACAGCGGTTGCCCTGGGTATGCTGATCGCCATGGTGGTGGGCTTGGTTCGCCTCAGTGGAGCGGTTCAGGAGCAGGAGCAGATGGCCCGGTATGTGCAGCAGCTGGAGAGCCAGAATAGCGTGCTGGAGCGTACCTACTACCATAACTATGATTTGGAGGAGCTGGAACGGCTGGCTACCGCCATGGGCTTAGTGCCCAAGGCGGAGGTTACCCAGGTAACCATTCCGGTAGAAGCTCCCACCCAGGAGCCCCAGGGCTTCTTCCAAAAAGTTGCGGACTTTTTCGCTGACCTGTTTGCATAAAGCGTGTCCCGACCCATAAAATGACAATAGAGCTGCGGTGGGCGGCGAGGGTTTCCCTTGCTGCCCATTTTGGCGATTGGAAAGGGCGGGGATCTATGGCAAGGAAAAAGGAGTATGTACGCCTGCGGAAAGACAGCGGGCAGCACCGAAGAATTCTGGTGGTGGGAGCGGTGCTGGGACTGCTGGCCTTTGTGCCGGCGGCTCTGCGGCTTTACAGTCTGATGGTCACAAATTTTGACTTTTACCAGCGCCTTGCCCTGGAAAACCAGTCCCGGGTCACCCGGGTCATGGGGGAGCGGGGGGAGATTTACGACCGGAACATGAACCTGCTGGCGGGCAACGAGAGCGTGGAAAATGTCTATCTTGCGCCCTTGGAGCTGCAACAGTCCCAGGCGGATATGAAGGCCCTGTCCCAGACCCTGGGGGAGCTTCTGGAGGAGGACCCGGCGGTTATTCTGGAAAAGGCGGAAAATACCCGACTGCGGTACCAGCAGATTGCCCGGAATGTGGACAGGGAAACGGCGGATGCGATTCGTAATTATGTCAACGAAACCGGAATCTCCGGGGTACACCTGGAGCCCACCACCCAGCGGTACTACCCCTATGGCAGTCTTGCCTCCCAGGTGATTGGCTTTGCCAACATCTCAGGCGACGGCTGCGAGGGGGTGGAGGCCGCCTACAATAGCTACCTGGCAGGCTCTTTGGGGCAGGTAATCACCTCCAAGGGAAACAACGAGATGGAAATGCCCTTTTCCTATGAGGACTTTGTGGAAGCCGGGAAAGGGGACAGCGTAATCCTCACCGTTGACGCCACGGTGCAGGCCTGCCTGGAAAAGCAGATGGAAAACGCCATTGCCCGGTACGATGTGCAAAACGGAGCCTTCGGCATGGTGATGAACGCCAAAACCGGAGAGATTCTGGCCATGGCCACCATCGGGGGCTATGACCCCAACAACTACCTGGAAATTTACGATGAGGAAAAAGCCCTGGAGCTGGAGCAGCTGCGCCTTGCCTACCTCCAGGAGCCAACAGGCTCTGAAAGCTATGAGCAGAAGAAGGAAGACTATACCCAGGCACTTCATGCCGCCCAGCTGGAGCAGTGGCGAAACCGGTGTATTTCCGACGGCTATGAGCCCGGCTCCACTTTCAAGATCATGACCATGGCGGCGGCCCTGGACTGCGGGGCTATCACCTTGGATTCCTCCTTCTTTTGCGGCGGTTCCGAGCAGATTCCCGGCCGGGCCCAGCGGCTTCACTGCTGGCGCTCTGCCGGTCACGGCAGCGAAAAGACCCCCCAGGCTCTGCAGAATTCCTGCAACATCGCCTTTGCCCACATTGCCTTGCAGCTGGGCGGGGAGCGGTTTTACGAATATGTGCAGAAATTTGGGATTCTGGAAAAGACCGGAATCGATTTGGCCGGGGAGAGCAAAGGCGTCTTTTTTGACAAATCCACCGTGACGGACACGGAAAAATGGGGTACGGCCTCCCTCACCTCCGGCTCCTTCGGCCAGACCTTCAAGCTCACCCCCTTGCAGCTGGTGCGGGCGGTGGCGGCGGTGGTCAACGGCGGAAACCTTTTAGAGCCCTACATCGTTCAGGAGGTGGTGGATGCCCAGGGCAATACGGTTTTGTATCAGGAGCCTACGGTCATCCGTCAGGTGATTTCGGAGGAGACCTCCAAGACCATGTGCCAGCTTCTGAAATCCGTGGTGGAGGAGGGAACGGCCAAAAATGCCGCCGTTGCCGGTTTCTCCATCGGAGGAAAAACCGGAACCAGTGAAAAAATTGATGTTTTCGATGAGAATGGCCAGAGAGTCCTGGATAAAATCGTATCATTTGTAGGGATTGCGCCTATGGACGATCCGGAGTATATTGTATTGGTGGCTTTGGACACCCCCTCCCGGGAAACGGGAATCTACATTTCCGGCGGCGTCATGGCGGCCCCTACTGTGGGAGCGGTGATGGCGGACATTCTTCCCTATCTGGGAGTGGAGCGGAACTTCTCTTCGGAGGAGGCGGCAGGCCGGGAAGTGATTTTGGAGGACTTTACCGGCATGACGGTGTCGGACGCCCAGAAAAAACTGAAGGAGCTGGGACTCACCGGGCAGATTGTCGGAGAGGACGGCGTGATTACCGACCAGATTCCTGGAGCCGGGGAGACCATACCCGGGGACAGTCAGGTGCTGCTCTACTGCGGGCAGGAGGCTCAGGAACGGACGGTGGAAGTGCCGGATTTTTACGGCCTTAACCGACAGCAGGCCAGCGACCGGGCCGGGGAGCTGGGGCTTTATATCCTGGTCACCGGCAACGATAGCCTTTCTCCCCGGGTGGTGGTGACGGCCCAGTCTCAGGCGCCGGGTACTCGGGTGCCGGTAGGTACGACCATAGAATTGCGATTCGCGGACACCCAGGTGTCTGATTAGTTCGCTTATATAAGGAGATTTACCTATGAAGCTCAGAGAAATTTTGGAAAACGTGCAGGTGGTGCAGGCCACGGCGGATATGGATATGGAGATTGCCCATGTGGCCTACGATTCCCGGAAGGTGGGAGAGGGTGACCTTTTCGTGGCGGTCACCGGCTTTGCCTCCGACGGCAACCGGTTCATCCCCATGGCTATGGAAAAAGGGGCGGCCTGCGTGGTGTCCGCCCAGCCTCTTCCGGAGGGGGTTCCCGGGGTGCAGGTGGTGTCCGACCGGCTGGCCCTGGCCCAGATTGGGGCAAACTACTACTCTCAGCCGGGGAAGAAGCTGAAACTCATCGGCATCACCGGCACCAACGGCAAGACCTCTGCCACCCTGCTTCTGAAATATGTCATCGAGCAGGTGCTGGGGGCCAAGGTGGGGCTGATCGGCACCATGGACAACTGGATTGGAAGCCGTCGCGTCCCCACGGAGCGCACCACCCCGGAGAGCTTTGAGCTTCAGGGACTGCTGGCGGCGATGGTGGAGGCGGGCTGCACCTACGCCGTTATGGAGGTGTCCTCCCATGCCATCGCCCTGGACAGAGTGGGGGGCCTTCACTATGAAGTGGCGGCCTTTACCAACCTGACGGAGGACCACCTGGATTTTCATAAGACCATGGAAAATTACTGCGACGCCAAGGCGGAGCTTTTTGCCCGGTGCAGCCGGGCGGTGGTAAACGGAGATGACCCCTGGTGCCCCCGGATTCTGGGCAAATGCACCTGCCCGGTGATTACCACCTCCGCCAAATCCCCGGCGGGGCTGTGGGCGGAGAATATGGAGCTGCTGCCGGATGGGGTGACCTTTACCGCCCGGCAAGGAGAGAAAAGCGTGCCTGTCCGGGTGCCCATTCCGGGAAAATTCACGGTGTATAACGCCCTGACGGTGCTGGGCTGCGCCCTGAGCCTGGGGATTTCCCTGGAGGCGGCGGCCGGGGCGCTGGCGACAGCGCCGGGCGTGAAGGGGCGGGTGGAGGTGGTTCCCACCCCCGGCAAGCCCTACACGGTGCTCATCGACTACGCCCACACCCCGGACGGCCTCCAAAATGTACTCCAGTCCGTGAGAGGTTTCTGTAAGGGACGGGTGATCGTGGTGTTCGGCTGCGGCGGCGACCGGGACCCCGTCAAGCGGCCCATCATGGGAAAAATCGCCACAGATTTGGCAGACATTGCGGTAATTACCTCCGACAATCCCCGAACGGAGGAGCCCATGGCCATCATCCAGGATATTCTTGCGGGGGTAGATTCTGGGAAAAAGAATTATAAAGTGATAGAAAATCGCCCAAAAGCCATTGCTTACGCTATGGACATTGGGGAAAAGCATGATATAATTATACTGGCCGGAAAGGGCCATGAAACCTATCAGGAGATCCGGGGGGTAAAGCGCCACCTGGATGAGCGGGAAGTGGTTGCCGCTTATCTTGAGGAAAAGAGGAACTGAGTATGGGCAGAATTTCGTTGCGGCAGGCGGCCCTTTGGTGCGGCGGCAGCGTGCAGGAAAAATATAAAGAGGTTACCTTCCTGGGTGCCAACAACGACAGCCGGAAGATTCAGCCGGGGCAGCTGTTCCTGGCTCTGCAGGGAGCCCGGGACGGACACGACTTTATCCCCGCAGCTTTGGAAAAAGGTGCGGCGGCGGTGCTGTGCACCCACTGCGACGGGGATTATCCTGCCATTGTGGTGCCGGATGTGCGGCTGGCTTTGGGCGAGATTGCCAGACAGGAGCGGCTGCGCCTGGGGATGAAGGTGGTGGGCGTCACCGGCTCCGTGGGCAAAAGCACCACCAAGGAGATGGTGGCGGCGGTGCTGGAAGGCGCTTACCGGGTGGCCAAGACCCCTGCCAACCATAACAACGACATCGGTATGCCCATGGCCATCCTTTCCATGCCGGAGGATACCCAGGTGGCGGTGATGGAGATGGGTATGAACCATTTCCGGGAGATTGCCTACCTGACGGAAATTGCCCGGCCGGAGCTGGCGGTGGTGGTGAACATCGGCACCATGCACATTGAGTTTTTGGGCTCCCGGGAGGGAATTCTCAAGGCCAAGATGGAAATTCAGGAGGGTATGCCGGAAGACGGAACCCTTTACTTAAACGGCGATGACCCCCTGCTGTGGCATTGCCGGGGAACGACCACCGTCCCCGCCCGGTATTTTGGCGTGGAGAACGACCAGTGCCAGGTACAGGCGCGGGATGTGCGGGAGCGGCCCGGCGAGGTTTCCTTCCGGGTAAAGACCCCCCAGGGAGAGTTTCCGGTACGGCTGCCGGTGGAAGGAATGCATTATGTCCACGACGCTCTGGCGGCGGTTTCCGTGGGCCTGGGTCTGGGGGTACCGATGGACAAAATTCAGGAGGGCCTGGAGCACTTCCGGAATATGGAAGGCCGGCAGGAGATTCTGGAGGTCAATGGCTTCACCATTATCAAGGACTGCTATAACGCTGGCCCCGAGTCCATGGCGGCTGCCCTGCGGGTGCTGCACAATCGTCCCGGCCGCCATGTGGCGGTGCTGGGGGATATGCTGGAGCTGGGTTTTGCCAGCGCGGCGGAGCATTATAAGGTAGGGCGAATCGCCGCGGAGCAGGCGGATTTGCTGTTTGCCTACGGCCCCAGCAGCAGCCGGGTGCTGGGGGGCGCCATTACCGGCGGTATGCCCCTGAGCCGGGCCAAGGCCTTTGAGGACCGGAGTAAGCTGGTAAAGGCTCTGAAGCAGATGACAAGACCGGGGGATGTGCTGCTGTTCAAAGGCTCCCGGGGAATGCGGATGGAGCTGGCCCTGGAAGAATTTTTGAAAACGGAAGAATAATCGGAGGAAGATCCATGACAAGCGTATTGATTACCGCAGGCGCGAGCCTGATTCTCACTGCCGTGCTGGGCTATTTCCTGCTGCCCCTGCTGCGGGCCCTGAAGGCGGGCCAGTCCGTCCGGGAAATCGGCCCCACCTGGCACAACAACAAGGCGGGCACTCCCCTCATGGGCGGCCTCATGTTCATTCTGGCAGCCATTGTGTGTTTGCTGGCCAATATCGGGGTAATCCAGGACCACTCCGTATTCTATGTCCTGATTCTGGGACTGTGCTTTGGTCTCGTGGGCTTTCTGGATGACTACTGCAAGGTAAAGTACAAGCGGGACCTGGGTCTGACGGCTCTCCAAAAGGCCATGCTCCAGATGGCGGTGTCTGCCATTTTCCTGTATCTGCTTTACAAGCAGGGCATCCTTACCTGTGATTTGTATATCCCCTTCGTGGATGTGCGGTTCCAGGTCCATCCCCTCCTTTACATCTTCTTTGCCATGTTCGTGATGGTGGGCTGCGTCAATGCGGTGAACCTTACCGATGGCATCGACGGCCTTTCCTCCAGCGTCACCATCCCGGTGATGGTGTTCTTTACCGCCGCCTCTATTGGCATGAAGCGCTACGACCTGGCGCTGCTGCCGGCGGCTCTGGTGGGCGGCCTTATCGCCTACCTGTTCTACAACTGGCATCCTGCCAAGGTGTTTATGGGAGATACCGGCTCTTTGTTTTTGGGGGGCATTGTGTGCGCCATGGCATTTGCCCTGGACATTCCCCTGATTCTCATTCTGGTGGGCTTTGTCTACATTGTGGAGACGGTGTCCGATTTGATTCAGATTACCTATTTCAAGGCCACCCATGGCAAACGATTCTTTAAGATGGCTCCCATCCACCACCATTTTGAGATGTGCGGCTGGAAGGAAGAGAGGATTGTGATTGTGTTTGCAACTGTGTCGGCGGTGATGTGTCTGCTGGCCTGGTTTGGAATTTCCGGTCTTGTAGGCTGAGAAAGGAGCTTCTATGGCAATACAGCGCCGTCTGTATGCCAAAGAGAACCGCCTGGGAAGAATTTCCCGGGGTGAAAGTGTAGATATTCCTTTTTTGCTGCTGCTTCTGACCCTGCTGGCGGTGGGACTTACCATGCTCTACTCCGCCAGCGCGGCCCAGAGCGCGTACGATACCAAATATGCCACCACTACCCGGTACTTAGAAAAGCAACTGGTGTGCGCGGTCATTGGCTTGGCGGCCATGGGCCTTGCCAGCCGGATTCCGGCACAGTTTTGGCTGAAAGTGGCCTGGCCGCTTTACGGTATCAGCATTTTGCTGCTGCTGTCGGTACTGGTGTTCGGGGAGTCGGTAAACGGCGCCAAGCGGTGGATTAATATTGCCGGGGTGCAGTTTCAGCCCTCGGAGATTGCCAAATTCACCCTGATACTTCTGTTTGCCAAGCTGACCCGGGGGTTTGGGGGCTATGCCAAAACCTTCCGGTACGGGGTGCTGGGCTTCGGCGCGGCCCTTCTGGGGATTCTGGCGCCCCTGGCTTTGGAAAAGCACCTTTCCGCCATCATGCTTATGGGTCTGGTGGCGGTGGTGATGATGTTTGTGGCCGGCACCAGCCTCAAGTGGCTGGGCATGGGAGCAGGCTTTGCCGGGGTGTTCGTCCTGGTGTATACCCGCCTCATGGGTTATGCCGGGGACCGGGTCACCGCCTGGCTCCACCCGGAGCAGGACCCGTCGGATACGGGGTATCAGATTTTGCAGTCCCTTTACGCCATTGGCTCCGGGGGGCTGTTCGGATTGGGATTCGGAAAAAGCAGGCAGAAATATATGTATCTGCCTTTTCAATATAACGACTATATTTTTGCCATTATCTGCGAGGAGTTGGGTTTTGCAGGGGCTATGGGCATTATACTGCTCTTTATGCTTCTGATTCTTCGGGGATACTGGATTGCCCTGCAGGCCCGGGACCGGTTTTCGACGGTGCTGGCCGCGGGCCTGATCACCCTCATCGGGGTGCAGGTGGTGCTGAACCTGGGGGTCGTCACCAATCTGCTGCCCTCCACAGGAATTGCCATGCCCTTTTTCTCCTACGGGGGGACGGCTCTGGCGGTGAACCTGGGGGAGATGGGGATTGTTTTGAGTATTTCCCGGCAGCGAAACCGGGCAAAGGGACAGGAGGACTTGCTGTGAATGTCGTATTTACCTGTGGCGGCACCGGCGGACATATCGTGCCGGCCATCGCCATCGCCAATACCTGGAAGGAGCATTACCCGGACAGCCGGATTCTGTTTATCGGCGGTACGGAGAAAATGGAAAGGGAGCTGATTCCCAAGGCAGGCTATGAGCTGGTGAGCCTGGAAACCCACGGCGTCAGCCGGGGCAAGACGCCGGCGGCGGTGTGGCACAATGTAAAGACGGTAATCTCCACCCTGAAAGCGGTGGCGGCCTGCAAAAAGATTTTCCGGGAGTTCGGGCCCCAGGTGATCGTGGGAACCGGCGGATACGCCAGCTTCCCGGCATTGCTTGCGGGAAGCCGCATGGGCATCCCCACCTGTGTCCACGAGAGCAACGCCGTGCCGGGTATGACCACCCGGATGGCCGCCAAATGGGTGGACCGGGTGCTGGTTTGCTTCTCCGGCAGCGCCAAGTACTACCCGGACCCCAAGAAGGTTTCCGTGGTGGGTATGCCGGTGCGCCGGGAGTTCATTTACACGGATAAGGCCCAGGCCCGGAGCATCCTGGGGCTGGATGACCGCCCGGTGGTGGTGTCCACCTTCGGAAGCCAGGGCGCCGAGGCGATGAACCAGATGATTGCGGAGCTGTTCCGGCTGGAAAAGCTGGCAGGCTACCCCTTCCAGCATATCCACGGGGTGGGCAGCTTCGGCTGGCGGTGGATGCCCCAGCTGGTAAAGGCCAAGGGCGTTGACCTGGAGAAGGAGACTTCCATCTCCATGAAGGAATATATCTATGATATGCCCACGGTAATGACGGCGGCGGATATTGTAATCAGCCGGGCCGGCGCCTCCTCCTGCAACGAAATCGCCGCCTGCGGCAAGCCCTGTATTCTGATCCCTTCCCCCAATGTGACGGACAATCACCAGGAAAAGAATGCCCGTGCTCTGGAGGATAAGGGGGGCGCGGTCGTCATGCTGGAAAAGGACAGCAGCGCCCAGGCGGTGATGGACTGCATTACGGGGCTTTTGAAAGATCAGCCCCGGTATGCGTCTATGGTAAAGGCGCTCCACGGGATTTCCATTCCCGACAGCGCCGAGCAGGTCTGCAAGATTATGCGGGAACTGACAAAAGGAAACAAATAAGGAGAAAGCCTATGGCTACCAGAGAGAAGACCGGCGGGAGAAGACCGCCGGCGCAAACCAACAGGCCCCAGCGGAAAAGAAGACCCAAACGGGAGTGGGAGGATGTGGTGTATACCCAGCCCAAGCCCTTCCAGCGCAACCGCTTCCTCCTGCGGCTGGCAACGGTGCTGGCGGTGGTGATTGCCATTGTTATGGGCATTTCCGTTTTTTTCAAAGTGGAGAATATCACCGTGTCCGGAGCCAGCCGGTATACCGCCTGGGAAATCCGGGAGGCCTCGGGAATCCGGGAGGGCTCCCAGCTGCTGGGTATCAACGAGGCCCAGATCAGCGGCAGAATCATCTCCCAGCTTCCCTATGTGGGCAGCGTCCGGGTGAGTATAAAATTGCCGGATACGGTACATATTGACATCGTGGAGATGGAGCGGCAGGAGCTGTACGGTATTCTGGACCAGAACGACACCTGGTGGCTCATTTCCGGGGACGGACGGGTGCTCCAGCAGACGGACAGCGCCACCGTAGCCGGCTGTACCAGAATTGAAGGTGTGAAGCTTCAGGACCCCCAGGCAGGGGAGCAGGCGGCTGCCTGGCAGCCGGAGCCGGAGGCTACCGATCCCACGGGGGATGCCACAGGGGATTCCACCGAACAGACGGAGCCCTCCTCGGAAGCCACCGACCCCTCAGAGCCCACCCAGCCCACACAGGCAACCCAGGACACCGCGACCCAGACCCAGAAGCTGGAAATGGCGCTGGCTCTGGCAGAGCAGCTGGCGGCCAACAATCTGAAGGATAAAATCGCCTCCATCCAGGTGGGGGATTTGACCCAGCTGGAGTTCTTTTATACCCAGCAGTATCAGGTGAGGCTGGGGGACGGAAGCAACCTGGCCTATAAGGTCAACGCCGCGGCCATGGCTATCCGCCAGCTGGCCTCCTATGAAAGCGGCGTGCTGGACGCCAGCTTTACCACCTGGCCGAACCAGGTGGGATATACCCCATTTGGCAATGCAGACAATTAGTTATGTAAATTCTTTGGGAAAAAAGTAAGATTTTCTATTGACCAAATGGTATTTTCACGATAGAATAAGGAAGTAACATTGTATTTACTGCAAATCCCCTGGATTTTTAGCAAACCATACATAGGAGGAGAAGAATATGGCTGAACAGTTTCAGGAGCGTGTTGTGAAAATTAAGGTTATCGGTGTAGGCGGCGCCGGTAACAATGTTATTAACCGTATGATTGAAGCCGGTGTGGGCGGCGTGGATTTCATTGTCATCAACACCGATAAGCAGGATTTGAACAAGTCCGTATGTAAGAATAAGGTGCAGATCGGTGAGAAGCTCACCGGCGGTATGGGCGCGGGCTCCAAGCCGGAGATCGGCCAGAAGTCCGCGGAGGAGAGCCGGGGCCAGATCGCCAAGATTCTGGAAGGCACCGATATGGTGTTCATCACCGCCGGTATGGGCGGCGGCACCGGCACCGGCGCGGCGCCCATCGTGGCCGACCTGGCGCACGAGGCCGGTATCCTGACGGTGGGCGTGGTCACCAAGCCTTTCAAGTTCGAGGGCGCCAACCGTATGCGCCAGGCCGAGGCCGGCATTCAGGAGCTGTCCGGCAAGGTGGACTCCCTGATTATCATTCCCAACGATCGTCTGAAGTACGTCACCGACCAGAAGATTACCTTTGCCAACGCTTTCGGCATTGCCGACGATGTGTTGAAGCAGGCGGTTACCTCCATTTCCGAGCTGGTGGGCTATTCCGAACGGGTAATCATTAACCTGGACTTCGCGGATGTGTCTGCGGTTATGAAGGACGCCGGCCGGGCGCACATGGGCGTGGGCATTGCCTCCGGCAAGGAGAAGGCCGAGCAGGCCGCTCTGGCTGCCGTGGCCAGCCCCCTGCTGGAAACCTCCATCAACGGCGCCACCGGCGTGCTGGTGAATGTGACCGGCTCCGATGAGCTGACTCTGGACGATGTGGAGATTGCTGCCAGCATCGTGCAGGAGGCCGCCAACCCGGACGCCAACATTATCTTCGGCGCCACCTCTTCCGATGAGTTCCAGGATGAGATGCGGGTCACGGTGATTGCCACCGGCTTTGAGCAGAACAAGGAAGACGAGCCCGCCAAGACCGAGGAGAAGGGAAAGCCCGTCAAGACTGCCGACGTCAGCGACATTGACGAGATTTTCAGCATTTTCAACCGCTAAGGAACTTTCTGCCCGTCCCGGACATTTTGTCCGGGATGGTTTTTTATAAAGGAGAAGCCTATGAATGCTTATCACGCCCTGGCCCGGAGCTATGACCGGCTGACCCGGGATGTGGACTATGGGAAAACAGTGGCCTTTTACCGGCAGATTCTGGAGGCGGAGGGCCTGCGCCCCAGAACGGCGGCAGACCTGGCCTGCGGAACCGGCTCGGTGGCGGTGCGCCTGGCCCGGGAGGGTTTGCAGGTCACCGGAGTGGATATGTCGGAGGAAATGCTGACAGTAGCCAGCCAGAAGGCGCAGAATATGGAAAATCCCCCTGTGTTCGTGTGCCAGCCTCTGGAGCGGCTGCGCCTGCCCAGAGGGGTGGATCTGGCGGTGTGCGCTCTGGACAGTCTGGACTATATTCTGGACCCCCAGGTGTGCCAGCAGGCCCTGAACCGGATTTACCGGGCACTGAACCCGGGCGGCTGCTTTATTTTTGATGTGAACACCCCGGAAAAGCTCCGGGCTATGGATGACCAGATTTTCCTGGATGAGGACGAGGATGTGTACTGCGTCTGGCGGGGAGAATTTGACGAAAAGACCAATATCTGCTCCTACGGGATGGACCTGTTCCAAAGAGTTGGTCCGGTGTGGCGGCGGAGCTTTGAGGAGCACCGGGAGTATGCCTATTCCCGGGAGCAGCTGACCGCCATGCTCCGGCAGGCGGGCTTTACCCGGATTGCTGTCTTTGGGGACGGCCGTCTGGAGCCGCCCAGAGCGGGGGAGCAGAGAATCTATTTCAAAGCCAGAAAGGGAAGAATCCTATGAGTGACTATTTGGTGCGTGGTATGAGCATGGACGGCTCTGTGAAAATGGTAGCCATCCGCTCCACGGAATTGGTAAGAAGGGGCGCCCAGATTCAGGGCACCACCCCCAACGCCACAGCGGCCTTTGGACGGGCGCTCACGGCGGCCTCCATGATGGGCAATATGCAGAAGGTGGAAAACGGCTCCATGACCCTGCAAATCCGGGGCGGCGGCCCCATCGGCTCCATTGTGTGCGTTTCCGATGCCCAGGGCAATGTCCGGGGCTATGTGGTGGAGCCTAAGGTGCCCCTGGTGGAAAAGTACCCCGGCAAGCTGGATGTGGGAGCAACGGTGGGCAAGGAAGGAACCCTGACGGTTATCCGGGATTTGGGGATGAAAGAGCCTTATGTGGGCTCCACGGAGCTGGTATCCGGAGAAATCGGGGACGATGTGACCGCTTACTTCGCGTACAGCGAGCAGACCCCCACCGCCTGCGCCCTGGGGGTGCTGGTGGACCGGGACCGGAGTGTGAAGGTAGCGGGCGGCTATCTCATCCAGCTGCTGCCGGAGGCCTCGGAGGAGACGGTGGCCGCCATTGAGGCGGGCATCAAGCGGGCCGGTTCCGTTACCGCCATGTTGGAGCAGGGACTGACCCCGGAGGATATTCTGGGGCAGGTTTGCGGCGATGTGGGGGTGGTGTTCCTGGAGACCACAGAGGTTTCCTACAAGTGCTACTGCTCCCGGGAGCGGGTGACCCAGGCCCTGATCAGCATCGGCAAAAAGGAGCTGGAGGAGATTGCAGCGGAGGGAAAGCCCTTCCCGGTGGAGTGCCAGTTCTGCGATACGGTCTATACCTTTACCCCGGAAGAAATCGGGGAAATTCTGAAAAGCCTGTAATCCGGACGGCGCCGGAGTCTTATCCAGAGGCTCCGGCGCCTGGGGATTTACCGGATATAACCGGCGCTTTTCTAACTTTTTTATAAAAAAACGCTTTTTTGAAAAAATATGCGAAAAAGTGCTTGACAAATGGCCGGATAGCATATATAATGTGCCATGTCGCCGAGGTGAGCAGCCAAGGCGAGGCGGTAAGGGAGCATAGCTCAGCTGGGAGAGCACATGCCTTACAAGCATGGGGTCACAGGTTCGAGCCCTGTTGTTCCCACCATATCTGGCCCGGTGGTGCAGTCGGTTAGCACGCCAGCCTGTCACGCTGGAGGTCGACGGTTCGAGTCCGTTCCGGGTCGCCAAATATCGCATTCGAGCGGGGCAAACGCCCTGCTCGATATGCCTCTGTAGCTCAGTAGGTAGAGCAGAGGACTGAAAATCCTCGTGTCGTTGGTTCGATTCCGACCGGAGGCACCAAATATGCGGGTGTAGCTCATCCGGTAGAGCGCCACCTTGCCAAGGTGGAGGTAGCGAGTTCGAGCCTCGTCACCCGCTCCAAACAGATTAGGAACGCTGTGCGTTCCTAATTTCATATGGTACCGTGGCCAAGTGGTAAGGCAAGAGTCTGCAAAACTCTCATTCCCCAGTTCAAATCTGGGCGGTACCTCCAAAAATCCCGTTCTCGTAAGAGAGCGGGATTTTTTCGGTTCTATGACAATCGTTGGGACAGAGCCAAAATAATAAGGGTTCCTATCATCCGCGCTGGGCCAGTCACACCGTTTGTCCCTATGGTGGACGACAGAACCATTTTTTACAGCGTCAGGTATTTTCGGGAAAAGTGAAAGGAATGGACAAAAGAAGTGCCGGATTTTCCCGGGGAGCTGGGAGGCAAGGGGAATTGCCGGTCGCGGGGCCGCCTGAAAGCAAAAAACCGGAGTTTCTTATTGACAAATGGATTTTTTCTGGAATAATAAAGGGATAAGCGCCGCCCTTTCTGTGATGGCGCGCGCGGAAAGCAGGTCGCATATGACAGAAAAACACAGCGTATTTTCAGAAGTGGAAAAAATCCCCAGAAAGCAGGCAGCTTCCCAATATGTCCGGGGGTGCATTGTATTGGAGGGCGGCGGATTTCGGGGGATGTATACCTCCGGGGTGCTGGATTGCCTGATGGAAGCCGGTATCAATTTTTCCTGCACCGTGGGCGTATCTGCCGGCGCGTTGAACGGCCTTAACTATGCGGCGGGCCAAATCGGCCGTTCCGCCCGGTTCAACTTGCAGTACCGGTGGGATTCCCGGTATGTGGGGGTGCAGGCCTACCGTGCCAACCACGGAATCATCGGTTTTGATTTTGTGCTGGACGAATATAACCGGTTTGACCCTTTGAACGCCCAGGTGTTTTACCGGGAGGATCACCGCTTTGTGGCGGTGGCAACCAGCTGCCTTACGGGAAAGGCGGAATACTTTGAGAAGGGAAAATGCCGGGAGCTGATGAAGGCGGTGCAGGCCTCTGCCTCCATTCCCTATGTGTCCCGCCCGGTGGAGGTGGAGGGGACGCCCTGCCTGGACGGCGGCTGCGCCGACCGGGTGCCCTTCCAATGGGCGTTGGATGAGGGCTATGATAAAGTCCTGGTGGTGCGTACCAGAACCAAAGAATTCCGGGCGGAAAGCAGCCCCAAGGCTGCCCATGTGGCAAAACGGTTTTACCGGAACTATCCGGAATTTGCCCAGGTGCTGGCAGAAACAGATGAATCCTACAACCGCCAGTGTGATACCATGGACAGCCTCCAATCCCAGGGGCGGATTTTCGTCATCCATCCCTCCCAGGCTCCCACGGTAAAAATGCTGGAAATGGATTTGGAGAAGCTTTTGAGCCTTTACTGGCTGGGATACCGGGACGCCCAGGCCCAGCTGCCCGGGCTGCGGGCCTATCTGGGCATGGGGGAAGGAGAGAAGCCATGAAGCGGTGCAGTTGGGTGGACCTGCGTTCAGAGCGGTACATCGCCTACCACGACCACCGGTGGGGAAAGCCGGAGCACGACGACCGTCAGCTTTTTGAAATGCTGGTTCTGGAGAGCTTCCAGGCGGGGCTTTCCTGGCTGACCATTCTCAACAAGCAGGAGGCCTTTGAAGCGGCCTTTGCGGGCTTTGACCCGGCGGTGGTGGCGGATTTTTCTGCGGAAAAGGTGGAATCCCTCATGGCAAATCCCGGGATTGTCCGCAACCGGAGAAAGATTCTGGCGGCCATCCAGAATGCTCAGGTGTTTCTGGACATACAAAAAGAATTCGGAAGCTTCGACCGGTATCTGTGGGGCTTTACTCAGGGGAAAACCCTGGTGAATACCACCGGGGTGGTGCCCACCCACTCGGAGCTGTCCGACCGGATTTCCCGGGATTTGAAAGCCCGGGGCATGTCCTTCGTGGGCACGACCATCGTCTATTCCTATTTGCAGGCGGTGGGCGTGGTGAATGACCACGACCCAGACTGCGATTTTCGTTGAATTTTGCCCTCCGGAAAACTCCGGAGGGCGTTTTTTATTGGTCGTCGGGCTTGCGGATGTAGGTACGGGACATTTGATTCAGGGCGTGCTCATATTCCTGGTTGGCAAGACAGGTGTAGAGAATATCCACTGTGTTCAGCTGGGAGATCCGGGAGGCCATGGCGCCGGTGCGGAACAGAGCCTCGTTGGCGGCGATGTAGAGTTTGTGATCTGCCAGAGTGGAGATAGGGGACTTGACGAACCGGGTCATGGCAATGGTGGGAACACCGTTTTCCTTCATGGCCTTGAGGCACTCAATCATCTCCACGGTAGCGCCGGAATAGGAAAAGACGATTCCCACGTCCTGGGGGGTGGCGTTTCGTGCCTGAATCAGCTGGGAATGCCAGTCCTCGTTGAGAATGGTGATTTTGTCAATCCGCAGCAGCTTCAGATACAGGTCCTTGGCGGCGCAGAAGGAGGCACCGATGCCAAACAGATAGATGACCCGGGCATTCTGAATCAGCTCCACGCATTTCTGTAGAATTTCCGGGTCCAGCAGCGCCCGGGTCTGCTCCAGGGACAGAATGTTCCGGTAGGTGATCTTCTCCATAATCTGCTCTACGGTGTCCATGGGCTCGATTTGCTTCTCCTGGGACTTGTGAAGCTGGGAGCGGACGGCCAGCTCCTGGGAAACGGCCTGGCGGAAGGCCCGGTAGCCGGAATATCCGATGTGGCTGCACAGCCGGACAATGGTGGCGGAGGAGGAAAAGGTCCTCTTTGCCAATTCATGAATGCTCAGCTGGGTTACAAGCTCGGGAGAGCGGAGTATCTGCTCCGCAACAGCCCGTTCCGTGGGGCTGAGGTTGTCGGACGCTTCCCGGAGTTTCAGAAGCGCGCTGGTCATGGTAGTTGCCTCCTTTCAAAGTGTGCACAGAATGAACAAAAAGCAAAGGATGAGGTTGTATAAAAATACCATATCCTTTCTGGGAATTTCTGGGTAGTTTCAACAAAACGGCCAAAAGGTATGAAGGAAATCCAGGTTGTGAAACAAAGTTACATGAAAGTGCTGTTTTATTGACACATTGTGTCTACTTGATTATAATAGGCTCATCAGAAGAAATCAAGTACAAATGTACCTCCTGGGGGGTACAAGAGAAAACAAAAGAATAGCGTGTTGCAGAGGAGCAAGATTATGAGTTTGAATCTGGCGAATATGTCCACGGAGACTCGGAATCCCAACACCATGCTGCTGGATACCATGACTCCGCTGGAAATTGTGACTGCGATGAATCAGGAGGATGCCCGGATAGCCCAGGTCATTCAGCCTGAGTTACCCCATGTCGCCCAATGTGTCGCCTGGGGGATTGCCTCCATACAATCCGGGGGACGAATCATCTATATGGGGGCCGGAACCAGCGGCCGTCTGGGAGTGCTGGATGCTGTGGAATGTCCCCCAACCTTCGGGGTGGACCCCTCCTTGGTGGTGGGGCTGATTGCCGGGGGTGAGAAGGCCTTTGTCAGGGCTGTGGAAGGGGCAGAGGACGATCCGAACCTGGGGCGCCTGGATTTGCAGAAAATCCATCTGGCCAAGGAGGATCTGGTGATTGGCATTGCCGCCTCCGGCCGCACCCCCTATGTGCTGG
Organism: uncultured Eubacteriales bacterium; assembly: GCA_949293985.1. Classification (GTDB taxonomy): domain Bacteria; phylum Bacillota; class Clostridia; order Oscillospirales; family Oscillospiraceae; genus Faecousia. The sequence goes on along the minus strand of CASFFN010000004.1, from coordinate 18,510 downwards.
GGGGCCTGGAATATGCCACGGAGGTGGGGTGCCACACGGTAGCCATCTCCTGTAACCCCGGGTCCATCATCGGAAAATATGCCCAGCTGGCCATTGAGGTGGTGCCGGGGCCGGAGGTGCTCACCGGTTCCACCCGGCTGAAAGCCGGTACCTGTCAGAAGCTGATTCTCAATATGATTTCCACCGCCACCATGGTAGGCTGCGGAAAGGCCTATCAGAACCTGATGGTGGATGTGGTGCAGACCAATGAAAAGCTGGTGACAAGAGCCCAGAACATTGTCATGGAGGCTACCGGAGTCAACCGGGAGACAGCCAAAAAGATGATACTGGAGGCGGGAGGTTCCTGCAAGAAGGCCATCGTAATGATTTTGGCTAACTGTGATGCAGAAGCCGCCCAGAAACGCCTGGACCAGGCAAAAGGCCATGTCCGGGAGGCAATTCGGGAATAAGGAGTGGATAACCATGGAAATTGTAAACTACAGCCAGGCCTATGAAGCCCAGGTGGTGGCGCTTTGGAATCAGTGCCTGACCTATGACACCATCACCGTGGGAAAATTCCGTCGGCAGGCTCTGTTTGACGAGAACTTTGACCCGGCGCTGTGCTATGTGGCGCTGGAGCAGGAACAGGTGGTAGGCTTCTGCCTGGGTATGCGCCGGAAGTTCCCCTACCTGGAGCGGGGCGTGGAGCCGGACAGAGGATGGATTGTGGCAATCTTTGTGGCGGAGGCTTACCGCCGCCAGGGCATCGGAACCCGGCTGGTGCAGCGCAGCGAGGCGGATATGCGCTCCCGTGGAGCCAAGAACATCACCCTCTTTGCCTACAGCCCCGGATATTTCTTCCCGGGCATTGACAAGGAAAATTACCCGGCGGCAGCGCCTTTCTTTGAGAAACTGGGCTATGAGGCCGGCAGCACCGACTACTCCATGTGCAAGGACCTCCATGGCTTCCAAATCAGTCCGGAGGGACTGGCCAAAAAGGCGGCGGCAGAGGCCAAGGGCTACCGGTTTGTGAACTTCACCTACGACTATGCCCTGGAGCTGCTGGAATTCAACCGGGACAACTTCGGCGGCGGTTGGAAGCGCAACGCCCTGATTGCCATGCAGAACGGCACCGCAGAGGACTTGATTCTGCTGGTGCTCAGCCCGGAAGGAAAAATCTGCGGCTTCAGTATGCGGATGATTGACGGCAACCCCTCCCGGTTCGGCCCTATCGGCATCGATAAGAATATGCGAAACGAGGGCCTGGGGAGTATCCTGCTGGATTTTGCCCAGCAGGAGATGGCAAGACGGGGCATCTACCATATGTTCTTCGTCACCACCGACGACCCGGGACGGCGCTACTACGAGCGGAAGGGGCTGCACGTATTCCGCAGCTTTACCTCCTATAAAAAATTCTTCGGAGATTGAGAGGAAAGACCTATGGGAACTTTGAAACGAATTGTGAGCATCGGTGCCCATTCCCTGGATGCGGAGCTGATGGGCGGCCCCCTGATGCTGAAATATGCCAGGGAGGGTGCCCACTGCACCTACATCCATGTGACCCAGGGGCGTCTGGAGGACCCCAACGCCACGGAGGAAGCCAAGGCGGCTTACCTCAAGTCCCTGCTGGAGCAGAATAAGGAGGCGGCTCAGGTGCTGGGGGGCGACACCATCTGGCTGGGCTATGTATCCAGCAATATGCCTTCCACCCAGGAGTTTGCCGCCCGGCTGGAGGACTACTTTGAAAAGGAAAAGGTGGAGCTGGTCATCACCCATTGGCGGGGCTCCATGCACCCCCGGCACATCAACACCCACGATGCGGTGACCACGGCGGTGAAGAACCTCCGCCGGAAGGGCAATCCCATCCGCCTGCTTTACGGCGAGACCTTCGAGGATCTGGTGGGCTTCATTCCCCAGGCCTACTTCGTCCTCACCCCGGAGGAGCAGGAGCAGTGGTTCCGGGGCCTGAAGGTCTATCAGGTATTCAACGGCGAAATCAACGATTTCCCCTATATTCCTTACTATACCACCAACGGCAAGGTTCGCAGCATCGAGTGCGGCAGCAATGGGTTCACCGTGAACTATATGTACGCCAGCCTCATCGAGCCTTCCCTGTGGTAATGTAGCTTTCCACATCATAAAAGAAAGGAGGAAAACACATGGGTAATGTATATGTACGGGTGGATGACCGCCTGATTCACGGACAGACCATTGTGGCCTGGTGCCCCACTCTTGGCATCCAGGAGATTATCGCCATCGACGATGCCAGCGCCAGCAACCCGATGTTAAAGTCCATTATGACCATGGGCGTCCCCAAAAACTATAAGACCAGTATCGTGACGGCTGACGAGGCCAACGCCCTTCTGAAGGCTGGCAGCGACAGCAACCGCCTGGTGATTGTGAAGCTGCCCCAGGTTCTGGAGCGAATCCGGGAACACATTCCGGGCTGCCGCCAGCTGATTCTGGGCAATATGGCAAAGCGGAGCGACACGGTGCACAAGGTCAGCGGCGCCACCGGCATCTTCTATCTCAGTGACCAGGATGTGGCATTGCTGGATTCCCTGGCAGCGGAGGGCGTGGACATCGTGTTCCACCAGCTGCCCAACGGCACCAAGCTCACCTGGTCGGCCTTCAAGGAAACTCTGTAACAACAAAGAACAGGAGAGAGAAATCATGAATGTGCTGCAAATCATTTTAATCGCATTGTTTATTTATTTGGGCTCCATCGGTTCCATTGTGGGCAACACCATCGGCTGGTACGGCCTGGGCCGTCCTCTGGTGGCAGCCTTCATCGTGGGCCTCATCATGGGAGATGTGGGTACCGCCATGGTGGTGGGTATCCCCCTGCAAATCATGTACATGGGCAATGTGACCCCCGGCGGCGCTGTTGCCTGGGATCTTAGCTACGCCACCTACATCGGCACCGCCGGCGCTCTGGCCTTCGGACAGGGCATGGGCACCACGGAACTCATTGGTCTTGCGGTGGTATTTGCCGGTATCGGCGGCCTGGTGGGCCAGCTGATGTGGAACGTATCCTACGCCCTGAACCTGCCTCTGAACCGTCTTGCCAACAAGTACGCCGAGGCCGGTGAGACCAAGAAAATGTATATCCCCAATGTGATTGGCGGTCAGGCCATCGGCTTTGCCTGCCGGTTCATCCCCGCCGTCATCATCCTCACCTCCATGACCGTAGCTTCCGGTCAGGCAGACTTCGCCACCCTGATTCCCGGCTGGATCACCACGCTGCTCAGCGTATTCGGCGGCATGATGGCCTCCCTGGGAATGGGCATCATCCTTTCCTTCCTGCTGAAGAAGAAGTACCACATTGTCATCTTCCTGGCAGGCTTCATCCTGGTGACCTACTTCGGCCTGAGCACCATGGCTGTGGCTGTGGTGGCTGTGATCACTGCCGTGCTGTACTTCGTTGCCTATGACAGAGTGAAAGTGGAGGCATAAACATGGAAAAGAAAATTCGTGAAAAGACATTAAAGAAATCCTTTTGGAACTGGTTCTTCTTTAACGGCTGCTCCCAGCAGGCGGAGAGTATGCTGGGTATGGCCTTCGGTCAGTCCATGGCTCCGGTGATTGAGGAACTGTACGACACCAAGGAGGAAAAGGCAGAGGCCCTGAAGCGCCACACCTCCCTGTTCAACACCGAATCCCAGGTTGGTTCCATTGTCAACGGCATCGTCTGCGGCATGGAGGAGGCCAACGCCAACGGCAAGTGCAGCCCGGAGATTATCAGCTCCGTCAAGACTGCCCTCATCGGCCCCACCTCCGCCATCGGTGACTCTTTGTGGGTTGCCACCATCATCCCCATCCTTCTGACCATCTGCCTGTCCATCTCCCAGGCCAGCACCGCCACCTCCTGGCTGGGCGCTGCCCTGTACCTCATTGCTTACCCCATTCTCACCTGCTGCCTGAGCTACTTCCTGTTCAAGTTCGGCTACCGTTCCGGCCTGGAGGGTATGCAGAATATCATGGCCAACGGCCAGCTGGATAAGCTCACCAACACCATGACGGTGATGGGCCTGATTGTGGTGGGCGCTCTGACCGCTTCCTTCGTGTCCGTGTCCCTGCCCATCCAGATTACAAAGGATGTGTACGATGCAACCACCGGCACCATTCTGGAAAATCAGGTGCTGTTCAATGCGGACAATATGCTCAACACCATCTTCCCCAAGATTCTGCCTTTGGGCCTGACTTTGGGCGTGTATCATCTGTACGCCAAGAAGCGCTGGTCCCCCATGAAGCTCATGGGCCTGATTCTGGTGATGGCAGGCGTTCTCACCGGTATCGGCTACCTGTGCGGCGTGTATGTGTAATTGCTTATGGTTGAAATCATTGTAGTTGGCCACGGCACTTACCCCCAGGGCATCTGCACCAACCTGGAAATGGTGGCAGGTGTCCCGGAGAATATGCACTTCGTGAATTTTACCCCGGATATGTCCCGGGAGGACCTGGAGCAGAAGCTGGATGCCCTGTTGGAAACCCTGGCGGGAAAGCCGGTACTCTTCTGTGTGGACTTGCCGGGAGCCACCCCCTTTCAGGTGTGCGCCCTGCGGACCGCGGCGGCCCCCGACAGCCGCCGGACGGTGGTGGGCGTGAATAACATGGCCTATATGGAGATGGCCATGGACGCTCCGGAAGATGTGGCCCAGCTGGCCCAGCGCTGTGTGGACACCACCCGCGAGTCTTTGGTATTGTTCCCTGGGTAAATTCTTTTGCCTCCTATCCCAAAGAAAGGCACCGGCGAGAGCTGGTGCCTTTTATTCATGAAAAGTTCATAAATTTGTGCTATATTCTTCCTGATGATAAGGCAAGGAGCATGGTTATGAAGAAACCGGAAGTCAACTACCTGGAATTTCGCCTGAGAAAGCTCAATACCCCCCAGTTTTCCCATCTGAAGCTGCTGCTGGCCTGGTTTGCCTGCCTGGGGCTGTTTTTCCTTTCGGAGCTGCTGGTTCCGCCGGAGCGGTGTACCCCCATGCATATATTCCTGGATGATTGGATTCCCTTTCAGGAGATTTTTGTCCTTGCCTATGTGGGGTGGTTTTTGCTCATTGCCGGCTCTTTGGGGTATTTTCTTTTGTACCGGGTAGAGAGCTTCCGGCGGCTGCAAATCTTTTTTATCGTGTGCCAGCTGGTGGCGGTGGTTGTCTATGTGGCCTTTCCCTCCTGCCAGGAGCTGCGGCCGGAGACCTTTCCCCGGGACAATGTGCTCACCCGGCTGGTGGGACTTCTGTACAGCGCAGATACCAATACCGGCGTCTGTCCCTCCCTTCATGTGGCCTTTTCCTTTGGAATCGCCTCCGCCTGGCTGAAGGAGAAGGGGGTGCCAGGATGGGGGAAGTGGCTTGTAGTGATTTTCTGCGTCCTGGCAGCCCTTTCCACCATGTTCATCAAGCAGCACTCGGCGGTGGACTTCTTTGCTGCCATCCCCCTGAGCCTGCTGGCGGAGGGGATTGCCTACGGCAAGGGCTACTGGCTTCCCAAAATGAAAAATGCGGCTCTCCGAAACTAATCGGAGAGCCGATATTTTATGCCTGGGGACGCTTCCGGGCGAGGTACTCGTCCAGCTTGGTTTTCATGTTTTCCGGCATTTCCCTGGCCACCGGGCAGGTGTGGGCGCCTGCCATCCGCTCCACAAAGGCGCAGATAAAGGCGATGTCCCGCTCCATCTGCTCCCCATCCATCACCGCCATGGTGTCATAGCTGTTGTGGATGGTGGCGGTGTTCTGGGGGGCGATCCGGGCAAAGGACACTGCCGGGATTCCCTTGTCGGCAAAGGGGGTGGAGTCGCTGGAGTACACATCCTGCCGGGCCTTGCAGCCGAAGCCCTGCTCGGCGGCAAAGTAGGAGATGTAGTGTACCAGCTTTTCCTCACTGGTGCAGCAGGCGATGAACCGGCCCATAATGCAGCCAATCATATCCAGATTCACATTCAGTACAATCTTGTCAAGATCTTCCTCGTGGCTCTGGCAGTAGGCCTTGGAGCCAAGCAATCCCCGCTCCTCGCTGCCGCAGAAGACGAACCGCAGGCCGTACCGGCGGGGCTTTTTGGAGAAGGTCTCCGCCATGGAAAGAAGACCGATGGAACCGGACATATTGTCGTAAGCGCCCTGAGAAAGGGAAGTGGAGTCATAGTGGGCGGTCAGGACAATATACTCAGGCCTTTCTCCCGGCAAATCCAGAATCACATTGTGAGAATTCCCCTGGGTCTGGGTCTGCTTCAGCCGGATTTTTCCCATTTCCGCCCGGTTCTTTACCAGCAAAATGGCGTCCTTGGCGTTGATGTTCACACCGGGAAGCAGATTCCCCTTGGATACGAAGCTTCTCAGCTCCCGCTGGTCAATGTCCCGGTCGGCATAGTTGGCGTTGCCGTCATAGGTCACAAAGCCCACGGCGCCGTTTTCCAGAATGTCCTGATAGGTCCAGTACCCCAGATAGCCGTCCACCAGTACAATCTTCCCCCGGCAGCCGGAAAGGCTCTGGGGCGTGGTGTCCCGCAGGTAATAGAGGGGTGCCTCCACCTCGGCAGAGCCGGCGCACAGATACCCCTTGCAGGGAATCTCCTGACCATCTGCCAGGAACACCGCTTCCTCTATGGCGGCCATGTCCACGGCAAATGGCTCGATCACCGCCTCGCCTCCAAACCGCTTACACTCCCGGGCGATATACTCCGCCGCCCGCAGCTCCTCCGGGCTTCCCCCGGTGCGCACATAAGCGGTTTCCTCAAAAATCCGCAGAATATCCTGTCTGTCCATGGAAATCTCCTCCTTTTTTGTTTAACTGGCATTATACCACAGAAGTCGACAAAATGCTATAAAAGAAAAGTGTGCGTTTTATTGGACTGTTTTTATGGTAGAATCCAACATGAAAGATGCGAACCTCGGATATATTGGATGCATTATAGTCTTGGGTTTTGTAACGATATTTTCGCCTATAGGTCAATTGAAAAAAGTTGTTTTTTGTGGTATGATAAATATAAATGATCCATCTTGGAGGTGTTGGCTATGGCAAAAAACATATTAGTTGCCCCAGTGGTAAAATGGGTTGGGGGAAAGCGACAGCTTCTGGGTGAGATCACTCCGCTACTTCCGAAACGGATCACATCTTATTGTGAACCTTTTTTAGGGGGAGGAGCAGTGCTTTTTTCAATTCAGCCTACCAAGGCAATTGTGAATGATTTGAACCAAGATTTAATTACAGTTTATGAGGTTATCCGGGATGATGTTGAAAGTTTGCTGGAATCGCTAAAGAAGCATGAAAATACACCGGAATACTTTTATGATATCAGAGATATGGATAGAGATAAAGAGGCGTATCAGGCTATGTCAAAAACTGAAAAGGCATCAAGGCTTATTTATCTTAACAAAACCTGTTATAACGGATTATTTAGAGTAAATTCATCGGGTGAGTTTAATTCCCCATTTGGGTATTATAAAAATCCAAGCATTGTCAATGAGCCTATATTAAGGGCTGTCAGTAATTATTTCAATGCAACCAACATTGCGTTTTATAGTGAAGATTTTTCGGAAACACTGAAACGAGTACGAAAAGGTGGGTTTGTTTATCTCGATCCGCCTTATGATCCAGTTTCTGATACAGCGAATTTTACTGGATACAACAAGAGTGGTTTTGATAGAAAAGAACAAATCCGACTTAAGCAGTGTTGTGATGACTTAACCCGGCGTGGTGTAAAATTTATGCTTTCTAATTCTGCAACAGAGTTTATAAAAGAACTATATGAGGACTATGAAATTACCATAGTAAAAGCTAAACGAGCAATCAATTCTGATTCAAGTAAGCGTGGCCCCATTGAGGAGGTGCTTATCCGTAATTATGGGACTGAATGATAAAGCGTGGAAGAAACTTTTTGATAAGTATCACATACTACAGGAGATTCAAAAAAATGGTCAGTTTGTGATCTCTGCAAATCAAATTAAAGAATTTCGGGAACCGAGATTGATGACGAAATTCGATCATAGAGTTAATTTACCGACTATTTTTGAAGAGAATAGCTTGGCTATTCTGCCTGTTACTCGTGGTGATTATATTATCTCTTCATTTTCTGCGTATAAAGAGTTCGAACAATTATCAGACGATGTTCAACAGGTTTCGATACCAGCACATATCCAAAGTTTGATGCCGCAGTTTCTTGTGAGTGAAGCTATCGCACTAAATTGTGCAAACGCCTGTGGTATTTTAGAGGATTTTTTGGAGGATGATGTATTAGTCCCAACGGTTAGTGGGCGTATGAGTTCAGGCCAATTTGATTTTAAGATTGATACTGCTTTCGGAACAAAGAATGTGTCAGTTTCTAATTCTCAGATCGAAATTGATGCTGCATATGAAGGTATCAATTATCTCTCCCTTTTTGAAGCGAAAAGGGATTTGTCTGATGATTTTCTTGTTCGGCAACTATATTATCCGTTTCGTGCTTGGAGTAATAGGGTCACTAAGTTGATTAAGCCGGTTTTCCTTGTATTCTCAAACGGAGTGTATAATCTATATCAGTACCAATTTGATGATCCTCAGAACTATAATTCCCTCAGATTGATAAAACAGAAGAACTACGCTATTGCAACTAATATTTATTTGTCGGATATCGAAAAACTTTTGGAAACTGTGCCTGAAATTAGAGAGCCGGAGATTTCTTTTCCACAAGCAGATAGTATGTCACGAATTATCAATCTTATTGAGTTATTGCATGAAAAGCCGATGACACGAGATAGTATTACGACCCAATATGCATTTGATGGTCGGCAGACAAATTACTATACGGATGCAGGAAGATACTTAGGCTTTGTTGAAAAGGAACGAGGAGAGTCAAACAATATTTTGTTTCGGCTTTCTGAAAAAGGACACCGTGTTATGAGACTTGCCTACAGGGAACGACAGCTTGCCATTGCCTCACAAATCATTGCGCATAAACCTTTTCGAGAAGTACTAAAGTGGCATTTGCAATATGGTATTATGCCGGATAAAGGTACTATTGTGCAAATTATGAAGAAATTAAATTTATACAAGATTGGTTCAGAAAGTACATATTTTAGACGAGCTTCTACCATTTCGTGCTGGGTAAACTGGATTTTAAGTGTTGTCAACAAGGATTAGGTAAGAAGAATATAACCCGGGTACTGCGTGCGCAGTACCCGGGTTGTTGTCATGGAGATATTTAGTTGTCCCAGTTGTGCCAGACGTTCTGCACATCGTCATCGTCTTCCATGATGTCGATGAGCTTTTCCATGTTCTTGATTTGCTCCTCGTCAGTAAGGGTCTGATAGTTCTGGGGAACCATCTCAATCTGGGCGGAGGCGAAGGTGTACTTCTTGGCAGCCATGGCATCGGCCACGGCGTTGAAGTCGTCGGGAGTGGTGTAGATGGTGAACACGTCGTCCTCGGCTTCGAAGTCGTCGGCGCCGCAGTCCATGGCGTCCATCATCACGGCGTCCTCCTCGTAGTCACCCTCGGAGTTGTCGATGACCAGCACGCCCTTCTTGTCAAAGCTCCAGGACACGCAGCCGGTGGCACCCAGGTTGCCGCCGAACTTGTCAAAGTGGTGGCGCATGCTGCCTGCGGTGCGGTTCCGGTTGTCGGTCATGGTCTCCACAATCACAGCCACACCGCCGGGGCCGTAGCCTTCGTAGGTGATGGATTCGTAGTTTTCGCCGCTGCCTGCGCCGGCAGCCCGCTCCAGTACCCGCTTGATGTTGTCGTTGGGCATATTGGCAGCCTTGGCCTTGGTGATGATGGTGGCAAGACGGGAGTTGTTGGCGGGGTCGATGGAGCCGCCGCCCTCTTTGACGGCCACAATCATTTCCTTTGCGATCTTGGTGAAGGTGGCGGCACGCTTGGCGTCCTGCGCACCCTTGGTCTTTTGAATGTTATGCCATTTGGAATGTCCGGACATGAAAAATTTCTTCCCTTCTATATAACGGCGGTAAGCCTAAAATTTGCTCCCCCATTCTAACACAAAACTTTCGAGAAATCAACCAATTACAGGAAGAAATTGGTGCAATCCTTATGGGATTGGGAAAGAACCACGGAAAGCTCCGGGAATTTTTTCTGCAAGGCCCGCTGCAAAACGGCGCACACCGGGTTTTCCGTGTAAAAGTGCCCGGCGTCAATCAGGTGGATGCCCTGCTCCTGAGCCAGCCAGAAATCGTTGTATTTGACGTCGGCGGTGACGAAGGTGTCGCACCCCGCAGCCGCCACCAGGGGCAGTTCGCTTCCGCAGCTGCCGCCGCCTACCGCTACCCGGTGGACAGGACCTTCCCCCTGGGTGTACCGCAGACCCGGACAGCCAAGTCGGGTTTTCACCAGCCGGAGAAAATCCTCCAAAGGCTGCTTCTCCACAGCGCCCACCCGCAAAAGTCCCCAGGGGCGGCCCTGCTCATCAAGCCCTGCCGGATTCAGCACCTGCACATCCTGAAGCCCCAGGGCAGCAGCCAGGGCGTCGTTTACCCCGCCGGGAGCCTGGTCCAGATTGGTGTGGGCGTTGATGGCGCTGATGCCCTTAGCGCACAGCAGCATGATTCCCCGGCTGGTGGCTTCCTCTGCCGTCAGGTGGGTAAGGGGGCGGAAGATGATGGGATGGTGGGTGACAATCAGCTGAGCGCCGGTTTCCTCCGCCTCCCGGCAGACATGGTAAAAAGGATCCAAAGCCACTAAGATTTTGGTGACCGGGGTGTTTTTGTCCCCGCACAAAAGCCCCACATTGTCCCAGTCCATCTTCATGGAAGGGGACGCCAGGGTGTTGAGAAAGTTGAGTACATCGCCGACGGTAATCATAAGGTTTTTTCCTCCAATCCTTCCAATTCTTCTTTCAGCTTCCGGAAGCGCTCCAGACGGCGAGGCTCCTGACCGCTTTCCTCCAGCCCGGTGATGGTCTGGGAAATGCCGCCGATGACCCGCTTCCTGAACTCCGGCAGCAGGGGGCTGCCGGATTCCAGAAGGGCGGGGGACAGGTAGCAGGCCCAAAGGGGCTGAGGCGGACAGGGGGCGTAGGTCACTTCCATAACGGGATAGATAAACTTTCCGTCCTGGGCCAGGGTTTCCCGGAGGATGGAAAAGCCGTTATTCCACAGCCATTGCCGCAGCTGGGGCCGTCGGGATTGGCATTGGAGAATCAGCCGGTACCGGGAATCCTGTAGCCAGGGGGCGGCGGAGAGAATGGCAATTATGGTGTCCGCCCCCATTCCGGCGCATACCAGGGCGTCAAAGTCCCGGGGGATTCCGGAGACGCCGCGGCAAAGGTGAAAGGAGATTTTCTCCTTCACGCCGTACTTCCGGGCGTTTTCCCGGGCGGAGGCCAGGGGCTGGGGCGCTACATCCGAGGCGATGACGGAGGCGGCAATGTTCTTTTGCAGCAGATAAATGCCAAGATACCCGTGGTCGCAGCCCACATCCGCCACCCGGTCCCCGGGGCGGACGAACTGGCAGCAGGCGGCAAGGCGGTGGGAAAGGGGCGGCAGCATACAGTTCCTCCAATCTTAAAAAATGCCATCCCGGGAAAGGGGATGGCATTGGGTTTACTTTTCGGACTTTTCCTTCTGGTCGGCCTCGTAGGCTTCCAGGAAGTGGTTCAGCTGAGCCAGGAAGGGCTCGCAGTCAATGCCGTGAACCATGCAGGCCTCCTCAACGGTCTCTCCCCGGGAAGAAGGGCAGCCCAGGCAATGCATGCCGATGGCAAAAAACAGAGGAGCGCTGTGGGGAGCGATGTCCAGCACATCTCCGATAATGGTATCCTTTTCAATCTTGACAGCCATAATATGACCTCCTTTTTGGTATCTTGCCATATTATAACCGTATCCCAGGCAAAAAACAAGTACAAATCCGCAAAAGTGGGGTTTTGTAAAAAATAATTTTCAATTTGCCAAAAAAGCCCTTGCTTTTTCGGCGGGAGTATGCTAATATATTCGAGCGCTGAACGAGAGCGCCATGCGCCGGTAGCTCAGTTGGATAGAGTGACTGACTACGAATCAGTAGGTCGGGGGTTCGAGTCCCTTCCGGCGTACCAAAAAATCCAGACACCCATTGGGTGTCTGGATTTTTTATTGCCGGAAGGGACTCGAAAGATAAAATCCCACAGTCCGGTGGACTGTGGGCGGCGCCGGCTGGACGGCGCCGAACCATACAATTTTCCAACGGAAAATTGCAACGAGTCCCTTCCGGCGGCCCCGTAACCCCAAAGCCCAAATAAACGGCTCCATCCGTCTACCACCAACCAAAAGCGCCGAACCATACAATTTTCCAACGGAAAATTGCAACGAGTCCCTTCCGGCGGCGTGCCGCCGCTGTCAATTTCGCACGATAGCTTTCTGCAATTCGTTACTTCCCTGACCCGCCCGGTATCGGCGGGCAGTGCCCGCAGCCGATTTCGCACGGTAATCTTCTGCAAATCGTTACTGCCCCTCCAGTGCCCGGTATCGTTACTGCTTCCAAAACCCTACATCACAACCCCTCATGGCTATGATTATGCTCCCCCAGCTGAGCCTCCTCGTGGCTGTGACCATGGACAGACTCGTCCTCCCCGTGGATATGGGTGTGAGAGTGGACATGGGTGTGGGGATGAGAGTGAACCAGATCCCCGTGGGCATGAAGATGGTTATGGGTATGAGCATGGTCGTGGGTGTGCTGGAGGGAGATGGTGTCCTTTACCATCAGCACCGTGGCGCAGAGCATAATCACAAGACCAATATAGAAAGGAAGATTGGGCCGCTCCCGGAGCAGAACCATGCTGAACAGCACTCCCATAAAGGGCGCGAAAGCGTAGTAGGCGCTGGTTTTGGCAGCCCCCAGCTCCTTCTGGGCCTGAATATAAAAGTGGATGCTAAGGCCGTAGGCTACAAAACCCAGAGCCATGGCACTAAGAATCCACCGGACTTCCGGAAATTCCTCCTGTAAAAGCAATGCCACCACCAGACTGCCCAGCCCGGAGAAAATCCCCTTGATGGTGGTAATTTCCACGGAGGACTTGTGGCTCAGCATCCGGGTGCAGTTGTTTTCCAGACCCCAGCAGCAGGCAGCTGCCAGAACCAGCAACGAGCCGGAGCCAAACCGCAGGCTGTCCGCCCCTTCGAAGCTCAGAATGAGGCTTGCCCCGCATACCAGGGCGATGGCGGCTACCAATCGCCGGGAAAGAGCCTCCCGGAAGAACAAAAAAGCGATGAGAGAGGTCGCCACTATTTCAAAATTCCCCAAAAGAGAAGCATTGGCAGAATGGGTGGTTCTCAGCCCCAGCATAAGAAGAATGGGAGCGGCGATGTCCAGCGCCACCATCCCAACGGTGTAGGGCAACTCTTTCCGGGTCAGGTGGGGAGACTTTTCCCGGGTTATGCGCCCATAGAGAAACAGCCCAACCCCTGCCCCCAGATACAAAAAGGCCGCCAGCATGGTGGGGTCCACCCGGGCAAGGAGCAGTTTGCTCAAGGGGATATTCAGCCCGTATAAAAGCGCCGCCAGCAGGGCAAAAATGGCGGCGGTGTTCTTCGTTTTCATATCCTGCCTCCCAAAGAAAGATTCCCATATATCCCCCCGGGGGGGATATATGGGAATCATAACATAAAAAAGACCTTGTGTCATGTATTATTTTTGCAGCAGCTCCAAAAGTTCCTGGGGGGTGTTGGCGATGGCGGCCGCGCCGGCCTGACGCATTTCCTCCACATCCCCGTAGCCCCAGGCTACGCCGATGGTGGGAATCTGATGGGCGGCCGCCCCCAGCACATCAAAGGCGGTATCTCCCACCATCACTGCCTGAGAGATACCGGCGCAGGTGTTCAAAAGGTAAGCAATGACGGAGGACTTGGAGTCCCGGCTTTTGTCCAGGGTAGCGCCGCAGATTTTCTCAAAATAGGGGGAAAGCCGGAACTTTTCCATAATTTCCAGGGCGGTGACCTCCGGCTTGGAGGTGGCCACAAACAGCCGGTGCCCATGGTCTTTCAGGGTTTTCAACAGCTCCGGTATCCCCGGGTAGGGGATATTCTCGAATTTTCCCACGGTGGTGTACCGCCCCCGGAAGACCCGGACGGCTTCTTCAATCTGCTCCGGCTTCACACCGAACTTCAGGAAAGTCTCCCGCAGGGGAGGTCCCACAAATACCCCCAGGGTCTTTTTGTCCGGCACCGGCAGACCAAAGTGGGAAAGGGCCAGGGCGGCGCAGTTGGTAATGCCCTCTCCCGAGTCGGTGAGGGTTCCGTCCAAATCAAAAAAGATGGCTTTTTGCTCCATGAAAATTGCTCCTTGTGGTTTGATGGGATAGAAGATTTCCTTTCCATTATAGCAAATTTTCACCGGAAAGCAATTCGTTTTCGCTTCCTTATTGACTTTATCGGGATTTCGTGGTATCCTAAACCCAAATATAAAATGTAAATGGAGGAGAAAACCATGACTCATATCAAGACCCTGGAGACCCGGAATCTGTGCCAGAGCGCCAAGAATGGCGGCTGCGGCGAGTGCCAGACCTCTTGCCAGTCCGCTTGCAAGACCAGCTGCGGCATTGCCAACCAGCAGTGCGAAAACAAGAGCGAGAACCGGTAATTTTTCATAAGCAGTCAGGTCACGGGGAGGAAGCAGCACATGGTTCCTCCCCGTAGATTTTGCGTAAATTTCGATGTTAGGATAGGAAATACATATGATACATCAATATAAACTGGGGGGCATGAACATCGTCCTGGACGTCTGCTCCGGCGCTGTCCATGTGGTGGACGAGGTTGCTTACGATGTAATTGCCCTGTACGAAAGCACCGGCCGGGAGGAGATTGTTGCGCAGCTTCGGGACAAGTACCCCCAGATTCCTGCGGAGGAAATCGGGGAGTGCTATGACCAGGTAACGGCCCTGAAGGAAGCCGGGCAGCTGTTCACCCCCGATACCTTCCGCCCCATGGCAGGGAAGCTGAAGGAAAAGACCGGCGGCGTGGTGAAGGCCCTGTGCCTCCATGTGGCCCATACCTGCAACCTGAACTGCTCCTACTGCTTCGCCAGCCAGGGCAAGTACCATGGGGACCGGGCAATCATGAGCTTTGAAACCGGCAAGCGGGCGCTGGATTTCCTGATGGAGCATTCCGGCAGCCGCCACAACCTGGAGGTGGACTTCTTCGGCGGGGAACCTCTCATGAATTTCCAGGTGGTGAAGGACCTGGTGGCCTATGCCCGTTCCGTGGAAAAGGAGCGGGGCAAGAATTTCCGCTTTACCCTCACTACCAACGGTATGCTCATCGACGACGATGTGATTGACTTCTGCAACCGGGAGATGAGCAATGTGGTGCTGAGCCTGGACGGCCGGAAGGAAGTGCATGACCGGTACCGGGTGGACTATGCCGGCCACGGCAGCTGGGAGAAAATCGTCCCCAAATTCCAGAAACTGGTGGCCCAGCGCCCAGAGGACAAGACCTATTATATGCGGGGCACCTTCACTCACGCCAACCCGGACTTTTTGAAGGACATCCAGGTAATGCTGGATCTGGGCTTTACGGAGCTGAGCATGGAGCCGGTGGTGTGCGCCCCCGGCGACCCGGCGGAGCTGACGCCCCAGGATTTGGAGATTGTAAAGGAGCAGTATGAAAAGCTGGCGGAGCTGATGATCGAGCGGCGGAAAGCCGGAAAGCCTTTTACTTTCTATCATTATATGATTGACCTCACCGGCGGCCCCTGCATTTACAAGCGGATTTCCGGCTGCGGCTCGGGAACGGAGTATATGGCGGTGACCCCCTGGGGCGACCTGTACCCCTGCCACCAGTTTGTAGGGGAAGAGGCCTACTGCCTGGGCAATATCTGGGACGGGGTCACCAACCTGGAGAAGCAGCGGGAGTTTGCCCAGTGCAATGTGTACGCCCGGCCTGACTGCCAGGACTGCTGGGCCAAGCTCTACTGCTCCGGCGGCTGCGCCGCCAACGCCTTCCACGCCACCGGCTCTGTCCGGGGTGTGTATAAGCCCGGCTGTGAGCTGTTCAAGAAGCGGATGGAGTGCGCCATCATGGTGGAAGCCTCCCGGCTGACGGAGGAATAAGGGGTGGATACCCCCATTTGTGATTTCGTCCGGGGATACCGGGCAAAAAAACCCCTGCGGCTGCATATGCCGGGGCATAAGGGAATCCCATTTTTGGGGCCGGAGCCTCTGGATTTGACGGAGATGACCGGGGCGGACGATTTGTACCACCCGGAAGGGATTATCGCCCGGAGCGAGGAAAACGCTGCCGCCCTCTTTGGGGCGGGGATGACCTGCTACTCCACGGAAGGGTCGTCTCAGTGCATCCGGGCCATGCTGTATCTGGCCCTCCAATATGCCCACCGGGAGGGGAAGAACCCCCGGATTCTTGCCGGACGGAATGTGCACAAAACCTTTGTGACGGCGGCTGGGCTGCTGGATTTGCAGGTGGATTGGCTCCCGGCAGCGGAGAGTTATCTTTCCTGCGGCGTGGAAGATTGGGAGTTTCTGGAGCAGCGGCTCCGGGAGCTTTCTCCGGCGGCGGTGTATGTCACCAGTCCCGACTATCTGGGAAACGAAACGGATGTGGCGGC
Source organism: uncultured Eubacteriales bacterium (assembly GCA_949293985.1). Taxonomy (GTDB): domain Bacteria; phylum Bacillota; class Clostridia; order Oscillospirales; family Oscillospiraceae; genus Faecousia. The sequence continues at coordinate 2,007 of CASFFN010000004.1, read as the reverse complement.
CCTGTCCCGGCTATGCCATCGGTATGGTGCCTTGTTGCTGGTGGACAACGCCCACGGTGCCTATCTGCATTTTCTCCCCCAGCCCCGGCACCCCCTGGATCTGGGAGCGGATTTGTGCTGCGACTCGGCACACAAGACTTTGCCGGCCCTGACCGGGGCGGCGTATCTGCACCTGTCGAAGGCGTCGCCTGCCTGCCTGAAAGAGCTGAGCAAGCAGGCTATGGCCCTGTTCGGCTCCACCAGCCCCTCTTACCTTATTTTGCAGTCTCTGGATTTGATGAATCCCTGGCTGGAAGGGCTGCCGGGGAGACTCCAAGCCTTTCTGCCCCAGGTGGAAGCGGCAAAGAAGAGAATTGCCCAAAAGGGCTGGGCGTTTGCCGGAAGCGAGCCTGTAAAATGGACCGTTTGTCCGAAATCCATGGGCTATACGGGAGAGCGGCTGGGCGCTCTTCTGGAGCGGCAGGGAATTTTCTTTGAGTTTGCCGACCCGGACTATCTGGTGCTGATGCTGTCGCCGGAACAGCCGGAGAGTGTGGCCGCCATAGAGGCGGCGCTCAATACCGTTCCGGCAAAGCCTGCCATACCCCAGCGCCCGCCCCGGCCCCATACTCCCCGGAGGGCCATGTCCATCCGGCGGGCTATGCTTTCCCCCAACCGGGAAATCCCCGTGGAGGAGGCCCAGGGAGAAATCCTGGGGGCTTTGCAGGTGTCCTGCCCTCCGGCTGTGCCCATAGCCGTGTGCGGCGAGGTCATCGACCGGCAAGTGGTGGAGCGGTTCCGTTACTACGGCGTGGAAACCTGCCGGGTGGTAAAATAAGGAAGAATGTCACCCGGCTTGACATTTGCCAGGCCGGGTGGTATGATTGGGCTACCATATGGAGAGTTGTCCGAGCGGTTTAAGGAGCCGGTCTTGAAAACCGGTGATGCGGCAACGCACCGTGAGTTCGAATCTCACACTCTCCGCCAAAAATTGCCGACCCCCACAAGGGGGTCGGCAATTTTTATCGGAGGGGAGATTCGAAAGATAAAATCCGACAGTCCGGTGGACTGTCGGCGGGGCGGGCAGTGCCCGCAGACAATTTCGCACGGCAGCTTTTAGCAAATCGTTACTGCCCTGACCCGCCCGGTATCGTTACCGAGCATAAATATATGTATTTCATAGGTCATTTTGCGGAGATATGCTGCAAAAATGCAATCGAATCTCCACTCTCCGCCCGTTTACAATCAAGCAGAAGCTTCCACGCAACACCGCTTCCCCGTACCGCCCGGCTGCTCCATGCAAAACAAGGCGCAAACGAATGATTGCTCTCTGTCTCTCGTTTTCCAGAAGCGTATTTTCTGAATTCTCTCCCCGCAGCCCTTGTATAGAAAACCGCGGTGTGCTATAATATAAAGAAAAAACGGAGGGATACCTATGAAAAACTATGAACTGATTATCGAGCAGCGCCAGCCTCCCTGCGGCGGAAAGTCTCCTGTGGATGTGAAGATTTGCTCCGTCACTACCGATGACCCCATGGCTTATGTGAAGAACCTGGAAAAGGACGGGGAACTCCGGATGGAGACCACCGACCAGGGTGAAATCATCATCCGCCTGGAGTGCGGGGCCAAGTCCATCAAGTACACCTTTACAGAGGAATAAAAAAGGGGCGGCAGTCCTGCCGCCCCCATAATCAAAATTTTATTCCTTCCCAAAAATCCCGGGCAGGCAGTGGAAGTCAGTGAAAAGTGAAAAAGTAAAAATCCCGAACGCTTTCGCATTCGGGATTTTTGGAGCAGGGTACGGGAATCGAACCCGCCTCCGAGGCTTGGGAAGCCCCTATAATAGCCGATATACTAACCCTGCGTGTGGGAAGTATTATAGCAGAACCCCATAAAAAATGCAAGCCCCTTTTTTGGCTGCTTTTTGGGAGAAAGCCTGCAAATAAAAAGTCAAGCCCAAAATTGGACTTGACAGAAGAGTATTTTACAGACAGCAGGTAGAGCAAAAAGGGCAACACAAATAAGCCA
>CASFFN010000003.1 GCA_949293985.1 uncultured Eubacteriales bacterium | reverse complement strand
TCTCTTCTGTAATACATAAAAATCGTGCCGGAGTTCTCGCTCCGACACGATCTGTAACTTTTCTATTTTGGCTCTACCCCAACTATTGACATAGAACCTTTTTTTACCTTCCTGTGGAGCCAAAACCTCCCGAAGCCCGGCAGGTTTCATCCAATTCGGCTGCGATTTCGTAAGATGGGGTCATTACCGGTGTCAGCAACAGCTGAGCAATCCGGTCTCCGTTTGAAATCTGCTGGGGCTGGGTGCCATGGTTCAAAAGTGCCACCGAAATCTCTCCCCGGTAGTCGCTGTCAATGACGCCTACCTTGTTTGCCGGGGCCAGACCACGCTTGCAGGCCATTCCGCTGCGGGCATATACCAGGCCCGCCAAGCCTTCCGGGATGGCCATGGCCAAACCTGTGGGGATGAATGCCGTTTCCCCAGGCGCAATCTCCACAGGGTCATTCAGGCAGGCATACAGGTCTGCGCCGGCTGCTCCGTCCGAACCGTAGGTGGGAAGTACAGCGCCTTCCCGCAAAATTTTTATCTTTACAGAGTCCATTTACTTTCCTTCTCCTTCTCTTCCCTGCCAATCCTGCCAGAGAACGATTTTGTTTTCTCTGAGAGAGGCGGGTACATCAATCAGCCGCTGGTTTTCTGATCCCCGGAAACGTAGCATCAGATTTTTCTTTGCTTCAATAAACGGGCCATCCACCAATACATCCAGATAGCTCAGATATTCCTGCGTTATCTCCCAGGGACCAAGGCGACCGGACAAGATATCCTTATCAAAAAGATATCCGGAAAAAGCCCATACACTTTTCTTGGGGAAGGCCGCCTTCACCTGACGAAGAAGATTTACAACATCCGGCTGGTTTTGCGGCTCAAAGGGTTCCCCACCCAACAGGGTCAGACCCTGAATAAAATCCGGCTTCAGCATGGAAAGAATTTCATCTATGGTTTCCTGAGTAAATGGCTGGCCGTATTCAAAATCCCAGGCTACCTGATTGAAGCATCCCGGACAGCGATGGGTACAGCCGGAAACGAATAGACTGACCCGAACACCCGGTCCGTTGGCAATATCATAATTTTTAATCGTTGCGTAATGCATCTGCTTCCCTCTTCTCCCTTATGATTTGGCTCCCAGTTTTGAAAACCGGGTAAATGTAAGCGGCCACAGGCAGCCAGCTACAACCACAGTAAGGAAATACCGGACAAGCCGTCCCCAATGATAACCCAGTAAACTGGTCATGGGCTGGGTCAGAAGGGTTTTTACCCCCAGCACCAAAGCGATTCCCAGCACCAACTTCAGCAGCTGTGCCCACCAGACGGCTTCCGTGGAAAAACGCAGCCATTTCTCATCAACGATATACACCACAATCATTCCAAGCAGCGCCCCCGATAAGGTGTACGCGTTTTTTATACCGGAAGCGAGGTTTTCTTCATCCTTTCCCTGGGAAAAAGGATAGTATTCCACAAAAAGCAAAAAGCCCAATGCAAGTATCGTCATAAAACCCAGCATCCAGGGAATATATTTCCCGTTTTCTTTATAAAACAGCGGCCGGAGAGCAAGAATAAGGATCACTCCAATTATCACGGATACGCCCACATCCAGAGGCGTATGAACCCCTAAATACATCCGGGAAAAAGCTACCAGAACAGCAACCGCAACGCACAGGATCTGTACCCAACGCTTGCGGGAGGTATACGCAATGCTGCCGTAGGTGCCCACGGCGCTTTGGGTATGGCCGCTGGGGAAACTGTAACCGTCCGCTCCGGCCCTGGCCTGTTCCACAATGGTAAACTGCGGATCCTGTACCCATGGTCTGGGAATGCGAAAGCACAGCTTCAAAAATTGATTGAGAATCGTTCCTACAAAACCAACGGACATTAGATAATACCCTCTGGTCTTATCTACGCACCAGAAGAAAATTAACGCAACAGCCAGGAAAATGATTTCACTTCCCAGATAGGTAACAGCCAGCATAATTCCATTGAGCCAGTCTGCGCGTATCTCTTCCAGCAACCTTAAAAATTCCACGAAAACACCTCCGTATCTGTAATGTCCTCTCTATTATAACAGAATTTACAATCTTGTAAAGTTTACAAGGGGGCATTTTCTCGTCCGGCACTTGCGTTTTATTGGAAACTTGCGTATAATAACAAAAAAATGTATGGGAGGTGTTATTTTGTTTTCTTCCGAACCAAATCCTTTACTTCCCAAGCATCAGCTGTCAGAAGTCATCTGTCAGCTTCGCTTTCCGGGAATTAACCGGCTGCGCACTTCCCTTCCCGGAGAGTTCCAGGAGGCCATTTCTTCCCGGTTTCCTGGGTTTGCGGCCAACAAGGAGCTGCGCCCCCCAAAGCTGGCAGGCGTCCCAGGGAATTTTCACCTGGAGAACCCTGACCCTGGAATGAATTATGCATTCACCTCTGATAACGGTGATTACAGAATCAATCTGACGGAGAACTTTATCAGCCTCAGCTGCTCCCGTTATACAGGGTGGCAGGACTTTTCCAATATGCTGGATATGCCCCTGGCGGCTTTTATCCGGATTTACCAGCCCCAGACTTTTGGGAGAATCGGGATTCGATACCTGAATTTCATTTCCCGCAGAGCTTTGTCTTTGGAGGAAACTCCCTTTCACAAATTGATTGCTCCAGCCTATCTGGGACCGATGCAGCAGGACTTTATCCCGGAACAAGCCTTCTCCCGCTGCACCGTAGACAGTGATCTTCTCCTAAGAGACGGGGTCAGGGTCAAGCTCCATGCCGGTCCCGGCTTTGTGCATAAGGGAAGGCAGAAAGACCCGGAAATTAAATTCATTTTGGATTTTGACTTCTATGCAGCCGGAAATTTGCCCGTCAGTTCCTCTGCGGATGTTTTAACCAAACTACATTCTCAAGCCTATCCCCTGTTCCGGAGCGCCATTACTCAAGAACTTTGGGATGCAATGAACAATTCATTATAAAAGGAGTATGATTATGCCTTACTATTTCTATGGTTTTGATTGGACCTACCTGGTGTTGGTCGTTCCGTGTATTATTCTCTCCCTGATGGCCAGCGCCTCTGTGAACAGCACCTTCAAGCGGTATTCCCAGCAAATTTCCTCCAGGAGAATCACCGGCGCTGAGGCCGCGCAGCGGGTGCTTGCCCAAAACGGTGTTACCGGCGTGAGAATTGAGCGGATTTCCGGTAACCTTACCGACCACTATGACCCCAAAGCCAATGTTATCCGGCTTTCGGAAAATGTTTATGACAATCCCTCTACCGCTGCTATCGGCGTCGCCTGCCATGAAGCCGGTCACGCCGTCCAGTATGCCGCCAATTACGCCCCTATCCATCTGCGTGCCGCCATTATTCCCGTGACTAATCTGGGATCTAAGCTGGCAATGCCCTTGATTCTGCTGGGCCTGGTTCTGGGAGCCCTTTCGGATATGTCCTACTTTTTCGTATATGCCGGAATTGCCTGCTTTGCCCTCTCTCTGGTTTTCCAGCTGGTAACCCTGCCGGTGGAATTCAACGCCAGTCGTCGGGCGCTGCAAGCTATTGACCAGGGCGGTCTTCTGACAGAAGAAGAGCAGAAGGGTGCCAGAAAAACCCTGACTGCGGCGGCCATGACCTATGTGGCGGCTACCGCTGTTTCCCTGGCGCAGCTGCTGCGTCTGCTGTTGATTTTCGGACGCAGAAACAACGATTGAACCAACATTTTCCTATTTTACCGCCTTGGTATTGACAACCAAGGCGGTTTTCGTTATACTGCAACAGGATAAAAAGTTATCATAACGCTAAGGAAGGTTACTATGGACGCATTATTGGAACAATATGAGAAAATGGGTGTTTCCGGTGAAGTCTATCAATACGGAGAGAAAATCCTGGAAGGACTTTTTGACCGCTTTCGGGCCATTGATGAAATAGCCGAGTACAATCAGGCCAAGGTACTGCACGCCATGCAGAAGAATCGGGTGGCGGCTCCTTGCTTTGCCGCTACTACCGGCTACGGATACGATGATGTAGGCCGGGAAACCCTGGAAAAGGTGTACCGGGATGTATTTCATACAGAGGCAGCCTTGGTACGCCCTCAAATCACCTGCGGAACCCACGCACTGACCATAGCTCTTTCCGCCAATCTTCTCCCCGGTGACGAGCTTTTGAGTCCTGTGGGACTTCCATACGACACCTTGCAGGAGGTTATCGGCATTCGTCCCAGCCCCTGCTCCTTGGCGGAGTACGGCGTAACCTATCGACAGGTGGATTTGCTGCCGGACGGCTCCTTTGACTACCCCCGGATTGCCAAAGCAATCCATTCCAACACCAAAGTCATCACCATCCAGCGCTCCAAGGGATACGCTACCCGGCCCACCTTCTCCGCCCGGCAAATCGGTGAGCTGATTGCTTTCTGTAAAAAAATTAAACCGGATGTTATCTGCATGGTAGATAATTGTTACGGAGAATTTGTGGAAACCATAGAGCCATCCGATGTGGGCGCGGATATGGTGGTTGGCTCCCTGATTAAAAACCCGGGCGGCGGCCTGGCTCCTATCGGCGGCTACATCTGCGGCACAGAAGCCTGCGTAAGCCGCTGCGCGTACCGGCTGTCCGCTCCCGGGCTTGGTCAGGAGGTAGGCGCGAATCTGGGACTGATGCCTGCCTTATTCCAAGGCTTTTTCCTGGCGCCAACCGTGGTAGCGGGCGCTGAAAAGGGCGCTATTTTCGCCGCCAACCTGTATGCCCCCCTGGGATTTAAGTGTGTTCCCGGCGCTTCCGAAACCCGCCATGACATTATTCAGGCTGTAGAACTGGGAAGCGAAAAGGCCATGGTTGCATTCTGCAAGGGTATTCAGGCTGCCGCCCCGGTGGATTCCTATGTGGATCCTCTGCCCTGGGCAATGCCCGGTTATGACGACAATGTGATTATGGCGGCAGGCGCCTTTGTGCAGGGCTCCTCCATTGAACTGTCTGCCGACGGCCCGATTCGCCCTCCTTATGCCGTATATTTTCAGGGCGGACTCACCTGGTATCACGCAAAGCTGGGCATCCTTATGAGTCTGCAAAAATTGGTGGAAGCAGGCATCGTCCAATTATGACGCCATACACCCTGTGCCGGGTGCAGTCTTCTGAACTGCACCCGGCACTTTATGCAGAACAGCACCCGGTTTCCAGTAGAAGCCGGGTGCTGTTTTTCATTATGCCTTGGGATGGCAATGCTCATATACGGATTTAATCTTCTCATTTACCATCTGGGTATACACCTGCGTGGAGGAAATATCGCAGTGCCCCATCAGCTCCTGCAAGGAGCCCAGGTCAGCGCCGTTCTCCAGAAGGTGCACCGCAAAGCTGTGGCGTAAGGTGTGGGGAGTGATGTCCTTCTCAATATGGGCCTTTTGCTGATAGAACTTTAGAATCTTCCAGAACCCCTGGCGGCTGATTCGCTCACCGTTCATATTGACAAACAACGCCTGCTCGTCCGGGGAGGCGATCATGCCCGGGCGAACTTTCTGCATATAATCAGAGAGCGCCTGGAATGCCGCCGGGTAAAGGGGAACAAAACGGCTCTTCTTTGCGCTGCTGCATTTGACTGTTCTCTGCTCCAAATTCACATCGCCGACATTCAAGTCAATCAGCTCTGTTACCCGGGCGCCGGTAGCGTACATCACTTCCAGCATGGCCTTGTCCCGAAAGCCCTTGGGGTCTACGCAGACAGGCTGGGAAAGGAGCAATTCCACTTCCCGATTGGTCAGAATTTGCGGCAGCTTCTTCTCTTCCCTCTGAATATGTATCTCAATCACCGGCGCATTTTCCAGAAATCCAGAGCTGGTCAGATAGTTGTAAAAGTTTTTCAGGCTGGCCAGGTTCCTGGAAATCGTTGCGCTGGACTTTCCCTCAGAAGCCAAATTCTCCATATACTTGGCGATATTCAGTTGCTGGGCATCCAAAACATCCAGGTGCTCACTATCACGCAGCCATTGAGAAAACTGACGAATGTCGCGCATATAGGAAGCAACCGTATTGGCAGATGCCTGCCTTACCTTTGTCAGGTAATTTTCATAGGCCTGAATCAAATCCAACATGAGAAAATGCTACCTTTCTTTTGTTAATGCCAGAGCGTCCCTAAAAAAGGGGACACCAGAAAATAATCCACCGCACCGGCAACTCCCATTAAGGAGGCGCATATCCAGTAATCCCGTGAGAACATGGAATCGCAACAACCGGAAAACTGCCTGAGCCAAAGCCATAAAGAACACGCAGCACCAATATAGCAATGAAACAATAGAAAAAAATGAATCAACCAGCCGGCTGGGCCGCTATATAGCACGACTGCGTATGCGGAAAACCCCAAAACAAAGGCCTCGGCAAAAGCGGTCAGATAAACAAGTAAAAAGAAATGGTAGCGCTGACAGAGAAATGAAACTGTCAAAGGTATCAAAATTGTCAGCAATAGGGAGACGATCGAAATTCTGCCGGTCAGCACAGAACCCATCAGAGAAAAAACGACTTCGTTTAAAAACTGACACAGGACAATCCCCAGTGCCATCCCAGCCAGCCATACACCGATTAACAGCGGAATCCCGGGACGGACAGCTGAAAGAAAACCTGAAATATTGCGCTTGTTCGTTTTCATAATTATGCCCCCATAGTAAACGATACGGAATAAGACGGTGCTGTTTGAGGACATAACGACACGAATGGAAAGAAGATGTAAGTACTCGTATACTATACACCAATTTCAACGAAAATACAAGTCGAAATGTGATAATTTGAATATTTTGTCAATTATGCCCATACTTATGTCAACGCCGTTATGTAAACGATGTAAACCGCCGCGTCATTGCGCTTTATCATTTTCAACTATTTTCAATATATTGGGGCGCTTTACATTCTGATAATACAAGATATTGTGAACGCAAGAAAAGCTTCACGCAGCACCAAAAGGGTAAATAACATTTACCCTTTTGGTGTATTTGTACATTTTAACGAGAGTACCCGGAAAATTTCCTCAATCCGGAGCGTTTTGGGAGCAGCAGCAATCCGCAAGCAATCAAACTGCCGGCAAAGATGCCTGCGAGATTCCAAAGCACCGCCCCTCCGATTCCGTCAAAGAAAAGAATTCCGAATCCGGTCCAAATCGCCGCCAGGGCAAGTCCTACAACCCCGCAAGCGAAGGCGATTTGCCCGCCATTTTTTATACCTGCCGTAACTCCTCCCGCCACAGCGCTCAAGCCATGCACTACTGCCGCCATGAGCCCCATACTTGTCTGCGGTACCGCTTCCTTATTTGCAAGAAACGCGCAAACCAGCGCTCCCACCAATTCAACGAGCAATGCGATACCCAAGCCCACAACCGCTGAGCCGATTAACGAATTTTGCTTATTAAAATTTTTTCCAGTCATCTCAGGTCCCTCCCCTTCAATGGGATTCTATGCGACAAGTATAAAAAAAGAACGGGAACCGCTTAAATCGCAGTCCCCGTTCGGGTCTCATTTTACTTGGAAATCTGTGCTACCATTTTGTCCAGCAGCGCCTTGGCAGAGGCCTCATCCGCACCGACAGCGGTATAGTAGAACTTTACCTTCGGCTCCGTGCCGGATGGTCTGGCAATCACGCTGCCCTGAGTTCCCAGCACAAACTCCAGCACATTGGACTTGGGCAGATTGATTGGGCTCTCCTCCCCTGTCGCCACATCCTTACTTACCCGGCTGCGGTAATCCTTGACACAAGTAACCTTTGCGTCGCCAATGCTTTCCGGAATGGATGCCCGGAGATCCGCCATCATTTTTGCCGCCTTCTCCATGGCGTCAGCGCCCGTAAGCTCAATGCTTTGCACGTGGGCCAGATAGTAGCCATAGGTGCTGTAAACTTCCTTCAGAGCATCCAGAATGGTCTTTCCGCTGCACTTCAGTGCCGCTGCCATTTCACACACCAGCATGGAAGCCACCACTGCATCCTTATCCCGGGCATATGTTCCCTTCAGGTAGCCGCAGCTCTCTTCAAAGCCAAAGAGGAATTTCTTTTCCTCACCCTTCTTCTCCAGCTCCAGAATCTCACCGCCGATATACTTGAAGCCGGTGAGGACCGCTTTCATGGTTACGCCATAGTGTTCCGCAATGCGGTCGGCCAGCGGAGAGGAAACAATGCTGCGCACCACGATGGCACCTTCCGGGATGTCCTTTCTGGCCGTCCGGGCTTTGAGAATGTAGTCCATCAGCAGGCAGCCCAGCTCATTGCCGGAGAGCTTCCGATAGCCACCGTTTCCGTCGGGCACCGCAATGGCCACACGGTCACAGTCCGGGTCGGTTCCCAGAATCACATCGCAGGGAACATTCTTCGCTACCTTATAGCTTTCGTTCAGCGCCGCATCTGTTTCCGGATTGGGATACTCGCAGGTTTTGAAGTCGCCGTCCGGCTTCTCCTGCGCCTCTACGACCGTGATGTTGACTCCCAAGCGCCCCAGAACCTCCCGCACCGGTTCGTTACCGGTGCCGCACAGCGGCGTGTAAACAACATTCAAACCCGCTTTGCCGATTATTTCAGGCTCAACAGCCTCAGCAAGGACAGTCTGGTAGTACCGCTCCCACAGTGCCTGGTCGATATAGTGGATGAGACCGCTGGCTCTGTAATTTTCGAAGCTGTCCGCTTCGGGGACAAAGTAAGGAATCTGACTGATTTTTTCCGTCACCACCGCAGCCGGAGCATCCGTCATCTGGCAGCCATCCGGGCCGTAGCACTTTACGCCATTATAGGCGCCCGCATTGTGGCTGGCGGAAATCACAATGCCGCAGCCGCAGCCCAGTTCCCGAACCGCATAAGAAAGCATAGGGGTAGGGGCCAAGCGGTCATACAGATAGGTTGTTATTCCCTTCTCCGCAAAAGCAACCGCACAAACCTCGGCAAACAGCTGGGAATTGTGCCGGGAGTCATAGCCGATGGCTGCTTTCTGAGGCAAATCCGTTTCAGAAAGCCAGGCGGCCATTCCCTGGGCCGCTCTGCGGACGGTGTAAACATTCAGCCGGTTGCTGCCGGCACCCATGATTCCGCGCATACCTGCCGTGCCGAACTGAAGATCCCCGCCGAACCGGCCCTTCAGCTCCTCGTGATCATCCCGAATTGCCAGCAGCTCTGCTTTTACCGCCTCGGGAAGATTGGCGTTACACCAAAATTCGTATCGTTCCATGTAATTCATTTTCCTAACCTCCAGATTTGCATTGATGAAAAAAGGCAGTTCAAACCATATTTGTTGAACTGCCTTTCAATTTATTCACTCTCAGTATTATCCTCTGTGGCAGCGGCAGAACGGCGCTCCTGGGCCTCAACCAGAGTTTTGAATTTCATACGGGTATCCCGTACATCCTCCAAAGACATGGCTACTGCCTCCTCGGTACGGCGCAAAGCATCGTCCATGTAATCGTTGCTGGCCTTCCGCAGCTCTGCCATGCGCGTCTGTGTCTGCTGAACCATCTCCCGGCACTGACGCTTGGTCTTTTGATAAATGGCTTCCTCGGAAATAAGCCGGTCCGCTTTCTCCTGCGCCTCACGAATCAGGTTTTCTGCCTCACGACGGGCCTGACCAATAAGCTCATTGCGGGATTCCACAATGGTTTTGGACTGCTTGATTTCTACAGGCAGCTGGGAAATAATCTCGTCCAGCATATCCAGAACCTTGTCCCGTTCCACCATACACTTATCTGAAGTCAGCGGCACGCCTCTGGCATCCTGAATCATATCATATAGTGCGGAAAGCATCTCCTCAATGTGCTGCTCGTTCATTCTCTGTTTCCTCCTTGACGAATATCAGCGATACGCTGTTTGAATTCCGGTATAATCTGTGCCGGCAAAAAATCCGACAAATCCACATCGTAACCCCCAAGTTCCTTCACCGTACTGGAACTTAAGTACATATATTGATGCTCTGAAGTAAGGAACATAGTATCCAGATTGGGGTTAATCTTGTGGTTAATCAGTGCCATTTGAAATTCATTTTCGAAATCCGAACCGGCACGCAGCCCCTTCACAATGACACAGCCGCCCTTCCGCTTGGCGTATTCCGCCAAAAGCTCCCGGGAAGCATCCACTTCCACATTGGGAAGATCTCCAACTACCTGGCGGATCATACCGACCCGCTCATCCTGGGAAAACATAGGTGCTTTGGTAGCGTTTACCATCACACAAACAATCAGCTGGTCAAAAATTTGGGCCGCTCTGCGAATGATGTTCAAATGACCGCTGGTGATAGGGTCAAAGCTGCCGGGATAAATGGCTATCTTCATGCCTTATCCTCCAAAACGGGATTTCTCTGATATACAGCAATCAAAGTATTCCCATATTTATAGTCCCGGGATTTGGAAAATCCAGGAAAATCCAAAGACAAATCCTTCCCCAACGGGCGCTCTGTAACTATTATACCACCAGATTGTAAAATGTCAATTTCTGTTATTCTTATCAAGGAATTTTCCAGGAAATCCTCCCCATAGGGCGGGTCTAAAAAGATAATATCAAATGTTTCCTTTGTACGGTTCAGATAGGTCAGGTAGTCGCCGCGAACCACCCTGGCGTTGGACTCCAGCTTGGCACGCCGGAGATTTTCCCGGATGAGCGCGCAGGCTTCCTCCCGCCGGTCCACAAAAACCGTCGACTTTCCGCCCCGGCTTAAAGCCTCAATTCCCAACTGACCGGTTCCTCCGAACAAATCCAGAATCCGTGCCCCCGGAATGTGGAATTGAATGATGCTGAAGACAGCCTCCTTTACCCGGTCGGCGGTAGGGCGTGTCTCCATGCCGGATGGAGTTTTTAAGGAAACGCCTTTTGCTGTTCCGGAAATCACTCGCATTCTGCATTATCCTCCTTGTGAAAGAATTCATACACTTCCGCAGCCACAGGCTTTGGGAGCAGCTGTTCCAGCTCATATACCGAAGCCCTGCCGATCGCATCCAGCGATTTAAACATTTTCAGCATCTGTGCTTTCCGTTTGGGGCCGACCCCCGGAATTTCATCCAACTTGGAATACCGCAGCCGTTTGCTCCGCAGCTGTCTGTGGTAGGTAATGGCGAAGCGGTGGGTTTCCTCCTGAATGTTTCCCACAAGGGAAAAAATCGCAGGTTGATTGTCTATCCGTATTTCCTGCCCCTGCTCTGTCACCAGGGCCCGAGTCCGGTGCCGGTCGTCCTTTACCATACCAAAAATCGGAAAATCCAGTCCCAGCTCCTCCAATGCAAGGCGGGCCGTCCGGGCGTGCTGAACACCGCCATCGATCAGCAGCAAAGACGGCGCCGCTTCAAAGCCCTGGTCGCCATTTTTATAATGCGCAAAACGGCGGGAAATAACCTGACGCATGGAGGTATAGTCGTCCTGCCCATCCAGCTCACGGACTTTGAAGCGTTTATAATCCTTCTTTCTGGGCTTTCCGTCCTGAAAAACCACCATACTGGCTACAATATCCGTCCCGGAGATGTTAGAAATATCGAATGATTCAATTCTCTCCGGAGTGGGAATGCCCAGCATTTTGCCCAGCAGCTGAATTGTCCCTGTGTAGCGTTCCTCCCGATTGGTGACCCGCTCCGCTTCCTCCCGGGCATTTTTCATGGCCAGCGCCAACAGCTTTGCGTTTTCCCCTTTCTGAGGAATCTTAATATGCACTCTTCTGCAAAACTTTTCTGTAAGCATCCGTTCCAGAAGCTCTCCATCCTCAATTTCAAAGGGCAGCAGCACCACAGAAGGGGCATACTCCCGACTGAGATAATACTGCTTTACCAAGGATGACAGCGCTGCCTCCTTGTCCTCAGGAGAGGTAAAAACTTCATATTCCTTATCCAGCAAATTTCCCTGACCAAAGCAAAGCACCGTAAAGCAAGCCTTTGCTTCGTTCTGATAATAACCAACGGCATCCAAATCCCCGGCTTTTCCGGCGGTAACCAGCTGCTTCTGCCCCAGGGCATTGACAGCCTGAAATCGGTCCCGCAAGCTGGCCGCCAGTTCGAAGTTCATGTCTTCCGCAGCCTGAAGCATATCTTGCCGGATTTCCTCCGCAACCTGCTTGTAGTTCCCGGATAAGAGCTGTCTGGCCTGCTCCATGGTCTGCCGGTACTGAGTTATGGTCATCCCCTCCTGACACCAGCCGGCACATTGATTCATGTGGTAATTGAGGCATACCCGTCCCTTTCCCACATCCCTCGGAAACTGCTTATGACAACCCGGCAGTTTCAGTGCCATGCGGACTGCTTCCAGCAAGCTCTGGGTGACGCTTCTGCTTCCAAAAGGGCCAAAATACTCGGCGCCGTCGCTCTCCACCCGATTGACCATCGTGATGACAGGATAGGGCTCTTTCATATTCAGCCGCAGGTAGGGGAATCCTTTGTCGTCCTTCAAGAGAATATTATACTTTGGCATGTAGCGCTTGATGAGGGAACATTCCAGGATAAGCGCCTCAAATTCAGAAGCGGCCACAATTACTTCAAAACGGTCGACCTTGCTCACCATCATCCGCGTTTTGGGGGTGTGGGAGGCCGTCTCCTGAAAATACTGGCTGACGCGATTTTTCAGTTTTTTGGCCTTACCTACATAAATCACCCGGTTATTTTTGTCACGCATGACATACACCCCGGGAGCCAGGGGCAAGCAGGCCGCCTTGTCCTTCAATTCGTCAATCGTCATAGGCATCACCATAAGAAAACCGTCTCGATGCCAGAGGCATTGAGACGGTGGTCAGAAAAATCAATAAACATCCCGCTGAAGCAAAGCTTCAAGGGCATTGACAGCCGCCTCAGCATCATGTCCGGAGGCGGAGAGAACCACCTCGGCACCGGTAACAATCCCCAAAGACATCACGCCCAAAAGGCTTTTGGCGTTCAACTTCCGATTCTCGGATTCCAGCCAAATGCTGCAATCATATTCGTTGGCTTTCTGAACAAAATATGTCGCCTGACGATTATGCAAGCCAGATTCACAGCGGACTACGATTTCTTTACTGAACATAGCTTTCCTCTCCTTTGTGCATCCCTTCGGTCATAGGGAGGCTTTTCTATATGATAGCAAATTTAAGCAAAAAGTCAACCAATTTCCAATATAAATATACATTTTTGTATAAAAATTCAAAACAGGATGTATATATACCGGAATTTTGCAGAAACATTTCCTTATTTGAACTCTGCGATTGTTACACCGTCTTCCCCCTCTCCATAAACACCTAACCGAAAGGCCTTGATATACTTATTTTTCCGCAGGGACTGATGGACAGCCGTCCGCAGCGCACCGGTTCCCTTTCCGTGAATAATCCGAACCGATTGCAGATTGGAGCGCATGGCTTCATCCAGATACCGGTCCAGCACACAGATGGCTTCGATACTGTCCATTCCCCGCAAATCCACTTCGGAGGATGGCGCGGTTGTCCTCATCTCCCTGCCGGAGTGGGCAGGACGGCCGCCTTTCACCTTGTAGGGGTTCTCCTGTTCCAGCAGGTAAACCTCATCCGGTTTTGCCGTCAGTTTCAGAACGCCGGCTTGAAGCTGGTAGCTGCCATCTTTGTTGATGGCAATCACGCTTGCTTTTGTACCCAGCTTCAAAAGCTCTACCGTATCCCCTACCAAAATGTCCCGGGTGGGTTCCGGACGGGATTTCTCGGTCTGACCGGCGCGAATTCTTCCCTCTGCCTCATTCAGGCTGCGCCGCAGTTCTGCCTGCCGCTGGTTGATATTCTGCGTATCGGCGTTTTCGGTCAACTGCTTTTTGAGAGCTTTCAGTTCCTCGCTGGCGGCGTTCGCCGTTCTGCGGGCGTCCTCAATAATCTGCTGCGCCTCCCGTCTGGCCTGCTCCAGGGCCTTGTCCTTTTCCTTTTGCAGCTGCAAACTGTATGCCTCGCTTTGCTGCTTGATGCTGGCAGTTTCCCGTTTCAGCCGCTCCGCTTCTATGCGGGCAGCCTCCATCTGCTGGCGCTGCGTTTCCAGCTGTAAAAGCACATCTTCAAAGTCCTTATCGCTTTTTCCCACCAAATCCGCAGCTTCCTTCAAAATATCTTCGGAAAGCCCCAGCTTTCTGGAGATGGCAAAAGCATTGGACTTGCCCGGTATTCCAATCAGCAGTTTATAAGTGGGCTGCAAGGTCTCTACATCGAACTCGCAGGAGGCATTGATGACGCCCTCTGTACGCATGGCATAAAGCTTCAACTCCGCATAGTGGGTGGTCGCCACTACACGGCTTCCCATCTTTCTGCAATACTCAATCAGCGCCATTGCCAATGCGGCACCCTCAGCAGGGTCAGTGCCTGCACCCAGCTCGTCAAACAGCACCAGAGTTCTGCTGTCGCACTGATCCACCACATCCACGATGGTCTTCATATGGCTGGAGAATGTGGACAGGCTCTGAGCAATGGACTGTTCATCGCCAATGTCCGCAAGAATGGCGTCAAAGGTGGACAGGGTGCTTCCATCCCCCGCCGGGATGTGCAGACCGCATTCCGCCATCAGCGTCAGGAGTCCGATTGTTTTCAGGGTTACGGTCTTACCGCCGGTGTTGGGGCCGGTGATAATCATGGTGTCAAAATCCGCACCCAGCCGCACAGAAATCGGCACAACCTTTTTGGGGTCGATCAAAGGATGCCGTGCTTTCCGCAAATCCACACATCCCCGGTCATTCATAACAGGCGCCCAGGCATTCATACGGTAGGCCAGCTTTGCTTTGGCAAAAATCACATCCAGCCGCACCAGCAACCGGACATTCAGCTCCAGATTTTCCTTGTAAGCCGCAGCTTCGGCGGAAAGCTCGGCCAAAATCCGCTCAATTTCCTTCTGCTCTTTCAGCTGCAGCTCCCGAAGAGCATTGTTTGCATTTACTGCGGACATGGGCTCAACAAAATAGGTAGAGCCGGTGGCAGATACATCGTGAACCAGGCCGGGCACATCATTTTTGCATTCACTCCGAACCGGAACCACATACCGGCCCTGACGAATGGTGATGATGGGATCCCGCAAAAACTTCGCATAGGCTGGAGAGGAAATGATTTTTTGCAGGCTTTCTTTGATTTTCCCGCTTTGAATCCGCATATGTCTGCGAATGTCCGCCAAGGTGGTGCTGGCCGTATCGGCAATCTCTTCTTCAGACAAAATCGCACCGAAGATACGGTCTTCCAAATATTTGTTGGCAGTCAAACCGGAAAACAGTTCCTGTAAAACAGTAGGTTCTTCATCCTCGGCCACATAGCCTTTTACGATTCTGGCACACCGAAGTACGCCGGCAATGGCTAAGAGTTCCTTAGGGTGCAGGCTCCCTCCTCTTTCGGCCCGTTCCAGCGACGGGGAAACATCGCTGACCTGGGCAAATCCAGGGTTTCCCTTTTGGGTACACATCCGGGCAGCGGCGGAGGTTTCCTCCAGCCGTTTGCACACCTCATCCAAATCCGAAACCGGGCGCAGGCGCAGACACGCCTCTTTTCCTCCCTCGCTTCCGGCACAATCGGAAAGCATAAGCAAAATCTGGTCCAGCTCCAACTTTGCCAGGGATTTTTCGTACAATGTAGACATGATATTCTCCTATAAATTCCAATTCACAGATTATAGCAGCAAGGATTTATAAAAATCCAGGGTAGAAAACCCTCTTTCCAGCTGGGTGGTCAAATAGCTTTCCGTAATATTAGAAAGCTCACCAATCGCCCCTTCCCCAATCTGAAAGGAAAAAATCTTCTTGCTGTCACAAAAGCAAATATACCGTAAAGCCTCCAGCACACCTGGCGAGACGGGCATACGAATGCCGGAGGAACCAGGGTCACGGCAGGAAGCACACTCCAGTCGGCCCTGGGAAAGATCAAATCGGTCGGGACTGACTGCACCACAGTGATGGCACCCGGTCAAGTCCGGTGTATAGCCGGCATGGCAGGCAATCCGCATTTCGTAAACCGCCTTCACCAGCTGGGGCTGCAGCTTCAGCTTGGTCAGGGCATACAGACAGTTCAGCAGCAAAGAAAGCAGCTCCGGGCTGGGCTGATCTTCCTGGGAAATCAGCTCTCCGACCTGCGCAAAATATGTACCCAGAGACAGCAGCTCCAAATCTTTACGCAATCCCTGGAACAGTTCAATACTGTGGGCTTCGTTGATGGTATAGTACCCTCTGTTTTCAAAGAGGGTAAACTCCCCGTAGCAAAGAATCTGACAAGGGGCCGTCAGCGGGGAGTTTTTTCTGCGTAAGCCTCTGGCTTTCGCCGTCAATTTACCGTTGCGTGGGGTCAAAAGGGTCAGCATTGCATCCGTATCCCTGTATGGGGTAACTCTCAGCACCAACCCCGGTGTCGTCAAGTACATTATCCTTCTCCGTTTTCATCGCCTGACGGTATAGCAAATACAGCTCCGGAGCTCCTGTGTCCAGAAACCCCTGCCACAAAAGTTCTGGCTTCATCTTCATCCCTCCGGAAATAGATTTCCCGCAAAAGGAGGGATTACCCCTGGTAATTATTCTCTGTAACCGAAATTCCGCACGAGGAAATCGCTGTCACGCCAGTTTTCTTTTACCTTTACCCAGGTGGTCAGGTACACCTTGGTGCCCATAAAACGCTCGCAATCCACTCTGGCCATAGAGGAGATTTTTTTCAGCATATCTCCATGTTTGCCGATAATAATCCCCTTATGACTGGCTTTTTCGCAGTAAATGGTTGCGTCAATATCGATTACGCCGTTGTCCCGCTCGGAGAATTTGGTAATTTCCACCGCGGTACCATGGGGAATCTCCCGGTCCAGGCACCACAAAAGCTTCTCCCGGATAATCTCCGCCATCACCTGCCGTTCCGGCTGGTCGGTTGTGGAATCCTCCGGGAACAGGAAAGGGCCGTCCACCGCATAGCGGCCGCACTCCTTCAGCAACTCCCCTACTCCGTCTCCGGTTTTGGCGGAAATCGGCACTATGGAAACAAAGTCTGTCTCCCGGGAATAGACATCCATAACCTGAAGCAGAATGTCCTTTTCCACCGTATCGATCTTGTTGATTGCCAGGATACCCGGACATTTTTTGGCATTCATGTATTCTATCAGGCTCTTTTCCTGGGGCCCTACCGCCGGAATCGGCTCCACCACCAGAATCATCAAATCCACATCGGAAATGGAGGATTTGGTCACATCCACCATGTAATCCCCCAGCTTGGTTCTGGGCTTATGGTACCCTGGTGTATCCACAAAAACATACTGGGTATCCTCCCTGGTAACAATACCGCAAATCCGATTCCGGGTAGTTTGAGGCTTGTTGGATACGATGGCAATTTTTTCTCCCACCAGGTAGTTGATGAGAGTGGACTTTCCTACATTGGGGCGTCCGGCTATGGTAATCATTGCTGTCTTGGTAGCCATAGTGTCTCCTTTCAAGAACTCTCTTATTTGCGCTCCATACCCTTGATGGACGCTGCGATTTTTTCTTCCCGTGCCCGCATCTTCGCTTTTTCCGGGCCTTCATCCAGGTGGTCATACCCCAGAAGGTGGAGCATGGAGTGAATGGTCAGGTATCCGATTTCCCTGCGGCTGCTATGCCCATACTCTTTGGCCTGGGCAATGGCCCGCTCCAGAGAGATTGCCATATCCCCCAGGGGAATTCTCCCGGTTTCCGGATCCATATAGCTTTGCCAGTCCTTCGGGAAATTTCCGGCTTCCAAAGAGAACATGGGAAAGCTCAGCACATCCGTAGGCTTGTCCAGATTCCGGGCCGCTCGGTTAATCTCCCGAATCCCCTGGTCGCCTGTAATCAATACATTGATTTCGCAGGGGGCCTTTACCCCCTCCATCTGAAGCGCTGCACCGATGCACTTGCGGATAATCCGTGAAATTTCCCACTTGCGCAGGGTAAAGCAGTCGAATTTCATTACAATCTTGTGGGTTATCATAGCGTTTTTTTCCTTTGATATGTGCCGGTAAAGCTTCTGCCCGGTTTTACCGGCGGTTTCTTCTCCGCCTTTTCATAGGCGTTGATAATTCGCTGCACCAAAGCATGGCGCACCACATCCGCGGAGGTCAGGCGGCAGACAGCAATGTCCTCCACCCCTTCCAGCACCCGGATAGCATCCTTCAAGCCGGATACCTTATCCCCCGGCAAGTCAATTTGGGTGACATCGCCCGTAATGACAATTTTAGAGCCGAAGCCCAGTCGGGTCAAAAACATTTTCATCTGCTCTTTGGTGGTATTTTGAGCCTCGTCCAGGATGATGAAACTATCATCCAGGGTTCTTCCCCGCATATAAGCCAGAGGCGCTACTTCAATGGTTCCCCGCTCCTGGTACTTTTGAAAAGTCTCCGGGCCCAGCATATCATACAGTGCGTCATACAGCGGACGCAGGTAGGGATCCACTTTGTTCTGCAAATCGCCGGGAAGAAATCCCAGCCGCTCCCCCGCCTCCACCGCAGGGCGTGTCAGAATAATTCGGTTAATGGAGCGCTCCCGAAAAGCCGCCACAGCAGCAGCCACGGCCAGGTAGGTTTTGCCCGTACCTGCCGGGCCAACGCCGATGGTTACCGTGTTTTTCTCCATAGCCTTCATATACTTTTGCTGGCCTACTGTTTTGGCCTTGATGGGCTTGCCTTTGGCAGTAATGCAGACGACATCCTTTGCAATCCGGGATACCAGCGCTTCGTTTCCTTCTGATATCAGAGTAATCAGGTAGCGAACCCGCTGCTCGTCGATGTGCTCCCCCTTGGCAGCCAGGGAGAGCAGTCCATCCAAAGTCTTTACAGCCTTGTCCACAGCCTCTTCATCGCCGGAGACCTTCAGCTCCGTTTCCCGGTTGACAATCACCACACCCAGTGCTTCTTCAATTCTCTTGATATTTTCATCAAAGGAACCAAATACGGCAACCAAGTCTTCCACTCTTTCCGCATTTACCGTTCGCTCGGTGATTTTTCCCATGTAGTGTGTTCTCCTTCCGACGGCCTTTGCCGCATACGGTACAATCTGCTGCTATTTTACCAATTTATATGGAAGATGTCAAATCACTTTCGGAAATATGCGCCCCAAGGAAAGGGAAAAAGCATTCTGTATATTGTATTCCGGGGAAATTTTCTCTATAATGGAGACGGAATTGTATTTTCATTGGAAGGGTGACGCTTATGGGTTTTACACGCCAGGAAGCTTATCAGGAATATAATCAGGCACTAAAATTGGGATTAAAGCACCAAAGGGAATGTATTGCTAACGGCATCGACCCCACGCCGCCGGTGCTGGATGACATTCTGAACGAAAGCGAATCCGCAGGTCAGGTGGAGTTGGGTGTGATTGACATCCCCACGGAGCGGATTATCGGCACAAAAACCGCCGGGCGTACCACCGCTTTCTCCAGAAACTTTCTGCCTGTTTTTTCAGACGGGACGGAATTTGCTTCCAAGTGGACCAATATCTGCATGGTCCACATGAGCGACTCCGGTTCGTTGGAACCTATCCGCTGCTTTGAGTATCTGGGGAAATTCTATGTTCAGGAGGGGAATAAGCGGGTAAGCGTTTACAAGTACTTCCATGCCCCGACTGTCGCCGGCTATGTCATACGGATTATTCCCAAGTATTCCGATGACCCGCAAATTCAGAGGTATTACGATTTTCTCCACGACTACCGCTTTACCGGCTCCTATGACATTGTGTTCACCCAGCCAGGCGGTTTCCAGAAATTGCAGGCTGCCCTGGATTACCCAGCCGACCATGTTTGGACGGAGGAGGAGCGACGTTTCTTCCGTTCCAGATATCTGACCTTCAAAAGCACATATGAGAAGCTGGGAGGCCGCGACTTGCCGATTACCGTCATGGACGCCATGCTGGTATGGCTGAAGGTTTATCCATACCGATCCCTTTGGGATTTCGGTACCGCCGAGCTCAATAAAAGTATTTCCGCAATTATGCCGGACATTAAGGTGCTCTGTCAGAAAGATCCAATTGCCCTGACCACAGAGGAAACATCCCAAAATTCTCCCTCCATTTGGGGAAAACTGGTGTCCACCGTTACACCGCTTCGTTTGAATGTAGCCTTTATCAATGAGCTTTCCGAAGAAAACAGCACATGGACGCAGGCACATATGCGTGGGCAGCAGCAGCTGAAGGATGCATTGGGCGAACAGGTCACTATCCAGGAATATACCGGCGTTGGCATTGGGGAGGATGCTGTGGCCGCCATGGAGGATGCCATACACAACGGCGCCCAGGTTATTTTTACCACGACGGCGCCTCTGATCGATGCCTGCCGAAAGATTTCTGTGAAATACCCCCATGTAAAAATTCTTAACTGCTCCATCTCTATGCCCTATACCGGCGTCCGTACCTATTATAGCCGTATTTTTGAAGGAAAATTTATTTCCGGAGCCATTGCGGGGGCCGTCAGCGGCAGCGATGAAATTGGCTATATTGCCAGCTATCCCATCTTTGGCGTACCCGCAGGCATCAACGCCTTTGCCCTTGGAGCACAACTCACCAATCCCAACGCCCGCATCTGTCTGCGGTGGTCCTGTACCCCGGGAAATCCGCTGCAGGAGTTTCTTGACCGTGGAATTGATACCGTCTCCTCTCTGGATATACCCACCCCAGGCTGGAGCAGGGGGGATTATGGCGCTTTTCACATCTACAAAGATGGCAGCACCCAACTTCTGGCCTCTCCCTATTGGGACTGGGGAACCTTTTATATCAAGCTGGTGCGCAGTATTCTCTATGGCGGCTGGGATACCCTCAACGCAGGGAAAACCGGCGTTCATGCTGTGAACTACTGGTGGGGACTTAACAGCGGTGTGATAGGACTGGAACTGAGCCGGGAACTGCCGGAAGGTGTGCGAAGTCTTGCCAAAATTCTGCGGACCGGTATTTGCAACGGCTCCATCCATCCGTTTTACCGGCATATTCTGGACCAGGCAGGCATGGAAAGGAACACCGGAAAGCAATACTTTACGCCGGAAGAAATCATCAATATGGATTGGCTTTGCGAGAATGTGGATGGGAAAATCCCGGACTTTGAGGAACTGGCCGACAAGAGCAAGCCGCTGGTTCGGCTATTGGGTATTTACCGGGATCAACTCCCGCCGGTAAAGGAGGGGCCAATCTTATGAAAATTCTTTTCCTCGCCGATCAGGAGTGTCCGTACCTGTGGGACTACTATCAGCCCGGCCGGCTGGATGGTTACGACCTGATTGTCTCCTGTGGTGATTTGAAACCCACCTATCTCTCCTTTCTCGTCACCCTGTCAAATCTGCCGGTTCTGTATGTCCACGGCAATCACGATGCCCGTTATGCCCGAACGCCCCCGGAGGGGTGCGACAGCATCGAAGACCAGCTGTTCATTTACAAGGGGGTTCGGATTCTGGGACTGGGCGGCTCGGCATCATATAGCGGGGGCCCTCACCAGTATACGGAAAAACAGATGGCAAAACGCATTCGGAAATTGTGGTGGAAAATACGCAAAGCCGGAGGCGTAGACATTGTCGTCACCCATGCCCCGGTAGCCGGTTTCGGGGATGGAGATGACTATGCCCACCGGGGCTTCGCCTGTTTCCGAAAATTGATAGAAAAATACAAGCCCAGATATCTGGTTCACGGGCATATCCATATGAACTACGGAACGGACATCCCCAGGGAGCAGCAGCTTGGAAATACGAAAATCATCAATGCGTTTGAGAGGTACACCGTTGAAATTTGAAAAAATCCGAACAGCTTACGGGCTGTTCGGATTTTTCTTTACTTACGGTAGAAGGTATTGCCGCCAATAAATTCCCTGACAAGACTCGTGGGGGGAATTTCGTCATCCACATCTGCTTCTTTCACATAATTGAGGATTTTCACGATGCCACGCACCTCGTCGTAGCAGCTTTCCTCCGGCTGCACCGCAGTCAGCAGAGGGAAAATATGCTTTTTCAGCACCGCCAGCTCATAGAGCGTGGAGCTGTTGAAAATCACATCCGCATTTTCCTGGTAGGGGAAAATCCAACGCTTCTCTCCCCTGCGTACCGAATCCCACATGGACATGGTGCGTTCCACGGAGGATCCACGGCTTTCGTAATCCCGGACAATCCGGCGCAGCAGCCGCAAAAGGCTGGTGGGAATGCGGTTATGATTGTCCAGATTCAGGGGAATCAACGGGCTGACATACATTCTGAAAATCCTGTCCGCAGGGACTCCCTCCGGCAGCAATGCGGGATTCAGTCCGTGGAGGCCTTCCACAATAATCACCGTATCCCGGCTCAGCTGCATGATATGCCCATCCCATTGACGCCGTCCTGTAAGAAAATTGAAAGTAGGAATTTCTACCGGTTTGTCAGCGAGCAAATCCGAAAGATTTTCCCGAAACAGCCGGGTATCGATGGTGTTGATATGCTCCAAGTCAAGCTTTCCGTCAGGACCCGGAGCAATTTTATCCCGGTCGATATAATAATCATCCAGGCTCATCAGAACCGGTTTCTTTCCGTGAACCTGCAGCTGGGTTGCCAGACGGTTGGCAGAGGTCGTCTTTCCGGAGGAGCTGGGCCCTGCCAGCATAACCACCTGTGCCCCTCTTGTACAAATCATATCCGCAATCTGGGAGTAGCGCTTTTCGTGAAGCGCCTCATTTACCCGTATAAGGTTCCTGATGTTATCGTTTTCCACCAAAGCATTCAGGTCAGCTACCGTTTCGCATCCCATTAGCTGACACCAACGCTCCCCTTCCTGACTTACACTCTGGAATTTGGGCATTTGCTGATAGGCAGCCACACGGGAAGGGTCTTGATCATCCGGGTAAATAAACAGGAAACCACCTTCCTCCGGAAGAATATCCCACACCTGCAAATATCCGGTTGAAGGTGCCAGCTCACCGTAATAATAATCCGCAAAATCCCCGTAGGTATACTGGTCAAAAAAAGGTTCCGTCCGCCAGCGGAGCAGTCTTGCTTTATCCAGATCTCCCTGCTTTGTGTACTGGGCGATTGCCTCCTGGGTAGAAATTCGCCTCCGCACCAGGGGAATGTCCTGTTCTACCAGTTTTTTTACTTGCTGTTTTAACGCAACCGCATCAAAAATGCCGTCCTCCAGCACCTCCACATACAGCGCGGATCCCAGGGTACAATCCATCTTTGCCTTGGCCTGGGGCCAGAGCTGATGAATTGCCAAAAACAGGACAAATTGCGCCGTCCGGCTATATACATCTTTCCCCGCAGGATCCGTATAACGCAGCAGCTGCACCCGACCGTTGGAGGCCGCCATCGCCCGGCGTATGGACGGGCGATCCAGACTTTCTGACTCGTGACGCACCGGTACATAATTTAAATTGAAAATCTCACCGGCAATTTTGGCAGCAATGGGTCTCTGGGAAAACTCCTGCCCGGTAAATCCCAATTCTTCCGCCAGCTGACGCAGGGATTTTCCCGGCTCAGCATGAATGTTCAAGCCATCAATACGAAGTTCCATACAGGCGCCTCCTTTGTGATGGGAAAAAGGGGCTATCTTTCCCGGTGACAGCCACGGCAAGAGCCGCAGCAGCCGGAGCACCCTTTTCCTTTTCTTCTGAAAAGAATATATGCACAATACCCGACAATTATAACCGTCAGGACAATATCCAGCCAATTCACAGCAGCACCCCCACCTGATACACCAGGAATGCGACCACCCAGGCCACCAGGCATTGCATGAGGACAACGCCGATGGTCTTCCATGTGGAGTTCAGCTCCCGGCGGATGGTGGCTACCGCCGCGACACAGGGCGTATAGAGCAGCGTGAACGCCAGGAAACTGGCGGCGGAGAGGGTGGTAAACAGCTGGTGCAGGGCAACGGGAAGTTGGTTCGTGCCAACCCCCAGCACAACGCCAAAGGTTCCAACCACCGCTTCTTTGGCAGAAAATCCGGAAACCAACGCAGTGACCATTCTCCAATCCCCAAATCCAAGGGGCGCAAAAATGGGAGCAATCACCCGGCCGATTCCCGCCAGAATACTGTCCGCACTGTCGCTTACCACATTGAACCGCATGTCAAAGTTTTGCAGGAACCAGATAATGACAGTAACCAGGAAAATTACCGTAAACGCCCGCTCCAAAAAATCCTTTGCCTTTTCCCACATCAAAAGCACCACGCTCCGCATGGACGGAAGGCGATAATTGGGTAGTTCCATAACAAAAGGCACTGGGTTCCCCCGGAACATGGTATGCTTCATAACCAATGCGACCAAGACGCCAACAAGCATACCCCCAAAGTACAAAATGAGCATTACAGGAAGCTCAAACCCCGGGAAGAAAGCGGCGGCAAACACCGTGTACACAGGGATTTTGGCGGAACAGCTCATATAAGGCGTCAACAGAATGGTCATTTTCCGGTCTCGCTGGGAAGACAGGGTTCTGGTGGCCATAATCGCAGGAACAGAGCAGCCGAAGCCCAACAGCATGGGCACAAAGCTTCTTCCCGACAAACCAATCCTTCGCAGAAGCTTGTCCATCAGGAAAGCGATTCTTGCCATATACCCGGAGTCCTCCAGGATGGACAGGAAGAAGAACAGAACAACCACCAGGGGCAGGAAGCTGAGCACACTGCCAACTCCGGCAAAAATTCCGTCAATCACCAGGCTGTGCACCACCGGATTCATTCCATAGGCAGTCAGGAAATTATCCACCCACACCGTCAGGGCGTCAATCCCCAAGGCCAGAAGGTCTGAAAGGTATGCACCGATAACATAGAAGGTCAGGTAAAAAATCAGGGCCATAATGACGCCGAAAATCGGTAAGGCAAAGTAGCGGTTGGTCAACACCTTATCAATGGCAACGCTGCGCAGGTACTCCCTGCTCTCGTGGGCTTTCACCACACAGCTCTTACAGACCTTCTCAATGAAATTATACCGCATATCCGCCAGCGCCGCATTTCTGTCCAGCCCGGAATCGTGCTCCATCTCAATCACGGAGTGCTCGATAAGTTCACGCTCATTCTGACTCAGCCCCAGCTTGTCAAAGAAGTCCGCTTCCCCTTCAATCAGTTTGGAGGCGCAGAAACGGCGGGAGATGTCCAGGTGTTGGGCATGGTCCTCAATGATGTGGCTCACCGCATGGATACACCGGTGAACCGGTCCGTCCGGGCAGAAGTCCAGAACCTTGGGACGCTGTTTGCTCTGTGCCGTTTGCAGCAAGGTCTCCACCAGCTCCGCAATGCCCTCATTTTTGGCGGCGCTGATGGGAACGACCGGAGCGCCGAGAGCCTGGGACATTTTCCGTACATCAATGCTTCCGCCGTTCCCTCTCAATTCGTCCATCATATTCAGAGCGATTACCATGGGGACCTGAAGAGTCAGCAGCTGCAGCGTCAGGTACAGATTTCTTTCAATATTGGTGGCGTCCACAATATTGATAATGGCGTCAGGTTTTTGCTCCAACAAAAACTGCTGCGTCACCACTTCCTCTTGGGTATAGGGACGGATGGAGTAAATTCCCGGTAAATCTACCACCTGATGTGAGGTTCCCCGGAGCGTACCAACCTTTTGGTCCACGGTCACGCCAGGGAAGTTTCCCACATGCTGATTGGCGCCGGTCAGGCTGTTGAACAAGGTGGTCTTACCGCAATTCTGATTTCCGGCCAACGCAAAAATCATAGCGCTTCCTCCCGCAAGGTGATTTTCTTTGCATCTTCTCTGCGGAGGGTAAGTTCATAACCCCGTACATGGATTTGAATGGGATCCCCCATTGGAGCAACCTTTTTCAGCTGTACTTTCGTACCGGGAATGAGTCCCATATCCAAAAAACGCAGGCGCAGCGCTCCTTCACCACCGACGCAATCAATGGTGCCCCACTGCCCTACCTTCAAATCGTTCATCGTCATTGCTTCCGCCTCCAGGCATTCTAAAAGCTTGTCTTTGCTAACTGCTTTGTATTATACAACGGTTTTTTTCATTTTTCAAGAAAACAGGACCTCATTTCTGAGATCCTGAAAAACATTTTTCGATTGCCCTTAGCCCTGAGTACCGGCGATTTCCCGGTCTTTGCCGATGTCGGCGATATCGTAGGGCGTTGTCTGGTACACAAAATAATTGAGCCAGTTGCTGAACAAAAGATTGGCGTGTCCACGCCAACGGACAATGGGCTCCCGGGTATCATCGTCGTCGGGAAAATAGTTTTCCGGCACATGGATAGGCAGTCCCAAATTCTTATCCCGGTAGTATTCCTTTGCCAGGGTATCCGGGTCGTATTCGGAATGGCCTGTAATAAAAATCTGCCGCCCCTTCTTGGTCATCATCGCATATACCCCGGCCTTCTCGGAAGAAGCCAGAATTTTCAGTTGAGGGACTGCCTCAATATCCTCCCGGGAAACGGAGGTATGCCGGGAATGGGGAACCCAAAAGGTGTCGTCAAAGCCACGCAGGAGAATGGCCCGCTTGTAGTCCGCATGGTGCGGATATACACCGAACAGCTTTTCCGGAAGGGTATGCTTCTGGATGCCATAGTGATAGTAAAGACCCGCCTGGGCTCCCCAGCAAATGTGAAGGGTGCTGTGGACATTGGTTTTACTCCACTCCATAATCCGGCAAAGCTCCTCCCAGTAATCCACATCTTCAAAGGCCATATTTTCCACCGGAGCGCCGGTGATGACCATACCGTCGAATTTCCGGTCTTTCAGCTGGTCAAATTCCTTGTAAAAGTTCAGCAAGTGATCCTGGGATACATTTTTCGCCCGATGGGACGCGGTGTGCATCAGTTCCAGCTTTACCTGCAAAGGGGTATTTCCCAAAAGACGAGAAAGCTGGGTTTCCGTTGCGATTTTTGTGGGCATCAGGTTCAACAGAACAATCTCCAAAGGACGAATGTCCTGTGTGGTTGCCCGATTTTCCGTCATTACAAATATATTTTCCTGCTGCAGTGTTTCCGCGGCAGGAAGCTCATTGGGAATTTGAATTGGCATACAACAATCTCTCCATCATACAAATTCTCTTGCCACACTATGGCGGTCATCAGCCATTGAGCATTTCTTCCGCGCTTTTCAAGGTGGTTTCCGTTATGTTGGTACCGCCGATGATTCTCGCCAGTTCCCGCTTCCGCCCCTCTTTGTCCAGGGGGGTCACGGAGGTATAGGTTCTGCCCTCCCGTTCCTCTTTGGCAATGAGGAAATGGGTCGTTGCCAGAGCCGCCAGCTGGGGCAGATGGGTAACGCACAGCACCTGCTTGGTTACGGAAACACTGCGCAGCTTTTCCGCAACCTTTTGGGCGGCACGGCCGGATACGCCCATATCCACCTCGTCGAAAATCAAAGTCGCCACCTGGTCCTGCTGGGCCAGTACATTTTTCATGGCCAGCATGATTCTGGCCAGTTCGCCGCCGGAGGCCACTTTGCTCAGAGGTTTCAGCGCTTCTCCTGCGTTGGCAGACATATAAAAAGCCACCAAATCAGCCCCGGAGGCGGTCAAATCCGTCTGGGAAAACTGGCACCGAAACTGCACCTTCGGCATATCCAGCTGGGCAAGCTCCGAAAGAATCTGCCGGGAAAGGACTTGGGCGCCCGCTTCCCGACTCTGCCGCAGGCGTTTTGCCGCCGCCCATGCTGCTTCTTTCGCCTTTTCACATTGTTCCTTCAATCGCTCCAGATGGTCGTCCGAAAAGACAATCTCGTCCAGTTCCCGACTGGCCTTTTCCTTGTAGTCCAGAATATCCTGACAAGTCGCGCCGTATTTTTTCCGCAGTCTGTGAATCACATCCAGCCTGCTTTCAATCTCCTCCAGCTCATCGGCGGAATAGGATAAGTCGTCTCTTGCGCCGCGCAGCTCCTCTGCCACATCCTGTACCTGGTACATAAGGTCTGCGACCCGCTGGTGAAGCTCCGTAAAGTCCTCCGAAAACCGGGAGAGGCGGCTCAGAGACCGCTCCGCCTCTGCCAGAAGGGAGGCGGCGCCATCCGAGTCTTCCCCGCCATAAACGGCGTTTACGGCGGCATAAAGATTATCGCTGATTTTTTCGCTGTTTTGCAGAAGCTTTCTGCGTTGCTCCAGCGTCTCATCTTCCCCGGCGGTAAGCTTTGCCTTTTCGATCTCCTGAATCTGGTAGCGGAGCATCTCCATTTTCCGAAGCTTTTCCCCTTCATCCATGGTCAGGCTGGCAATCTGCCGCTGCAGCTGGGTATACTTTTCATATTTTTCCCCATACTCCTGCCGCAGAGATTCATTATCGGAAAAGGCATCCAAGACGAGCAGATGGTTGCTTTCGTCAAACAAAGAGGCGGAATCGTGCTGCCCGTGAATGTTAATCAACTGCACGCCCAGCTTACGCAGAATGGAAACCGATACCAGACTGCCGTTTACCCGGCAGACATTTTTCCCATCCAGGTAAACTTCCCGCTGGATTACGGTCTCGGGGTCATACTCCACGCCGTTTTCCTGAAACCAGGGGAGTTCCGGCACCTGTGTAAATACGCCCCGCACAGAGGCCTTGGCGCTTCCCGTGCGAATCATATCCCGATATGCCCGTTCGCCCATAATGGCAGAAATAGCGTCGATTACAATGGATTTACCTGCACCGGTTTCGCCGGTAAGGACATTAAACCCCTTGTCAAAGGAGATGTCAGCGCACTGGATAACCGCGATATTCTCAATGTGCAGAAGACTTAACACGCCTATGCCCCCCAATCAGCTCAGTAGTCCTTTGATTTCCCCGCAAAGCACCGCCGCGGAATTGTTGTCCCGCATAATTACCAGCACCGTATCATCTCCTGCCAGCGTGCCTACCACTGCCCCCATGTTCATAGCGTCAATGGCAGAACCCGCCGCGGATGCCAGCCCAGGCAGGGTCCGAATCACAATCAGGTTCTGGGCATAGTCAAAGCTGATGACGCTCTCCCGAAAAATGGTATTCAGCCGGGCAGAAAAGGTAGTGGCCACATCCGAAGTGGATACCGCGTAGCGGTAGGTTCCAAAGCTGGTAAGCTCTTTTACAATGCGCAGCTCCTTAATATCCCGGGAAATGGTGGCCTGGGTTCCCCGGAATCCCTCTGCCTGCAAAGCAGCCAGAAGCTGCTCCTGGGTCTCAATATTGCGTGTGGAAATGATTTCCAAAATTTTTGCCTGCCGTTGACTTTTCATAGTCTCACACCTAACCAATCCTGAACTTCATATTCACTACTTCAAAAAAACTTCTGTCTTTCAAGCGTATCAGTTTTGTTTCATACCGGGACTTGCGGATTGTCACCAGGTCCGACATACTGATTCTCTGAGCCTTTCCACCGTCCACCGAAACGAAAGCGTTTCGTCTGGCGTTTTTTACCAGTTCGATGGCAATGGTTCTTTTATCGGAGGCCACAATGCACCGACTGGCAACATTATGGGCACATATGGGTGTAACCAGAATGCTGTGGGCGTCCGGTTCCACAATAGGGCCGCCGGCAGACAGACTGTAAGCCGTAGAGCCTGTGGGGGTTGCCACGACAACCCCATCTCCGCTGCACCCCATGGCCTGTACCCCATCGCAACGGATGCTCAGATTGATAATTCTGGCCACAGAGCCTTTGGTAACTACCACATCATTGAGGCAGTAATCATGGAAAATGACCTCCTGATTGCGCTGAACCGTAACATCCAGCATCATTCTGCTCTCCACTTCAAATTCACCCTGTCCCAACCGGGTCAGATGGTGCAGCTCGCTGCTTTCCAGCTCCGCCATGAAGCCCATCGTGCCAATGTTCACACCCAAAATAGGAACCCCATATCGGGTTGCGGCTTTTGCCATATGCAAAATGGTGCCATCCCCGCCAAAGCAAACCACGCAAAACGCTCCGGGCAATTCCTTTTCCAGTCTGGAAAAACGCAAATCCTTCGGCAAATCATAGCCCTTGTCAATTTCAAAGGGCAGACACAGGCGCACATCCATGCCGGCGTTTTTTAAAATATCTATGGCTTCCCGCACGGTTTTGAAATTCTTATCCCGATAGGGATTGGGGGTCAAAATTACCTTCTTCATCCCGTCACCCCTTCAAAACCTGGTGGGCATTGGCCACAAGCTCCGGGATGTTGGGAGATATCCCCGCTTTGTCCGCCAGGGTCAGGTGGGCAAGAAATTCAATATTTCCCTCAGGGCCTTTGACTGGCGAAAAGGTCAGTCCCAGAATGGTAAAGCCAATTTGCCCAACCATCCGCACAAAATCTTCCAGTACTTCTTCATGTACCGCAGAATCCCGCACCACACCCTTTTTGCCGACCTTTTCCTTCCCGGCCTCAAACTGAGGCTTAATCAGGCACAACACCTGCCCCTCGTTGGGTTTTAGGAGTGTCTTAATTACCGGTAAAACAATCCGAAGCGAGATAAAACTCACATCCACCACAGACAAATCCAAGGGCTCTCCCAGTTGCTCCGGGGTCACATAGCGCACATTCGTCCGCTCCATAACCACTACCCTGGGGTCGGAGCGAATTTTCCAGTCCAGTTGGCCATAGCCCACATCAATGGCAAAAACCTTTCGGGCTCCCTGCTGCAGCAGGCAGTCGGTAAATCCACCGGTAGAAGCGCCGGAATCGCTGCATACATAGCCTTCCGGCTTCACACCGAAATCCCGCAGCGCCTTTTCCAGCTTCAGGCCTCCCCTGCTCACATAAGGACATCCACCGCCGCGAACCTCGATATCCACGGTCTCCTCATAGGAGGTACCGGGTTTATCCGCTTTTTGCCCCTGTACATAGACAAGGCCGCTCATAATAATCGCCTGTGCCTTTGTTCTGGTGTCGGCGTAACCCTGCTCTACCAGAAGCATGTCCAGCCGCTTTTTAATTTTCATTTTGACATACCTCCAGTACATATTCTGCTACGGACTTTCCGTCCAGACGGCAATAGGCATACAAATCCTCCATGCTTCCATGGGGAATATAGCGATGGCCCAAATCCAGAGATTCCACCCGGCAGTCCGGCCGCAGCCGACGCAGCTGCCACGCCAACTCCTGGGCAATGCCGCTGCCACGGCATACCTCTTCCAGTACAACCACATGAGTCCCGGCACCGAGAGCGTCGGCTACCTTTTGAAGAGGAAGGGGGGCCACCGTCAAAAGCCGCAGCACACCTGTATCCACACCTTGCCGGGAAAGCAGCTCCGCCGCCTCCAGGGCATTACCCAGCAAAGACCCATAGGTAACCAGCATCACCTTTTCCCCCGGGCGGTGCAGACAGACAGCCCCTTCCCGGGACACTTCCGCAGCATTGGGCCAGGCAGAAGCCTGGTAAGCGCCGCCGGAGCCTCTGGGATAGCGAATGGCAACCGGCCCGTTCTGCCGGTAAATTGCCCAGGAAAGCATATCTTGCAGTTCTGCGGTACTGCCGGGGCACAAAACCGTCATCCCGGGCGCCTGACACAGGAACCCCACATCGAAGACGCCGTGGTGGGTTTCTCCATCCTCCCCCACCAATCCGGCCCGATCCACAGCAAAAACCACATGAAGGTTCAAAAGACAAACATCCTGCAAAATCATGTCATAGGCTCTTTGCAGAAATGTGGAATAAATCGCCACCACGGGAATCATTCCCTGTTTGGCAAGGCCCCCTGCCATGGATACGGCGTGTTCCTCGGCAATGCCTACATCAAAAAGCCGTTGGGGAAAGGCCTGCTTGAATTCCAGCAACCCCGTACCGCCAGGCATGGCAGCCGTAATGGCGCAGATTCGGGAATCCCTGCTGCCCAGAGAAACCATAGACTCTCCAAATGCCTGAGAATAGCTCTTCCCAGACTTTTGGGCCGGTTCACCGGTACTGGGATCAAATTTCCCGATTCCATGAAACAGCTTCGGATGCTCCTGCGCCGGTGCATAGCCTTTCCCCTTTTGGGTCAGGACGTGGAGCAGTACCGGTCTGTGCATGGATTTCGCACTTCTTAAGAGGGAAATAAGTCTCTCCGTATCGTGACCGTCAACCGGTCCCAGGTAGGTAAAACCCATATTCTCGAAAATAGTGCTGGGAATCAGCATCTGCCGCAGCCGGTTTTTCAGACCGCTGGTAAACCGGAAGATGGCTTTTCCTCCAGGGATGTGGGCCATAAGGAGGCGGTAGCGCTGCTTCATACCCAAATACTTTTCCTTCGTCCGCAGCTTTGACAGGTGCCTGGCCAAACCGCCCACATTCCGGTCAATGGACAAGGTATTGTCATTGAGAATCACTACCATGGGTTCTCCGCTCTCCGCCGCATCGTTGAGGGCCTCATAAGCCATACCGCCTGTAGCAGCGCCGTCACCCATAACCACAACCACCTGGAATGCATCCCCAAGCAGAGTCCGGGCTCTTGCCATTCCCAGTCCGATGGAAACCGAGCTGGAAGCATGACCGGCAACAAACGCATCCGTTTTGCTCTCTTTTGGCTTCGGGAAACCGGCAATACCTCCAAATTGCCGCAGATGGTCAAAATCCGCCTGGCGCCCGGTCAGCATCTTATGGATATAAGACTGATGACCTACATCAAACACCAGACGGTCAAAGGATGTATCGTAGACAGTTTCGATGGCGACTGTTAGCTCTACCACACCCAAATTGGACGCAACATGGCCTCCGGTTTTGGATAGGTTTTCAATTAAAAAGCTTCGAATTTCTTTGCACAGGATTTTCCTGCCATCCTCGTCCAGCTGCAACAGGTCCTTGTGATTGGCAATATTCTCCAAAATACTCACAGGTAACACAACCTAACCGTTCATTTCTTCCGCAGTCCGTCGGGCGTTCAAAGCACAAACCGTTCTCTACGCTACATCTTTCAGCGAAATATCCCATAGTGTCTGCCGGACTGCCTTATAAATTCTATTCTGTATATTATCACAATTTATGCGTATATACAAGAGCGTTTTCATTCTTTGTATATAATTCGTGAAATATTTACATTTTGGGAAATGAACGCAGCCATGTACCAGTTTTTATCGGTTCAGAAACCAGTCCTCCACAATATCGCTATGGGTAACCACAATTTCAATATTTTGCAATTCCTCTTTGGAGAAAAAGCGCAAATCCTTGGATTCGGCGCTGATGGTCATTTGGGGCTCTGTTTCCAATTCCAGCCCAAAGACCACAATCACCATTCGCCAGATGCTGCCGTCGCAGTAGGCTGCGATTCTGCCCGGTTCTCCGTATACGCCCAGCTTTTTAAGCTGACCTTTGGAAATTCGCAAACCAAGCTCCTCATAAATTTCCCGGGTTAAAGCCTGCTCTTCAGTTTCGTAGTTTTTTACGCCGCCGCCCACCAGACCCCACAGGTCACTGTCCCGGCGCTTTTCAAGAAGAAGCTTTCCTTTGCAGGTGATAATTGCATTGGCACCCAAATGGGCTCTTTGGGTGGTCTTGGGGGCATTGGGGTCTCCCCGATAGAATTTAACAATAGACATAGATTTTTCTCCTATGTAATAATTTTAAACCTCATGTTGACTCCGGAAACGTATAGATTTCGGGATTGCAAAACGAAACAGCCTTATGAGAATCTGTGGGTATATTACCAAACACAATTTTCTTTTTGCATCAGCCACTGTTCTTTTGTAATCATGACTTCCAGCCAACCATTTTCTCTGTTGATTTCCCGAAAGCCTGCAGAAAAGTGGGTCTCCCAAGCAGCCACTTCGTTCCTGGCAAGCTCAAAATCATTGTGAATCCGACTGACTCCGCAAACTCCAAAGGCATGGTCAAGCATGAGCTTCAATGCAGGAACAGCGTATCCATTGCCCCGGTATGGAGCATAGATTACGATTCCCATATCCCACCAATCTTTATCAGGTGTGTAATGGAAATTCACCTCACCAATCCATGCACCATCCCTTTTCAGACAGATATAGGCGTAAAATTGCTGCGGTTCATTCCCAACCATATGACTGTACCAATCAGCCCACTCCGATTCCGGAAAGTCAATACATCCGGTTTCTCTGTGGTAGCCGTCATAGGTCACATCCCAATTGGCGTTATAGGACATGGTGTTCGGATCTGCAAGCATTTTTTGTGCAAACCACAGTTCTTCTATCTTGGGTATGTATAATTCAACCATTCATAGCTCCTTTCGCATTACAACCACGGTATATCCATCCTGCTTACTT
The DNA here is from genome assembly GCA_949293985.1 of uncultured Eubacteriales bacterium. Taxonomy (GTDB): domain Bacteria; phylum Bacillota; class Clostridia; order Oscillospirales; family Oscillospiraceae; genus Faecousia. The sequence goes on along the minus strand of CASFFN010000003.1, from coordinate 34,342 downwards.
TCCACTCCGGTTTTGACAAAACCATTCTTTTCCCAGAAGGACTTACTTTGCGGATTTCCCTTCACATAACCCAAGCAAATATTGGAATACCCCATTGCTCTGATATAGACAGTACATTCAGATATAATGGACGTTCCTGTACCCATTCCTTGCTCTGATTTATCGACCATAAACAGGCCAATAAACGCTGTGGAAGGATTGGGAAATCCCACAATCAAATCCATAATTGCAACAAGCTTTGTTCTGTTGAAAAAGCCAATATAATACTTATCCTCATGAGATTTGTTGGGAGGCAGCGCCCGCATATCATCGGCAATGCTTTCCTTTGTTACAAATGGGGGACAAAACCGATAAAAAAGAGGATTCCCAACCGCTAAACCGTAAATCATATCAATATCGGCATCGGTTAAAAAACGAATATCATATTTATTCGACAGTTTTGTAATATCCAGTCTCATTTTATACTTACCATCTCATCTGTACATACGATACACATAGTATAGTATAACCCAAAAGTCTGGTTTTTGCTATATCAAAATTCTTTGGGAACAGGCTTTGTGACCCCTGTGCGGCGGGTCTTATCCAGACCTCCGGCCATATGACTTTCCGGGTTCTTGGCAAACTTGGCCCGGCAGATAACATTCTCTCCAAACTTATCCCGCAGAGCGTCCACGGTTTCCCCTAAGCGAAGCTTTTTTTCATAAGTTACAGGATTTTGAAACAAATCATACTGTTGATATGGTTCCTCTGTCAGGCCTGTTACCTGCACACCCAGCTGCCGCAAAGGCGTACAGCCGTCCCAGGCCTCCCGAAAAATATCCCTGGCTGCCTCAAACAGGGTCTGGGTAACATTGGTAGCTCCATGCAGGGTTTTCTGGTGGGAAAAATTAGAAAAGTCGTTGGTTCGCAGGGATACAGTTACACATTTTCCGCATTTTCCATCCTTGCGCATCCGCATGCCCACCGTTTCACACAGGCTCAGCAGCACCTGCAAAGCCGCCTCCTCGCTGACCACATCCGCCGAAGTGGTAACGGAATTTCCGTACCCCTTATTCTCCACCGGCTCCGCTATCACCAAATCCCCGTTGCGTCCATTGGCATAATGCCAAATCAGCTCTCCCTGTTTTCCCAATCGCCGTTTCAGCAGTTGTAAATCGGCATTTGCCAAATCTCCGATGGAATAAATTCCCATGCGGCTGAGTTTGCGCTCCGTGGCAGAACCTACCATAAAGAGTTCCCGTACGGGAAGCGGCCACATTTTTCCGGGAATTTCCTCCGGGAAAAGGGTGATGACCTTATTGGGCTTTTCCAGATCCCCTGCCATTTTCGCCAGAAGCTTGTTGGTAGATATTCCGATATTTACGGTAAAGCCCAGTTCTTCCCAAATACGGCTGCGCAGCTGCTCCGCCGCCGTACGCGGATCCCCATACAGCCGCTGGGTTCCCGTCATGTCTGCCCAGGCTTCGTCGATGGAATACTGTTCTACACAGGGAGAAAAGCGACGGAGCATTTCCACAAAATGCCGGGAAGCCTCCACATACAGACCATAGTCCGGCTGTGCTACCAGAAGCTCCGGACATTTTTCCAGCGCCTGATACAGCGGCTCACCGGTTTGAATATGGAATTTCTTTGCCGGAGTGCTTTTGGCCAGAACAATGCCATGGCGGGAATCCTTATTCCCTGCAATCACCGAAGGCACCTCCCGCAAATCCGTCTTTTCCCCCAGTACCCGTACCCGATAAGCCGCAGTCCAGGATAGAAAAGCGCTGTTTACATCCACATGAAAAATGATTCTTTGACACATTTCAGTTCACCACTCTGAGCAGACACCAGGTGTGGCTGCGTATGGTATACCGCAGCTCCAAAAGCTGTCTCTTTTCCTCCATCCAAGCCTCGCACAAAAACACATAGGCCTCAATCCCCACATACTGTATCTGGCGGCAGTTGATTACCCGGGAAATATCCACCCGGATAAAGCCGTCGTTTCCGTTCTCCATTCGAAACCGCAGCGGACGGATGCTGCCATCGGCTGCACAGACGGATATCACATCAACCGGATATATTTTTTGTTCCATCATCCGCCCTCCTTCCCTATGTGTATATATTAGCACATTTGTTCGATTATAGCAAGGATATTTTCTATTGTCATTAAAGGAAATTTCTGGTAAAATGGGACAAAAGGAGGAGAGTCCATGCTGAAATATCCATGTCTGGTTTTGGATCACGATGACACCGTGGTTCAAAGTGAAGCCACCACAAACTATCCCTTTTTCTGCCAGTTTCTCCAAAAAGTCCGTCCCGGCGCCAGCATTAACCTGGAGCAATATACGGAAGGCTGCTTCCATCTGGGCTTTGCCGAAATGTGCCGCCAATGGTTTGCGTTTACCCAGGAGGACCTGGCAGAAGAGTATCTGATGTGGAAGGAATACATCCGCACCCATATCCCCCTGCCCTACTCCGGAATGGAAAAGGTAATTCGGCGCCAAAAAGAACTCGGGGGACTGATATGTGTGGTTTCCCATTCCTGCAACGAAAACATCACCCGGGATTACGAAACCCACTTTGGCATGATACCGGACGACATTTTTGGCTGGGATTTGCCGGAGGAGCTGCGGAAGCCCAGCACCTATCCTCTGGAGCAGATAATGGTGAAGTATCACCTCTCCCCCAAAGAGCTGCTGGTGGTGGATGATATGAAACCGGCCTGGGAAATGGCAACGAAAGCCGGGGTGGACATCGCTTTTGCGGGATGGAGTCGAAGAGATTTCCCGGAAATCTCCCAGGAAATGACCAGACTCTGCAAATATTCCTTTTCTTCCCCGGAAGATTTGGAGAAATTTCTCTTTTTATAACTTGACAACGATGATATAATATCCGTAGCATAGACAAGGAGGTGAGCAATCTGGAAAAGCAGAATGTAAAAATCGTCGCCCGGAACCGGGAGGCCTACCACGAGTACTTTGTGGAGGAGGAGATGGAAGCCGGCATCGAGCTGTGTGGAACGGAAGTAAAATCCATCCGCCAGGGCACCCTGAACCTGAAAGACGCCTGGTGCGGTATCAAAGATGGTCAGCTGATTCTGAACCAGATGCACATCTCCCCTTATGACCACGGCAATATCTTTAACCGGGACCCCCGCAGACCCCGCAGGCTGCTGATGCACAAGCGGGAGATTATGCGGCTGTTCGGCAAGGTAAAGCAGGACGGCTATTCCCTGATCCCTCTGTCCGTCTACCTGAAGGGCAGCCTGGTAAAGGTAAAGGTAGGTCTTTGCAAAGGCAAGAAGCTATACGACAAACGACAGGCTGCGGCCGAACGGGACGCCAAGCGTCAGATGGACCGGGCCATGAAGGAGAGATATTGACATGAATCCCACTTTTGAAATCACCATGGAAGACGGTCGTGTGATTTCCGGCGAGCTGTATCCGGAAATTGCTCCCCAGAGCGTGTACAATTTCATCGATTTGGCCAACCATAATTTTTATGACGGTCTGATTTTCCACCGTGTCATCCCCGGCTTTATGATTCAGGGCGGCTGCCCCGACGGAACCGGTACGGGCGGCCCCGGCTACTGCATTAAGGGCGAATTTTTCTTCAACGGGTTCAAGAATGACCTGCGGCACAAGCGGGGGGTTCTGAGCATGGCCCGTTCCTCCAGCCCCAACAGCGCTGGCTCCCAGTTCTTCATTATGCACCAGGACGCCAAGCACCTGGACGGTCAGTACGCTGCCTTCGGCAAGGTTACCTCTGGCATGGATGTGGTGGATGCCATCGCCTCCTCCAAGACCGGCCCCAATGATCGGCCTGTGGCAGAACAGAAAATCCGTTCCATCACTGTGGATACCCACGGAGAGACTTACCCGGAGCCCAACAAGCTCCCGGATCCCTACGGTCGTTTCTAAAAAGAAAATCCCCGGGGTGCAAAATGCGCCCCAGGGTTTCCAACTTCATACCTTGATATGGGGCCGTACTGGTTTCGACGGGGGTAGTGAGGCTGGAATAGCGGGTCGTGGCGCCTGACCACGATAAAACGGGTACTTTTTAAATTTAACTGACAACAATTACGTTGCAGCGGCTGCCTAATTAGGCGCCCATCCGCCCCGGAAGGTCCACGAGCCGGGCTCGGGTGTGATTTGAGTGGAGACCGTGCGTATGCAAAGCTTTGCGCATACCATGCATTATGAAGCTACCAAATTCCGTAGGGTGTTTGTTCCCGCCGGGATGAGGGAATGTAAATAACAAACTGCACCCGGAGAAGTTCCTTCCAAGTTGCTTTCGGACAGGGGTTCGATTCCCCTCGGCTCCACCACAATCAGGACCGTGTTTTTGATGCCGCAGGTATCGGAACCACGGTCCTTTCATTATTTGTAAGAGTAATCATGTTGCTTAGCCAGGCAGTCATGGCTTGGCAGGTTATAAAGAGGGCATTTCTCCCCTTGTGTCCTGTTCATTTTGGATGCGTTATGCTATGCTTTTCCACGAAAGGAGGACCCATATGGATCAAGCGAAAATAGGAGCCTTTTTGAAAGGGCTCCGAAAGGAAAAAGGACTGACACAGGAGCAATTTTCTGAAATTGTCCATGTGTCCAACCGAACAGTATCTCGCTGGGAAAATGGAAATCATCTGCCGGATTTGGATATCCTGCTGGAGATTGCCGACTTTTATGAAGTGGACCTGCGGGAAATACTCAATGGAGAAAGGAAAAGCACGGATATGAACAAAGATGTGGAAGAAACCGCAATCAAAACCGCAGAATATACGAATGCACAGACGGAGCGATACAACAAAACGGTTCGGCTGATTTTTGTAATCAGTGCAAGCCTGTGGCTGATATCCCAGCTCATCGGTCACACCGGTCTGGCAGAAATTGCCCCTTTGAAGGCTGTTTCTGAATTTTCTGAGGGTGCTGCCACAGGAATGCTTCTGGTGGGACTGATTATCACAGGGCTGTATGGGAGCAAAATCAGCGCTTTCAAACAGCGTATACTGCAAAGAAAGGAAAAACAATGAATTTCTATACTTACCTCGGTATTTTCCTTTTTCTTGCCACCACGCTGATTAACCGATTTTGGAAACGGATTCCGGATCGTATCTACATCCCCTTGGCAGTTGGGGAAATACTGTTGTTTGTGATTGGATTTGTTATCGTATAATGGCAAAGGCCCGGGCTTCGTAATCAGCCCGGGCCTTGTGCAACTGTTTGTTTCCATGGTGTCAAATACCCAATAAAAGAGAAGCCTCCCAGGAATGCCTTCCCCTTTGGCTTGACCACTAAGCCTGTACCTTTCGCATCATGGTGAATCAAATCCTTCAGCTCTACATCATACAGTCGTGCCATCGCATCACAATTCAGAATATCCGGAATCGTCTCCCCTGCTTCCCATTTTGCCACTATCTGGCGGGAGACGCCAATTTTCTCAGCATCTGTGTCACTCCTGACACACATATCATATGATAATCCAGGGAACATCCGTTCCCATAGAAAATCATAATCAGGAGGACGCACAATGGGTGTTACCAGTTCCAACAAACAAATTGATGCCACACAGATTGACTGCAACGGCACGCTGAAGGTCACGCTGGCACTTTCCGCTGCGCCGGATATTTCTTCCAATCCCACCGATATTGTCTTAGTCCTGGACCGCTCCGGCAGCATGGGCGGTACTCCCCTTGCAAATATGAAAGCCGGCGCAAAGGCTTTTGTGGATATCATCGAGGAAGCAACCGACAATACCCCGGACGGAAATATCGGCTCCGGCAGTCGGATGGGCGTTGTCAGCTTTTCCAACACAGCCACCACCGACACACAGCTTATCACCTCTGTTGCGGATTTGAAAACCGCCATTGACAATTTGAATGCCAGCGGCTCCACCAATCATGCAGATGCCTTTACCAAAGCAACACAGTTGTTCGATCCCATGTCCGGAAATGCAAAGGTAATGGTGATGTTCACAGACGGAAAAACCACCGCCGGATTCCCCCCGGAACCTGTGGCTGCGGCGGCCAGAGCGCAAGGCATCATCATTTATTGTATCGGTCTGGTGGGCTCGGACGGAACTGATGTGAATGTTCTGAACGATTGGGCCACCGATCCGGATTCGTCCCATGTAGCAATCACCCCGAATGAGACAGATTTGGAGGATTTGTTCCGGGATCTGGCTGCCAATATCTCCAAAACCGGCGCAACCAATATCGTTATTGACGAAATTCTGAACCCCGATTTTACCATCATCAACCTGCTGCCCCCCACCAAGGGAATGGCAAGTCTGATAGATTCTCATACAATTCAATGGAAAATTGCCGCTTTGGGGGTCAGCACAAACGAAGGCGCCTCGTTGGAATTTTATGTTCACCATACCGCGCAGACCTCCGGTGAAAAACCGGTAAACCAATCTGTCATGTATTCTGACGCGGAAGGCAACATGGTAACATTCCCCAATCCTTCGGTAACGGTAGATTGCAACGGGACTGTAATCATCGAACCCTGCCCTGTTCCCGTAAATATTACCATATCCGGCTGTGATGACGCAGTTGTATTCGATATGGGAGATGCCAATCTGGAATCTTTGGGAAGGATTCTCCAACTGAATGTCACCTTAAAGCATATCTGTCCTGGCAGACGAGTGGCCATGGCTGTGAGTTTATCTGAAATAGATGAACAAGGTACCGAGTATCCCAGAGGCACAAAAGCCCTTACAATCCCGGCCCACACCGGCCAAACCTGTCAGGATGTGCTGGTTAAGTGCCTGAAATTTGTACTTCCGGAGGACTTGAATGTATCCGGCAGCACGCCGAACACAATTTGCAGCCCCAGAAGCTTCAAAGCCCGGGTCATTGCCAATTATGTCGACACCGATTTTCAGTGTTGTGACGCTGTAATTACAATACCCTAACCCATTCATCGCCAGCAATCCGTGCTTCCAGCGGATTGCTGGTTTTTCTTAAAGGGAAAAACAAATGAAAGAATTTTACAAAAACAAACCGTGCTTTTCCATTGCAAATGTGGGGCGAACCACAAAAAGGACTATTCTCCCCACCGGGCCAAGCCGCAAACCGCTGAGCGATTTTTTTGTCGGCATAATCCGTTTGCCATCTCCCTTCGCCGGAGAGTGCCCAGGGTGCTTTTGCTGTGCGCCCACCGGAAAATGCGTGATTTTAGAAGGCCGAAGCGAAGTAGGCGGAGACAATCTGTACGGCATACCACGGATAAAGAAAATAGCCCAGCAGATTCAGGCTCTGGCAGACAATCATGTGGTGGCGCTGATATTATCTTATACTTGAATCGCTTTTAAAAATTGGAGAGGCTTCTGCAAGCGGAGGCCAAATCATGCAGGGTTGAGCAGGAAATCATGGTGCAAATCTGAGAGAAGGCACTGGCGCCCTTCAGATACTGCCATCGGCTCTCCGGCAGGGGATTCAACCAGAGAACACGACCTGCCAGCCGCTTGGCCTCCCTCAAAGCCTGAATGGCCCCAGCTTGGTCCACGGTTTTGGTGTCCGACAAGATCAGCAAGGTGGTGGAATCGTTCAGCGCCGGAGGCTTGGCCTGAATCAAATCCATCAGGGCTGCGCCTAAATCGGTGCCCCGCCCGTAAGCGCCGGATTCTTTCACAAAATTCCGGAACAAATCCATGTTTTGCAGGCTGAAAGCATCCGCCTCCACCATGGCTTCCGAAAACAGGTATACCTTTGAGCTTTCAGCCACATGATTCAACGACTGGATAAACCGCAGCGCAAATTCGGAAAACTGCACCATAGAGCCGGAAACATCACACAGAATCACCAGGTGCTTTTTCTTTTGCCGTTTTTTCTTATATTTCAGACGGTACAGACTGCCGCCGGTTTCCAGTCCCTTGCGGATGGTCTTGCGAAAATCCAACGCTCCGGACCTGCCCCGGTTTTTCTTCTTTGCGGAAAGTTCCCCATTAATCTGCTGGGCTATATTTTCAATGATGGATATGGCTTTGGGAATCTCCGTATCCTTAAATTGGGAAATGTCCCGGTACATAAGCCCCAGCTCCGGGTCCAGCCCGGCACAGTTCACTCCGGCGTCCTCCATCTTCATCTGCTGCTCCAGAAGGGTTTTGGTAAAGACGGAATGGATAAAGTTGTTGTATAAATCCGGATTTCTGGCTGCACTCTCCTGAAACCGATCCTTGAAATCCCGGAGTTTCTGGCGCATTTCTTCTGACATGACCGCATAAATTTCCCGCTGACCGTCGGTCAGTTCCATGGGCTGGCCGTTAAGATTCAAGTCTCTTTGAGCTTGTTCCCTTCCCTGGGCCATCTCCTGCTCCCGCTCCATCTGCGCCTGTGCCTGCTGGCGCATGGCCTCCTCGGACAGAAAGAAGCTGTCAAAACACCGATCAAAAATCCCCTGTTCCTCCCTGGACTTGGCAAAAACGGTGCGAAGGGCTGTCTTTACCGTCTCCCGGTTTGTAAGGCCCATAACCAGGAGGATCCGGCAGGCATCCTCCGTTTCTTTCGGGCCAACCGGCAGCCCTTCCAGGCGCAGCATCCTGGAAAAGGCGGATACTTTCTCCGGGTATACCTGGGGATTATCCATGAGAATGTTCCCCGCAGTTTCCGCCGCATGCACAGTGGTGGCCTTCCTCCTCCATTTCCTGCAAGGCCGCCAAATCTTCGCTGTTTTTCAGGATGAAGCCCGCAGTGGAACGGAGTGCATCCGGTGTCAGCTCACGGATTCCTAATGCATCCAAAGCGGCCGCCCAGTCCAGAGTCTCCGCTATGGAGGGTTTTTTCAGGATGGTCTCATTGCTCCGCAGCTTCTGTACCGCCAAGGCAACCTGGGCGCACAGGCGGTCGTCCACATGGGGAAGCTTCGCCCGGAGAATGGCCAGCTCTTTCTCCATATCCGGGTATTGGATATACAAATAGGCACACCGGCGGCGCAGCGCTTCCGACAAAGGCCTTGCCCGGTTGGAGGTAAGAATGACAAAGGGAATGGTTTTGGCCCGGATGGTTCCCACCTCCGGGATGGTCACCTGCATCTCGGACAGGAGCTCCAGCAAAAACGCCTCAAACTCCTCATCGGCCTTGTCAATTTCGTCAATCAGCAGCACCACCGGCTTTTCGGAGCGAATGGATTTCAGCAGGGGCCGCTCCAACAGATACGCATCCGTAAACAGGCTTTGGGTGAGGGATTCCCGGTCCTGGGATGCCATATTCACCTGAATGGAAAGCAGCTGCTTCTGATAGTTCCACTCATAGAGAGCTTTGCTTTCGTCCAGCCCTTCATAGCATTGAAGGCGGACCAAATCCCGGTCCAGAGCGGAGGCCATAACCTTGGCAATCTCCGTCTTGCCCACACCCGCAGCACCTTCGATGAGCAGCGGTCTGCCCAGTTCCAGAGCCACAGCCAGAACCGTTGCCAACGTATCATCATAAATATAATGGGCTTGATCCATTTTATTTTTTAATTCTGCTAAATTCATATGATTTTACCCGTCTTTCCTGACATATCCCGGTTATCACCTGGATTTTTGGTGCTATTATAGCAAAGAATCCGGAAAAGTGCAACAAAAATGAGCGCTGACGATGCAGCGCTCATTTTTCTTTATCGGATTCTTCTTACCCGCAATACGCCATCCACTTTTTGGAGGTCCTCCACCAGTTCCTGTGGGGTGGTGGTGTCCAAATCCAAAATTGTGCAGGCAAAGGCACCACGGCTCCGGTTCATCAGGTCGGAGATATTGATGTTCCGCTTTGCTACGGCGGAGGTAAACTGGCCCAGAGAATTGGGAATATTCCTGTGAAGAATCACCAGTCGACCGGGCTTGGTACATACGCCCATGTCGCAGTTGGGATAGTTGACACTGTTGACGATATTGCCGTTTTCCAGATAATCCATCACCTGACGCACTGCCATCATGGCGCATTTATCCTCCGATTCCTGGGTAGATGCGCCCAAATGGGGAATGGCAATCACGCCAGCCATGGAGGCCGTCTTCTGATTGGGGAAATCGGTGATGTACCGCCGCACCTTGCCGGACCGGAGTGCTTCTTCCATGGCCTCATCGTCAACCAGCAAATCCCGGGCAAAGTTCAGAATCACCACACCGTCCTTCATTTTCCCCAGGGACTCCCGGTTAATCATCTTGGTGGTGTCGGGAAGCAAGGGGGTATGGAGGGTAATCATATCGCATTTTTGGTAAATCTCATCCCGGGAGTTTACCTTGATAATGTGGCTGTCCAAATGCCAGGCTGCATCAATGGAGATAAAGGGGTCGCAGCCGTATACGGTCATTCCCAGCCGTCTGGCGGCGTTGGCTACCGGGCCGCCCACGGCTCCCAGGCCGATGACCCCCAAAGACTTCCCCGCCAGCTCATGGCCGGCAAATTTGGACTTGCCCTTTTCCACTTTCTTGGCAATGTCATCCTGGTCATTGATGGACTGAACCCAGTTAATGCCATCCACCACATCCCGGCTGCCCAAAAGCATTCCGCATAGACACAGCTCCACCACGCTGTTGGCGTTGGCTCCGGGGGTGTTGAACACCACAATTCCTTGCTGCGCCGCCTTTTCCAGGGGGATATTGTTCACCCCCGCACCGGCTCGGGCAATGGCCAGCAGCTGGTCGGAAAACACCATATCGTGCATAGCTGCACTGCGCACCAGAATTGCCTGGGCAGCTTCTGCCGCCGGTGTCTGGGTATAGTCCCGGGTGAGCAAATCCGTTCCCTTGGAAGAGATTTGATTCAGGCAGTGAATTTGATACATGGCGACTCCCCCTTTTATCCGTTTTCACGCTCGAAGGATTTCATAAAGGAAACCAGCGCCTCCACGCCTTCTTTGGGCATGGCGTTATAGAGGCTGGCGCGCATTCCGCCCACGGAGCGGTGTCCCTTCAGATTAACCAGCCCGGCTGCCTCCGCCTCTTTCACAAAGCGGGCATCCAGTTCCTGGCTTCCTGTGACAAACGGCACATTCATCAAGGAGCGGTCAACTTTTCGTACCGTCCCCCGGAACAATTTACTGTTATCCAAAAAATCGTACAAAATAGCGGCTTTTTCCCGGTTTCTCTCCGCCATTGCCTCCAGACCGCCGGTTTGTTTCAGCCACTGGAACACCTTGCCGCAGATGTAAATGCCGTAGGTAGGCGGTGTGTTATACATGGATCCGTTTTCTGCGTGGACGGAATATCGGAGCATGGTAGGCACAAAAGACGGAACCTCATCCGAAATCAAATCTTCCCGGATAATGACAATCACCACACCGGCAGGGCCGATATTCTTCTGGACGCCGCCGTAGAGCAGACCGTATTGGTTCACATCCACCGGCTCCGAGAGGAAGCAGGAGGATACATCCGACACCAGCACTTTCCCCTTGGTATTGGGCAGTTCTTTGAATTTGGTTCCGTAAATGGTATTGTTTTCACAGATGTACACATAGTCCGAATCGGGAGTAACCGGAAGATCCCGGCAGTCAGGAATATAGGAAAAGTTCTCGTCTTCGGAAGAAGCGATTACATTCACAGTCCCATACTTCTTTGCCTCCTGACAGGCTTTCTTCGCCCACTGACCGGTGACAATATAATCCGCTACCCCATTTTTCATCAGATTCATGGGAATCATAGCAAACTGCTGGGAGGCGCCGCCCTGAAGAAACAGCACCTTATAGTTTTGAGGAATACACATCAAATCCCGCAAATCCGCCTCTGCCGCATCGATAATGGCCTGATATGCTTTGGAGCGGTGGCTCATTTCCATTACGGACATACCCGTTCCCCGATAGTCCAGCATCTCCTGTGCCGCTTCCTGCAATACCGGTTCCGGCAGCATGGCCGGTCCGGCGGAAAAGTTAAAAACTCTCCCCATAATAATCCCTACCCTTCTATCAATCGTTCCATCAGGCGGAAGCCATCGGAGAAATAAATCCCGGAAGCCTCTCCCTCTTTTTCATTATAGCAGCCGATTTTCTTTCTCTCCCGGGTGCTGTCATACAGCACATACGGTACCGGCTCCTTGGTATGGGTGCGTAAAGAAATGGGAGTTGGATGATCCGGCAGCACCAGCATACGGAAAGGAATACCGGAAGCCTGCATAGCTTCGTACATAGGGCCAACAATTTTTCTGTCTATTTCCTCAATGGATTGAATCTTGTGGGGGACGCTCCCCTGATGTCCCATTTCATCCGGCGCTTCCACATGGATAAATACCAGGTCCATATCCCGATTCAGCAGTGCATCCAACCCGGCTGCTGCCTTGCCGGCGTAATTGGTATCCAAAGAACCATTAGCCCCCAGCACGGTGATTACCTCCATACCGGTACCCACTGCAATTCCTTTCAGCAAGTCTACCGCAGAAATCATGGCACCGTGAAGTCCGGTTTTGGCATAAAAGTTCTCCAATTCCGGTCGCACACCTCCACCCCAGAACCAAAGGGAGTTGGCCTTTCGCTTTCCCTCTTTTGCCCGCCGCAGGTTTATGGGGTGGGTGTTAAGGACCGCATAGCTTCTCTCCATAATCTCCCGGAACATTTTATGCTGGGGCAAATAATTCTCAATCATCTCGCCCAAATGGTCATGGGGGGCTTCCATATCCAGAATGGTGCCATTTTTCCATACCGCAATGTGGCGGTAGCTGGTACCGGCATAAAAGCGCAGGGTTTCACTGGAAAATTCATCATTCACGGCCTGTATCAGCTGGGCCGCCTCCTGGGTGGAGATTTCATCTGCGCTATGGTCCAGAATCCGTTTTTGGGGGTAAGGTTCTTCCTCAGTCAGGGTTACCAGGTTGCACCGGTAGATCGCGTCTGAAGCCTCCATAGGAACGCCTATGCTCAGAGCCTCCAGGGGAGAACGACCGGTATAGCACTTGGCCGGGTCATATCCCAGAACGGAAAGGTTTGCCACATCGCTGCCCGGCTTCATATCCGGCGGTACCATGCAGGCAAGCCCCACCTCACCTTTTCCCGCCAGCAAATCCATAGCCGGAGTTCTGGCGTATTCCAGGGTAGTTTGCCCACCTAACGCCTCTAAAGGTAAGCCCGACATTCCGTCGCCCAACACGATGATATATTTCAATTCTTCCATCCCCTTGCGGATTGTGTCTTTCCTATATGAACAGATGTTTTTATATATCCTACCATCGTTGTAGAATAAATACAATCCCCAGTTTTATTTTTGGTTGTTTTCACAAACCAATCACATTTAAGCGTATTATTTTAGGAAAAATCCCAGTAAATGGAAGTGCCTGGCAGCGTGAGCCACCAGGCACTTGCGGTTATCAAACGGTTTCCACCTTAATGGTGTTGGTATTTCCGGTGCGGCCGTTAATGGGGCCGCCGGTCAGCACCACGCTGTCGCCGGGCTGCAGATGGAATTTTTCCTTGGCACAGGCCATGGCGTGATAGAACATCACATCCATAGAGGTGAATTCCTCCGCCAACACCGGGGTTACACCCCAGCTCAGCGCCAGCTTCCGCCACACTTTCACATTGGTGGTCATGCCCACAATGTCCACAGGGGAACGGAACCGGCTGACCATCCGGGCGGTAACGCCGGAGGTAGAACAAACCACAATCCCCTTTGCCTTCACATCGATAGCCATGGTACAGGTGGCATGAGAGATAGCGTCCAGATTGCTGTAAATGTGGAAATCCTCCTTCAGGAAGCGGGTTCGATAGCCGGTGTGCTCCTCCGTGTACTGAGCGATTTCCGCCATAACCCGAACCGCCTCCGCAGGATATTTACCCGCAGCGGTTTCTCCGGAGAGCATAATGGCAGAGGTTCCGTCATAAACCGCATTGGCCACATCGGAGATTTCGGCTCTGGTGGGTCTGGGATTGTAAATCATGGTTTCCAGCATCTCTGTTGCGGTAATCACCCGGACGCCCAGCAGACGGCACTTGCGAATCAGGTTCTTCTGAACCGCCGGAACCTCAGCAAAGGGGATTTCCACGCCCAGGTCGCCTCTGGCAATCATAATGCCCTCGCAGGCTTCGCAAATCTTCTCCACATTCTCAATGCCGGAGCGGTTTTCAATCTTGGCAATAATTTCAATCTGCTCGCCGCCGTTGGCGTTCAGGAACTTCCGAAGCTGCACCACATCCTCTTTGGTGGATACAAAGGAAGCGGCTACGAAATCCACATCGTTCTGAATACCAAAGAGAATATCCTTTTTATCCTGTTCGGAAAGGTACGGGCCGGTCATTACCTTGTTGGGGAAGCACATACTCTTTTTGTTGCTCAACACACCCCCATCGACTACGGTACAGATGGCGTCGTTGCCCTTGAGCTCCTTCACGTCAAAGGTCACAAGGCCATTATTCACCAGAATCCGGTCGCCCACCTTCAGATTCTTAATCAAATCCTTGTAGCTTACGGAAACTCTGGTCTGATCCCCTTCCACCGCCTCGGTGGTGAAAATAAAGGTATCGCCGTCCTTGAGGGTAACGCTGCCGTCCTTGAAAGTGCCGATTCGATACTCAGGGCCCTTGGTATCCAACATCATGGCAAGGGGCACATGGAGCTTTTCCCGGACTTTCTTGATCAAATCAATCTTCTGCTTCTGCTCTGCATGGTCGCCGTGGGAAAAATTCAGTCTTGCCACATCCATGCCGGCCTGGCACATTTTGGTCAGGGTTTCTTCGTTCAGGCTGGACGGGCCAATGGTGCAAATAATCTTCGTTTTTCTCATAAAAAACTCCCTTGTAAAAATTTTCAAAAATCTAATATCATTTTATCATACGCAAAGGCCGTCGTCAATCGTTTCTAACGCAACTTTACCCGGTAGTGGGTCAACCAGAAATTCACTTGAAGCATATAGGCGAGGGTCTGGGGGGCTTTCATCAGCTGCCCATACCAGGGCCAAGTATAGTCCTGCGTAATTAGCCCCTCAAGCCGGTCTTTTCGGACAATTTGCAATATTGGGGATTGGGGGTCATCCAAAACCTGGCGGAACCGCTTTTGTACCAGCTCCAGGTAGTGCGGATGATAGGTTTTGGGATAGGGGCTTTTCTTTCTTAGTCTCACCTCTTCCGGCAGCAGCCCGGCTACGGCACAGCGCAGCAGCCCCTTCTCCATCCCCTGATAATCCTTAAAGTGCCAGGGTATCCCGTACAGATATTCCGCAATCCGGTAGTCACAAAAAGGAACACGAACCTCCAGCCCGCTGAACATACTCATACGGTCTTTCCTGTCCAAAAGGGTCTGCATAAACCAGCGGAAATTCAGATTGACCATCTGCTTCATTCGCGTTTCCTCCGGATTGGTTCCCGGAAGAATGTCACATTCACACAGAGTTTGCCGGTAACGGCTGGACACATACTCCTCCGGGTCGATTTGCTTCGCAAAGTCCGGGCACAGAAGGGCGCTGCGCTGCCGTATATTCTGCGCCCAGGGGAAGCCCTCCCGGGAGCGAACCTCCGGATCCCGGTACCATGGGTAACCCCCAAAGATTTCGTCCGCGCACTCCCCGGAAAGGGCCACCTTTACATGGGGGCGGATTTCCTTGCAGAATGCCAGCAGGGAAAAATCCACATCTGCCATTCCCGGCAAATCCCTGGCAATGGTCGCTTCCTTTCCGGCCTCCACCAAATCTTCCGGGGACAGCACCGTCCAATGGTGACGGGTGTTCAGAGAATCCTGCATGATTTGAATGTAGGAATTATCTGACGCCGGCTGAAATTTCCCGGGTACAAAAAACCGGTCGTTTCCCACATAATCCACGGAAAAGGTGTCCAGCGGTTCTCCCGCTTTTGTCCTTTCCGCTGCGCAGATTGCAGTAATGATACTGGAATCCAATCCACCGGACAAAAAGGTTCCAATGGGAACATCCGAAACCATTTGCCGCCGAATGGCATCCACCACCAGGAACCGCACCTGTTGAACAGTGTCTTCAAAGTTCTGGGTATGCTCCCGGTCTTTCAGCTTCCAGTACCGTTCCCACCGCCACTTCCCTTGGCTGTACCAGCCGCGGCAGCCGGGTTCCAGCTCACAAATGCCACGGAATACGCCGCAGCCCGGGGTCCGTCCTGGGCCCATGAGAAGAATCTCCGCTACCCCTTCCCCATCCAGTTCCGCCTCTACCGTTGGGTAAGCCAGAATGGATTTGATTTCCGAGGCGAACAGCAGGCCGTTGTCATGCAGCTTGTAAAAAAACGGTTTAACACCCATCCGATCCCTGGCAAGAAACAACCTTCGATTCTTTTCCTCCCAGACGGCAAAGGCGAAAATTCCATTGAACCGGTGCACACAATCCGCCCCGAATTCTGCATAGGCATGGAGAACCACCTCTGTGTCGGAATGTCCGGTAAATTGGTGCCCCTCAGCTATCAACGCCTGCCGCAATTCCCGGGTGTTATACAGCTCCCCATTATACACCAGGGTATAGTCCTGGTCACCCCATCGCAGCGTCATGGGCTGCTTGCCTCCCTGTGGGTCAATAATCGCCAGCCTGGTATGCAGCAGCGCAGCCTCTGGGACACAGTAGGTTCCGGAACCATCCGGCCCCCGCCGTTCCATGGTTTTCAGAATGTTCTGCAAGGTTTCTTCGTCATAATTTAATCCAATGATACCCGCTATGGCACACATGATCCATCCCATTCCTTTCAAAGACTATTGTATGCAACGGTGCAGAAATTTTGCATAGCATAGAAGCCTTCTGCCATAATAAGAGGGGTGATGAAAATGAAAGGCAGCAAAGACTTACTATCGTCTATTTTAAAAACCACGCAAGCCGGTCAAACCGGAATCCGCAGCATTATGAGCCGGCCTCTGAACGACAGCTTGAAAACAGCGCTCCACTCCCAGCTGCGGGAATATAATGCCATTGAAAAACAGGCGTATGATCTGGCCAGAGAACGGAACTGGATTTTAGAGGAGCTGGATCCAATCATGAAGCATATCTCCAATGTCATGTCCAAAACCAGACTGCGCTTTGGAGATATTGATTCCAAGGCGGCAGCCATGATGGTGGCCGGCAACACCCGAGGAATGATAAAAGGCTTCAAAAACCTGAATCAGTACAGTCATTCGGATGCCGCCGTTTGCGCTTTGGCCAGGAAACTTTTGGACTGCGAAGAAGAAAATATTCAGCAAATGCAGGGGTATCTGTAAACCCCTGCACCTTTTTATATGTAGCGCATAGAATAGTTGCGAAAGAAAGGAGTGGATTGTTCTGTCAGCAAAAGGGTACATACAGGTTCATGTATACACCAGCAACGCCCTCATTCCTCTGGAAAACGCGGCAGTTATGATCACATCAAAAGACGGCTCCACCATTGCCATGCGTGTTACCAATCAAAGTGGGATGCTGGATAAGCCGATTGCCATCGATGTGCCGGATTTATCCGCAGGGCAAACCCCTGACACAGGCCTGATTCCGTTTTCTGTGGTGGACCTATACGCATGGGCTCAGAATTATGAGGCCATAGAGATTAAGAATCTGCAAATATTTCCCACCATCACCACCAGTCAGCCTCTGGCGATGATTCCCCTGTCGGAATTTCCGGATTCCTTTAACACTCTGGAAATTTTTGACACACCCAGACAAAATCTGTAGGAGGTGACCCAATGCCTGCTGTCATTCCCTATGTTCCCCAGAACATCACCGTTCATTTGGGACCACCTACTTCCGATGCTGCCAATGTGACCGTCAGCTTTGCGGACTATGTGAAAAATGTTGCCTCCAGTGAAATTTATCCCACCTGGGAGGAAAGCGCCCTGCGGGCGAACATTCTTGCAATCACCTCTTTTGCTTTGAATCGGATATATACCGAATACTATCGCAGCCGGGGCTATGATTTTGATATTACCAACTCCACGGCTTTTGACCAGGCTTTTGTCAACGGCAGAGGTATCTTTGAAAACATTTCCCGGATAGTGGATGACCTGTTCAACGATTACCTTCGCAGGCCTGAATTTGTGGAGCCGCTGGCTGCAAAATTCTGCAACGGTACCACCGTTACCTGCGAAGGTCTGAGCCAATGGGGTAGCCAGAACCTGGCTTTGGAAGGGTATAATTCCATTGAAATCCTGCGCAGCTACTATGGAGATGTGGAAACCGTTGTAAACGCCCCCATTCGGGGCAACCGTGCTTCTTACCCCGGGACGCCCTTGCGCGTGGGCAGTACCGGTCCCAATGTGGTAGTCATTCAGGCGTCACTGAACCGGATTTCCCAGAATTACCCGGCCATCCCCAAAGTTCCTGTGGCGGACGGTATCTTTGGAAGCAAAACAGAGGCTTCTGTGAAAGCATTTCAAAAGATATTTGATCTAACACCGGATGGCATTGTGGGGCAAAATACCTGGTATGCCCTTGTGAGAATCTATACCGCTGTCACAAAACTTTCGGAGCTGCGAAGCCAGGGGCAGCAATTTTACTCCATCAGCTGGGCGCCCCCCAATTCCTTGCAGTTGGGAGATACAGGCGAAAAGGTAAAGCTGCTGCAATATATGCTTGCGATGCTTTCGGAGTATATTCCGGAGATTCCTCCCGTTGCCGTGGATGGCATTTACGGAAAATCCACCAGAGCCGCAGTTCTGGCCGCGCAAAGATGGTTTCAGCTGGCGGAAACCGGGGTCGTGGACTCGGAAACCTGGCAAGCCATATATGGACAGTTCTCGGGTATAGAAAATACCACACTGCGCAGTGAGGAGAGTTTCCCTGTGAGCGGTACTATGACGCCGGCGGCGATTCCGGCCGGGAATTTTACACGGGCTGGAAGCGAACTCGGTTCCAAAACTCTGTATGCCCGCTCCTCTACCCTTCAGCAATTCCCTGGCAGAGATTTGAGCATCGGCAGCAGAGACGCCGTGCAGAAGGAGGTAGTCAGATGAGACCAGGCGACTCTTTCGTTGCCCAGCCCGTCAGAAGCTTGCAGACCATGCTGCGAATCATTGCAATAAACAATTCCCGCGTCTCCAAAGCGGTTCCTGATGGAATTTATGGACCCGATACCATGCATGAGGTCTCCGCATTGCAAAGGATGAGCGGGCTGCCCCAGACCGGTATCGTAAACGAAGCCACATGGAACGAGATTGTCAGACAATACGGCCCGGCCAGCACCAATGTATTGCAGGCGCAGCCGGTGGAAATTTTGTTGGAACCGGGGGAAAAAATCGGCCACAATCAGGCAAGTCCATATGTTTTCCTTCTGCAAAGTATGCTTACGGTACTGTCCATGGGGAATGCAATCATCCCGCTTCCCGGCCACTCCGGAATAATGGATGACAGTACAGTCGCTGCCCTGCGTATATTCCAGTCCCTTTCCGATTTGGAGGAAACCGGTGTCCTGGACCGGGAGAGCTGGAAAGAGGTTTCTTTGCAATTCACCCTTGCCACCCTTCTTCAATCCGCAAAAATGAAACAAAATTCACCGGGAGATTGATACTTTTCATAATCATTTTCGCAAAATTTATATATATTTGACATTTGTACTTGATTCATAGGGCAAAAAGGCATATAATACCCCTATGCGTGTACCATGGTCCGGAGGATTGCAGGAATGATTATCAAAGATTGGAAAAAAGAGATATTCACCATACCCAATTTACTCAGTCTGTTCCGACTGCTGTTGATTCCGGTATATGTGACCATCTACCTGAACGCCAAAAACAATATGCACTATTTTCTTGCCGCCGGTATTTTGGCAGTATCCTGCCTGACGGATATGATCGACGGCAAAATTGCCCGTCATTTCAATATGATTTCCACAGTTGGGAAGGTCTTGGATCCGGTGGCGGATAAACTGACCCAGTTTACTCTGATTCTCTGCCTGGCCGTTCGTCACAACATTTTGTGGTATCTGGTGGGGCTGTTTGTGGTAAAAGAATCCTTCCAGCTGATTATCGGCGGAATCAACCTGAAAAAGGGCAGAATGCTGAAAACCTCCCTGATCAGCGGAAAAATCAGTACAACGGTTCTTTTCGTCGGTCTGGTGCTGCTGGTATTGCTGCCCGCCCTATCTGAGGAAGTTGTCAACTGGATTGCCATTATAGATGGGATATTCCTTCTGATTGCCTTTCTGGATTATGCCATCGCCTACTGTTGCAGACCGTCCTGCTTCGTCTACTTCGATAAAGAAAATCAAGAAAATAACGGACAGTGAACATCAGTTCACTGTCCGTTTTTACATTGCTTGGTAGCGTCTGTCACAGGTCTGCCGTCGGCTTATCCGCAGAATTTCCACGGCATCGGCATCCATCACGCTATCGCCTTTCTGTACTTATATACTACCATACCGGACCGGCGAATGTATGAAGTTTTTGGAAATCCATTGAAAAAAGATTATGTACACGGCTTATCCCATTCTTTTCAAGGTAACGGCATTTTGTGACACAGAACCATCTATATATACGGCAAAGTCCTGAATCTTTTCAAATCCACAGCCCATATGCAGGGTCAGGGAGGCCGCATTGCGCTTTCCTACATGGGAATATACCGGTTCCCCCTGTATTTGCGCCAAAGCCGTCAGCATAAGGCTGCTGCCATACCCTTTACGCCGCTGTTCCGGGGCTGTTTCCAACGCCTCCAGCAGCAAGCCATCCCGGTATGGCTCAAGCCGAAGGGCAGAAACATATTTTCCCGCTTCCGCCCACACGCAATACCGGGAATTCCGGGTTTTGAAGAATACCTCCTGCAAATAGGTATAAAACTGTTGTTCAACCAGGGCAATGCCCTGGGTTCCCAAAAGCTGGGGAAAGAAATCTTCCGCGTTTTCCCGGTTAGACTGGGCGTAGACATCCATAAGCATCCGAAAATTGAGGCTCTTCAGACTGTCAAATACCTCCAGCATCTCAAAGGCTCTCCCCCAAAATTGTCTTGGTGGCATAGGCATTCAGTCCCATATCCGCCACATGGCCTGCCAAATACTCATAGTAGCCTTGGGCGCCAATCATGGCGGCGTTGTCCCCGCACAGGGACAGAGGCGGCATATAAAGCTCTGCGCCCAGGCTTCTGGCTGCGCTTTGCAAATCTTTGCGGATCCTGGAGTTTGCCGCCACGCCCCCGGCTACCGCCAGTTTCCGGTACCCCGTTTTCTCCAGAGCCTGGATGACACGGGGCACCAGGGTACGGGAAACCGTTGCGGAGAACGCGGCGCAAAGGCTGTTCACATCCAGCGGCTCTCCTACCTGTCTGGCATGGTGTATGAGGTTCAGGGCCGCTGTTTTAAGACCGGAAAAGCTCATATCATAGGGATTGGCGCCCGCTTTGGAATGAGGCAGCTGGTAACGCCCCTCATCCCCCAGAAGCGCCGCCTTGTCCAGAGCGGCGCCTCCGGGATAGGGCATCCCCAGAACCCGGGCCACCTTGTCAAAGCACTCTCCGGCCGCATCGTCTAAGGTGCCTCCCAGGATTTCCATTTTCGTATAGTCCTTCACATCCACAATCATGGTGTGCCCGCCGGACACCACCAGGCAGAGAAAGGGCGGCTCCAGCTGTGGATATGCCAGATAATTGGCGGCAATATGCCCCCGGATGTGGTGAACAGGAATCAGCGGCTTGTCCAGTGCCAGAGCGGCGGCCTTGGCAAAATTCACACCGACCAGGACTGCTCCAATCAGGCCCGGCGCATAGGTAACCGCTACCCCGTCAATGTCATTTCGGGTTAACCCGGTTCTTTCCAGAGCCTGGTCCGCAAGGCCGTAGACGGCCTCGATGTGCATTCTGGAGGCAATCTCCGGAACCACGCCGCCATAAATTCTGTGGAGGTCAACCTGGGAGGCGATGCAATCCGTGAGAATTTTTCTCCCGTCCTCCACAATGGCCACGGCGGTTTCATCGCAGGAGGATTCCACTGCCAAAATCTTCATGCTTACAGCTCCTTTCTGAGAATCAGGGCGTCTTCCCTGGGCTTTTCATAATATCCGGGGCGTTTTCCCACGATTTCAAAGCCCAGCTTTTGGTACAGCCGCTTGGCAGGCTCATTGGAAATCCGCACTTCCAAAAGCAGTGACTTTACGCCCTTCTCCCCCAGAGCTTCCATCAGGCCGTTCACCAGCCTCTCTGCAATTCCCTGCCGCCGGAAGTTGGGAGAAACTGCCAGATTCATCATATCCGCACTGTCCAGTACGGTTTGAGAACCTACATATCCGGCGACTTCCCCCTCCGTTTCCGCTACCAGCCATAAGGACAGGGGGTTGTCCAACTCTGAAGCAACGGATTTCTCGCTCCAGGGGTCACTGAAGCATTGGCGTTCCATTTCCGCAACGGCCGCAATGTGTTCCCGCCGCATTTTTACAATTCTCATTTACTTCGCCTCAAACCAACTCTTACCCCACTTGGCCTCTGCCAGAAGGGGAACCCGCAGCTGGGCTACCTGCTCCATCTGGCTGCTGACCAACAGGGCAACTTCCTGGGCAATATTCTGGGGACACTCCACAATCAGTTCGTCGTGGACCTGCAAAATCAACCGGGCCTGGGGGTATTTCTCCTCCAAAGCCTGCGCAACATGAATCATGGCCAGCTTAATGAGGTCTGCGGCGCTGCCCTGAATTGGGGTGTTCAGCGCAATCCGTTCCGCCCCCTGGCGCACATTGAAATTGGCGCTCTTTAGCTCCGGTATATACCTGCGCCGTCCGTACAGGGTCGTGGTATAGCCCTTTTCCCGGGCATCGTCCACTACCTGACGCATATAGGCTCGGACACCGCTGTAATTGGCCAAATAACTGTCGATATAAGCCCGGGCTTCATACCGGCTGACACCGACATCCTCCGCCAGGGAGAATTCTGAAATACCATACACAATGCCAAAGTTTACCGCTTTGGCGTGTCTGCGCTGCAACGGGGTTACCTGCTCCGGCGGTACGGAAAAAACCTGGCTTGCGGTAACGGTGTGGATGTCCATTCCCTCCCGGAATGCCTTTTCCATCCGTTCATCGTGAGCAATGTGGGCAAGCACCCGCAGCTCAATCTGGCTGTAATCCGCATCTACCAGCACACAGCCTTCCTTGGGAATGAACATTTTGCGGATTTCCGCACCCAAATCCGTCCGCACCGGGATGTTCTGCAGGTTCGGCTCCGTGGAAGAAAGCCGCCCCGTAGCCGTCACCAAATTCTGGAAGGTGGTATGAATCCGGCCGTCCTCCCTAATTACCTTCATCAGTCCGTCCGCATAGGTGGATTTCAGCTTCGTAAGCATCCGGTAGTCCATAATGGCCGGGATAATGGGGTGCTTGTGCTTCAGCTTTTCCAGCACCTCCGCATTGGTGGAGTAGCCGGTTTTGGTTTTCTTCACCGGCGGCAGCCCCAGCCGTTCAAACAGGACCTCCCCCAGCTGCTTGGTGGAGTTGATATTGAAGGGTTCTCCCGCATATTGGAAAATCATATCTTCGCACAGGGAAATCCTATCTGCCAGCATGGCGCCAAACTGCTCCAGCTGCTCCCGGTCAATGGCAACGCCGGTCTTTTCCATGTTGTAAAGCACCGTACACAGAGGGAACTCCATATCCCGGTACAACGAAAGCATATCCTGCTTTTCCAGCTCTTTTTCAAGAATGGGAGCCAGGAAATAGATGGCCTGGGCACAGCCGGCGGCATTCTCATCGCTGACATCCATTCCCAGAAAATTGGTAGCCAGCTTGGAGACCGGATACTCGGATTGAGAAGGATTCAAATCATAGGCGGCCAGGGCCGTATCAAAGGCAAAAGTACCCTGGGGCAGGCCCAGGCTGTCCAGTCGGTGAAGAACCGACTTCAGGTCATGACACCAAATCTCTTTTCCCTGCCGGATAAAATCGGAAAACCGCTCCGCTTCCATAGGCGTGACCGTACACACTCCGTCTTCCCAGGCGGCAGCCAGGGAACCGTCCGGAGCAATATACAGGGCAAACCGGGGGCATTCTTGGGGCAGCTGTTGGGTTTCCGGAAGGCGCCTTGCGGTTTCCGTTACTCGGGTGTCCTCCTGGTTACATCCGGTGAGGCCGTATTTTTCTATCAACCGGACAAATTCCAATTTCACAAACAGCTTGTAAAGCTCCTGGCGATTGTAGGGGCGAATCACCGCGTCCATGGGGGCAAAATCAATGGGCGCCTCCGGCATGATGGTAGCCAGCTCATAGGAAAGATAAGCGTTATCCCGGTCTTTTTCCAGCTTTTCCCGCAGCTTGGGGCGGATGGACGCATCTTGCAGATTGGCATACACCCCGTCCAGAGAGCCAAATTTCTGCAAAAGCTCTGTGGCAGTCTTGGGACCTACCCCGGCAACGCCGGGGATATTGTCGGAGCTATCCCCCATGAGGGCTTTGAGGTCGATGAGCTTTTTGGGTTCAAAGCCGTACTCCTCCATAAATTTATCCCGGTCATACAAAGTAGATGTGGTTTGACCGCCTTTGGTTACCACCAACTTAATCCGCACATGGTCATCGATCAACTGTAGACTGTCCCGGTCGCCGGTAACAACTACACAATCCCAATCGTTATTGCCGCAGATTTTTCCCACGGTGCCGATTATGTCGTCCGCTTCCCAGCCCTGGCACTGGTAAATGGGAATATTCATAGCAGCAAGCACCTGCTTCATCACCGGCATTTGCTGCGCCAGTTCTTCCGGCATTCCATGGCGGGTGGCCTTATACCCGTCATACCGCTGGTGCCGGAAGGTAGGGCCGTGGAGGTCAAAGGCCACGCAGACCGCCTCCGGCGTCTCCTCCCGCTCTACCTTTTCCAGAATATTCAAAAATCCATAGATGGCGTTGGTGTAAAGTCCCTCCCGGTTAGTCAAAGGCTTCACGCCATAAAATGCCCGATTGATGACGCTGTTGCCATCCAAAATCAGCAGCTTCATACCTTTCTCCACTTCGTCCCCTGGGGGGTGTCGATAATCTCAATGCCCATTTCCTTCAGTTCCTCCCGAATCCGGTCTGCCTCGGCAAAATTACGCTCTTTCTTGGCGGCTGCCCGGCGGGCAACCAAAGCGTCAATCTCCGGGTCGGCGGAGGCTTCCGCCTCCTGCTCCTGCTTTTTCTGTAACTCCTGAGCAGCCTCCAGAAGGTTCAGGCTCAGTACCCTGTCAAAATCCCGGAGAGCGGCAAGCTTGGTGCCGTCATTGGTCTTTTCCTTCAACACATCATATATGGCGGTAACTGCCAAAGAGGTATTCAAATCCCCGTTCAGGGCTCCTACAAACCGCTCCTTCAGCTTGTCGAAAACCGCCGCATCGACTGTCCCATCGTCTTGCAGCGCCGCAATTCTGGCAATCAGCTTGTCATAAGTGACCTGGGCATTGTCCAGGTTTTCCCAGCTGAATACCAGATTTCTCCGATAGTGGCTCTGCAAGCAGAACAGGCGGTAAGCCATGGGAGAATAGCCCTTGCTTTCCAACAGGCTGACCGTCAGGAACTCACCTTTGGACTTGGACATTTTTCCTGTATCGGTGTTCAAGTGGTGGACATGAAACCAATAATTGCACCACTTGTGTCCAATATAACTTTCCGACTGGGCAATCTCATTGGTGTGGTGGGGAAATGCGTTGTCAATGCCGCCGCAGTGAATATCCAAATCCTCTCCCAGATATTTCATGGAGATGCCGGAGCACTCAATATGCCAGCCGGGATAGCCAACGCCCCAGGGAGAGTCCCACTTGAGGGCCTGATCTTCAAATTTGCTCTTGGTAAACCAGAGCACAAAGTCATTCTTGTTCCGCTTGTTGGGGTCTTCCTCTACCCCTTCCCGGACGCCCACCGCCAGGTCATCCTCATTGTGGTCGTTGAAAACATAGTACTTTTCCAGCTTGGAGGTATCAAAATACACATTTCCCCCGGCCACATAGGCAAAGCCCTTATCCAGAAGGCCGGAAACCATGGCGATAAATTCCGGGATACAGCCGGTGGCCGGCTGCACCACATCCGGGCGCTTGATATTCAGCTTGCCGCAATCGGCGAAAAAGGCGTCGGTATAATACCGGGCAATCTCCATCACGGATTTATGCTCCCGCTTTGCCCCTTTGAGCATCTTGTCCTCGCCGGTATCCGCGTCGGAGGCCAGGTGACCCACATCGGTGATATTCATAACCCGCTTCACAGGATATCCCTGGTAACGCAAGGCTTTCTCCAGTACATCCTCCATGATGTAGGTTCTCAGGTTGCCAATATGGGCAAAGTGGTACACCGTAGGGCCGCAGGTATACATTTTTACCACATCGGGAGAGTTGGGGGTGAACAGTTCCTTTTTATGGGATAAAGAATTGTATAGATACATAAACATTCCTCCATGGTATTGTTATAAAAAACGCCTCTTAGCCCGTACGGGTTAAGAGGCGGGTTGTTACGCTCGCGGTTCCACTCTCATTTGTTACTTTTCCGGTTATTCGCTCCGGGGCGCACTTTCCCAAACATCAGCTGCGCAGGCTTCCAGCCAATGGCCCGTGCTCTCTGAAAGCAGATTTTCTTTGGTACTCTTCCCCATCTACACGATATTCAGTTTCCGTTATTTTACCATCCTCATCCGGGTATTGTCAAGATTTTGATGGTTTTTCCGGGATTATTCCCCCATGACTTCCTTCCGGTAGCGGGCAATGCCTGCCGCCAGAATTTCGATGGCCCTCTCCAGCTCCTTCTCGTCCCGGACATAGGCAATCCGCACCTCGTCAATGCCCTTGCCGGGGGTCTCATAGAAGGGCGCACCCGGGGCAAACATCACCGTATCCCCATGGTCGTCAAAGGATTGCAGCAGCCAGTGCTGGAATTTATCCGCATCGTCCACCGGCAGCGTTGCCATCACATAGAAAGCGCCCATGGGCTTTTCCACTTTCACCCCGGGAATCTTCCGCAAACACCTGACCACCGTATCCCGTCTGCGACGGTAAATCTCCTTACTCTGGCGGAAATACTCCGGATCAACGGAATACAGCGCAGCAGCTCCCAATTGGTCCAGGGTTGCCACAGACAGTCTGGACTGGCAGAATTTCAAAATCGCCTGCTGCAATTCCTTGTTCTTCGTAATCACACAGCCCACCCTGGCTCCGCAGGCCGAAAAGCGCTTGGATACGGAATCGATAATCACCAAATTGTCGTCAATGTCCCGGAATCTGGCCATACAGGGTACGCCGTACTTATCGTCGTAGCAGAACTCCCGGTACACTTCGTCGCAGACCAGGAACAGGTCGTTCTTCTTGGCAATGTCCGCAATCATGCGCATTTCTTTTTCGTCCAGTACCACACCGGTAGGATTTCCCGGGTTGGTAATCATAATAGCCCGGGTATTTTTGGTAATCAGGCTTTCGATGCGCTTTTTGTTGGCGTAGCGGTATCCTTCCTCCGGACCGGTATGCAAGGCCCGAATGACGCCGCCTGCGGCGTGGACAAAGGTGGTATAGTTGGGATAATAGGGCTCCGGAATAATGACCTCCGTATAGGGATCCAGGATGGACAGGTAGGTCAAAAGCAGAGCCTCACTGCCGCCGCTGGTAATCAGAATATCCTCCGGCTCCAAATCCACCCCCAGCTTCTTATAGTAGCCCCGAATGGCCTCAATCAGTCCGGACATTCCGGGAGAATCCGCATAGGTAAGGGTAGTATGATTCACCTGCTGCACCGTGTCGAAAAAAGCCTGGGGCGTAATCAAATCCGGCTCACCGATATTCAGGTGATAAATCTTCTTTCCCTGCTTTTCCGCCTGGACAGCCAGGGGATGGAACTTCCGCATAGGGGACGGCTCGCAACGATTTGCGTTGATGGATATTTTCATAAGTACCTCCCTGGGCAGCGGCGCTGCCCTGTGAAAATCGAAAAGTATAGGTAAGCCTGCGCAATTCAGGGGTAAGGCAAATCAGAGTCACCAAATTGGGGATAGCCATAAGGCCGTTGACCGTTTCTGCCAGCAGCCATACGCAATCGGTCCGCACGGCGCCTCCCAGCACCACAAACACCACCTGAATCAGCACAAAAGGCTCCCAAAAATCATCACCAAACAGGTATTGGGCGCAGCGGGCTCCGTAAAGACCCCACCCCAACACGGTAGCAATGCCGAAGGCGCACAGGGCTGCCGCAAGAAAAATATGCACCCAGCCGCCGTAAACCGTGTTGAAAGCTTGCCCGGTAAGATATGCTCCCAAATCTTTCCCAAAATCAATGGGGATTCCGCTGGAAAGAATAACAAGAGCCGTCAAGGAGCAAATAACGATGGTGTCGATAAACACCTCCATAATGCCCATCAACCCCTGCCTGGACGGATGAGAAACATTAGCGCCTCCGTGGGCAATGGCGGCTGTTCCCATGCCTGCCTCGTTGGTAAATACACCTCGGGATGCACCCACCCGCAAAGACTGGAAGAAGGAACCGATCACACCGCCGGTAACCGCCTGGGGCGTAAACGCCCCCGCCACAATCCGGTACAGAACTTGGGGCAGTACCTGGATTCTGACAGCCAGAAAAGCTACGCACAGAAGGATATAGGCGGCTGCGGCGAAAGGGACAAGACGCTGGGCGACCTTCCCGATGCCCACAGCGCCCCCCATCAGCATAATACCCAGTAAAAGCGCCAGGATTGCCGCCACTACCAAATCCATGTGGACAACAGGCGTAAAGCCCAGGTACTTTACCGCACCGTCGATGCTGTCAATAATTGCCCGAATCTGGGTGACATTTCCCACACCGAAAGCCGCAATCACGCCAAAGACGCAATAGACCTTTGCCAGCCACTTCTTCCCCAGCCCGTATTCCATCATATACATGGGGCCGCCGGACCACTCGCCCCGACGGTTGCGCACATGATACCGGACGGACAATGTGGCCTCCGCGTATTTTGTAGCCATGCCCAGAAAAGCGCACACCCACATCCAGAAAACCGCCCCTGGCCCACCGATGGAGATGGCTCCCGCCACACCGATGATATTTCCGGTTCCTACCGTGGCGGCCAGCGCCGTACAAAGGGCCTGGTAGCCGGAAACCTGGTTGGGGTCTTCCCGGCGCTTACCGGCAAATTGATGAAGAAAGTCTTGCAGCGCTCTGGGAAACAGGGTAACCTGAGGCGCGCCTATCCGGACGGTCAGCCAAATCCCTACGAAGAGAATCAGCAGCAGGGCCGGTATCCCCCATACAAAATGATTTATGGCTTCCAAGAGTTTTGTCATGGCTTCCTCCCATATTAGCACCATTTGCCTTATAAAGCAAGGAAAAAATCTATTTAAGGCAAGAAAAAAGCAGCCCCCATCCTGGGGACTGCTTTGGTATTATTCCCAACTTTGCCAAATTTCCGGGCAATAGCCCAGAGTTACTGCTTTGCCGTTACGAACAATGGGCGTCTTCATCAGCGCCGGGTTATCAAACACCTTGTCTTCTTTTGCTCTGGAGTCATCCATATAGCGCATCAAGGTAATCTCCGGTGCTTTTCCATCCCAGTCAATCAAATTGTCAATGCCGCCTACGACTCGCAGCACGGCGTCAAACTCTTTCCCGGATAAACCGTACCGGACAAGGTCTACATACTGGTACTTTATGCGCCGTTCCTTAAAATATCGCTCCGCTTTTTTCGTATCAAAGCATTTGCTTTTGCCAAATATCTGAATATTCAATATTTCACCTCCATCAGGCAAAGGCCGCAAGCCGGAACCGTCTGCCCGGCCAGCTCCCGTTTTTTTCCAAACAGGGCGGAAAGGGTTTCCGGCGCCCGTTCTCCCCTGCCCACTTCCAGCAAGGTCCCCACCAGAATCCGTACCATGTGGTACAAAAAACCGTTACCTGTAAAGTTAAATTGCAGTTCCGGTCCCCTGGGAAGAATTTCTATGCGATAGATGGTACGCACAGTAGACTTTTTCAGATTCTTGTTCCCACAAAAGGCGGAAAAATCGTGGGTGCCAACCAACTGCGCTGCCGCCGCCTCCATTGCCTCCAGGTTCAAGGCTCTGGAATCCCTATAAACATAGCGCCGCTGAAATACGCAGGGCTCTTCACTGTTCCAAAGGCGGTAGCAATAGGTCTTTTCCACTGCGTTCAACCTGGCATGAAACCGCGGGGAAACCTCCTTGCAGCTGTAAACGCCAATATCCTCCGGCAAAAATCCGCGCAGTTCACCGAGAATTTGTGCGCAGGGCATCCGGCTTGCACAATGGAAGTTGGCAACCTGGCCAAGGGCATGGGTACCCGCGTCCGTTCGCCCGCTTCCGATGACCTCTATAGGCTCACCCAGGATTCTACTCAGAGTCCTTTCCAGCTTTCCCTGGATGGTATTCTCTACACCGGGTAAGCGCTGCCAGCCCCGGTAGCGTGTCCCATCATAGCAAAGTTCAAGCCGCAAATTCCGCATAGGTTTCCATTTCCTCTCTGGCTTCCCGCTCGCTGTCCGCCGAGAACAGAAAAGCGCCTTTATAATCGTATACCTGAATATGACCGTTTACATTCCGCATAGAATACATCCTGAACACTCCTTTGTTCTGATGGGTGTATTCTATCAGATAAATAGTCTAATATATTGGACTATTTTGAAGCGGCGGTTTCTGCAATCCACGCTGCCAAATCCTTATAGATTTCCGATTTGTTAATCTCATTGAGCAGCTCGTGGCGGCACAGAGGATACAGCCGGAAGGACACATGAATCATCCCAGCCTCCCGGAAAGAGGCAGCGGCTTTCTCCACGCCTTTCCCGTAGCCACCCACCGGGTCTTCCTTGCCGGATACAAACAGGACAGGCAGATTCTTGTCCATTCTGGCAAGATTCTTTTTGTCCTGCATATAGTCCATCCCCGTGATCATGTCCCGGAACAGGCCGCTGCTGGCCACAAAGCCGCACAGAGGGTCCTCCATATAGGCATCCACTGTCTTTTTGTCTCTTGTCAGCCAGTCAAAGGGGGTTCTGGGATGTTCGATGTGCATATTATAGGTGCCAAAGGCCAGGCTCTGGAGCTTGGGATTGGGCTTGGTCTCATCCCGCCGCTGACAAATCTGCTGCAAAAGCTTCTTTCCGGCTTTCAGGACCACGGGAGACATACCGCCGGTGCCGGACAGAATGCAACCTGTCAGACCGCAGTCCGGGTAACGGGCCAGGAGGGTTCTTGTCATAAAGGAGCCCATGGAATGTCCCAGCAGGAAATAGGGTACATCGGGATATTCCTTCTTCGTGAGCATTAAAAGCGTATGCGTGTCCTTGACCGCAGAGAACCACCCGCCGTAAAAATAACCATAAGGCTGACCACCGGAGACCGAACGGCCATGCCCCATATGATCCTCCGCCACCACAAGATAGCCCCTGCCGTTCATGTATTCCGCAAAAGCGGCGTATCTGCCGATGTGTTCCGCGATTCCATGAACGATCTGCAAAACACCTTTTACTTCCCCTTCCGGTATCCACCGGCAGCAGTGAATTCTTCCTTTTCCACAGGAATCAAAATAGAAGTCTTCTCGCATATTACAGTCTCCTCCCTGTTGCTACAAAATGGAGTATCAAGCTTCCCTTCTTTTTGTGTATTATATCACAAACCACATCTTTTCACAAGAGAGAATCCCGGCAAAATTCGCAAAGCTTCCGGCTTTCTTCGCAGGAGCCCTTGCAATTCACCCGGTGCGTATGCTATACTGAATCCGTTATCCTTGCAGAGAAGGGGCAGTTTTATGGAATATAATTTGCTGCTGGATTTGGCGACGGATTTGGGATACCGGCTGGCCATGTCCGGCGCTGAGACCTTCCGGGTAGAGGAAAGTATCAATCGGCTCCTGTCCGCCTATGGGATCCCCAGCGAAACCTTCGCCATACCCAACTGTGTAACGGTCAGCATTTTGACGGAAACCGGAAAACCTATTACGAGAATGCAAAGAATCGGCGTTCACGGCAACGATTTGGACTCCGTGGAAAAATACAATAACCTGTGCCGTAGAATATGCCGGGAAAAGCCGGAGGTTTCCGCCGCCATGCAGTGGTTGGAGGCGGTAGACCGGGCAAGGGTCGTCTATTCCCTACCCGTTGTTCTGCTGGGATGTTTTCTCGGCGCGGGCGGTTTTGCCATCTTCTTTGGCGGCAATATGCTGGACGCACTGTGCTCCGGGTTCTGCGGCATTCTGGTAGGACTCATTAACCGCCTTTGCGAAAGGCTGAATGTAAATCCTTTCTTCAGCACCATCGCCGCCGCGTTTATCATGGCGGTTCCTGCCTACCTCATGGGAAGCGTTGGGATCTGCCGGAATTCCGATGCAGTCATCATCGGAGCTTTGATGATTCTGGTTCCGGGGCTTCTCTTTACCAATGGGATGCGGGATATTATTTTCGGCGATACCAATTCCGGCATCAACCGGATTGCCCAGGTTTTTATGATTGCCGCCGCGATCGCTTTAGGGACCGGTTTGGGCCGGGGCGTATCAAACACGCTTTACGCCATCCCCGCTTCTCCTTCCCCCTTGTCCCACAGTTTCTTTGTGATGGCTGCCGCTTGCTTTATCGCCTGTACCGGATTCTTTATTCTGTTCAACATTCACGGCCCAGGCGGATACCTGTGCGCTCTGGGGGGCGTGCTGTGCTATGCAGTCTACTCCCTGTCTCTGTATCTGGGATACTCCCTGTTTCTTGCCTGCCTGTACGCCAGTATTGCCTCCGCCATTTACGCCGAGGTTATGGCAAGGGTTCGGAAATATCCGGCAATTTCCTATCTGGTGGTATCCATATTCCCTTTGATTCCCGGCGCCGGAATCTACTATGCCTCTAATTTTATTGCAGTAGGCGATATGGAAAGCTTCACTCAGAAAAGCTCAGAAACCATTTCCATAGCCGGTGCGCTGGCTGTGGGTATTCTGCTGGTTTCCACCTGTGTCAGGATCTGGGTGACCATAAGAAAGCACAAACATTCATAGTCAAAGCCCGGGGCAGTCTACCGCAGCCCCGGGCTTCTTACTCTTCCAAAGCCTTCAAAATTTCGGAAGCATCCTCCAACACCAAATCCGGCTTGTCGGCGGAGGCTTCCAGAATCTCCCGGGTGGTTTCCCCGCTCATTACCAGAATACCGGCAATCCCGGCATTCAGGCCGGACTTGATATCCGTGTAGATTCTGTCCCCCACCACAGCCGTTTCCTCTTTGGAAAAGCCGGTCTTTTCCATCGCCAGTTCCGGCATTAAGGCGGAGGGTTTTCCGATTACCACCGGCCGCTTTCCGGTGGCGTTAAATACCATATCGCAGACGCTGCCGCAATCCGGCACACTACCAAATTCTGTGGGGCACACATAATCCGGATTGGTGGCAATGTAGGGAATATCCGCTCTTGTGGATAAAAGGTAGCATATATCCCGCAACTTCCGGAAGGTCAGTTCCGTATCAAACCCCATCACGATGCACTGGGTCTTCTCCACATCTTCCGTGACGGCAAACCCCGCCTGCTGCAGCTCTTGCTGAAGGGAACGGGTACCGCATACATAGAGGGTCTTTCCCGGATGGTGCTTTTGCAGATACCAGGCCGTAGCTTGGGATGAGGTGATAAAATCCTCCTTATCTGCCGGAATACCCATCTTTTCCAGCTTCTTTATATAGTCCTCCACACTTTTAGAGGAATTATTGGTCATAAATAAATACCGTCTGTCTGTTGCTTTCAGGGCATCCAGAAGCTCCCGGGTAAACGCAAAAAGCCTGTCCCCCAGGTATAAAGTACCGTCCATATCAAACAGGTACAGCCGTATGCTTTTCAATAGCTCCGTTTTCCTCATGCGTGCGACCTCTTTATCAAATGGTACTTCAAAGCTATCATGCGATAGCCGTTCTGTCAAGAAAAACCACCTGCCGGGGCAGGTGGTTTTTTCCGCGTCAGCGATACAAGGGATATCTCCCGCAGATTTCCGCAACCGTCTGCTTCACGGCGGCAGAGGTGCCGGCAAAGTCCCTGGCCGTCAGGGCAATGCAGTGGGCAATCTGCTTCATCTCCTGAGGACCCAGCCCCCGGGTGGTAACCGCCGCCGTGCCGATACGCACGCCGCTGGTGATAGAGGGCTTCTCAGGGTCGCCGGGAATGGCGGTTCTTGTTCAAAGTAATGTGGTTTTCATCCAGACGGGCCTGAAGCTCCTTGCCGGTAATGTGCATAGGCCGCAGGTCGGCAAGCATCAGGTGATTGTCCGTGCCGCCGGTAACCAGATCAAAGCCCTCCTCCAGCAGTGCATCCGCCATAACCTTGGCATTGGCCACTACATTCTGGGCATAGGTTTTGAAAGAAGGCTCCATGGCCTCTTTCAGACACACCGCCTTGGCGGCGATTACATGCTCCAAAGGACCGCCCTGGGTGCC
This sequence comes from uncultured Eubacteriales bacterium, assembly GCA_949293985.1. GTDB lineage: Bacteria > Bacillota > Clostridia > Oscillospirales > Oscillospiraceae > Faecousia. The sequence goes on along the minus strand of CASFFN010000003.1, from coordinate 190 downwards.
GGGGAACACGGCGGAATTCAGCTTCTTGGCAAACTCCTCTTTTGCCAGAATCAGGCCGCCCCTGGGGCCCCGCAAAGTCTTGTGCGTGGTAGTGGTAACAATATCGGCGTAGGGTACCGGGCTTTGGTGAGCGCCGCCTGCCACCAGGCCGGCAATATGGGCCATATCCACCATCAGCACCGCCCCAACC
>CASFFN010000002.1 GCA_949293985.1 uncultured Eubacteriales bacterium | reverse complement strand
TTCTCTTCTGTAATACATAAAAATCGTGCCGGAGTTCTCGCTCCGACACGATCTGTAACTTTTCTATTTTGGCTCTACCCCAACTATTGACATAGAACCAAAAAACAACCGCCCGTCCCAGCGTCTTCCCAATCAGCGCGGCGCTGTTGGCAGCCGGATTGATGACGCCGCCGGGCACAAGAAAACCCCGGTATCTCCCCGGAGAAGACAGCCTGCAATCCCTTTGCCGCCTCAGGTATCATGATGTTTCCCATATTCGGCTGTATTTACTCCGTTTTGGGTATTCCCAGCCCCGGAAAATATTCCTGGACAAAATCCACTTTTTCCACCTGAAAGCTTCTGCCATTTAGATATGCCAGCTCTCCGGCGTCGGTGACGAACCGGAATGTAAGCTTATAGGCGTACAGAGCCTGGTAATTCCGGTCAAAGCGCTTGTTCAGTTTGCCGTATTTTCCGTCTCCCAGCAGCGGGTGCCCGGCGTGGGCAAACTGTGCCCGAATCTGGTGGGTTCTTCCCGTAATCAGCTCGCACTCCACCAGGGAAAGCCCCTGGCTGTTGCACAGGGTGGTATAGTTGGTCTGGCAGGTTTTGGCGCCGGGCTGGGGGGTATCGGTGACAAAGACCCGGTTCTTCTTGGCATCCTTGAACAGGTATCCCCGCAGACTCCCCTTAGCCGGTTTGGGCGCGCCCTCCACAATGGCCAGATAACGCTTGTCCAGCTCCCGGTCCTTGATTTTCTGGTTCATCACCCGCAGGGCCTCCGCCGTCTTGGCGGCTATCACAATGCCGCCGGTATTCCGGTCAATCCGGTTGCACAGCGCCGGAACAAAGCTGTTCTCCCCCCTGGGGCTCCATTCCCGCTTCTGGTACAGGTACGCCTGGATATGGTCGATGAGGGTTCTGCCGTACTCCGCCCCATCGTGGGGATGAACCGCCAGCCCAGGCCGTTTATCCACCAGGAGGATATTCTCATCCTCATATACAATATTCAGCTTGGGTGCGGCTACTGTCAGGTAGGCATTATCCTCCCGGGGCTTGTCGAAAAATTCATCGTTGATGTATAGCTGGAGTACATCTCCGGCCAGCAGCCGGGTATCCCGCTCTGCCCGGGCCCCGTTACGCTTAATTCGCTTGATACGGATATACTTTTGGGCCAGGGAAGCGGGAAGCAAAGGGACCGCCTTGCTCAAGAACCGGTCCAGCCGCTGCCCGGCATCGTTTTGTCCTATGGTGATTTCCTTCATAAATGTTATACCGCTCCGGAATTGGAAGCAAAATGCTCGTTGATTCTCTGGGTGAACTCCTCCGCCGGGTTGTAGCCCATACGGCGCTGCCGGTTGTTCATGGCAGCCACCTCCAGAATCACCGCCAGATTACGGCCGGGGGTGATGGGAATGGTGTTCATGGGGATTTTGGTGCCCAGAATCTCCATGGTCTGCTCTTCCAGACCCAGCCGGTCATAGGCGGCGTTCTGATTCCAGGGAACCACGTTTACCACCAGATCAATCTGGTTTTCCATCTTGACAGCGCCCATGCCAAAGAGCTTTGCCACATTCACCACACCGATGCCCCGCAGCTCTACATAGTTGCGAATCAGCTCCGGCGCGCTGCCCATAAGCACATTGCCCGCAATCTTCTTGATCTCCACCGCATCATCGGCAATGAGCCGGTGGCCCCGCTTCAGCAGCTCCACCGCCGCCTCACTTTTGCCGATTCCGCTCTCGCCGGTAATCAGCAAGCCCTCGCCGTAGACCTCCATCAGTACGGCGTGGCGGGTAATCCGGGGCGCAAGAAGGGATTTTAAGTAGGCGATTATGGCAGACACCACGGTGCTGGTGGCCTCATTGCTGCGCAAAATGGTAATGTTATGCTTTTTCGCCATCTCCATCAGCTGCGTATCCGGCTCAATATCCCGGGCAATGAGCATGGCCGGTGACTTAAAGGACAGGAGGCGGTCGTAAATCCGGCTCCGCTCCGAGCTGGTGAGCTTTTTCAGATAGCTGGCCTCCACATTGCCGATAACCTGGAGCCGCACCGGCTCAAAATGCTCAAAAAAGCCTGCCAGCTGCAAGCCCGGCCTGGCCACATCCTCCACCGTCAGGTGAATCTTCTCATAATCCGAGGAGGCATAGGCCACCCGCAAATCAAATTCCTTTACCAATTTGGTAAGAGGTACACTGTAAATTTCCATATTTTCTGCCTCATTCCTGCAAACTACCCTCATTATAACGAGCCAACCGGGGAATATCAACATGATTTTGTGGAAACAAAAATTTTTTCAAAAAACACTTGCTTTTTCCGGAAAACTCTGCTATTATATGTAGGCACTTGTTTAGAAGTGCCATTTCGACATGTTTTCTTACGGATTGGAGGTGCAGTGAATGGCGAAGTGTGATTATTGTGGCAAGGGCGTTACCTTCGGTATCAAGGTTTCCCACTCCCACAGACGTTCCAACCGTGCCTGGAAGCCCAATGTGAAGCGGGTCAAGGCCATTGTCAACGGTACTCCGTGCCATGTGTACGCTTGTACCAGATGCCTCCGTTCCAACAAGGTTGAGCGGGCTGTTTAATATGGCATCCTGAGCGGTATTGCTTTTTGCAATGCCGCTTTTCTTTTTGGCCCCCGGGTTTCCGCCCGGGGGCCGCCGTCTTTAACCGGAATAGTAGGTCTGCCCCGCAGAAGGGGTTTTTCCGTTTCTGGACAGGAGCTGGGTCACAGTAAGGAACTCCACATCCAGGTCATGTTCGTATATGTACTCCAGAGCCGCAATGGTTCCTTCGATGGTGGTCTGATGGATGTCATGCATCAGAATGATGCGTCCATCCTTCAGACCCTCCAGAATGTTCTTCTTTACCTTCTCCGGGTCCCTGTGCTGCCAGTCCAGGGTATCCACCGACCACAGAATGTGGGGAAGCGGAATGGTCTTGAGGGATTCCTCGGTGGAAATTCCGCCGGGAGAACGGTATACCGTTGCCTGGGCATTGCAGGCCTCGTACAGCGCCTTCTGGAAGGTCTCATAATCCTGCTTGATTTCGGCGGCTGTCATATCATTGAAATACCCATGGGCCCAGGAATGGTAGCCAAATTCATGTCCTTCCGCTGCGGTCCGCTTCACGATGCTCTCGGAGAATCCAATCCGGTTGCCTACCAGGAAGAAGGTAGCTTTCACATTGTACTTTTTCAGGGCATCCAGAAGCTCCGTGGTTTTGCTGCCTCCGGGGCCGTCGTCAAAGGTCAGGGCAACCTGTACCAAATCGCACACCTTTACACGGCAGGATGCAGATACCCGGCTGTACTTTCCGGTGCAGGTGATGGTCACCGTACCATAGTTCACCCCCCGTACCACCCCGTTCGCATCCACCGTTGCGATGGACGGGTCAGAAGAAGTCCACTCCAGAGGCTCCCGGGTATTTTCCGGGTAACCCTGGGCCGTCAGAGGCTTGGCGGCGCCCGGCTTCAGTTTCATGGAATCGGTATCCAGAGTAATCTTCTCCAGAAGAGGCATTACCTGCACCGTCATACTGGCGGAGGCGCCGTTATCCAGGGTAACCGTTACGGTGGCAGTCCCCACCTCCACGGCCCGGACAATCCCCGAAGAATCCACAGTGACCACCTGGGGATTGGAGGAACCGAACTTGGCTGTAGTATACAAGGGATAACGGTATTCCAATTGCAGCTTCTGGGCAGCGCCGGGGTTCAGAACCAGAGATTTCTGGGTAAATGCCACGCTCTGGGGCAGCTCCGTCACCACCAGAAGCAGTTCCTCTTCCCCGCCGCGCACCAGAGAGGTACCCAGGTTTTTGGCTGTCAAAACACCTTTTTCCCAGGTAACCGCATTGCCCTCCACCACAGGTGCACTTGCCGCCCCGGCAGAGCCGAAGGGCATGGTGCCGCCCAGCTGCAGCACCCGGCAAGCAGGAAGAGAGGTTCCCGAAAGCTGCTGGGAGGATAACTTTTTCTGCTTCAGAACGATGCTTTTCATTTGGAGAAAGTCCGTGATGGTCACTTTTCCGTCCCCGCTCAGGTCTGCCGCCTGGGCCTTTGCCCCGGAAAGGGACTGCTGCCCCAGAAGCACGGACTTTACCATCAGCATATCCGTGACGGAAAATCCCCCGTCTCCATTACAGTCCCCCTGGACCACCAAAGTCAGGCTGTCCAGGACCTTTTCCCCCTGAAGAAGCTCCACCCGGGAGCCGGTTTTCACACCGTTGGTCAGGTGCAGCTGTCCGTTTGCCACAAACTGCCGCAAAAATTCCTCCGGCTTGGTTTGGGGCAGCATCTTTCCCACCAGGCCCGCTTCCCTGTTCACGCCGTAATGGGCCGTATGCAGCTGTATCCCCGGCGCGGCGTTCGCCTCCGGGGCGGTTTTCACAAACAACAATAGCGATAAGCACACCGCTATCCAAATTTTGAATTTTTTCATTGGACATCTCCCCAACCGGCTTTTCCTATGCTATAATATAGCTTAATCGATTCTCGTCGAATAGGCAAGAAGAAAGGGTGGAAAAAATGAAAAAATTTTTTGTGACGCTCCTTGGGGCAGTGCTGGTTCTGTCCCTCTGGTGTTTCTCTGTCAGTGCTGCCGGAAGCGCCAAGCTCTCCGGTCCCGGCACCGTCCGGGCAGGCGACACCATCACCGTCAGCTTTTCCGCCGGGGGCGGTATCTACGGCGGCAGCGGCTCTCTCCAGTATGACAGCCAGGTGCTGACCCTCAAAAGTTTTTCCTCCGCCATGGCATCCCCCTGGGTTGTGGAGCGTTCCGGAAACAATTTCGTGTTCTATGACAACTCCATGTCCAAGCCACTGGAAAGCGGCACCGTCTGGACCGCCACCTTTCTGGTATCCGACAAGGCTGCCACAGGTGCTTCCATATCCATATCCGCAACCGGCGTGGTGGTCAGCGACGGCAGCGCGGACACCAATATCGGTACCTGCGCCTACTCCGCCACCATTGCGCCGCCTCTCAGCGGCAACGCCAACCTGTCGGCCCTGACGGTGGGCAACGCGACCCTCTCCCCTGCTTTCTCCCCCGACACCACCAGCTACGAAACTTCGGTGCCTTACAGCGTTTCCAGCCTGCAAATTTCCGCCACGCCGGAAGACAAGGATGCCACCGTCTCCATTTCCAACAATTCCCTCGCTCCCAACGGCACCACCGATGTGACCGTTACCGTCACCGCTGAAAACGGTGTCACCAAATCCTATGTGATTCACACCTTCCGGGAAAGAGACCCCAATTATGTGGAGTCCTCTGTCAACACCCTGGACAGCCTTTCTGTGGATGGATTCTTACTCTCCCCGGTCTTTTCCCCGGAGCAGCTGGAATACGCCGTGTATCTTCCCTATGAAACCCAGACCATCGTTATTTCCGGAACCAAGACCCATGCCCTTTCCACCGTCACCTATCCGGAAATCGGGGAGCTTCCTGTGGGAGAATCCACCCATGAGATCCTGGTAACCGCGGAAAACGGCGATAAGAGGATTTACACCGTCACCGTTTTCCGGGCGGAGCCATTCCCGCCCCAGGAGACCGAGCCTCCCACGGAGGCCACCACGGAAGCTACCACGAAACCCACCACGGAAGCTACCACAGAAGCCACCACCCAGGAAGAAGTTACCCAGGAGGCTCAGGGAAGCAACTGGTTCGGCAGCATCTGGATGGCAGCCGCTGCCGCTTGCGTCGGTATCCTGCTGGGCATCGGCGGCACCGTCCTCTTCTTCCGGAAAAAGAAATCTGCTTGACATCCCATAAAAATTGAGGATTTCCCAAGGACAATCCTCAATTTTTTATTCGGTTCGCAAAGCCACCACCGGGTCTTTTCTGGCTGCGCTGCGGGAGGGTATGATCCCCGCCAGCAGAGTCAGGCCCACGCTGATGGCGATGAGGATGGCTCCCACCTGCCAGGGCAGGAACACCCGCAGGCCGGTGATGTTGGTCAGCTTCCCAATCAGGGCATTGATGGGAATGCACAGAAGGCAGGTCACGCCTACCCCCAGCACACCGGAAATAAAGCCGATAATCACCGTTTCCGCATTGAACATACTGGACACATTCCGCTTGGAGGCGCCGATGGCCCGGAGAATGCCAATCTCCCGGGTACGCTCCTGGACGGAAATCAGGGTGATGACGCCAATCATAATGGAGGACACCACCAGGGAAATGGACACGAAGGCCACCAGCACATAGGTAATGGCGTCGATGATCGTGGTCACAGAGTCCATAATGAGGCCCACATAATCCGTATACCGGATCTGCTTCAGCTCCTCCACTCCGCTGTTGTACTGGGCGATGGCCTCTTCAATCACATCCTTGCTTTCAAAGCTGGAGGCATACAGGTGAATGCCGCTGGGGTCGTCCAGCTGCACATAGCCCAGCTTGTTCAGATTCTCCTCATAGGTGGACTGAGAAAAGCGCAGCACCTCCTCATAATACTGGGCGCACTGCTCCTGGGTATAGCTCTCCATGGCCCCGTCCAGCAGCCGGGCCAGCTGCTCCGGCTCTACCCCGGTCAGCTGCTGCTGGGCCTGAGCCGCCATGCTCAGACGAATCTGCTGCTCCACCAGGTTCCGGTAGAGCTCCACCAGCTCCGTATCCTCCATGGCTTCCACATAGCTCATCAGCTCATCCGCGCTCATGCTCATCTGCTGCTCCATGGCTTCCACCAGGGCCTTTTGCATCTGCTCCCGGTTCACCCCTTCCATCTGGGCGGTAATCATCTCCTCCAGCTGAACATAGGTGGGGGTGCTTTGCACTTTGATATAGGTCTCGGCCTTTTCCGCCGTGTTCATGGCGGCTACCCGCTCCCGGAACAGGTCCGCCATCTGGGCTTCCGTCAGGGTTCCGCTCTCCTCCCGGAAGGGAAGCCCCGTGAGGATATCCTTCTCCGGGTTCTCCATCTGAGCCTGAATGACAGGAGAGTCTCCGCTGTGGGCGATGATGTGCTCCGTCAGTGCCTCCGTGTAGCCGATGGCACCGGAGAGCATCGTGGTGGAGGCGTCCTCCTTGGGGCAGATAATGCCGGATACCTTCAGGGGGATGCCGTTGTCATACAGGTACCGCAGGCCCGCGTCTGTCAGGCGCAAATCCATATAGGCGCCGGTACCCTCATCTACAATATAGCAATCGCTGCTTAAAACCACCCGAAATTCTCTGCCCAGCAGCTCCTCATAACGCCAATGCTCCTGGGTGGTGTCCACCGTCTCCCCATTTGCTGCGGCAGAGAAGATTTCATTGATCTCCTCCCGGGTTTTGAGACCCAGGGCGTAGAGGGTCAGATCGTCCAGCCGGTGATTTTCGTCCACCACCAGCACAATCTCGTCATAGGCATCGGGCCAGCTTCCGGAAAGCAATTCATACTGATTTTTGAGAACCGGGCTGATCATCTCCCCGTCCATGCCGGAGAGCATCTGGGTCCACAGGTTCATGCCGCCCTGGGGCATGGCAGAGCCAAAGGCCTGGGACATGGTTTCCTGCATCTGAAGCATTCCCGACATATCCATGCCCATGTTCTCCCGGATAGCCTCCATCAGCAGCTGCTGGGTATCGGAAATCAGCACCTCTCCGGTCTCTGTTTTGGTATACACCTGCAAGTCCAGGTCATAGGTGTACTGGATACCGGTGATGGCCTGGCGCAGGGCACCATTGGGATCTTTCTCCATGGTGCCATGGAGGTATTGATTAAAGGACTTCAAATCATTTTCCGTGGTTTCCAGATTATTCAGGGCGTTAATCATATCAAACAACCGGGACTGGGAATAGACCCCATCCTCTCCGGTTTCCGCCCCGTCATCCGAGCCGCCCCCCATAAAGGTCTGAATCAACATCCCCAAATCTACAGTGGTGGCCTCCAGGGTCAGGGGATATGCCGTCAGGGTATCCTCCTGAACGCTTCCGATATAGGCGTTGGTACCCTGGGATATGGCAAAAATCAGGGCGATGCCGATAATGCCGATGGAGCCCGCAAAGGCGGTAAGGGCTGTCCTTCCCTTCTTGGTGAAAAGGTTTTTCAGAGACAGGAGAAATGCCGTGGCGAAGGACATACTGGGCAGCTTCTTTCTGCCCTTCTTCCGAATGCCCTCCCCGGAAGAGGCAGGCCGCTCCTCCGGAGTCAGGGGATTGGAATCATGGGTTACCTGGCCGTCCAGCATATTGATAATCCGGGTGGAATACCGCTGGGCCAGCTCCGGATTATGGGTGACCATAATCACCAGCCGCTCCTTGGAAATCTCCTTGAGAATCTCCATCACCTGCTGACTGGTCTGCGTATCCAGGGCTCCGGTGGGTTCATCCGCCAGAATAATCTCCGGGTTATTCACCAGAGCCCTGGCGATGGCCACCCGCTGCATCTGTCCGCCGGACATCTGCCCCGGACGCTTCCGCAGCTGATCTCCCAGGCCCACCTGCTCCAGAGCCTCCTTCGCCCGCCGGCGCCGCTCCTGCCGGGGCACCCCGGACAGGGTCAGGGCCAGCTCCACATTTTGCAGCACACTCTGGTGAGGAATCAGGTGATAGCTCTGGAACACAAAACCCACGGTATAGTTCCGGTAGGCATCCCAGTCCCGGTCCTTAAAGTCCTTGGTGGACTTGCCTCCGATCATCAAATCTCCCTGGGTATACCGGTCCAGACCGCCGATAATGTTCAGAAGTGTGGTCTTTCCGCAGCCGGAAGGCCCCAATATGGACACAAATTCACTTTTCCGAAATTCCAGGCTGATGCCCCGCAGGGCCCGGACCACATGGTCCCCTTCTTCATAATTTTTCCGAATTTCCTTTAATTGCAGCATAGACATTTCCTTTCTTAAGGAATCAATTTCACCCACAGCTAAGTCCATTGTTGCCAGGTTCTCCCTCTTGCAAACCTGCAAAAAAGAAAAGGCGGACGAAAATATCCGCCTTTGGTAATCAGAGCCAGCCGGCGTCCTCGGTCTCTGCTTTTCTGGCACGGCACAGCAGAGATTTGAGAACCGTCTTTACATCCACATTTTCATACAGTGCCCGGTAGGCCCCGTGGATGATGGGCATTTCCACGCCCAGCTTGCAGGCCAGCTCCCAGGCGGAGCTGGCGGCATAATAGCCTTCCACCACGGCGCCCACCGCTTCCATAGCCTCCTGGGGACGCTTTCCCTGTCCCATGAGAATTCCCGCCCGGCGGTTCCGGGAGTGCTGGGAGGTGCAGGTGACAATCAAATCCCCTACTCCGGCCAGCCCAGCAAAGGTTTCCTTTCTCGCCCCCATAGCCACCCCCAGCCGGGCAATTTCCGTAAGTCCCCGGGTCATAAGCATGGCCTTGGTGTTATCTCCATTGCCCATGCCGTCGCTGACACCGGCGCACAGGGCAATCACATTCTTGAGGGCCCCTCCCAGCTCCGAACCAATCACATCGGCGCTGGTATACACCCGGAAGCTGTCGGACATAAAGGCATCCTGCACCAGCTCCGCCAGGGCTTGATTTTCGCTGGCGGCTACGCAGGCTGTGGGGATGTTCTTGGCCACTTCCTCCGCATGGCTGGGGCCGGTGAGCACCGCCACCTCCCGGTGGGTTTCCTCCCGGACAATCTGGCTCATCCGCAGAAGGCTCCCCGGCTCAATGCCCTTGGTGACGGAGACCAGTACCGCGTCCTCATCCAGATAGGGCGCAACCTGTCGGCAGACGCTGCGGATATGCACTGAAGGACAGGCAATCACCACAAGAGGATGTCCTGCCACGGAGGTGGGGTCCCAGGCAATCTGCAAAGCTTCCGGCAGAAGCACCCCGGGAAGCATTTTATTCTGCCGGGTTTTCTCCATTTCCTCCGCTTTTTGCCGGGAATGGCTCCAAAGGAGGGTTTCGTGGCCGTTCCGCAGAAGGCACAGGGCCAGGGCCGTACCCCAGCCGCCGCTTCCTACTACCGCCGCCTTCATGCTTTTTTCTCCTTACGGGAGAAGCTCTGCTTCCGCTCTGTGCCGGAAAGGAGCCTCTTTATATTGCCCCGGTGCATGAAAATCGCCAGCACCGCCATAAAAATGCCTCCGGCCATCACCCAGGGATGGTCCAGGTACATAACGCCGAAGAAAATGCCAAGAGATGCCGCCGCCAGAATGGAGCCCAGGGAGACATACCGGGTCAGCGCTACCGTCAGAACAAACACCGCAATAATCAGCAGGGCGCAGCGGTAATCCACCGCCGCCGCAATGCCCAGGCCGGAAAGGATACCCTTACCGCCCCGGAAGCCGAACAGGACAGGAAAATCGTGTCCCAGGCTGACGGCAACGCCTCCCAGCATGGCGCCTTCCACGCCGTAACCGGCATTTTCCAGAATCAGACGGCCTACCAGGCAGGCCAGCACCGCCTTGCCCAAATCCACGGCAATCACCCCCAGGGCCTTGCCGTAACCGAAGTTCCGCACAAAGTTGGTAAGACCTCCGTTGCCGCTTCCGTGGTTCCGCACGTCATCTTTCTGCATCATGGAGATCATCACCGAGCCGTTCAGGTTCCCCAGAAGATACCCGGTGAGAACGATCACTACCACAGCCAGCCACATGGTTTACTCCTCCTTATCGCCCTTCTGACGGATGGTAATCCGCACAGGGGTTCCCTGCAGTCCGAAAACCTCCCGGATCTGATTTTCCAGATACCGCTGGTAAGAGAAATGGAACAGCCGGGCATCGTTGCAGAAAATCACGAAATGGGGGGGCTTGGTGCCCGCCTGGGTCATATAGTAAATCTTCAGCCGGCGGCCCTTGTCGGAGGGGGGCTGCACCCGGGCGGTGGCATCCGCCAGGACGCTGTTCAGGGCACCAGTGGTAATCCGGCTGGTATTCTGCTTGTGTACATCCTGAATCACCTGGAACAGCTTATCCACCCGGGCGCCGGTAAGGGCGGACAGGAACACGACCGGGGCATAGGTCATATAGCTCAGGCCCTGGCGCACACCGATTTCCTTGTCCCGCATGGTATTGGTCTGCTTGTCCTCCACCGCATCCCACTTGTTCACCACAATCACGGCGGCCTTGCCCGCCTCATGGACAAGCCCGGCAATCTTGGTATCCTGCTCCGTGACGCCCTCGTTGGCATCAATGAGAATCAGGCACACATCCGCCCGGTCAATGGCGCTGATGGTACGCATATTGGAGTATTTTTCAATAATGTCGTCTACCCGGCTCTTCCGGCGCATACCCGCCGTATCGATGAAGCAGTATTTGCCGGTTTCGTTTTCAAAGGGGCTGTCGATAGCGTCCCGGGTGGTGCCCGCCACATTGGATACGATGACCCGCTCCTCCCCCAGAATCCGGTTCAGGAGGCTGGACTTGCCCACATTGGGCTTGCCCACGATGGCCACCTTGATGACCTCGTCGGTCTCCTCCTCCCAGGCGTCCTCCGGGAACTGCTCCAGACACCAGTCCAGCAAGTCGCCGGTGCCATGGCCGTGGATGGCGGATACCTCAAACAGGTCTCCGATGCCCAGGCCGTAGAATTCATATACCTCCGGGTTGGTGGGGCCCACGGAATCGCACTTGTTCACCGCCAGGGCCACAGGCTTGCCGGATTTGCGGAGCATAGTCGCCACATCCACATCCGCCGCCGTCACGCCGGTCTGCACATCCACCACCATAACGATACAGTCCGCCAGTTCAATGCCAATCTCTGCCTGACGGCGCATAAACTTCAGCATATCGTTCTCCGTGTTTGGCTCGATACCGCCGGTATCCACCAGGGAAAACAGTTTTCCGCACCATTCGCAGTCTCCGTAAATCCGGTCCCGGGTCACGCCGGGGGTATCCTGGACAATGGAGGTTCTGTGCCCGGTCAGCTTATTGAAAAGCATGGACTTGCCCACATTGGGCCGTCCCACAATCGCCACCAAAGGCTTTGCCATGGGAAATCACTCCTTTCGCAAAAACACACACCTATTATGACATAATCCCATAGGGAACGCAACCGAAAAACTTCGGTTCACACAAGTTTTACATACTAAGGAAGCTCTGAATCCATCGGCAAGAGCTGGAAGCGAGAGATTTTTCGTCAGACAAAAGAATGGAAAACAGAGGAATACTTTGTGTATTTCCTGTTTTCCATTCTGCATGGATGGCGGAAAAGATCCGCTTTCCAGCCGCAGACGATGGATTCAGAGTTTTCCCCCCCCATAAAGGAAAAAGAGGAAGGCGGAACGCCTTCCTCTTAGCCTTCGCTCTTTTCCTGACTTAGTCAGCCTTGGCAGCCAGAACCTGACGGCCATTGTAGGAGCCGCAAGCCTTGCAAGCTCTGTGAGGCATGACGGGCTCACCGCACTTGGGGCAAACTGCCACGCTGGGTGCGGACAGCTTCCAGTTGGAGCCACGGCGCTTATCGCGGCGGGCGCTGGACACTTTACACTTGGGAACAGCCATGGATGACACCTCCTTGGTCAAACTGCTTTAACAGCATCATTTGGAATTACTTGTTAAGAAGCTGCCGTAAAGCAGCGAAACGGGGATCCGGCTCCTTCTGGCAGCTGCAGGGGCCGTCGTTCAGGTTCTTGCCGCACCGGCAGCACAGACCCTTACAATCCGGTTTGCACAGCAGCTTGGACTCCATGTTCAGCACAAACACCGTGCGAACAATGTCCTGAAGATCTGCGCTTTCACCCTCCAGAGGGAATACCCACTCGTCCTCGTTCTCCTCGTTGGCCAGCTCCTCCACCAGTACCGCTTGGATGGGATATTCCACCTCGCGGGAAAATTCTGCGGCACACCGGTCGCACACGCCATGCAGACAGGTCTTGACGGAGCCGGACATCACCAGCACCCCTGCCGTATTGCGCACCGTACCGGAAGCCTCCACCGGCTCTGTTACCGGGTGGCTGGCACCATACTGAAGATCACTCAGATCCACGGAGCAGGAAAAAGGTACCGCCGCACCGGGTCTGTCCATTATCTGAGCAAGCCCAAGTCGCATAGTATCCCCCTCCTTGCATTCGTGCTTAGATATTATATAGGCTTTTACCTGTTTTGTCAAACATTATTTTACAAAAAATCCGGGACTTTTTTCTGACTTTCCCAGCCGATTGCCGCTGCGGTTCTATTTTTCCCTCCGGGGACATACTCTTTGGTAAACCGTGGCAGGAGCAGGCCTCCTGCCGGAACAAGGAGGCTGGCTATGAAAAACATCTACTCCGATATTGCCGCCAGAACCGGAGGCAATATCTACATTGGCGTGGTAGGCCCGGTGCGTACCGGAAAATCCACCCTCATCAAGCGCATTATGGAGCAGCTGGTAATTCCCAACATCGACGATCCCTACCAGGCGGAACGGGCCCGGGATGAGCTGCCCCAAAGCGGCTCCGGCAAAACCATAATGACCAGCGAGCCCAAATTCGTCCCGGAAAACGCGGTGGAAATCTCCCCGGACGGCACCGCCAAACTGCGGATTCGGATGATTGACTCCGTGGGTTACATGGTGGAAGGGGCCATGGGCGCCTTGGAGGATGGGGTTCCCCGGATGGTCACCACCCCCTGGTTTGACTACGAAATCCCCATGACTCAGGCCGCCGAGCTGGGCACCAAAAAGGTTATGGAAGAACACTGCTCCATCGGCCTTGTAGTCACCACCGACGGCACCGTCACGGACATCCCCAGACAAGATTATGTGGAAGCCGAGGGCCGGGCCATCCGGGATATGCAGGCCACCGGGAAACCCTTTGTGGTAATTCTCAACACCCCCCAGCCGGAGGCCGCCCCTGCCCAGGAAGCCGCCCAGTATATCCGCAGCACCTACGGCGTGCCGGTAATGATTGCAGACTGCCAGGCTATGGAAGTGCAGGACATCTGCCAGATTTTGCAGGATTTGCTCTATGCCTTCCCCATGCAGCAGCTGAACATCTATATGCCCCGGTGGATTGGGGCGCTGGATGCCCAGCACCCGGTAAAATCCGCGCTGTATCAGGCCCTGCGGGAGCAGACCGCCGGGATTCACGCCCTGTCTCAGGCAGAGTCCGCCCTTTCCCAGCTGAGCCAGCTGGAACAGGTGGTGGGGGCCTCTGTCAACAGCGTGGATTTGGGCACAGGCACCGTCTGCTGCACCCTTACCTTCCCGGAGGCACTGTTCTATGAGATTCTCAGCGAGCAGACCGGGATAGAGATTGAAAACGACGCCCAGCTCATGGAGCAGCTGGCGAAGCTTTGCGCAGCCAAGCAGGAGTATGACAAGATTGCCGACGCTCTTTCCAGCGTAAAGGCCACCGGCTATGGAGTCGTCATGCCCACCGCCGAGGAAATGAGCCTGCAAGCCCCGGAGGTACTGCGCAAGGGCAACGCCTATGGCATCCGGCTGAAGGCCGCCGCTCCTTCCATCCATATGATTCGGGTGGATGTGGACACGGAAATCAGCCCCATGGTGGGAGACGAAAAGCAGTCCAAGGATTTGATTGCCTACCTGTCGGGAGAATCCCCCGAAAAGCTGTGGCAGAGCAATATCTTCGGCAAGTCCGTCTACGCCCTGGTGCAGGAGGGGCTGACCGCCAAGCTGCTGCGCACCCCGGAGGATGTGCGCAGCAAGTTCCGGGGCAGCCTGAACCGGATTGTAAACGAAGGAGCCAACGGTCTTATTTGCCTGATTCTCTGAGGTTCGTATTGACAAAGCCCGCCAAAAAGGCTACTATTATAGAAAAAAGGAGGGCTTTGTATGGAATATATCTGGAAAGACCGGAAGCGTCATCTGGGACTGCCTCTCAGCTTTACCCGGTATGCCCTGTCGGAAGACCGGCTGTTTTTGTCCGTAGGCTTTTTCAGCATCAAGGATGAGGAGATTCTTTTGTACCGGATTCGGGACATCTCCACCTCCCGCAGCCTCTGGCAGCGGATGTTCGGGGTAGGCTCCATCACGGTGGTATCCTCCGACAAAACCGCTCCCACTCTGCTTCTGAAAAATGTGAAGAACCCTATGGATGTAAAGGAGCTGCTTCACCAGCAGGTGGAGAAGGTAAAAATCCAGCGGCGTATCCGGCTGGGCGAGATTATGACCGACACCCCGGAGGATCTCCCTGAGGAATCGGATGCCCAATGGCATGAGGATGATATGGAATAAGACACCCCTGCCGCCAATCCTGGCGGCAGGGATTTTTCCTGTCTTTTGGATAAGTTTTTCCCTTTTCCCCTTTACCCCGACGTCGGGATATGGTAAACTGATAGACGAATCTATCTCAGGGGGCGCACCATGAAACTACCGCAGCTGAAAAAAATCAAATGGAACTATACCGCACTGGCCTTTGCCATTCCCTGCGTGGGAATGCTCTGCCTGATGCTCATTGCCGGATGCTCGCCTTTCGGGGGCCTGAGTATGCTCTACTCCGATATGTACCACCAGTACTACCCCTTCTTTGTGGCCTACCGCAGAGCCCTGCTCTCCGGGGACAGTCTGCTTTACAGCTGGAATGTGGGTATGGGCATGGACTACCTGGGCCTCATCTCCTACTATCTGGCTTCGCCTTTGAATCTTCTCACCGTACTGGTACCGGAAAGCTGGCTTCTGCCCCTTTTCTCTTTGCTTCTGCCCCTTCGACTGGGACTGGCAGGAATGTTTTTCGCAATCTTCCTGAAAAAGCTCTTCCACAAGGATGATCTTTCCATCAGCATCTTTGGCGCCCTTTACGCCCTGTGTGCCTGGGCCCTGGGATATCAGTGGAATCTCATGTGGCTGGACACCTTCGCCCTGCTGCCGCTGGTGATTCTGGGAGAAATCAGCCTGCTTCGCAATCGAAAATTCCTTCTTTACACCCTGACTCTGTTTTTGTCGGTGTTCTCCAACTATTATGTGGGCTTTTTCACCTGCATTTTTGTATTCCTCTGCTTTGTCTGCTATGAAATCTGCTGCTGGCAGGGTGTGAAGCGGTTCTTCACGGACCTTCTGTGGATGGCTCTGTTTTCCGCCATCGCCATCGCCATGACCGCCATTCTGGAGCTGCCTGCCCTGGCTGCCCTGCAAACCACCCAATCTGCCGTGAACCAGTTCCCCAAGGGGCTCAAGCTGAACATTGCCAGCAAAAACACCTGGCTGGGACTGCTGGACGCTATGCGCCAGGTGGCGGGAAACATGAACGGCGGTATCACCCCCACCTTCAAGGAGGGTCTGCCCAACCTGTACTGCGGTGTGATTACCACCTTGCTTGCCATGGTGTTCCTCACCTGTCCTCAGATTCGCCTCCGGGACAAGCTGTGCAGCCTGGGACTTCTGCTGTTTTTCAGCCTGAGCTTCATTCTCCGCCAGCTGGACTACATCTGGCACGGCTTCCACTTCCCCAATATGATTCCCTACCGCTTCAGCTTCCTGTTTAGCTTTGTTCTGCTGGTGATGGCCTACCGGGCCTGGCTGCTGCGGCGGAAATTCCAAACCTGGCAGGTAATCATTGCAGGCATTTTGAGCCTGAATATCTTTTTTTGCAGCGACCAGCTCTCCGACTTTACCCAGCTTCTCACCGGCAAGGTCAGCTTCCTGCCGGCGGACTCCGCGAAGAATATTTTTATCAACATCGGCACCTTTGCCTCCCATTGCAGCTTTGTGGCTTACAATCTGATTTTCTTAGGGATATATTTCTTCCTCCTGTACTATGCCGCCCGGCGAAAGCCTGTGTCGGAAGAAACCGCCCCTGCCGCCTTTGCCGCGCCCCGGAACCGCTGGGTGCTGAGCAGACGCGCCTGCTCCCGGCTGCTGCTGGGGGTAGTCGGTCTGGAACTGGTGTTCAATCTGATTAACTTCGGCACCACCTTCTCCTTCACCAATGTGGGGCTGTACTCCTATCCCAGAGGCGGTGAGGACGCCGCCGACATCATTGAAATCATGCATGAGCGGGAAAAGAACACCCTTTTCTATCGGGCGGAGGTGACCCATTCCCAGACGCTCAACGACGGGGCCCTGAACAACTATAACGGTATTTCCACCTTTACCAGCTCCGCCAATGTGCGGGTAACCCGGTTCATGCAGGCTCTGGGCTATGGCGCCAAGGACACCTATAACCGGTACTGCTTCGAGGACGGCTCCCCGGTGGCAAATCTCTTCCTGAACCTCCAGTATATGATTGAGCGGGACGGCAATGTGATTGAGAATGCGTACTTTGACGACCTGCATTACAAGGGAAATGTCCATCTCCTGGAAAACAACGCCTATCTGCCTCTGGGCTTTCTGGCGAATTCCCAGCTGAAGGATGTGGTTTTCACCACCAACAGCCCTTTCATTCTCCAGAACAATCTCATAAAAGCCGCTGCCGGAATCGAAGAGGATGTTTGGTCCTTTGTCCAGGGGGATTACCTTTCCGTCCAGTCCTCGGATGTGACCATCAATTCCGCCTCCTCCACCGGCTACTGTGCTTATGACGCTCCCAGCGGCGGAACCATCTCCTACAACTACACCGCGGACAAGGAAGGTTTCCTGTGCATCAACCTGAACCTGCCCAAACGCAACAGCTTCCGGGTTCTGAAAAACGGATCCCGGCTCTACTCCGAAACCTACAGTCTGCCCCAGATGCTGGCGGTGAGCGATGTAGCGCCCGGGGATGTGATTACCATTGAGCTGACCTGTGCCTCCGGGGAAAACAGCAGCATGACGGTCAACGCCGCCATTCTGGACGAAACTCTGTTCCGTCAGGCCCACAGCATTCTGGCAGCCTCCACTCTGGAGCTGACGGAGTTTTCCAACACCAAAATCTCCGGCCTCATTCAGTGCAACCGGGACGGGCTGCTGTATACCTCCATCCCCCAGAACGGGAACTGGAGTGCTACGGTGGACGGAAAGCCGGCGGAAATTGTGCTGGTGGGAGACGCCATGGTAGCTTTGGAGCTGACGGAAGGCTACCACGAAATCCAATTCACCTATCACAACGCCGCCTTCTCCCTGGGCTGGAAAATCTCCCTGGGAGCCGCCGTTCTTCTGGCGGGGCTGTACTTCCTGCTGTACAAGCCCAAGCGGCTGGTAGGCAAATACGAAAAACCCCGGAAGGCTTCCTGACACAACAAAAACCCCAACAGACGAAGCATCGCCTGTTGGGGTTTTTCTTATCTGCGGGTTCCGTCCTCCCGGAAGGTTTTCTTCAAAGCCCGTTCCGTGGGAAATATGCTGGCAATCAAAACCGTAAGCTGCACCGCCAGCACTCCGATACACATCCACCCGATGGTATCCTCCCCTTTGCCGTAAAAGGGAATATGAATGGCAACAGTAGGAAAGAGCAAAATCCATCCCGTAATCCACCACCGCTTTCCGCAGTGGTGATGGGCAAATTGCCAGGTGTCCATGTTCAGCATGGACCAGGTCGTCCGGTAGCCCAGAAAAGCGTTGATTTCCTTGGGGGGATGCTTCCACATCCAGCGGCCCACCCCAATCATCAGGGCCGGGGTAAGGAGGTCACAGACAAAGATGAACCACCAAAACACAGGTACTCACCTGTCCTTTCATTCCTCAGAAGTATGCTTCCGGTAATACAAATAGGAATAAATCATGGGAACAATGCTCATTATCACCACAATTCCCAGGAAAATCCAAATATTTTGCAGAAATGCGGTGGCCAGAATCACAAGACCGCCCACAACCCAGAGTTTCCCGGCAAAGCGGTGGGTGCTGTCCCAGTTTGCCTCGTCGTTCAGGGTCCAGGGGAGCTTGATTCCTACGGTGTAGTTCTGCTTGCATTTGGGAAGATAATTGCCGATGGCAAAAAACAGCACGCCTGTAAGCAGCAGCATGATGAGGGTCACATTCATCTGAAGCCCCAGCACCTGACCATAGGTGATAAAGCCCACAATCAGGGAGATGGCGGGGCAAATCCAGAATACCAGGTGCAAGGCCTTCCCGGAAACATTGTTGTGCTTGGGAGCTGCCGCTGTCAGTACAATGCACAGCCAATGGATGCCTAACATGAAGGCCGGCAGTCCCAGCACGCCGAAAAGCTTGCTGCTGTAGCCGTCCACCTGGCCGTCCGCGCCCCAATGTGTGGGCATTTGCTCCGGCAGCCGGTTCCAGAGAATCAAACCCACCGCCATGGGAAGCAAAATCACCAGAGATGTAATAAAAAGAGTCCATTTGTTCCGTTTAATCATGTTGTTCCTCTCCTTTCAGGTCCGTAAGCCAGAGCATAATCTCCTCCAGCACGGAGGCATTGAGCTGATAGTAAATGAACTTTCCTTCCCGGCTGTCCCGAATCAAATCCGCTTCCTTCAGCACCGACAGGTGTCGGGATATGGATGCCGCGGTGACGGAGAAGCAGTCGGTAATCTCCCCGGCGGACATCCTGCCGTCTTTCAGGAGATTGAGAATCTTCCGGCGGGTGGGGTCCGCCAGGGCCCGCAGGGTCTTTTGCAGGGACATGGTACCGCCTCCTTTAACATTTAACCTAATCGTTAATTATATGGTAGCACCAATGCGGCAATCTGTCAACTTCCAGTCTTGACAATTTTTTTGCTTTTATGTTATAATCTTGTCGGAAAAGAGCTTAGGCGTATTATACATACGCCCAAGCTCTTTTTTTTCGGAAGGAGGATCAATATGAGAAAAAGACTTCTTACCCAAATGATTTTTGAGCTGGTGGGCAGCATTATGATTGCCGCCGCCATTTACAACTTTGCCGTTCAGGCTGAATTTCCCTTAACCGGTTTTTCCGGCATCTCCATCATTCTTTATCACCTGTTTGGAATTCCCATCGGTCTTTCCACCATCGTGATGAACATTCCCGTGGCCATTTTGTGCTATCGGCTGCTGGGCAAGAATTTCTTTATCAGCTCGGTGCGCTGCATGATTGTCTCCTCCTTGCTCATCGACTATGTAGCCCCCCTGTTTCCCGTTTACACCGGCAGCCGGCTGCTGGCGGCTCTGTGCACCGGTGTGATTGCGGGCATCGGCTACGCCCTCATCTATATGCAAAATTCCTCCACCGGCGGCGCTGACTTTATCACCATGGCGGTGAAGGCCAAATTCCCCTACCTCTCCTTGGGCAAAATCATCTTCGTCTCCGATGTAATTATCATTGCGCTGGGCAGCCTTCTGTTCCGGGACATCGACGGCATTATCTATGGCATGATTGTCAGCTACCTGTACGCCGTGGCTGTGGACAAGATGATGTACGGCATCAACGCCGGAAAAATGGCCCTGATTGTTACCGACCAGGGAGAAAAAATCTGCCAGGTCATCGACCAATGCTGCGGCCGGGGCTCCACCATTCTTCCGGCCCAGGGCGGCTACAAGGGCGACACCCGGCAGGTGGTGATGTGCGCCTGCAACAATCGGGAGATGTATCTGGTGCAAAAAGCAGCCAAGGCCGCCGACCCCAATTCATTCCTGATTGTTCTGGAATCCAACGAGGTACACGGGGAGGGTTTCCACCCCGTCAACATCGGCGAACCGGCACCCAATTCCAAAAATTCCTGACAAAGCTTGCGCCTGCCCCGGTTGGGGACAGGCGCATTTTTCACACTCTTTTCTCTTGCTGCATATTCTGGTATGAAAATATCTTCCAGAAAGGCAGTGATGCAATATGTCAGACAACAAACTCCCCAGATTCCCCCAGCCCAGAAGTGTTGGCGGGTTCTGTTTCGCCTGCTGCCCATGCCAGGGGATTCCCGGCCCGCAGGGAGAACCAGGGCCCCAGGGCCCCAGAGGCTGTCCCGGCCCCCAAGGTCCCCGAGGCTGCCCCGGCCCGCAGGGGCAGCAGGGCGAAATCGGGCCTCAGGGTGAAATCGGACCCCAGGGGCCTCAGGGCGAAGTAGGGCCCCAGGGTCCTCAGGGTGAAGTCGGACCCCAGGGGCCTCAGGGTGAAGTCGGTCCCCAGGGGCCTCAGGGTGAAGTCGGACCCCAGGGGCCCCAGGGTGAGGTCGGACCCCAGGGTCCTCAGGGTGAAGTCGGACCCCAGGGGCCCCAGGGTGAGGTCGGACCCCAGGGTCCCCAGGGCGAAGTCGGACCCCAGGGCCCACAGGGTGAAGTAGGTCCCCAGGGCGAAGTAGGGCCCCAGGGTCCTCAGGGTGAGGTCGGACCCCAGGGGCCTCAGGGCGAAGTAGGGCCCCAGGGTCCCCAGGGTGAAGTCGGGCCTCAGGGGCCTCAGGGCAATCCCGGTCCCCAGGGCCCTCCGGGTCCCAGCACCTTTGCCTCCTACAACAACTATGAGGCCACCTTCACCAACGGGAACCTGGTACCCTTACTGGCCGTCACGAAGGACGCCACCGGGAATATCTCCCTGCAAGATAATACCAAAATTCTCCTGAATCCTGGGTATTACCACATTTTCTACGAAATTTCCACCATTTTGGACAATGCCGGGTATATGCAGGTGACGCCCACCTATAACGGCACCTCCCATCTGGATGACGGCGTATACAGCAAGGTAGGTATGCCGGGAGTCACCGCAGGGGGGTCTCACGGGCTGATTCTCTATGCCCCCTCCCAGACCACATTCACCCTGACCTTCAACAGCAACTCTGCCGCACGCTCCGGCGCAGCCTCCGTGACAATTCTGAAGTTAGAACCCAGCGGCTCCCAATAATCCCGAATCCGGGAAAATATCTTTACAGAGGTTTGAGAATTTGTTATTCTATTATCAGGCAATGGCGATGCTTTGCGGTGGTAGATTTCGTACCGGCAGGGAACGCCCGGAAGATGCAGGGAAACGCCGACACCAAAAACCCAGGGGGGACGCAGCCGTGCGTCCCCCCTGGGTTGCTATTTGTCACAAACGCGTTCAGAGGGCGGAAAACCAATCATTAAAACCATCTGACCATTGTATTTCAGATATTCCGGTCTATCCGCAAATGAACCGGAAGCAGAATCGTTAAAAAGCATATCATCACATTATGACCCACACAAAAAATCGGAGCAAGCCGAAGCTTGCTCCGATCGTGGTGCGCGAGGCGGGACTTGAACCCGCATGCCCGGAATGAGCACTAGAACCTGAATCTAGCGAGTCTACCAATTCCACCACTCGCGCATTTTTCACTTTGCAGTTGAGCTTTCGCTCAACGCTCCGATATAATACCATGGGCGTCGTCTTTTGTCAACTGTTTTTTTGAAAAATTTTTCAAATATTTTGGGGAGCATTGGAACCTTCCAATCCCCTTTTCTTTTTCCGGAATCAATGGTATAATGGGGAAAACATTTTGGGAGGCCGGTTATGGAATTTTTACCCCTTTGCAGACAGGATATGGTGGACAGGGGCTGGAGTCAATGTGACTTTGTGTATGTCATCGGGGATGCCTATGTGGACCATCCCTCCTTCGGGCATGCCATCATCAGCCGGGTTCTGGAGCAGGCCGGGTACTCCGTGGGAATCATCTCCCAGCCCGACTGGAAGAATCCCAAGTCCATTGACATTTACGGCCGGCCCCGGCTGGGGTTTCTGGTCACCGGCGGCAACATCGACCCCATGGTGAACCACTACGCCGTTTCCAAGCGCCGCCGCAAATCCGACGCCTACTCCCCCGGCGGGGTCATGGGCAAGCGGCCGGACTATGCCACGGTGGTTTACTGCAATCTGATTCGCCAGGTTTACAAAGACGCGCCCATTATCATCGGGGGGATTGAAGCCAGCCTGCGGCGGCTGGCCCACTATGACTATCTCTCCGACTCCATGAAACGCTCCATCCTGCTGGACAGTCAGGCAGACCTGCTCTCCTATGGTATGGGAGAAAAGAGCATTGTGGAAATCGCGGACGCTCTGAACGCCGGGATGGACGTGAAGGACATCACCTACATTGACGGAACGGTGTTCCGCACCCGGCAGCTGGACGAGAGCTTCCCCACCATTGTGCTGCCAAGCTTTGACCGGCTGAAGGAAAACCGCCGGGCCTATGCGGAGAGCTTCCGTATTCAATATCAGAATTGCGACCCCTTCACCGCCAAGCGGCTGGCAGAGCCCTACGGAAACGAGTTTGTGGTGCAGAATCCCCCGCAAAAGCCCCTGACCACCCAGGAGATGGACGCCGTCTACGCCCTGCCCTACTGCCGCAATTACCATCCCAGCTATGAAAAGCTGGGAGGTGTACCCGCCATTGAAGAAGTCAAGTTCAGCCTGGTGAGCTGCCGGGGCTGCTTCGGAGCCTGCTCCTTCTGCGCTCTCACCTTCCATCAGGGGCGGATTATCCAGGCCAGAAGCCACGAGTCCATTCTGGAAGAAGCCGAGCTTATGATAAAGGACCCGGACTTCAAGGGCTATATTCACGATGTAGGCGGCCCTACCGCCAACTTCCGCTTCCCGGCCTGTGAAAAGCAGCTGACCAAGGGCGCCTGTCCCAACCGGCAGTGCCTCTACCCCACCCCCTGCAAAAATCTTCGGGCGGATCACGCGGACTATGTAAGCCTTCTGCGGAAGCTGCGGAGGCTGCCGGGGGTGAAAAAGGTGTTCGTCCGCAGCGGCGTGCGCTTTGACTATCTGCTGGCGGACAAGAAGGACACCTTCTTCAAAGAGTTGGTGCAGCACCATATCTCCGGTCAGCTAAAGGTGGCGCCGGAGCACGTGTCCGATGTGGTGTTGTCCTACATGGGCAAGCCCAAAAACGGGGTTTACAATCGATTTGTGGAAAAGTATTTTGCCCTGAATCAGCAATACGGCATGAAGCAGTTTCTGGTTCCCTATCTCATGTCCAGTCATCCCGGTTCTACCATGCAGGAGGCGGTGAAGCTGGCGGAGTACATTCGGGATATGGGCTACAACCCGGAGCAGGTGCAGGACTTTTACCCCACGCCCTCCACTTTGTCCACGGTAATGTACTACACCGGTCTGGATCCCCGTACTATGGAAAAGGTATATGTCCCCACCGACCCCCACGAGAAGGCCATGCAGCGGGCGCTCATTCAGTACCGGGACCCCAAGAACTACTACCTGGTGCGGGAAGCCCTCATCGCTGCCCACCGGGAGGATTTGATTGGCTCCGGCCCCAAGTGCCTCATCCGGGCGGTGCCTCCCAGGCCGGGAAAGTTTCAGGCGCCCCCGCCCAAGGTCACGGCAAAAGTTCGCCCCGCCCGTGGGAAGCCGGTTTCCGGAAAGAGTCCCATTCCCAGGCGGAAGGGAAAATCCAAGTAAGCAAGGAAGCTGCCTATGAAACCAAGCAAACCCAACACCAAGCCTTTGTGGCGGGGTCTTCTGATTCTGTACGGCTTATTTCTGCTGTGGCTGCTGTTCGGCCGCTCCGCCGGATGGATCGAAGGGCTTACCTACCAGGAACAGCTGGGCTGCAATCGGAATCTCAAGCCCTTTTTCACCATCGGCAACTACCTTTGGGTGGTATTTCACAGCAGTAATGCCTATCTTGTCCGCCACTGCTTTATCAATCTGGCAGGAAATGTGCTGTTGTTTATCCCCGTCGGCTTTCTGCTGCCCAAGATATCCAAGGCCCTGAGGAATTTTTTACGGTTCTTCCTTTTGTGCTTTGCCATCATGCTGGCGGTGGAGCTAATGCAGCTGGTGACCCTTTTGGGCTCCTTTGATGTGGACGATCTGATTCTGAACCTTTCGGGAATGTCCATAGGGTTCCTGCTGGAACGAATCACCAGAAGGTAACGCATATCCCGCGTATTATCCCAAAATGGTATCCGCGCCGAGCGCGGGCTGCCTTAAAAACGGATATCTCTTCCAAAAGGCCTCCGGCGTTTGCCGGAGGTCTATTTTCTGTTTTGAGGCATAGGATGTTCCATACATTGGAATTTGAGGTGGATCTATGGAACATACTGCCAACAGCATTACCCTGCGGGGAAGTCTTCGGGAGCTTCCCCAGTTTTCCCATGAGAATCACGGCCGTCGGTTTTATCGGTTTTATCTGGAGGTTCCCCGGCTCTCCGGCACGGTGGATACCCTGCCGGTGATTGCCGAGGAGGCCCTGGTAAACGCCCTGGACCCCTCCGCCGGGGACCAGATTTCCGTCACCGGGCAGATTCGCTCCTACAATCAGCGAAGCGATGGGGTGCGGCATCTGATTATCTTTGTATTTGCCGCCTCCCTCACGGTAGAGGAAGGAGACCCCATCAACGATGTGACCCTGGAAGGCCTCATCTGCAAAGTCCCCACCTTCCGGCGAACCCCCTTGGGGCGGGAAATCTGCGATGTGATGCTGGCGGTGCCCAGAGCCTTCCGCCGGGCAGACTACCTGCCCTGTATCCTCTGGGGCCGCACCGCTCTGGAAATTTCACAATGTGAGGTCAGGGATAAAATCCAGATCTGCGGACGGCTCCAGAGTCGGGAATATACCAAACTCACCGACCAGGGGCCTACCACCCGGACAGCCTATGAGATTTCCGCTCTCACCGCCGGGATTCTCACAGAAGAAGATTCAGAAGAAAACATAGAGTAACCCCCACAGCGGTGGGCAGGATTCCTGCCGCCGCTGTTTTCTTTATGCTGCCGGACTCCCGGTAAACGGTCATTAAGGTGGTGGCACAGGGCCAGTGGTACAGGGTAAACACCATGGTGCAAAGGGCCATCTGCCAGGTAAGTCCTGCGCTCAGCAGAAGCCCCGGACTGACTTCCCCGGCAGCCTGCAAGGTACCGCCGCTGAGTCCCATAAGAATCACCGGAATGGTCAGCTCGTTGGCTGGAAGGGCCAGGATGAAGCTCAGCAGGATGATTCCGTTCATCCCCAGGATAAGCCCCAGAGGATCGAGCCACCCGGCTATGGCGGTGAGCAGTCCGGTGTAAGACAGCAGCCACAGCAAGGCCCCTGCGGGAGCTGCCACCTTCATGGCCCTGCCGGTGATGAATATGGTACGGTCCGCCAGGGAACGGACCAGGATTTTGCCAAGCCGGGGGCGGCGGAAAGGCGGCATTTCCATGAGAAAGCTGCTGGGCTGGGCTTTGAGCACAGTCCTGCTCAGTACTCCGGACACCGCCATGGCTCCCGCCACCCCCAAAGCCACGCAAGCTGCTACCGCCAACGCTGCCCCTGCCTGGGAAAAGAACAGACTTCCCAGCACAATCAGGGTGGGAAAACGGCCGTTACAGGGCACAAAAGCGTTGGTCAGCATAGCCGCTGTGCGTTCTCTGGGGGACTCAATAATCCGGCACCCCATCACCCCCACCGCGTTGCAGCCTAAGCCCATACACAAAGTCAAAGCCTGCTTGCCGCAGCCGCCGCAGCGGGCCATGGCCGGGTCCAGCAGAAACGCCATTCTGGGGAGGTACCCCACATCTTCCAAAAGGGTAAACAAAGGAAAGAAAATCGCCATAGGGGGCAGCATCACCGCCGCTACCCGGGTACAGGTGGCATATACCCCATCCAGAAGCAGCCCGGAAAGCCAGACAGGCGCAGGCGTCAGCCAGCCGCGAAGAATTCCATACAGGGCGTCAAAGCCCCTCTGGAGCAGCTCCGAGGGGTAATTGGCGCCCCAGACAGTCAGCCACACAATCACAAACAGCGTCAGGCATAGAAGCCCCCCGCCAAACCGGCGGCTTACCAGAAGTTTATCAATTTTTCTGCGCCAGAAGTCATGGTCCTTTCCATCCTTCTTCACGCAGTCCTTTGCCATCTCCTCCGCCGCAAACACCGGGTTTTCCCACACCGGGAGGGTTTCCTTTTCCGGCTGGGCCGCGGCGGCGCAGATAGCCTGTGCCAGCTCCTCCAGCCCCTGACGGTTATCCCCGGCGGTGCATACCACCGGGGTACCCAGCTGCTGGGACAGACTTCTATGGTTCACCCAGATGCCCCGGCGTTTCGCCTCATCCATCAGGTTCAGGCACACCACCGCCCGCTTTGCCTTTTCCAGCACCTGCAAGGCAAGAATCAGGCTCCGCTCCAGGCAGCTGGCGTCACAGACCACCACCACACAGTCCCAGTCCTCCCGGGCTATGTACCGGGCCGCCACCTGTTCATCCTCAGAGGTGCCCTGGAGGCTGTAGGTGCCCGGCAAGTCCGTAATCACCAGCTCTGTATTTCCCCGGCGATGACGGCCCTGGGCCATGCCCACGGTTTTTCCCGGCCAGTTTCCTGTATGCTGACGCATCCCGGTCAGAGCGTTGAACAAGGTGCTTTTCCCCACATTGGGGCAGCCCACAAAGGCCACCTGAATCCTTCGTGTGATCAGCGGCCCCATCACCGCACCACCCGGATGCCGCTTAAATCCGCTGTCCGCATGGCCACCACCGTATCCCGAAACTCCAAAGCCACAACTTTTCCACCGGGGCCCCGGTACCGGCAGGTCACCAGAGTTCCCGGAACAAAGCCAAAATCCTGCAAGCGTCTGCCCAAATGGGCATTGGTATTCACGGCCTTCACCACAGCAGAGTCCCCCGGCCGCAAGTCATCCAATCTCCGTTCCATAGCCATCCTCCTTCCGAACACTGTATCATCTTATCCTCACCCCCTCCCTTTTGTGACTGCCCCCTTTCTTTTTTCGGGAATTTATGATAAAATTGCAGAAAAATCAGGAGGAGCTTATGAACGAGAAGGTATCCGGCATTATTGCCGCATTAAAAGAACGCTACCCCCAGTCCCTGTGCGCTTTGCACTATGAAAAGGATTATGAGCTGATGATTGCCGTGCGGCTCTCCGCCCAGTGTACGGACGCCCGGGTCAATCTGGTGACGCCGGCGCTGTTTGCCGCCTATCCCACCCTGGAAGCCATGGCTCAGGCCCCTGTGGAGGCGGTGGAAGGCTATGTAAAAACCTGCGGTTTCTTCCGCCAGAAGGCCAAGGATATTGTTGGTGCCTGCCAGATGCTCCTTACTCAGTACGGCGGCAAGGTTCCCGGCACCATGGAGGAGCTTCTGAAGCTTCCCGGCGTGGGACGGAAAACCGCCAACCTGCTGCTGGGGGACCTGTACCAGGTGCCGGGCAGCGTGGTGTGCGACACCCACTGCATAAGGATTTGCGGACGGCTGGGGCTTTCCCAGGGCAAAGACCCGGAGAAGGTGGAGCAGCAGCTGCGGAAGATTCTGCCCCCAGAGGAAAGCAGCGACTTCTGTCACCGGATTGTGCTTTTCGGTCGGGAAATCTGCACCGCCCGCTCTCCCAAGTGTCAGGAATGTCCTCTGGGAATGTTCTGCCGGGAGCACAACGCCACATAAAGCATATTTCCCCCTTGTCCCAATACACTTAGGACAAGGGGGGATTTTTTGAAATCACGGATTTTTTACAGCTCCCTGCTGCTTACCGGGGTGAATCTGCTGCTGCGGCTGATCAGCACCTCTTTTCAGGTTTATCTCTCCGGGAAAATCGGGCCGGAGGGGATAGGCCTTTTGCACCTGCTGCTTTCCGTGGGGGGACTGGCTATGATTGCCGGAGCCGCCGGGGTGCGTACTTCCGCCATGTACCTCACCGCCGAGGAGCTGGGAAAGGGCAGAAAGCACAATATCCGCTGGGTGCTCTCAGGCTGCACCCTTTACAGCCTGATTTTCAGTCTGTCGGTCAGTATGGGGATCTACCGCTTTGCGCCGGTGATTGCCCAAAGCTGGATTGGCGCGCCGGAAATCTCCCCCGCCCTCCGAATTTATGCCCTGTTTCTTCCGGTAAACTGCCTGTGCGGCGTGATGACCGGATATTTTACCGCTGCCAACCGCATCCGCACTTTGGCAGCGGTGGAGGTAGCGGAACAGCTGACCTACATGGGGGCCGTTTTTTCCCTGTTGACCCTCTGGGCCGGGAGCAACCCCGTCCGGGCCTGTATTGCCGTGGTGGTTGGCCAGGGGCTGAGCAGCTGTTTTACCCTGGTCTGTCTGTGGTTCCTGCGGCTCCGGGAGCGGGTACCCGCCGGTCCCAGAATCCCCATTGCCGGAAGGCTTCTGAAAATTGCCCTGCCTCTGGCGGCGGCGGACGATTTGAAAGCGGGGATCTCCACCGGTGAAAATCTCATGGTACCCAAACGGCTGGCCCTGTACGCCGGGGTGGAAAGTCCCCTGGCGGCTTTCGGCATGGTGTGCGGTATGGTGTTTCCCATTATGATGTTCCCGGCTGCCATTCTTTTCGGGCTGTCGGAGCTTTTGGTGCCGGAGCTGGCCCGGTGCGCTGCGGTGGGGAGCCGGAAGCGGATTTCCTACTTGGTGGGGCGGTGCCTGCACATTGGGCTTCTCTATGGCTGCGTCTGCGCCGGGGTCATCTTTCTCACCGCCGACGGTCTGTGCGGGGCAATCTATCACACGGGTGCCCCGGCGCCTTACCTCAAAGCCTTTGCCCTGCTGATTCCTATGCTCTACGCCGATTCCTTGATTGACGCCATGACCAAGGGTCTGGGACAGCAGACCGCCTGTGTCCGGTACAATATCCTCACCTCGTCCCTGGATGTGGCGCTGCTGTTTGTGCTGCTGCCCCGGTTTGGCCTTCACGGGTACTTTTGCAGCTTTTTTGTCACCCATTTTATCAACTTCTGTCTAAGTCTGAGAAGGCTTTTACGGGTATCGGGCTACGCTCTTTCTCCGGTGCAGCCCCTTTTGACCCTGCTGGCTGCCGCCGCTTCCATGGCCGGGGCCGCTCTGGCCACAAGCCCTTTGGTACGGGCGGTGGGGTTCCTCGGTATCTTTTTTTGTCTTTTGTGCCTGTTGGGGGTGGTGAAAAAGGCGGACTTTCAGTGGGCAAAGACTCTGGTGCGGGGCAGATAAAAATCACCTTACGGAGTGGCTTCCGCAGGGTGATGGGAATCATACATCGTAGTCGGCGCATACCCGGCTGTCCAGGTAATCCCAGAAGTGGGTCTTGGCCTCCTGGTGCAGAGGATGGTCGGCATACACCGCCAGCGCCTGACGGCTCTCGAATTCAGAGTACAGGGCGTAGTCCATGCCGCCCTGGTAAGCGGGACGCACCTCCAGGTGAAGCAGTCCCGGAATCTTGCCCACCAGAGGCTCCAGCACGGAGCGGATGGTTTCCACAGCGGCGGCCTTATCCACCCCATCTTTTAGCGTGTAAATCACAATATGCTTTACCATAGTTACCTCCTGATAAAAAACCGGGGCTGGATTCCAGCCCCGGAAAAATGTGGTATCAGGCTTCCTCAGAGGCCTCGCCGCTGCCCTCCAGCAGGGCACGGATGGACAGGGAGATACGCTTGTTCTCGGCGTCCACATCGGTAATCTTCACCTGAACCTCCTGACCCTCAGACAGCACATCCTCGGGCTTGCCAATCCGACGGTCGGCAATCTGGGAAATGTGAATCAGGCCGTCCACGCCGGGGATAATCTCGGCGAAAGCGCCGAAGGTCATCAGCTTCACAACCTTGGCGGTGACCACATCGCCCACCTTGTAGTTGTTCATAAACTGATTCCAGGGGTTCATCTCAGCGGTCTTGTAGCCCAGGGAAATCTTGTGTTTGGCGGTATCGAAGGAGATGACATACACATCAATCTCGTCGCCCACCTTCACAACCTCAGCGGGGTTCTTGATCCGGTTCCAGCTCAGCTCGGACACATGAACCATGCCGTCCACGCCGCCGATATCCACGAAAGCGCCGTAAGAAGTCAGGGACTTCACAACGCCGTGGTACTGCTTGCCTTCCTCGATCTCGCTCCAAATCTTCTCCTGAGCAGCCTTGCGGGCCTCAGCGGTCACGGCACGGATGGAGCCGATGACGCGGCGGCGGGCACGGTTGACCTCGGTAATCTTCATCTGCACGGTCTGGCCCACCAGAGCGGACATATCGCCGCCCTTGGCGACACCGGACTGGGAAGCGGGGATGAACACCCGAACGCCCTTGTGGTTCGCCACCAGGCCGCCCTTGTTCTCCTCGGTGATGGTGCCTTCGATGACGGTCTTCTCCTCGCAGTAAGTAGCCATCTCGTCCCACACCTTCATGCCGTCCAGCTTCTTCTTGGACAGCTGGCAGGTGCCCTCCTGGTCGTTCACACGAACCACGAAGACCTCAATCTCGTCGCCTACATGGAGGATGTCCTCAGGCTTTACAGCAGGGTCGGCGCTGACTTCATCATAGGGAATGTAGCCGGCGTGCTTGGTGCCCAGATCGATCTGGACTTCGGTAGCGCCGATTCCGGTAACAATACCAGTAACCTTATCTCCTGTATTTAAAGTCTTGATGGACTGCCCGAGAAGTTCCTCAAAGTTCTCCTCCTGTACAGCCTCAGCATTCATGATTTCGCTCATAGTCTTGTTGACCTCCTTTATAATCCACGCCGGCGTAGAAGCACCGGCTGTGATTCCAACATCAGCCACACCGCAGAAAAACTCCGGAACCAACTCGGCGGCATTGTCCACCAGCGTGACCCGGCTGCAGTGCTCCCGGCAAATCATAGCGAGACGGCCTGTGTTGGAACTGTGTGTGTCACCTACAACGACCATAGCCTGACAAATTGAACTCAATTTTGCCGCTTCACTCTGCCGAAATTCTGTAGCTTTGCATATTGTATCAAAGATTTTCAAATTAGTAAACAGTTTTTTTGCGATTTCGCCGCATTTTTTCCATAAATTTTCCGTGGAGGTGGTTTGGCACACCATACACACCGGCAAATCCGGGGAAAAATCCGGTTGCTGCCCCCATTTTTCCAGTTTTTCCGGGCTGTCAAAGATGCGGCAGCTGCTGCACCAGCCGGCAATTCCCTCCACCTCCGGGTGGGTAGGGGTGCCGATGATGATGGGAAGCCGCCCCTCCGCCTCTGCCCGGCTTACAATTTCATGGATTCTTTTCACAAAAGGGCAGGTGGCGTCCACGATCTCCACGCCCCGCTCCTCCAAAAGCCGGTACACCCGGCGGGATACGCCGTGGGAGCGGATGATTACCGTATCTCCCGGCTGGGCTTCCTGGGGGCTTTCTATCACCGCCACCCCCATCCGCTGAAAATGGGCAACCGCATGGCGGTTATGGATAATGGGGCCTAAGGTGCAGACCCGGCCCTTTTCCCGGGCCGCCTGCTCCACCAGCTCCACCGCCCGGTTCACCCCGAAGCAGAAGCCGGCGCTTTTCGCCACATGGATACTCATAGCGGTATCTTCTCCCCGATGATTTTCTTCATGGCGGCAATGACCCCCGCAATGTCCAGGTCGGAGGTGTCCAGCTCCACCGCATCCCGGGCTTTCTTCAAAGGGGCAACTTCCCGGTGGGTATCCTGGTAGTCCCGCTGCTCAATCTCCTTGAGAATCTGAGGAAGCTCCGCCTTTTGGCCCTTGGCAATCAGTTCCTCATACCGCCGCCGGGCACGGACCTGGGAGGAGGCGGTGAGGAAAATCTTTACATCCGCCTTGGGCAGCACCACGGTGCCGATGTCCCGGCCGTCCATAATCACATTGTGCTTTCTGGCCACATCCCGCTGCATATCCAGCAGCATATCCCGCACCTCTTTATGGGCGGACACCAAAGACGCCTTCTGGGAAATCTCCTGGGTACGGATGTCCTTGGTCACATCCATGCCGTTCATAATCATGTGCTGGGCGCCGGTTTCGTCATATTCAATCTCCACCGTCAGCTCATCAATGTACCGCCGGACCCCGTCCACATCCTTGGGGCTTACCCCCAAAAGATCCAGAAAATAGGCAACCGTCCGGTAAATTGCCCCCGTATCCACATAGCAGTAGCCCAGCTCCTCCGCCAGGCGGCGGGCAATGGTGCTCTTTCCAGCGCCCGCAGGGCCGTCAATGGCAATGCTGTATGTCTTTGCCATAGTTTTCTCCTTCTTCCTGATTATTGATTTTCCCGAAGCTTTGCAAGGGCCGCCCCCTCCAGGGCCACCACCTGCTCCGCCGTCAAGCGCATCCGCCGCCCCACTTCCTGGGGGCTGAGGGGCGTGCCCCCCTCCAGCCCAAAGCGCAGGCTCAGAAGCTCCGCCTCCCTGGGCTCCAGGGCAGCGAGCATTTCCGCAATCCGCTGGCGGCTCTGAAAATACGCGGTATTTTCCACCGCCTGTTCCTCGTCCGGCTCCTCCCGGGGCTTTTCCCGGTTGTCGATTTTCTGCCGCAGCTTGGCGTCCGCCAGCATTTTTTCATAGGTTGCCGTCTGTTCCGGGGTGATGTGAAGAAACTCTGCAATCTCCTCCAGAGTGGGGTTGCGGCCCAGGCTGGTAAGGAGCTGCTGGTCGGCCGCCAGATAGTCCTCCATCCCCTGTCGGAGCTTGCTCCCCAGGCCGGAGCTGCGCAGCTGCCAGAATATCACTTTTGCCAGATACTGGCGGATGTACCACAAGCAATGCCGGGTAAAGTCCCCGGATTCATACTGCAAAATTCCTTGCCACAAACCCAGGCTGCCCTCCTGGATGAGATCCAGCAGCAGCACGCCGTAGCCGGTACATTTCCGGGCTTCCTCCACCACCAGGCTCAGCATCTCGTTGGCCAGCTGCTCAGCGGCGGCCTGATTCCCTTCCCGGTAGCGCTGCAAGTACCCTTCCACATTTCCCGTAGCGGGATTTGCAGCCAGCTCCTGAAGATACAGGGCAAGCGGGTCATTTTCCGGGAGATTCCCCAGCAGATCCTCCTGCCGGGCCAGCTTCATCTCCCAGGCCAGCCGCTCCCCGGCGGCACCGGAAGCCGCCTCCCGGGGTACTCCTTTCAGCTCCAGGGCGATTCCCTCTGCTTCCAGGGCTTGCAGCGCGTCCTGGGCCACCTCCTCCGGCTCCGCTTCCAGCAAGGTCAGCCAGTCCAGAAGCTGTACGGTGTCTCCCCGGTGCTTTCCCTGAAGCGTTGCCTCCCAGGGGGCAAGGTCAAACATAAATTCCTCTGTCATTCCAGAAAGTCCTCCAATCCAAAGCCGGTTCCCAGCTTTTGCAGATTGTTCAGCGCCTGCCGTTCAATCTGGCGCACCCGCTCCTTGGAAACGCCCAGCTGCTTTCCGATTTGCTCCAGGGTGTGGCAGGCGCCGTCCTCCATACCGAAATGGAGCCGCAGCACCTGCTGCTGCCGGGGTTCCAGCCGGGAGAGCAGCGCATCCATTTTCTGCTTCAGCTCCCGGCGCACCAGTTCCTCCTGGGGCTGGGGCGCCCGCAAATCCTCCAGGAGCAGTCCCAGGGTGCTGTCCTCCCCCTCTCCCGTCGGAGAATCCAGAGAGCACACCTGGGGAATCATATCCAGCAGCTCCCGCACCTTCGCTTCCGGCAGCCCGCAATACCCGGCAAGCTCCGCCGTCGTAGGTTCCCGCTCCAGGCTCTGGCGCAGGGCCGTCTGCCCCTGAAGGAGCTTACGCATCCGCTCCGCCGTATGGGTGGGTACCCGAATCACTCCGGCCTGGTTGATAAGATACCGGCTGATTCTCTGGCGGATCCACTTGGTGGCATAGGTGGAAAACCGGTAATCCAGGGTGTAGTCAAACTTTTGGGCCGCCACCAGAAGGCCGATGCTGCCCTCCTGAATGAGATCCAGCAGCGGAACGCCCCGGCCGGCATATTCTCTGGCAACGGATACCACCAGGCGGAGGTTGGAGTTTACCATCTTCACAATGGCGTCCTTATCTCCCTGGGCGCACTTTTTTGCCAGTTCCCGCTCCTCCTCCGGGGTCAGCAGGGGATAATTGCGAATCTGCTGCAAAAAATCCCCGGTATCCTCCTCCCAGGAGGGCGTTTTTTTCTCCATAACCCCTGTACTCATATTTTTGTTCCTTTACTTTCTTTCAGCTTATTCCGCAGGGCCAGCAGATCTTCATCGGAGGAAACGGCTTTCTCCTGACGCTCCGTCAGTACCGTGCGGATACAGTCCCGGAAGGCCTTTTCGTTCACCGGCCCCTGGTGCCGCTGAAGCACGCCCGTAAGGTGGGCCATTTCCTCCGGGGTAATGTCATCCAACACCCCCAGCTGCACCTCCAGCCCCTGCCGGTGTCGGTTCAGCAACTGGGCAAATACCCGTCCCAACAGGGGGACGGAAAAGGACTCGGGGGTAAGCCTTCCCAGACTGTCCATCAGGGACGGATCCCGGAGCACCTGGCAGAGGATTCCCTCCTCTGCCATGGCGGACCTCATATTGTCATAGCGAATCGAGCGGTCCTTGGGCTGCAGCGCCTTCATAGGCGCCAAATCAATCTTTTCCTGCCGCTTTTTCTCCTGAGCCACCCGCCGCCGGAAGGCCTTATCTACCTCCAGCTTCATGGCGTCCATGGTGATTTTGGCGGCTTCCGCCACCCGGCCGCTGTAAACCTCCCGCTTGACAGAGCTGTCCAGGGTGCAAATCAGCTGGGCGCACTCCTGGACATAGCGGATTTTTTCCTCGTCCACCGCTAAGTTATACTTGCTGCCAATGGCCGCCAGCTGAAACTCCACCCGGTTGGTGGATTCCTGCAACAGCAGCTGGAACCGCTCTGCACCGAATTTCTTGAGAAACTCGTCCGGGTCCTTGGCATCGGGGATTTTCAGCACCTTGATGCGGATTCCCGCCTGTTCCAGCATGGGAATGGCCCGGCGGGTAGCGTTTTGCCCCGCCTGGTCCGCATCGTAGATCAGGTACACCTGCTCTGTGTAACGGCTGAGCAGCACGGCGTGTTCCTGGGTCAGGCTGGTGCCAAGAGACGCCACTGCGCAGTCAAAGCCGTACTGGTACAGGGCGATGGCATCCATATACCCTTCCACCAGAATCAGGTAGCCCAGTTTGCTTTTCTTTGCCAGATTCAGGGCAAAAAGGTTCTTGCGTTTGTTGAAAATGAGGGTTTCCGGGGAATTGAGATACTTGGGGGTGGAGTCATCCATGACCCGGCCACCGAAGCCAATCACATTTCCCCGGACATCGATAATGGGAAACATGAGCCGGTTGCGGAAGCGGTCGTAGATTCTGCCGCCCTTTTCCGACACCAGGCCTGCATCCTTCAGCTCCTGCTCCGTGTAGCCCTTGGCCTTCATAGCGTCCACCAGGCCGTTCCAGCTGTTGGGAGCAAAGCCGATTCCGAATTTGGTAAGAATCCCCGGGGTCATGCCCCGCTTCTGGGCATAGGCCAGCCCCTCGGCACCTGCCGGGCTGTACAACTGGCTGTGGAAATACCGGGCTGCTTCCTTGGAAAGAGCCCACAGCCGCTCCTGCTGCCGGTACCGGCTCTGGTACTGCTCGTCCTCCGGTACCTCCATCCCTGCCCGTTTTGCCAGAGCCCGCACCGCATCCGGGTAGCTCAGGCCCTCAATTTCCATCATGAAATTGACCACGCTGCCCCCCTTGTGACAGCCGAAGCAATAGTAAATTCCCTTATCCGGGGCTACGGAAAAGGAAGCGGTTTTCTCTCCATGGAAGGGGCACAGGCCGAAGAGGTTCGCACCGGAGCGCTTCAGGTGCACATACTGCCCCACCACTTCCTCGATGGGGTTTCTTGCCACCAGTTCATCCATAAATGACGGGGGAAATGCCATGACTGCCCCTCCTTTCCCTTAAAATTTGGTCTTATCTCTTTTTCAGCTTCCGAGGCTCGTGGGGCACATCCGCCAGGGTCTCGGCCTTTTTATACATCACAAGGGCAACGAGGAACAAAATGCCCATGCAGATGGGGTGCAGCACATTGGGCCGCACCATGGGGTCCTGCTGCAGCAGAATCGGGCAGCCGGAGAAGCACATTGCCAGGAAGGACACCACCTGGATGGCCCGGAGCAGTCCCCGTTTGGAACGGACGGCATAGGTGATGGCAAGGCCGCCTGCCACAGCACCCAGGATTCCCGCCATCGGTGTGGCCATCTGGATTGGGGCGTCGGGGATGACTGCAAAGTAGGAATAGTAGACATTCTTCTGCTCCTGGATGTAGGCCACCGTGACGGAGTTGGGTGCCAGGGCCATGCCTTCTGCAACCACTGCCAGCAGAATCATCAGCAGTTTAAGCAATGTTTTCTTGTTCATAGTTTCCTCCCGTTTTTTATCTGTAAAAAGTTATTATAGCACATTATCCCCGGATATGCCATCCCGCCGGGACAAATATTTCCGTGTATTTATGTACCGCATAGTTATCGGTCATGCCGGCTATGTAGTCGCACACCGTCCGCTCCATGCCGTCCAGGGACAGCTGGGGCTGAAAGTCCTGGGGGATGGCCTCCGGGTGGGCATAATAATACTCATACAGCCGCCGGAGCATATCCTTGGCCTTGCTCTCCTCCCCCTTGGCAACGGGGTTGCGGTACACCCGCTCAAACATAAAGCTGCGCAAGTCCCGAAGGGCGCTGTCAACCTTGGGGGACAGAAGAATCCGCCCCTCCTCCCGGGATACCCGAATCATGTCGCACACCAGGGTGTCAATCCGCTCCCGGTGGGAATGGCCCAGCACCCGGGCGATGTCTCTGGGGATGTCCTCATTGGTGAGGATGCCGCCCCGGATGGCATCGTCTATGTCGTGGTTTACATAAGCAATCTGGTCGGAACGGCGCACCACCTGGCCTTCCAGGGTCTCGGGGATCCGCTCTCCGGTGTGGCCCAGAATGGCCATCCGCACCTCATAGGTGAGATTCAGACCCTCGCCCCCGTTTTCCAGCACATCCACCACCCGCAGGCTCTGCTCATTGTGGCGGAAGGGCTCTTTCATCATGGCGGACAAGGCCGCCTCTCCGGCGTGGCCAAAGGGGGTATGGCCCAGGTCGTGTCCCATGGCACCGGCTTCCGCCAAATCCTCGTTCAGTCCCAGGGCCCGGCAGATGGTTCGGGCAATCCGGGCAACCTCGATGGTGTGGGTCATGCGGGTGCGGTAGTGGTCTCCCTCCGGCTGCAAAAACACCTGGGTTTTGTGCATCAGCCGCCGGAAGGCCTTGCAGTGGACAATCCGGTCCGTGTCCCGCTGGTAGACGGTACGCACATCCTCCTCCCGGGGCTCCTCCGGCCGGATTCTGCCCCGGCTTTCGTCGGAAAACGCCGCCAAAGGATTCAGGCGCAAATGCTCCTGCCGCTCCAATTCTTCCCGAATATTCATGGCTGCCTCCTATTCCACCGGGAAAGCCCGGTACTCCTTGCCCACTTCCAGGGCTTCCACCTTGCCGCCGGTCATATCCGTAAGCCGGTCAAGAAAGCCCGGGGTCTGGGCCTCTGCCAGCAAAATGGTCATCTCCACCTCGGCGCCGAACTGGGTATCCCGGATGATTCCCCCGAAGGCCGCCACTTCCAGCTTAACCCGCTCGTAATAGGTATATGGACAGGGCAGGTACACCACCGACCAGATCCGCTTCATGGACTTTCCTGCGGCGTTCACCGCCAGCTTGGCTCCTTTGGTGTAGGCCCGCACCAGTCCTCCGGCACCCAGAAGGATTCCCCCAAAGTACCGAGTAACCACGCAGACCACATTGTAGAGCCCCTCCTTCTGGAGCACCTGCATCATGGGGTTTCCGGCGGTGCCCCCCGGCTCTCCGTCGTCGGAGAACCGCATGGCCCCGTCCCGGATGATGTAGGCCCAGCAGTTGTGGGTGGCATCGTAATGCTGCTTCTTCATCTGCTGGATTTTCTCCAGGGCCTCTTCCTCCGTCTCCACCGGCCAGATTCTGCCGATGAACCGGGACTTTTTTTCCACAAACTCATCCTGGGCATATTGGGTGGGAACCAGATATTCCTCCAACCTCAACACTCCTTTATAATATAGGCCCGGAGCTTGCCGTAAAGGATGGCGTCCACCACCGTCTCCACCTCAATGCCCTCCGGGGTATACTCCACATTGTTCACCCGGGCACCTGAGTGGAGGGTGTCCACCAGGCCGCCCATGGCATAGGGCAGCCGGACAACAATGTGATGGCGGCCGTTATCCAGGGCCTTTTCCACCGCTTGCAGCAGCTTGTCCAAACCATAACCCTGCTTTGCGGAAATGGCCACCACATCTTCTCCCACGGGAATCTCCTCCGGCGATGTCAAATCCGCCTTATTGTAGCATTGCAGCACCGGGGTGCCGGGCTTGGCCAGCTGGGAAATCAGCTTTTCCACCACGGCGATGTGCTCCTGCCGCTCCGGGTCCGCCGCGTCAATTACATGGAGGAGCAGATCCGCGTATTCCAGTTCCTCCAATGTGGCCCGGAAAGCCTCCACCAGGTGGTGAGGCAGCTTGGCAATGAAGCCAACCGTATCCGACAGCACCACTTCCAGGTTATCCGACACCCGAAGCTGCCGGGAGGTGGTGTCCAGGGTGTCAAAAAGCCGGTTGTTGGCGGGGATTCCCGCATCCGTCAGCCGGTTCAGCAGGGTGGATTTTCCGGCGTTGGTGTAGCCCACAATGGCCACCACCGGCACGGAGTTTTTCATCCGCCGCTGCCGCTGAACCCCCCGCACCTGCCGCACCTGCTCCAGCTCCGTCTGAAGCCGGGAAATCCGCTCCCGGATGTGCCGACGGTCCGATTCCAGCCGGGTTTCGCCGGGCCCCCGGGTGCCGATGCCGCCGCCCTGGCGGGACAGGCTCTTGCCCATGCCGGAGAGCCGGGGCAGCAGATACTTGTACTGGGCCAGTTCCACCTGGAGCCGTCCCTCCCGGGTTTTGGCCCGCTGGGCAAAAATATCCAGGATCAGGGCGCTGCGGTCCAGCACCGTCACCCCGATAATCTCCTCCAAAGCCCGGATATTTCCCGGGGAAAGCTCGTTGTCGAACACCACCATGGTAGAGGCGGTGGCTTCCACCAGCATTTTCACTTCCAGGGCCTTGCCCTCGCCGATGAAGCTGTGGGCGTCGGGAGCGTGGCGGTTTTGGAGCATTTTCCCGGTGCAGAAGCCCCCGGCAGTTTCCAGCAGGGCCTCCAGCTCCTCCAGAGTCCGGTCGGTGGCGGTCTGCTCCCTGGTGAAGCAGTCCGCGTTCAGCCCCACCAGCACCGCCCTCTCCTGCCGGGCTTGATTGTGCAATCCTTCCATAAACACCTCCTGGGAAAATCCATCAAATTCATTTTATTATAGCATAGTTTCCCGGCCTCTATCAAGGGAAACAGGAAAAAATCCCGCCGGAAGATACAAAAAGCCCGTACCGCTTTTGGCAGTACGGACTTTCGCTTACTTCAGACCGAATCTCTTGTTGAAACGATCAACGCGTCCACCGGTGTCAACCAGCTTCTGCTTGCCGGTATAGAAGGGGTGGCACTTGGAGCAAATTTCCACACGGATGTCCTTCTTGGTGGAGCCGGTGGTGAAGACATTGCCGCAAGCGCAGCGAATGGTCGTCTGCTCGTAGTTGGGATGGATTCCTTCCTTCATGTAGTTCACCTCTTTCTCGTAATGGTAAAAGGGCGCAACTGCCCCGGCAATCATTTAATCGCTGAGATATAATACCACAACCCGCCAAGGATTGCAAGTGTTTTTTTGCAAAAAAACGGAGGAATCCTTTGTGGATTTCCCGTTTTTCAGTCTGCATGGATGGCGGAAAAGATCCGCCATCCAGCCGACGGGGGTTTATTCAGAGTTTCCTTTTAGAATGCCCAAGTGCCTTTTCGGAAAATGGGTACGGTCTTTCCATCCTCCGTGATGGCGTCGATGTCCATGGTCTTGCAGCCAATCATAAAGTCCACATGAATCATGGAGTCGTTCAGGCCCAGGGCTCGGCACTCCTCCAGGGTACGGTTTTCAAAATTATCGATGGTATCGGCGTAGCCGTTCCCCAAAGCCAGGTGGCAGGCGGCGTTTTCGTCAAACAGGGTATTGTAGAACAGGATACCGCTCTGGGCGATGGGGCTGTCCTCCGGCACCAGGGCGCACTCGCCTAAGTAGGCGGCGCCTTCGTCCATGGAAATCATGGTGGTAAGGGCTTCCTGCCCCTTCTCCGCCACGGCCTCCACCGCCCTGCCCTTTTCAAAGCGGATATAGAAATTCTCAATCAGCTGCCCTTGGTAGGAAAGGGGCTTGGTGGCATAGACAATGCCCTCCGCCAGCCCTCTCTTGGGAGAGACGAAGCACTCCTCTGTGGGGATGTTGGGGTTGAAGAAAATCCCTTGCAGGCTCTTCTCTCCGCCGCCGCAGAACCGTCCCTCGGGCATCATGCCCACGGTCAGGTCGGTGCCGTTGTCTGCCCGGTAGTGAAGGCTGGCAATGCGGAGGCTGTTGAGGTAGTCGCACCGGGCTTTCAGCCGGGCGTTGTGCTCCTCCCAGGCCTTCACCGGGTCAGCATCCACCCGGGAGGTGTAGAGAATGGCCTCCCACAGCTTCTCCACCGCCTGATTCCGGCTCAGCTCCGGGAACAGCTTCTTAGCCCAGGCCACGCCGGGAACGGCAGCAATGCACCACTGCTCCCGGTTCTCCCGCCGCTCCAGGTAAGGCTTGAGAATGGGATAGCGCATCTGCCGGGCCTTGGCAATCTTATCCGTCCGCACACCCTTCAGACCGTCCGGATCTTCGGAGATGAGGTGAATCCGGCAGGGCAGCACCTGGCAGTAATGCTCCTGCCGGGCAGCCACCCAATCCTCCACCTTGCCCATAGTGGAAACGCTCTGGTAGCGGCTGTGGAGTTTTTCCAGAGGCTGATAATCCCACTCCACCGTCACCTTTTTGGCCTTGGCCTTGTAAGCCTCATCCACCACCATGGCCACAAATTCCGGCTGGTCCAGGTCTGCATAGACAATGACCTCCTGCCCCTTCTGGACATTCACGCCGCTGCGGACAATCAGCCGGGCATATTCCCGCAATACTGTTTTTTTCATAGCTTTTCCTCCTGAGGGCAAACCTGCCTTTTGTACCAGTATGCCCCATAAAATTCACTTTTGTCAGTTTACCAGATTTTTCTCTCTGCGTCAATCGTTCGATTCTTCGTTGTAATACTGGGCCTGGGCATTCCACAGGGCGTAGTACTGCCCCGCCTCATCGGAAAGGAGCTGGGTGTGGGTCCCCTGCTGGATCACGCTTCCCTCGTGGAACACCGCAATCCGGTCGCAGAATTTGCAGGAGGACAGGCGGTGGCTGATGTAGATGGCGGTTTTGTCCTCTACAATCTCGTCAAACTTTTCGTAAATCTCCGCCTCAGCAACAGGGTCCAAAGCGGCGGTGGGCTCATCCAGGATGATGAAGGGGGCGTCCTTGTAAAGGGCCCGGGCAATGGCGATTTTCTGGGCTTCGCCCCCGGAGATGTCCACCCCTTCTTTGTCATAATCCTTGTAAAGATAGGTTTCCAGGCCTTTGGGCATTTTCTCCAGCCGGTCTCCAAAGCCGGCTTTTTGGAGGCAGTCCTCCGCCCGCACCGGGTCATAGTCCACCCGTCCTGCCACATTCTGCCCCAAAGGCAGGGCAAAAAGCTGAAAATCCTGAAACACCACGGAGAAGATATTCATATACTCGCCGTAGTTATATTTCCGAATGTCAATGCCGTTAAGAAGAATCTGCCCCTCCGTGGGGTCGTACAGCCGGCACAGAAGCTTTATGAAGGTGGTTTTGCCGCTGCCGTTCATCCCCACCACCGCCAGCCGCTTGCCGACCTCAAATTTCATATTTACATGGGAAAGGGCGTAGTTCTCGCTTCCGGGATACTTAAAAGATACATCCCGGAACTCCACCTCATACTTCCGGTCCCGGCGCTTTTCCACCGTCAGACTGCCCTGGTACATATGGTTGGGGATGTCCAGGAAAGTGAAGATTTGCTCCATAAAGGGGGCATTGTTCCGCATATGCCCCAAGGCCACAATCAGGCTGGACATACCGCCGGACACCTTGGTAATGGATGCCACATACTGGGTGACGGAACCCAGGCCAAAAGCCCCTGCCCAGGCTTTCAAACATACAAAGCCATACACAATTCCCGTGAACACCACCGACACCCCGGCAGATGCCGCCTGATACAGGCCCATAGGCCCCCAGCTTAACCGGGCAAACATACCTTTGGAGGAGAAAATATTTTTTTCCTTATCCTGATTGTATTTGTCACAGACTTTATCCTGCTCATAGATACGCACATCCGTTGCCGCATCCCGGTCATAACCCAGTAGTGCGAAAAAACCTATCAGCCGGTTTACCAGGTTGTGGGAATCGGCGTTTATGGCCCAATATCTCCCCGCCTTATTGGAAAGTGCAGGCGCCAGATAGGTGATGGCCAGCATCAGACCAATTACCAACAGCACCAAAACCGGGTGATTCAGGACGGTAAAAGGCCCTGTACCATCCGGGACCCGGCTGGCGAACAAAGACACGGTCAAAGAAATGCCGCCCAGGAGGGTGCATACGGAAGAACACAGCATTTCGCAGCTATTCATCAAACGATGAAAACCCCATCCAGCACTGGTTTCATTCTGTCGGATCGTGGAGAGCAGCTCTGCAGTTTTGGTTGCATCCAGATAGGCATAATCCATGCCAATGAGTTTTTCTGAATAGATTCTTTCCACCATTAACCAACTGCCGGTATTATATATTACTTTCCACCGGTTCAAAAGCGCCGTGACCATAGCAATCCCCGCGGCAGCGCCCAGGCTCAGCAGCACCAAAAACTGCAAGCGATGAATGTCCCGGCCGCCTGCCAGTTCGTCAATTATCAGCGCCGAAAGGTAAATCCCAATATAAGGTGTCAGAGCCGTCCAGATTGTATACACGATGCGGGAGAGAACCGCCTGGGGGTAGTGGCGATAAAGAATTTGCAGCCCCCGTCCGTTGAGCTTCATAGCCTGCTTCCAGGATTTTTGTTTCTTATGCTCCATGATCCTCCGCTCCTTCCTGGTAATACTTACTTTGCACCCCATACAGGCCTGCATATTTTCCTCCGGCCTTCAGCAATGCCTCATGGGTGCCTTCCTCTGCAATCCTGCCTTCGTCGATGAGGATAATCCGGTCACAGAACCGGGTGGATGCCAGGCGGTGAGAGATGTAGACAGAGGATTTCCCTTGGGTCATCTGGTTATATTTCTGGTACATATCCGACTCGGCAATGGGGTCCAATGCGGCAGTAGGCTCATCCAGTATCACAAAGGGAGCGTCCTTATACAGGGCTCTTGCCAGCATCAGCCGCTGGGTCTCACCACCGGAGAGAAGGATGGCCCCTTCGTACACCTCCCGGTTCAGAAGGGTCTCACAGCTCTGGGGCAGGGATTCCACTTTTTCCTTCAGACCTGCCTTCTCTATGCAGGCCCGCACCTTTTCCATGGAGATATTGTCCTCCATCTGGGCCACATTGGCAGCAATGGTTCCCGGCAGCAGGGAAAAGCTCTGGAACACAGCAGAAAACATCCGGTAATAATCCCGGCGGTTGTAGTCCCTGATATCCTTCCCATCCAGCAGCACCCGACCCTGGGTAGGATCCAGAAAACCACACAGCAATTTGATGAGGGTTGTTTTGCCGGCACCGTTCAGTCCCACCACCGCCAGTTTTTCTCCGGGGTGTAATGTCAGGTCAATGTGGGACAGGGTATCCTTCTCTGCCCCGGGATACCGGAAAGACACATCTTCCATACGAAGTTCATAGGGCTTATCCCCTTCCGGATTCAACGGCTCACCATCTTCAAACCGAAACACCTCGGGATATTCCAGGCATTCCCGAATAACGGAAATATCCAGAGACTGCTTATACAGGCTGCTGAACTCTCCCAGAATCCCGGTAATCCATTCGGAAAAACCACTGACCGCTGTAAACAGCAGCAAGAATTCCGCAACCGGCAGATTGTTTTCCAAAACCAAAGCAATCAAATACAGATAGGCAATGCCGTTGCGCAGGAACGCCAACACCAGATCGGCGACCCTACCCCAAAGATAAATTCCCTGGGCCTTGCTATGAAAAGCCACATAGGCAGCCCTTCCCTTCTGGTACAGCTCATCCAGCCAGGGACGAAGGCCGAAAATCCGAATGTCTTTTGCAGAACTTAACTGACTTCCTGTCCTGGAGAGATAATCCATTCGTACCACATACTCCGCCTCTTCCTCCCGGTGGCGGTAGCGGTAGCCATTGGCCCGATTGGTTACGAAATAACTCACGCCAGTCGTTCCCAGAATTACCAGAATCAGAACCGGCTCTACGGCACTAAGCATACTGACATAGATTACAAAG
This sequence comes from uncultured Eubacteriales bacterium, assembly GCA_949293985.1. Lineage (GTDB taxonomy): Bacteria > Bacillota > Clostridia > Oscillospirales > Oscillospiraceae > Faecousia. The sequence goes on along the minus strand of CASFFN010000002.1, from coordinate 85,286 downwards.
CCCAGAATATTGGTAACGAGGGTCGTAAGCGTTGTCCAAATCGCTTCCCCAGCGGACTCATCGGAGCAAAGGCTCTCCAGAGATTTTGTGAGAACCTTCCGGAATCCGCTGTCATCCACATTGGGATAGGATGTGACAGCCGCTTTCCTGTTTATCCGGTTCAGCAGTTCACAGCGAACACTGACCCTGCCAAACTTCACATTGGCCGCCACATAGGCCGCCCCAGTGGAAACCAACATAAGCCCCAGTACAAAGGAACCAATCACAGCCGCCAGCTCTTGCAGGGAAGCGTGTCTTTCCACCGCAGACAGAATCGTAGGGGTTACATACAAGTTAACCAGGTTCTGAGCCACTGCCAGCAGGGCGGAAAGCAGCCCCAGCACCAGAACCTTCTTCTCCCGGGAGGTCCAGGCCAGCTTCACCATGAACCAGGTGTTCTGGGCCATATTGTATTTGGGTTTTTCCTTCTTCACAAAGTCCACCAGCCTTTCTGGGGGTATCTTATCACAAAATTTTGTCCCCGGGGAAAGCCGGGGACGAATGGTATTATTTGAGGGATGAATTGCAAGGCTGCTCCAGGGGCAGGAGGATTTCCGTGGTAAAGGCGCCGTCCTCGCTGTTGCGGCTGAGGTACCCACCTAACCGCTCCACGATGGTATCCATCCGCACCAAACCGAAGCCGTGCCCCTCGCCCTTGGTGGAGCGGAAACGGCCTGCCTGCTTCTTTAGCTTCTTTCCGGCGGTGAGGTTGGTGAAGGAGATATACAGCTGGGTGCCCTTGGTGTCCATATACACCCGAATCATCCGCTCCTCCTCTGGCAAAGGGAGGCTGGCATCCATGGCGTTGTCAAAGAGGTTGCCGAGGATGCAGCACAAGTCGATTTCCGAGATGGGCAGCTTCACTGGGATATGGGCGTCCGCCACCACCGGGATGTGCTTGGCCTTGGCCAGGGAGATTTTGGAATTGAGAATGGCATCGGTCATGGGGTTGCCGGTTTTGATGACCGTATCCACGGTGGTCAAGTCCTCATCCAGCAAGTCCAGATACTGACAGATTGCCTCCCAATCCCCGGCGGCGGCATAGGCCTTCATGGTCTGGATGTGGTTCCGGTAATCGTGGCGCCACCCCCGGATTTGCCGGTACATATTGTCCACTTCCCGGTAATGGGTTTCCACCAGCTCCTGCTGGTAAGAGCCAATTCGCTTGTCGATTGCTTTGGAAAACAGTCCCATATCCTTCACCTCAAGCCGATAATTGCCCGGTTTACCCCTTCATAAGCCCCCCGGGGCAGGGGGATTGGGGTGCCGTCCCGCAGGAGGATTTCCTTTTTGGACACCCGGCTGATTTGGGTGAGATTCACCACCACAGAGCGGCCTGCCCGGTAAAACCGGTCATCCAGCTGCCCCTCCAGCTCCCCCAGGGTCATGCGCACCGTCAGGGATTCCCGGGCGTGGATGGTGACATAATTTCCGTAAACCTCTGCGTAGCGGATGTGGGGCACCGGGATGCGCACCATCTCTCCCCCGGATTCCAGGCACAAAACCCGTTCGTTTTTGGATAGCTTTTCCGCCGCCCGGTCCAGGACAGCGTACAGCTTCTCTGGCTTTACCGGCTTCATCAGGTAATGAAGTGCCTCCACCTCGTACCCCTCGCTGATATAATCGGAGTAACCGGTGACAAAGACAATCTGCACCGTGTCGTTCTCCCGGCGGAGCTTTCTGGCCATGGTTACCCCGTCCATTGCTCCCATTTCAATATCCAGAAGCAATATATCAAAGTCTTTATGCTCGGCATAATGAAAGAGAAATTCCTCCCCGGAGGCAAAGCTGCGCATATGCAGGGTATGCCCCCGCTGAGCCGCCCACTGCCGGGCAAGGTCTTGTATATAGCTTCTGTCCGCTTCCGAATCGTCGCAGATTCCCACCTGATAAACCATAATGCTACCCTCTGATAACTGAATTTATGAACAGTATAGCACCAAAACAGTCCCTTTGGCAACAGAAAAAATCGCCGTGGACAGGCCACGGCGATTTTGTTCACTTGGCAGACAGGTCTACCGCTTTTCGCAGGATGGAATAGGCCGGAACCGGGCAAGGCAGCTGCAAATAAAACTGCATCTGGGGCTTTCTGGGCTCTTCCAGAGGATTGCCCTCCAGGTCCTCCATGGTAAAGTTTTTCAGGGGGAAGGGGCGCAGGTCAGGCCCCACCATTTCCAGGGAATCCTCCGCCGTAAACTTGTTTCGCAGGCTGCACAGGGCAAGGCCGGTTTCATCGCAGCTTTCCACAATGGCTGCCACCTGCCACTGGCGGATGTACCGGGAATTTTCCGTATACTGTCCCGGCTCTCCGTAATAGAAGCCGGTGGAGTAAATCCGGTGGGACACGTGCTCCACCTCGTCCCGCCACACCGGGTCAATGGGCTTCCCTGCCGCCACATCGTCTATCACATGGCGGTAAGCCCCGGTGACAATGGCGGCGTAGTAGGCGGACTTGGCCCGGCCTTCAATCTTGATACAGTCCACCCCGGCTTCCATCAGATCCTTCAGGTGGTCGATGGTGCACATATCCCGGGAGTTGAGAATGTAGGTGCCCTTTTCGTCCTCATATACCGGGAAATACTCTCCCGGCCGCTTCTCCTCCATAAGGGCATACTGGTACCGGCAGGGCTGGGCGCAGGCACCCCGGTTGGAATCCCGCCCGGTCATGTAGTTGCTCAGGAGGCACCGGCCGGAATAGCTGACGCACATGGCGCCGTGGCCGAAGGTCTCGATTTCCAGCTCCTTGGGGGTTTTCTCCCGGATGGTGCGGATTTCCTCCAGGGTCAGCTCTCTTGCCAGCACCACCCGGGTGGCACCCAGGTCATACCAGGCTCTGGCACATTCGTAGTTTGCCACAGACTGCTGGGTGGAGATATGTCGCTGGCATTTGGGGGCGTACTTCCCCGCCAGGGTAAAGGCTCCCAAATCCGCCACAATCAGGGCATCCACCCCGGCGTCCTGGAGCTGCTCCAGATACCGGGGAAGGTTGGCGACCTCCTCATTGCGGGGCATGGTGTTCACTGTCACGTGGGTTTTCACCCCATGGGCGTGGGCAAAAGCCACCGCCCGGGGCAGCTCCTCCGGGGAGAAATTCCCCGCAAAGGAGCGCATGCCAAAGTCAGTACCTGCAAGGTATACCGCATCCGCACCGTAGAGAACCGCCATTTTCAGCCGTTCCATATCCCCGGCAGGACTGAGTAATTCTATTTTTTTCATTTAGTACCCCAATGCCTCAACCTTCTGCTCATGCTCTGCCAGAGTCTCGGAGAACAGGTGCTCTCTGGCTTCCTTGGAGTAGACATAGTAGTGGAAGTTTGTGTCGTCCGGATCCAGGGCTGCATAGATGGCATAGATACCGGGGTTGCAGATGGGTCCGGGAGGCAGTCCCTGGTTCTTCCGGGTGTTGTAGGGGCTGTCGAAATCCAGATCCGCCTGGGTCAGCGCCTCCTTCTCCCAGAAGTAGTCCCCGATGGCATAGTATACGGTGGCATCGCAGTCCAGACGGGGGTACTCCTTCTGGTTGGTCAGCCGGTTATACAGCACAGAGGCGATGGTATAACTCTCCTTGGTGGTAGCCATTTCCTTCTGAACCATGGAGGCCATGGTCACCACCTGGTAAAGGGTCAGCTGGTGGCTGGCGATATACTCACTGTCATAACCGTTGCTGGAGAGCATATTGGCGTACCGCTCCTGCATCTTCTGGAAGTTCTCCTTCATCACATCGGTGAATCGGTAGTCAAAGTCATCCAGCATCTTTTCCAGCACCCGCTTGGGGTCGTCGTTGGTATAGAAGTCATAGGTGTCCGGGAACAGGAAGCCCTCTAAGCAGTACTTGTCCCCACGCTCCACGCCCTCCAGGAACCAATACTCCTTCAGTTCTCCGTTGGCGGCGTATTCCTCCAGCTCCTGCACGGTGCACACGCCCTTTTCCTCCAGCAACGCAAAAACCTGGGCGCAGGTGTAACCTTCGGGAATCATCAAATCTTCCACAATTTCCCGGGAGGGGGACTGGGGGGACATCTGCTGAATCAAGGCGTTATAGTCCAGGGAGCTGCTGAGGGTGAAGGTACCGGCGCTGATGTCGTCCTTCTTGCCGGTAAACTCCGCAAAGAATTTGAACACCCCGGGCTGGTCAATGAGGCCTGCGTCTGTCAGCTTCTGGGCAATGGCGTCGATATTGCCCACATCCTCATCCGAAATGGTGATGGTTGCGGTGGTATCCTCCTTGCCGAAGGCCATAATGTCCGCACACCACTCCCACAGGGTATTGCCAAGGGTCACGCCTACCAGCACAATGATGCACAGCCAGACCGCCGTCACCACCAAATGGGGCAATCCGAACAGGCCATAGCCCCGCTTTCTTTTGGGACGGGTCTTGGGTTTGGGGTCATCCTCCGGAACCTCCGCCTCTTCCACTTCCTCAGGCTCCCGGGCGCCGGTTCCCTCCTGGTAAGCCGCCGCTTCCTCCGGCACCGGGTCAAATTTCATGGTGTCGGTGTTGGGAAGCTCTCCGGTGTGGTCCATAGTTTTCTGGATTTCTTCCACGACCTGATCCTCATCCCAGTTTTCCGCCAGAATCGCGTCCAGTTCGGCATCGTTCGGGTGGGTCAGTCCGGCGGAGGTGATGGCGTGCTCGTCCGCTTCAATCTCCCCTACCGCTTCCTGTTCCCCTAAAATCTCGTCCAGCCAATCCTCCTGGGACTGCCGGGAGTCCTTTTTCTCAAAATCCATAATTGCTCCTTTACAGGTGACGGATGACGATTTGCTCCGCCACAGTCTTTGCCGCTTCCTTACCCTTCAGGGCCTCCACCAGCGCCAGCCCAAAGGGAATGGCACACCCGGCAGAGGTTCCGGTAATCACCTTTCCGTCCCGGATGCAGGGCACATCCGGCACCATCACCGCTTCTCCCATTCCGGTTTCACAGCCGGGGTAGCAGGTAGCCCTCCGTCCGTCGGTGACGCGCAAATCCGCCAGCACCGTGGGACCGGCGCAGATGGCAGCCATCCACTTATCGTTGTCCCGGGCAAAGGCAATGGCATCCATCGCTTCCCGGCTTGCCCGGATGGAGGCAACGCCGCCCAGACCGCCGGGCAGAACAATCATATCCATATCCAGCAGGTCCATCTCCTCCAGGGTGATGTCCGCCTCCACCGGAATCTTGTGGCTGCCCACAATCGTTTTTCCGTTAATGCCCACCGTCAGCACCGGGATTCCGGCACGGCGCATAATGTCTAAGGGGGCTATGGCTTCCGTTTCCTCGAAGCCGGTTCCCAACAGCATATATACCATAGTTTACGCCTCCAAACATTCCTTTACACATTGATAAATTTCTTCGTGAATATCCTCTATGGTGCGCATGGCTCCGTCTTTTACGCAGGAAATCACCCGCCAATGATAGAAGTCCGCAGCCTGTCTGCCCACTTCCCGGCAGGCGGCAAGATAAGCCGTGTCCTGCTCGTGGATATCCGCCTGGGTATGGGTATCCCGCTCCCGGCGGCGCAGCAGCTTTTCCGTAAAATCCGTTGGCATATCCAGATACAGCACCAAATCCGGCCTGGGCAGCTTCAGCTTTTCAAACTCCAAATCGTACAGCCAATTAAGAAAGGTCATCCGCTCCTGAGACGGCGCTTTCACCGTCTGGTGTACCGCGTTGGAGGTGGTGTACCGGTCCGAAAGTACCAAACCGCCGGAAGCGTACCACTGGCCCCAGTCCATTTTGTAGGAGGCATACCGGTCCACCGCGAAGAAGGTGGACGCGGCATAGGCATTCACATCCTCCGGTTTTGTACCAAACGCTCCACCCAGATACATCCGAATCAGAGCGGAGCTCTCCTGGCTATATCTGGGAAATACCAAATGCTTGAAGGGAACCGCCTCCCGCTCCAGACGCTCCGACAAAAGCCGGAACTGGGTGGACTTCCCGGAGCCGTCCGTCCCCTCGATCACAATCAGTTTTCCCATCTTCTTTGACCTCCTCTTATGGGAAAGAGGCTATATAAGCCTAAATTATCAGGTTAAAATATAGCACATTTTTTCCCTTTTGTAAACCGTCCCCGGAAAACCATTGCTGAATTTTCTATGAATGGCAGGAAATCCCCCCGGGCAGTTGCATATTGGGAAAAAATCTGCTAAAATAACAGAAAAATCACTGCGTATTTACAAAGGAAGTCGGACTATGGAAGACAACATACTCTCATTTCAGGATTTGGGGCTCTCCCAGCCTACCTTGCAGGCGTTGGAGCGGCGGGGCTACGGCTACCCCACCACCATTCAGCAGGAGGCCATCCCGCCCCTGATGGCGTGGAAGGATGTGATTGCCAAGGCTCCTACCGGCACCGGCAAGACCTTTGCCTTCGGCATTCCCATGATCGAGCACATTGAGCCGGAGCTGCCGGAGGTGCAGGGGCTGATTCTGGCTCCCACCCGGGAACTGGCGATCCAGATCGGGGATGAGCTGCGGGAGCTGCTCACCTTCCACAAGGGCATCCGGGTGGCGGTGCTCTACGGCGGCGCGGGCATCGTCGGGCAGGCCAAGCAGCTGGAAAGGAAACCCCAGATTGTGGTGGCTACCCCCGGACGGCTTATGGACCACTATAACCGGAAGAACATCCGGCTGGATAAAATCCGCACCGTCATTCTGGACGAGGCGGACCGGATGCTGGATTTAGGCTTTTTCAAGGATGTGACCCGGATTATCGAGCGGGTGAAGAACCGGAAGAATCTGGGTCTGTTCTCCGCCACCATCTCCCAGGAGGTCATGACCGTGTCCTGGATGTATCAGCGGGATGAGGTGGAAATCACCGTGGAGCCCAAGGAGGAGGACCGGCCGGATATTCAGCAGTTCTCCATTACCGTCACACCCCTGGAAAAGGCGGAGACCACCCTGCGGCTCATCCGTACCCAGGACTATCACCGGGTGATTATATTCTGCAACACCAAACATATGTGCCAGCGGCTTTGCGACGAATTCCAGCGGGCCGGGGCCAGCTGCGACTGCATCCACGGCGACATCCGCCAGAGCCAGCGGGAAAAGACCATGCAGCAGTACCGGGACGGAAAGCTGGAAATCCTCATCGCCACGGATGTGGCCTCCCGGGGCATCGATGTGGAGGATGTGGACTGCGTCATCAACTACGATGTGCCCCTGGAAAATGAATATTATGTTCACCGGATTGGCAGAACCGGCCGGGCAAAGAAGAAGGGCGTGGCCTATTCCATCATCGGCAACTTCCCGGAGCAGGCAAAGCTGGATGAGATTGCCAAGTACTCTCATTACCAGATTCAGCCCGTGGCGCTGGCGGATGACGGCACCCTGACCCCCCAGGAGGTCAAGGCGCCGGTCATCAAAAAGCGGTTCCGTTGACCCCCCGGGAGGAAGGGTTCCTGCTGCTCACCTGCCAGCTGGGAGACCCGAACTGCAAGGTACTTACCACGCCCCAGCTGCGCAATCTCTTTCGCAGCATGGAAAGCTTCTCCCTGCCGGAGGAAGCCCGGGAGCTGGAAGAAAGGGATTTGGCGGCGCTGGGCTGTTCCAAAGAATTAAGCCGCCGGATTCTGGAGCTGCTGGGAAGAACGGAGCAGCTCCGGTGGTACTTAAAGCAGGCAAAAATTCAGGGTTGCACCCCCATCACCCGGGTAAGCCAGGGGTATCCCCTGATTCTCAGGAAGCGCCTGGGGCTGGAGAGTCCCGGCTGCCTGTGGGCCAAGGGGGATGTTTCCCTTCTGGACGCCCCGGCGGTGGCCTTGGTGGGCAGCCGCTCCATTGCGCCCAGGAATCTGGCGTTTGCCCGGGAAGTGGGCAGGCAGGCAGCCCGGCAGGGCTATACCCTGGTCTCCGGCAACGCCAAAGGTGCAGACCAGGCGGCGCAGGAAGCCTGTCTGGAAGTTGGTGGGCGAGTGATTTCCGTGGTTGCCGACACGCTGGCAGACAAGGAGCACCGGGAAGGGCTATTGTATCTGTCTTTGGACAGCTTTGACGCTCCCTTCTCCCCTGCCCGGGCCCTGCACCGGAACCGGATCATCCACGCTCTGGGACAGCTGACCTTTGTGGCCCAGTGCAGCCAGGGTACCGGCGGCACCTGGGACGGCACCGTAACCAACCTGCGCCAGAGCCTTTCCCCGGTGTTTTGCTTCCGGGACGGCACCGCCGCCATGGAAGCCCTCCAATCCATGGGGGCCTGGGGCATTTCCCAGGAGGACTTACAGGATTTTTCCCGGCTGATTCCGGGACAATGGAATTTTTTACAGGAATAACCATAACCCGGATGGACCAAGGCCTAAGGCTTGGCACAAAGGCTCCCTTGCAAAAGGGAGCTGACAGGTTGTAAGCCGTGGCTGAGGGATTCACGGCAGGCACCCCATAAACGCAAAACCCGATGTGGAACGGCTAATCCAGCCGAAAACCTTTCCACATCGGGCTTTTTATACCTTAAAGTGCGTACCGTGAATCCCTCAGTCGCCTTCGGCGCCAGCTCCCTTTTGCAAGGGAGCCTTTACACCCCGGAAACCGTATACAGCACAGCTACATTAGAATTGGATTCAACACTTACCGTTTCTCTATCTGAAAGCAAAAGGGATTGACAATATTCTGGGCTCCAAACACCTTCACTGCCATCCTGAACATCGCTTTTGCGTGAATCCGGTCGTGCCAGAGAAAGCGGCGGAGGACTTTGGGAAGTGACCATTCCTCTCCATAGCTTCCCGCAATGACTCTGTTTTGGAGAAAATTCGGCATCGCTTCCAGCGCTTCGAATCCCCGTCTGCGGCACGTAAATATATCCCCATGGTTGTCTGCCGGCACCTCTATCTCCCCGAAATAATACGCGTTGATATTCTTTGTATGCCGGTACATCTCCTCTGCGGAGCGGGGAACCTGACCGTAAAAAGTCTTGCGTTGGGCAATGGCCACCGCGTTTTTGTCGGGAATAGACTGATATAAGGCAAGAAAATCCTTTGCCGACTTCAGCGCAAGCTCTTTCAGCCTTTCATACGCTTCTGCCGTCAACGGTTCTTTTTCCCTTTGAAAAAGCACATCGGAATCCGCATCTTTGATGTCCAGATTGGAACTTTTTTCCTGGACAATGGCGATTTTCATATCGTCGTCGATAGAACCACCGCACCATTTAAGATATAACACAATTTCCCGGGGCATTTTCCCGACAGCCGTTTCCAGGCTCTCTCCCCGGGTATATGCGCCGGGGTAATCCGCCGCATACAGCAACGTGTCATTGCCGTTATGTTCCCAAACACAGTTTACGGGCATATTCTCGCTCCAATCAAACTTTATCTTTAGAAGGGAGAAGTCGGTGGACTTCTCCCTTTTGATTATTCAAAAGCTTTTGCGCAGGCCACGGCTTTTTGCCAGCCGGTGAGGCGTGTTTCCCGCTCCTGCTGGGTAATCCCGGGGGCAAAGACCCGGTCGCAGCGCCAGTTTTTCTCGATCTCCTCCAGGCTTTCCCAATAGCCGACCCCCAGGCCTGCCAGGTAGGCAGCGCCCATGGCGGTGGTTTCCACGCAGTGGGGCCGCTGCACCGGGGCGCCGCACAAATCCGCCTGGACCTGCAACAGATAGTTGTTGGCGCTGGCGCCTCCATCCACCCGCAGCCCCGGGATGGCCATGCCTGCGTCCGCCTCCATGGCCCGGAGCACATCCACCATCTGATAGGCGATGGAATCCAGGGTCGCCCGGATGATGTGGTACTTGTTCACCCCCCGGGTCAGTCCTACGATTACACCCCGGGCATAGGCATCCCAATGGGGTGCCCCCAGTCCGGTGAAGGCCGGGACCACATAGCAGCCGTTGGTGGAGTCCACCTTGTTTGCCATATACTCCGAATCCCCGGCAGACTCCAAAAAGCGCAGCTCGTCCCGGAGCCACTGGATAGCCGCTCCGGCCACAAACACGGAGCCTTCCAGGGCGTAATTCACCTTACCGTCCAGGCCCCAGGCGATGGTGGTCACCAGGCCGTTTTGAGAATCCATGGGGGTAGCGCCTGTATTCATCAGCAGGAATGCGCCGGTTCCGTAGGTGCATTTGCACTGCCCCGGATGGAAGCAGGTCTGACCAAAGAGGGCTGCCTGCTGGTCCCCCGCCGCACCGGCAATGGGGATGGAGGCTCCCAGAATCCCCGGGTCTGTATGTCCATAGATGGCGCTGGAGGGCACCGGCTCCGGCAGCATGGATTGAGGGATGTCCAGAAGCCTCAGAATCTCCTCGTCCCAGGTGAGGGTATGGATATTGAACAGCATGGTCCGGGAGGCGTTGGTGTAGTCCGTCACATGGACCTTTCCCCCGGTGAGCTTCCAGATGAGCCAGGTCTCCACCGTGCCGAACAGCAGCTCCCCGGCACTGGCCTGCTCCCGGGCTCCCGGCACATGGTCCAGAATCCACCGCAGCTTGGTGCCGGAGAAATAGGGGTCCAGCACCAGACCGGTTTTTTCCCGGAAGAAATCCGCATAACCCAGCTTTTTCAGCTCCTGGCAATCATCCGCCGTCCGGCGGCACTGCCACACGATGGCAGGACACACAGGCCGCCCGGTGAGCCGGTTCCACACGATGGTGGTCTCCCGCTGGTTGGTAATGCCAATCGCCGCCACATCCCCGGCGGCGATTCCCCCATTGCTCAGGGCCATTCTGGCTACCTCCACCTGCGTAGCGTAAATCTCCTCCGGGTCGTGCTCCACCCACCCCGGCTGGGGAAAATACTGGGTAAATTCCTTCTGGGCCATTGCCACAATTTCCCCATCCTTGCCAAAAAGAATACACCGGTTACTGGTGGTACCGGAGTCCAAAGCCATAATATACTTGCCCATAGGGATTCCTCCTGCTCTGTTTCGGCTTCCGCCGTTTTCATAGCACCATCATATCACATAGAAAGAGATTATACAAGGGCAAGTTATTTGTGAAAAATGACCTGCCGAGGCAGGTCATTTTGTGTGGTTACAGGTTTTTCAGGACTTCCACCAGGAACTTCCAGGTGCGCTCCGTGGAGGCGATGTTCAGCCGCTCCCGGCTGGTATGGATGTCCTGCATCTCCGGGCCGATGGACACGCAGTCCAGTCCCGGCAGCTTCTCGCTGAGCAGGCCGCACTCCAGTCCGGCGTGGATGGCCTGCACCTTCGGCTCCTTGCCGAACATCTGCCGGTAGGTGTTCACCATAACCTCCCGCAGGTTGGATTCCTTCCGGTACTCCCAGGCGGGATAGTCCCCGGATTCCTGGCACTGGGCACCGTGGAACTTGGCCAGCTCCTGGAGCCGGTCCAGAAGTTCCCGCTTCTCCTGATTGACGCTGCTGCGCACGGAGAAGTCCAGATGCAGGCCCTCATCCAGGTTCAGCACACCCAGGTTCAGGCTGGTCTGGGGCAGGCCTTGGATGTCCTGGCTCCAGGACTGGACGCCGTTGGGGGCGCTGTTCAGCAGGGCAATCACCCGGGCGGTATCCTCCGTGCTCAGGCCGTTGCCCCCCAGGGCATCCACATTGTCCCCGTGGATGGAGGCGTTGGGCTCGTCGTACTCCCGGCGGATCTCCTCCTGGAGCTCCTGGGCAATGTCATTGATTTTCTCCGGGTGCATACCCAGGGTTACCAGGGTGCACTGGCAGCGGTTGGGAATCACATTGTCCTTATCGCCGCCGGCAAGCTGGGTCAGGCTGATGGGCATGGTCTTCTGAATCCGCTCCAGCAGCAGTCCCATGACCTTATTGGCGTTGGCCCGGTTTTTATCAATCTCCACACCGGAGTGACCGCCCTGCAAGCCCTCCACCACCAGGCGGACACAGGGACCGTAAATGGCCCGGCGCTCCACCGGCAAAGTCAGGTGGGCTCTGGCGCCGCCGGCGCAGGAAACGGTGAACACCCCTTCGTCGTCGGAGTCCAGGTTGATAAGGGTACGGCCCCGAAGCCCGGAAAGGTCAATATCCGCAGCGCCGAACATTCCCGTTTCCTCGTCCACGGTGACAATCACCTCCAGCGGGGGGTGAGGGATGGTCTTGTCCGCCAGCAGAGCCATGGCAAAAGCCACCGCAATGCCGTCGTCTCCTCCCAGGGTGGTGCCCTTGGCAAACACCCACTCTCCGTCATGGGTCACATCCAATCCTTCGGTCTGCATATCAATGGGGCAGTCTGCATCCTTCTGGCACACCATATCCATATGCCCCTGGAGCACCACCGGGGGATGATTTTCATATCCGGCAGTTCCCTCCTGGAACAGCAGCACATTGTTGAGAGAATCCTGGACATAGGAAATCCCCTGTTCCTTGGCAAAGGCTACCAGATAGTCGCTGATGGCCTTGGTATTGCCGGAGCCGTGGGGAATGGCACACAGGGCTTCAAAATAGCCCATAACCGCCTTGGGCTCCAGCCCGGCTAACTTGATTGCTTCCATAAAAACGCCTCCATTTAGTGGTAAAATATCCTTTTTCCCGGGAGATCCCCGGATAACAAAAAGACCACAGAAGAAAATCTGTGGTCTTTGTTTGTCAGATCAGGCTCAGGCTCAGAGCCAGCAGAATCCACACCAGTGCAATCCACTTGGTAGAAGTGGCCAAAATCTTGTCCAGGCCGCCGGTCTTGTTCTTGTTCATGTAGGAGTTGCTGTTGCCGGTAATGGCACCGGACAGGCCGGACTCCTTACCGGACTGCATCAGCACAACCACAATCAGGGCCAGGCTGGCAATCAGCTCCAGAACAATGAGAACAGTCTTCAAAACTTCCATTTCGTAACCTCCCTCCCACAGCAGTCACACCCTTTGTGGGGAATGTTTCGTAATTTCGCATCCGAAAAACACGGATTCACAATAAGCCCATATATTATAGCACAGGCTTTTTCAAATATCAAGGGGAAACCCAGGATATTTTCGATTATTTGGTAACCCAGTTGCCGGTGGCGGCACAGGTCAGGTAGGCGTTGATGAAGGGGTCCAGAGCGCCGTCCATCACAGCGTTTACATTGGAGGTTTCGCAGCCGGTGCGGGTATCCTTCACCAGGGTGTAGGGCATGAACACATAGTTGCGGATCTGGCTGCCCCACTCGATCTTCTGCTGCACGCCCTTGATGTCGGAGATTTTCTCCAGGTGCTCCCGCTCCTTGATTTCCACCAGCTTGGAGCGGAGCATCCGCAGGCAGGTTTCCTTGTTCTGGAACTGGCTGCGCTCTGTCTGGCAGGACACCACAATGCCGGTGGCCTTGTGAATCAGACGGACGGCGGAGCTGGTCTTGTTGATGTGCTGACCGCCGGCGCCGGAGGAACGGAACACCTGCATTTCGTAATCCTCGGGACGGATGTCCACATCCTGGCTGTCGTCCTGGATTTCGGGAATGACCTCCACCGCAGAGAAAGAGGTCTGACGCCGGGCGTTGGCATCAAAGGGAGACACCCGCACCAGACGGTGAACGCCGTTCTCCCCCTTCAGGAAGCCATAGGCATTTTCACCCTCGATGAGAATGTCCGCAGACTTGAGGCCTGCTTCTTCTCCTTCCAGATAGTCCAGAATCTTGTAGGTGTAGCCGTGGGCTTCGGCCCAGCGGGTATACATCCGGTAAAGCATCTGGCACCAGTCCTGAGCCTCGGTACCGCCGGCACCGGCGTGGAAGCTCATGAGGGCATTGTTCTTGTCGTACTGGCCGGTGAGCAGGGTTTCCAGACGGCACCGCTCCATGTCCTCGGAGAGCTTCTGGAAGCCTTCCTTCAGCTCCGGCAGCATGGAATCGTCATCCTCCTCCGCTGCCATTTCGCAAATGGTCATCATGTCCTCCCAGGAGCTGACCATATTCTTGTAGCGGCTGAGCTTATTCTCGATGGTTTTGGTCTTCATAACCACCTGCTGGCTCTTTTCCGGGTTGTCCCAGAATCCGGGAGCCTCCTGCATGGCGTGAAGCCGCTCCAGCTCGTTTTGGAGCCCTTCCAGATTCAAAGAGCCAGCCAGATCATCCAGGGTGGGACGGATTTCGCCCAGCTTCTGCTTATAGGTATCAAATTCAATATTCATGCCTTTACTCTCATTTCCTAAAAATTGCATACTTTCGGATATTATATCCCAAGAATGGCATTCTGTAAAGTAGGAAATATAAAAAAGCAGGCATTTTCGCCTGCTTCCTTAACGCTCGCTGGGCCCTGCCCATTCCTCATCGTAAATGAGGTCTTCCAGATCTGCATTGGGGTCCTGTGTTTCTCTCATCACGGATTCTCCTTTCCATAGCACTCACACCAGTATATGGCAGGAGCTCGAAAAAAAGTGTCTGGTTTTGGTTGACACATAAGATTTTTTCCGTTAGAATAACTTTTACACGCCGGGCTTTTTCCCCCGGCTGTCCATCTGCCTCCTTAGTTAAATGGATATAACAAACCCCTCCTAAGGGTTAGTTGAGGGTTCGATTCCCCCAGGAGGTGCCAGCGGCGCAGGTGTTTTCCTGCGCCGCTTTTTACGCGCGAAGTCAAGCCGCCTTGCAGCTGCTTAGAGCAGGTACAGGGCGGCTTTTCCTTATGATCCTTTTCTCTTGCGGGTCAGAAAGATTCCCGGAAGCAATCCCAGGACGGCAATGGGGGCCGTTCGGACAAAGACCCATTCCAGACCGTGAAAAATCGTTCCGGCCACGGCGGTTTCCGGGTCGGCGAAATTCCATTCCAGGTAAGCGCTGCCAAACATCCCCAGAGCGGCATAGCCTGCGGCGATGGCAGCCAGAAGCAGAATCAACAGCCAATGCAGAAGCTTTCGCCTTGTCTGCCGGTTCTGGGAAAGCTGCCGGTTCAGCTCCTCCGGCTCCCGCGGAAGGTCTCCGGCAGATTCGGCTTCCTGTGCCGGAGTTTCCTCCAGAATGGCGTTCACCGGCGTCTGGAGCGCTTCCGACAAGGTCAAGAGCATTTGGGAATCCGGCGCCGACAGCCCCTGTTCCCATTTAGAGACGGTTTGCCTCACCACATTACATTTTTCCGCCAACTCCTGCTGGGAAAGCCCCCGGGCCTTTCGCAAGGTTTTCAGATTATCCTTCAGCATGAAATCCACTCCTTTCTTGCCGCCTCCATAATACCACGGCTCCCCCGTTGCGGCAAGCAACGGAAAGTGACATTGGGAGAAAGAGCGATGTTTTCCCAAAAAAACAGCGCCGACCCTCCCCGGCCGCCGGCGGTGCTCCAAAGTAACCGGAGCGCCTGTTCTGCCGGTCGTTTTATTTAGGGAAACTCTGATTAGGGAAACTCTGATTAAATCGGCAAGAGCTACAGCGGAATACTGTATGTATTTCCTGTTTTTCATTCTGCATGGATGGGGAAAAAGATAAGCTTTCCAGCCGCAGACGATTTATTCAGAGGTTCCTTAGGTTTTACCTGCAAAAGCACCGGATTGTGGTCGCTGTATGTAAAGCCCTCATCCAGCGTTTCCACCGACAGCACCTCCAGATTGGGGGACGCGATAAATCCGTCAATCACATAGTACTGGGTCAACTCGCTGGCCGGGTCATAGGGCTGATTCAGCAGGCGGCATGTGGGGGTAGCATCGTCATACAGATAGTCCCAGCCCTCCGGCAGCGCATCCAGATATCCCGGCACCCACTGGCTGGTGGGCTTGACCTCCTGCTGGCTTCCGGCAAAAAATTGGTTAAAGTCCCCGCCGGCAATTACATAGTTGCCCTTTTCATATTCCTCTATCAGAAGGTTTGTCAGCTGCTGGGTTTGGGCCGCCTTGCCCTCCCCATCGTCATAGGCCTCCAGGTGCAGATTGACAATCACCAGCTCCTTGTCCGTTCCCTCCACGGGGATCCGGGAGACAAGCAGACACCGCTTCAGGTTGGCTGCCCGCACCGGCCAGGAGAAGGGCACCGGCAGGCTCCGGCGCACCATGTTCTCCATGGTATAGCGGCTGTAAGTAGCAAGGCCGGAGCTGACCTTCCCAATGGGGTCCGTTACCGGGAAAGGGACAAATCCGCATTCATAATTCAGGGCAAAGCAGGATTGGTAGTCCCCCAAAGCATCGGCGTAACGCTCCCATTGGTTGTGATGATAGGTACGCCCGGAATCCCGGTCCACCTCCTGCAAAAGATAAATATCCGCCTGCGTCTCCTCCAGCACTTTGGCAATGCCTTCCTCGTTTTTGCTTACCAGGGATTCCCTTTCCGGGGTTCCCTGGGTACCTCCGTCCAGGATGAAATCCGCCTCCGCACCCAGACCAGCATAGCCTGTATTCCAGGAGAGCACCTTCAAAGTCTCTCCTGCGTAAGCAGCCGTATTGCCACGCTCCAGCTGCCAGGCCGGTTCCTCTGCCTGGGGCTTGTACTCCGTCACCGTTAAATATATGAGAAGCCCCAGCAGCAGCAAAAGGACCAGCCCAATCAGCGCAGCCAGACCAATTCCGGCATAAAAGTACCAATGGCGGACGCCGCCGGCTCCTGTGTGCGTCTTCATTTCCATTCCTCCTTTCCTTTATCCTACCACTCCATGCGGCGGGATGCAAGAAAAAACCGCCCGGAATTTCACCCTCTATTGATTTGTACGGGGAAATATGTATAATAGGGTTACAAGCATAAGAAAGGAAATTGTCATGTCCAAGAAACTTTCCGTCATTCTCATCGGTGCGGGAAACCGGGGAGAAACCTATACAACCATTATGGCCCAAATGCCCCAGCAGTTTCAGGTGGTAGGAGTGGCCGAGCCAATCGAAAGCCGCCGGGAGCAGATTCGCCTGCGGCACAACATCCCGGAAGATATGTGCTTTTCTCACTGGAAGGATTTGCTGGCTCTGGGAAAACGCGCCGATGTGGCCCTGATTTGCACCATGGACCGGCAGCACCTGGAGCCTGCCATGGCCGCCATCTCTTTGGGGTATCAGATTCTATTGGAAAAGCCTGTGGCGCCGGATCCCCAGTCCTGTCTGAAAATTGCCCGCCATGCCGAAAAAATGGGTGTGAAAGTGGTTGTCTGCCATGTGCTTCGGTACACGCCCTTCTTCACCACATTGAAAGCGCTGATCGACGAGGGACGGCTGGGGCAGATCATCTCCATCAACCATGAAGAATGTGTGGGCAATGTACACCAGAGCCACAGCTTCGTCCGGGGCAACTGGGGAAACGCCGGTCGTTCCAGCTGTATGCTGCTGCAAAAATCCTGTCATGACCTGGACATTCTCCAGTGGCTTATCGGAAAAAAGTGCCAAAAGGTCCAGTCCTTTGGCTCCTTGCAGTATTTCCGTCCGGAAAACGCCCCCAAGGATGCGCCCCAGCGGTGCATAGACGGCTGTCCCCATGGGGATGTATGCCCCTACAATGCCGTAAAGCTGTACCTGGACGACAAGAAAAACGATTGGTTCCGCACCACCTGCGCCCGGCAGGCAGACCCCACCGACGAGATGATTGAAGAAGCGCTGCGCACCACCCAGTACGGGAAATGCGTGTTCCGGTGCGATAACGATGTGGTGGACCACCAGACTGTGAACCTGCTGTTTGAAGATGGGGTAACCGTCACCTTTACCATGTGCGCTTTCAACCGGGGCGGGCGGTTCATCCACATTATGGGCACCAAGGGAGAGCTGCGGGCAGCCCTGGACGGCACGGGAGAACCCATCCGCCTGTATGATTTTGAAAGCCGTACCACCCAGGATATTCCCATCACCGGACGGGACGGCATCTCCGGCGGTCACGGCGGCGGGGACGAGGGCATTATTCAATCCCTTTATCAGTATTTCACCGGCGGAGACCCGGGGTGCTCTGTGTCCGATGTGGCAGTCTCCGTGGACAACCACCTGATTGTGTTTGCAGCGGAAAAGGCCCGGGAAACCGGCACCGTTGTGGATTTGCAGCAGTACATACATTCTCTGGAAAATAAAGGAAAAGAGGGAAATTTATGAAAAAGTATGCCATTGGTGTGGATGTGGGCGGCACCGCCTGCAAGCTGGGTGTGTTTGAAACCACCGGAGAGTTGCTTTCCAAGTGGGAAATCAAAACCGACACCCGGGATAAGGGCAGCCACATTTTAGAGGATGTGGCCAAGGCCGTTCTGGGCAAGATTCAGGAGATGGGCATCGGCGCCCAGGATGTGCTGGGCATCGGCGTAGGCGTCCCCAGCCCGGTTACCGGGGACGGAATCGCTGTGGGCGCCGCCAATCTGGGCTGGTCCAAATATCCCGTGGCTCAGGTGCTGAACCAGCTCACCGGCCTTCCGGTAAAGGCCGGAAACGATGTGAATGTGGCGACTTTGGGAGAGCAGCGGATGGGCAGCGCCGTAGGCCGTTCCAGCGCCCTGATGCTCACCCTGGGCACCGGCGTAGGCGGCGGCGTGGTGATTGACAACCGGATTGTCACCGGCTTCTCCGGCGCCGCCGGTGAGATTGGACACATCAAGGTAAAGGACAACGAGACCATCCCCTGCGGCTGCGGAAAGTACGGCTGTCTGGAGCAGTATGCCTCCGCCACCGGCATTGTCCGGCTGGCCAAGGAGCTGCTGTGCCGCTCTTCCGAACCCAGCGCCATGCGGCAGTTTGAAAATCTCACCGCCAAGGATGTGTTTGACTGTGCCAAGTCCCAGGACGCCCTGGCTTTGCAGGTGGTAGATCAGTTTGGCCAGATTCTGGGCACTGCCCTTGCTAACATTGCCGCCGTCATCAACCCGGAGATTTTTGTCATCGGCGGCGGCGTGTCCAAGGCCGGACAGATTATCCTGGATGTGGTGCAGAAGTATTTCCGGGAGAACGTGTTCTTCGGCTGTGCCGACACCCAGTTCACGCTCGCCAGCTTGGGCAACGACGCCGGTATCTACGGCGCCGCCTCCATGGTATTAAGCTAAGCAAAAGGAAAACGGCCCGGTGCTTGCGCACCGGGCCACATCACTATCATTTTAGCAAATCATTCACAGAAAAGTCAAGATATGTCTCCAATTCTTCTGTTTTTCTATGTTTTACACAAGTTAATGATGGTATTTTCTTGCAGTATTCCCTATTGCAATTCCCCATCCCCTGTGGTACATTATAGTCAGAAAGGGTGATACCGATGCAGAGGTAAAGCTCCTCAACTTACAGTAAGGTTGCTGTAAGAAAACCGAAACCGTATTTCCGGTTTGGATAGTTTCCCACATATCGGCCGCTCACTTATGAGCTATATGGAATGAATGTTTTAGAGGATTTGTGTGGAGGAAATGGAATTCAGAAGGGAAATGTGGCGTAGGGAATCTGTAGAAAGCGAGGTTACACACGGATGTTAGATATCAAGAGTGAACAGATTTGACCCTTGGCTGGAAGTTGCGGAAGCATATCAGTCAAGGGTCAAATCTTTTTTCTTGACCTATCCGTGTTACCAGCAGGAGGTATGTATGAACTTTTTGGAAATCGCTCAAACCCGGCAATCCTGCCGCAGCTATGACCCGGACCGCCCCGTGGAACCAGAAAAGCTTCAGGCGGTGCTGGAAGCGGTCCGGCTGGCGCCCTCCGCCTGCAACTCCCAGCCCTACCACCTCACCGTCTGCCGTGGGGATACCGCCCGGAAGGTAGCCGGGGCCGTCACCGGCATGGGAATCAACGGCTTTGCCAAGGATGTTCCGGTGTTGATTGTCATTTCTCAGGACGCCTATTCCAAGTCCGCCGCCCTGGGAGCAAAGCTGAAAAAGAACGATTACCGCTCCATGGACATCGGAATCGCCGCCGCCTATCTCACCGCGGAAGCCACCGCCCAGGGGCTGGGCTCCTGTATTTTGGGCTGGCTGGACGACGGAAAAATCCGCAACATCTGCAATTTGCCCGATGCGGTGCGGCTGGTGATTGCCCTGGGCTATCCCGGAGAAAAGGATGCACCCCGGGTGAAGAAAAGAAAGTCCTTGGAAGAACTGGTCACCTATATGGACTAAATGCAAGACCGAAGCAGCATTTCGCCGCTTCGGTCTAAATTTTTACTTTTTTTCCTTAATTTGGGCTTGCAGGTGCATGGACAGCACCGCAAGGGAGGTCGCCATATTCTCATTCTGCACCAGAATGTTCCCGGGCACATCCAGATGCACCGGAGCAAAATTCCAGATGGCTTTGATTCCGCAGGCAATCATCCGGTCGCAAACCTCCTGGGCGTGTTCCGACGGCACGGTGATAATGCCCATAAGCACCTTGTTGGTACGGCAGAAGCTCTCCATCCGCTCCACGGGGATAATGGGCTTGCCGTCTACTGTCTTATCCGCCTTGGGATTTGTGTCAAAGGCCGCCAGGATGTTCAGGCCATAGGCCTCAAAGCCGCTGTAACCCAGCAGGGCCTGCCCCAGCTTGCCAGCCCCCACCAAAATGGCGTCTGTTGTATTGTCATAGCCCAGAAACTGGCTGATATCCTCTATCAGCCCCTCCCGAAGATAGCCGATTTTGGGACGGCCGCCGTCGGACACCAAAGCCAGATCCTTCCGGACCTGCACCTCCCCCATCCCCAGGGCGTTGGCCATGGCGGTGGCAGAAATATAGGGAGACGCATCCTCCGGGATGGTCTTCAGGTACGCCAGATAGCTGGGAAGCCGCTTGAGAACGGACTTGGAAACTTCTTTTCGCTCCATGGTAAAACACCTTTCGTACTTTCTATATCGATACTATTTTTATCGATTGTACCACAGTTTTTTTCATTTTGCAAGTGGAAACAGGAAACTTTCATACGCAGCTGGTCTGCTTCATCAGCTCCTTTCGCAGCCGGAGCATAATCCGCTTCTCCAGCCGGGAGATATAGGATTGAGAAATGCCCATTTTCTGGGCCACCTCCTTCTGGGTCAGCTCCTGCTGTCCCCATAACCCGAAACGCATTCCCACGATTTGCCGCTCCCGCTCCGGCAGCTCCTGTACCGCCTGCCGCAGCAGCCGCAAGTCCACATCGTCCTCCAGGGGCCTTAGAATCATGTCCTCATCCGTTCCCAGAATATCCGAAAGGAGCAGCTCATTTCCGTCATAGTCCATATTGATGGGCTCATCCAGGGATATCTCCGTCCTTTGGTTGGCAATTTTCCGGATATGCATGAGAATCTCGTTTTCTATGCACCGGGAGGCATAGGTGGCCAGCTTGATGTTCTTATCCCGGCGATAGGTGCTGATGGCCTTGATAAGGCCAATGGTGCCAATGGAAATCAGGTCCTCCAGGTTCACCCCGGTATTTTCAAAACGGCGGGCAATGAACACCACCAGCCGCAGATTCCGCTCAATAAGCAGCTGCTTGGCGCTCTCCTCCCCGGCCTCCAGGGCTTCCAGAGCCTTTTGTTCCTGCTCTCCTTTCAGGGGTGGGGGCAGCACATCGGAGCCGCCGATGTAATACACCCTGCCGGAAGAAAGGAGTCCCATTTTCCGCAGCAACCATACAAGCCAACCCATCACAACATACCTCCTGTCAACGCCTGGTATCCGTCCCGGCCGCTGAGGCCCTCCGGGGCGAACGCCACCAATCCGCTTCCTGTCCACTTTCCAATCCGCACCTGCCCCAGCCGCAGCGCCAACAGCATCCCTCCCGATTGTCCGACTCCCTCATAGGGAATCAGCCGCAGCCCGGGAATCGCCCCCATGGCTTCCACAGGCCGCCGCAGCTGTTCCTGGGTGAGTCCCGTGAGTTTTTCCGCCGTCTGCCAGTTCACCACCAGCACCGGTCTGCCGGTGAGGGGATCTTTCAGGGTGTTTCCGGTGTCCAGCAGGGCCGTGAGGTGCAGCATTCTGTCCCCATAGGTCAGCTCCACCGGCACCAGAGTTCTGCTTCCCAGCCTGCCGCCGAAGCACACGAGGCACAAAAGGCACAGGCCTGCCGCCGCGGCTCCCACCGTAAAGAAGCCGCCGCCCCCCAGGCACAGCATCAGTCCCCCCAGAGCAAGACACAAGAAGGCGAACACCAGGCTCCTGCGAAGGGCGCTTTGGTTCAGGCCGTAGGCAATGCACCCCATTGCCCAAAGGCTTACCAGACGCCACAGCCAGCCCCCCAGAAAGCGGAACCTGGGCAGCATACAAAGTCCACCGTACACGCTGCCCAGGAGCGCCCCCAATGCGCACTTTCCCGGCTCCAAAGGGTGGCCCATCAGCCGGTTTGTCCCCAAAAGCAGGAGAAAATCCACCAGAAAATTCAGCGCCAGCACCACATCCAGATATACCGTCAATTCCCGTCCCCCCTTTGCGTACCCTCAGTATACTCCCTGTCCCTTTCAAATCCAGTCAAAGAAACGGGGCTGCCAGGCCCCAGGAATTCCCAGGGGCAGAGGGGTTTCTCCCAACGACTTCCCGGTTGTAAAAAATCCGGCAGCCGAATCCATCGGCTGCCGGACAATGCTGTCGATTATTTCTCCGGGCGCAGAATTTGCCGGATATTTTTCTCCGCCTTGAAGCGGTCAATCATCACCTCGTGGCCGCACCCCAGGCAGCGGAGGCGGAAATCCGCCCCGGTGCGCAGCACCAACCACTTTTTCTCCCCACAGGGGTGGGGCTTCTTCATCACCAGGGTATCCCCTACCTGCACATCCATGGTCATTCCCCCTTAATGGCCTGCCAATACTTTTGGGCGGCCTGCTCCAGCTTGTTGCTGCCGTAGTGGTAGTATACCGTCCCCACCAGATCGTCCGGCAGGTACTGCTGCTTTACCCAATGGTTGGGGAAGTCGTGAGGATACAGGTAGCCCTGCTCCCGCTCCATGGTATAGGTATCGGCGTGGACATTCTGCAAATGCCGGGGGAAATCTCCGCCCCGGCCCTTGCGGATGTCCGCCATGGCCTCATCTAAGGCAATATGACCGGTGTTGGACTTGGGAGAGGTGGCCATAAGCACCGCCGCATCCCCCAGGGGGATCCGGGCTTCCGGCATACCCAGCATGAGAGCCATATCCACACAGGACTTCACAATGGGAATAATCATGGGGTATGCCAGCCCCACATCCTCCGCCGCAATCACCATGAGCCGCCGGCAGGCGGACTGCATCTGCCCCGCCTCCAGAAGCCGCCCCAGGTAATGGACCGCCGCATCCGGGTCAGAACCCCGGATGGACTTTTGCAGAGCGGAGAGCAAATCGTAAAAGTTGTCCCCGTCCCGGTCGGCCCGCATGGCGCTTTTCTGGGTGACCGCCTGGGCGTCCGTCAGGGTAATGGGCAGCTTGTCCCCCTGGGGAACTCCCACGGAGAACAGCACCTCTACCGCATTCATGGCCTTCCGCAAATCCCCGCCGCAGGCGCCGGCAATGTATTCCAGCGCCCCCTCCTCCGGCTGGGCGGTGAGGGCTGTCCGCTTCTCCAAAAAGGCCACCGCCCGGCGGATGGCTTGCAGCGCCGCCTCCCGGGAAATCTGCTTGAACTCAAACACGGTGGAACGGCTGAGGATAGCGTTGAACACATAGAAATAGGGATTCTCCGTGGTGGAGGCAATGAGGGTAATCTTTCCGTTTTCAATGTATTCCAGCAGGGTCTGCTGCTGCTTTTTGTTGAAGGACTGAATCTCGTCCAGGTACAAAAGCACTCCGTTGGGCGCCATAAAGGTATCCAGCTGGGCCACAATGTTTTTTATATCCCCGGTGGAGGCAGTGGTGGCGTTGAGCTGGTACAAGGCGCGGTTGGTCTGCTTGGCAATAATGTTGGCAACGGTTGTCTTTCCCGTGCCGCTGGGGCCATAGAAAATCATATTGGGGATGTTTCCGGAGTCAATGAGCCGGCGCAGCACGCCCTGCTGCCCCAGAATATGCTCCTGCCCATACACCTCGTCCAAGGTAGTCGGACGAAGCAAATCTGCAAGGGGCTGATACACAGCTTCCACCTGCCTTTCTAAGTTTTGCAATGGCGGTACAGCTTTTGCCATACCGCCATGTTTGGAAAGTTAAAAAGTCGCAATCTCCGGATCTGCCGGATTTGCCGGCTCCACCCGGATGGCGGTGAGCACCGGGCCCAGCTCGTTCTGGTACACGGCGTGTTTCTCCGCAGCAACGGTGGCCTCTACCATCACCCAGGAGCGGGGCTTCAGCTCTTTGGAATGGGGATACCGGCAGGGAACCCCAAAAAACTCAATATCCGCCTCACAGCAGGTCATAACAAACCGCCCGGGGGCAAACATGGTATTCCGGTCCCGGCGAAGCATGGCCACCTGGCCTTTGAACCGGACGGTTTTGCCTGCATACTTCTTAGGCTCCTCCGTCACATCCCGGTACCACAAAGCATAGTCCTCGTCCTGAATTTCAATGACCGGGGCGTTGATGTCAAAGGGCAGGGGGTCTTGCAGCTCGTCAAAGGCGGTGGTGCCGTCGGTGTAGTCATACAAAATGTCAATCCGCCGGTTGGCGGCTCTTGCCAGCTTATGCAGCGGCAGGGTATCCGCCCCGGGGGTTACCCGGTTGAAAACCACCATCTGGGCACCTACCAGCTTGTCCATCACCAGATTACGCATGTTGGCATTGTAGGTCATAATGGTGGTGGAATCGGCAAACATCACTTCCTGGGCAACCACCCATTCCTCCGGGAAGCGGCTGTAAAGGTCGCCTACCATCTGCATACCGTTCAGCTCCGCCACAATCCGCTGGGCCTTGTGTTTTTTTGCCAGAGCTTGCAGGGTCTTGGGGGTCACGGTCTGCTGATCCAGCACCTCCAGGTACACATTCTTATGGGGATAGGTGGAGAAGTCGTATTCCTCCTCCCCTTCCTCAAACACCAGAAGCAGGGTCCGCTCGCCCCCGTTGAACCGGGGGTCTTCCAGAGTCTCCTGAATGAATTTTGTCTTTCCGGAGTCCAAAAAGCCCGTGAAAGTATAAACAGGGATCTGAATCATGGCTTACACTCCAAACAAAGCGGCGATTTCCGCCTGATTCAGATTGGCGCCAATAACGCACAGCTTGCCGGTGATGGCGGCGCTGCCGGTGCGCACATCTGCCTCCTGGGGCACATGGTCAAAGTGAATCCAGGTGCCGTCCTGGGCTTCCACAATGCCCTTGGCCCGGAGTACCGTGCCGTACTTGCCGCTGTCCAGAGCTTCCAGCGCCTTCGTAATCTGCTCTTTGGTAAACTTCCGGGCAGTTTCCACCCCCCAGGAGGTGAACACCTCGTCGGCGTGGTGGTCATGATGGTGGTGATGACCGCAGCCGCAGCCCTCTTCGTGGTCATGGTCGTGGTGATGGCCGCAGCCGCAGCCCTCCTCGTGGTCATGGTCGTGGTGGTGTCCGCAGCCGCAGCCTTCCTCGTGGTCGTGGTCGTGGTGGTGTCCGCAGCCGCAGCCTTCCTCGTGGTCATGGTCGTGGTGGTGTCCGCAGCCGCAGCCTTCCTCATGGTCATGGTGGTGGTGATGGTGGTGCTCCTGTTCCATCCGGGCCAGCTCCGCTGCCAGGGTCGCCTTGCCCTCCATGGCCTCAATGAGCTGTGCCCCGGTGAGGGCGTTCCAGGGAGTGGTGACGATGGTAGCCTGGGGGTTCAGCTCCCGGAGCAGCTCCACCGCCTTATCCAGCTTGTCCTGAGGGATGGCGTCCGTCCGGGACAGGATAATGGTGGAGGCAGTCTGTACCTGGTTATTGTAGAACTCTCCAAAGTTCTTGCTGTAGGACTTCACCTTGCCGGCATCCACCACCGCCACGGTGTAGCCCAGGGTCACATCTTTGCCTGTTACCTTGTTCACCGCACCGATGACATCGGACAGCTTGCCCACACCGGAAGGCTCAATCACAATCCGGTCGGGGTGATAGTCGGAAATCACCTGGGTCAGGGCCTTGCCGAAGTCGCCTACCAGACTGCAGCAGATGCAGCCGGAGTTCATCTCCCGGATGTTGATGCCCGCGTCCTGCAAGAAGCCCCCGTCAATGCCGATTTCGCCGAACTCGTTTTCAATCAGCACCAGCTTCTGCCCCTGGTAGGCCTCCTGCAGCAGTTTCTTAATGAGGGTGGTTTTGCCTGCGCCCAGGAAACCACTGTAAATATCAATTTTTGTCATAATCAAACACCTTCTGTAAATTCAGTACAACCGTCAAAAAGTCCCGGACTTCCGGGAAAGCGCCCTGATAAAATGGCGCTTTTGACCGTTTGCATTATATAGTATAGCACTTTCGGAAGAATATGCAAGGAAAAATTCCCCGGGCTATCGACAGCTTCCCCTTGCATATCCCCTTGCATTTGTCATAGGGTATAAGCGGCGGATATATTCTCCCAATGCGACATCCGCCAAAATGCCGCTGCGTATCTCCCACGCAGCGGCACCTTTTTTACATTACCGGAATCAGCAGCAGCGTATCCGGGCCCGGCTCTCCTTCCAGACCGTTGGCCTGGGTGATGGCTTCCACCGTGGAGCCGCAGCTTTTGGCCAGGGACCACAAATCCCCGTCTCCCAGCTTCTGGACAATCAGACTGGGGCGGTTGGGGTCGGGGCGGACAGGATCTCCCAGCTCCAGTCCGGTCACCTGGTTCATGCCCCGGCTGTTCCGGGTGGTGGAGGACATGGTCAGCTCCGCCCGCAGCGTGCCGCCGGCGCCGGAAAGGTTCCCGGACACCTTCCCCACCGGAAGGACCTGGGCCTGGAGCTGGGCATTGGGGTGGGCTTCCAGCTTCCGGCACCACTCCCAGGGCTGGCTCTGGCATTGAAGGTTCCCCTCCAAGTCATAGTACAGCATTTGCGCCGTTCCCCGAAGGCACAGGGAAACCTCCTGCTCCTGGCAGAGAATCTGGGGCTGCTCCCAATACACGGCTCCGTCCGCCATCCGGGTTCCCTGGGCGGCGAAGCTCTCCTCCACCGTCACCGGCTGGGTATCCCAATCCAGCAGCACCGGCAGTTCCAACGGTTCCCGGCAGGGACTTACCTTCCGGGTGTTGCTGTAGCCATCCTCCGCCACTTCCAGAAGCTTGGAGTCAAAAATCACATACTGGCAGGCAAGCCCGGCTTTCAGCTGCACCTGTCCATCCTCCTCAGGTTCCAGCTCCAGGCTGGTGATTACCGGAACAATCCGGGCCTGGGCCTCCAGGGCGTGTTCCTGGTCCAGCTGGGTATACTGGGAAAAGGGAATCTCGAAGTCCCAGGGATAGATGCAATCGTCTGTTCCCAGGTACAGCACATGGACCTGGGCGATTCCCCGGAACACCACCTTGTCCTCCATGACCTTCTCATCCAGAATTTCCGGCGCCAGACTGTACCGGAGAATCCGGGAAATCCCGCCCCCGGCGGTGGGGGGATTCATGGAGTCCTCCAGGGCAAAGGCCTTTTCCCCGGCCTCCGTAGGCAGGCGCACCGGATACTTTCTTCGCAGCACCTGCACATCCTCCGGGATTTCTCCCAGGGTGGTCAGCTCCCGTTCCTCCGGTACCAGAGCCTCTCCCTGGATTCCCAGCCCGGCCCGGACAATGAGCTTCCGGGCAGAGGCAGAACGGGCGTCCACTCCGGTAAGCTGGCAGCACACGCAGATAGCGCCGTCATGCCGGGTCTCCGGAAGCTCCCAGGTGGCGGTGAAGGGCAGCCAGGTCTGTACCCCCCGGGGGGCGGAGCCGTCCTCCGGGGCATAGAGTACAAACACCATGACCCCGCCGGTTACCTCCATATTTCCTTTGCGCCACTGCTTGCCCCGGACGATTGACTGCCCCCAGGCTCCCAGGACGCTGCCCACATCCGGCAAATCCTCCGTCAGACGGATTTCCTGGGTAAGCTCCTGATTTTTCTGTTCCCATTTCACCTGATTCAGGCAGGAAATGGGCTGCTTGTCAAATTGTAATTCCATTGGAAATCACTCCTTCTCCCCCATTGCTGTTACAGCCTATTCACCCCGGGACAAGGTTATGACCGACAGCCGGGCCGGAAAAGATAAAATCCCAAAAGCATCAGGCCGATGCCAAGACAGCTGCACAAAAAACCACCTTCCAGCCAGGCTCCCAACAGGATGCCTCCCCCAAAGGCAATCAGCGCACTTCCCCAGAGCTGGTGATAGCGGCACATAAAAAACACCTCCTGCCAGATTCTATGCAGGAGGTGTTCATTTTTAACCGCCCAGGTAGGCTTTTCGTACTTCGTCGCTGCTGGCCAGCTCCGCGCCGGTACCGGAGAGGGTCACGACGCCGGTTTCCAGCACATAGGCCCGGTCCGCAATTTCCAGCGCCTTGCTGGCGTTCTGCTCCACCAGCAAAATGGTGGTGCCGGACTGGTGCAGCTCCCGGATAATGTCAAAAATCTGGTCCACCAGAATAGGGGCAAGACCCATGGACGGCTCATCCAGCATCATAAGCCGGGGCTTACTCATAAGAGCCCGGCTCATGGCCAGCATCTGCTGCTCGCCGCCGGAAAGGGTGCCCGCCACCTGCTTGCGCCGCTCCTTCAGCCTGGGAAACAGGGTGTAGACCCGCTCCAAATCCTCTTTGGAGACCTCTTTCTGGGTAAAGGCGCCCATTTCCAGATTTTCCTGCACGCTCATTTGCAGGAAAATCCGCCGTCCCTCCGGTACATGGGCCAAGCCATGGCGCACCAGCTTGTAGGCTTCCGTGTGGGTAATATCCTGGTCCATAAAGGTAATAGAGCCGCTGCGGGGATGCATCAGGCCGGAAACGGTTTTCAGAATCGTACTCTTTCCGGCGCCGTTGGCCCCGATCAGGGCCACAATTTCGCCCTGATTGACCTGAAAGCTCACTCCTTTGACTGCGTGGATGGCTCCGTAATAGACATGAATATCCTGAATTTTCAGCATAACTTAACCATCCTTTCGTCCCAGGTAAGCCTCAATCACCGCCGGGTTCTGCTTAATCTGCTCCGGCGTACCCTTGGCAATCACCCGGCCGTAGTTGACCACCATAATGGCCTCGCACACATTCATCACCAGGTTCATGTCATGCTCAATGAGGAAAATGGCAATCTGGAAAGTGTCCCGGATTCTGCGAATCTGGTGCATCAGCTCCGCCGTTTCGCTGGGGTTCATGCCCGCCGCCGGTTCATCCAGCAGCACGATGGAGGGGTTGGTGGCCAGGGCCCGGACGATTTCCAGCCGCCGCTGCACGCCGTAGGGCAGGGCTCCTGCCTTCACATTGGCAACCTCCGTCAATCCCATAAAGTCCAGCAGCTCCATGGCCCGCTCGTTGGCCCCCCGCTCCGCCTTATAGTAAGGGGGAAGCCGCAGAAGCGAGGACAGGAAGGAACATTTGATGGAATTATGCATACCCACCTTCACATTGTCCAGGGCCGTCATCTCGGAGAACAGCCGGATGTTCTGGAAGGTTCTGGCGATGCCCAGCCGGTTGACCTTGGCGGTGGTCATGCCCTTGGTATCCACACCGTTGAGAAGAATGGAGCCTCGGGTGGGCTGGTATACGCTGGTCAGAAGGTTAAAAATGGTGGTCTTGCCGGCGCCGTTGGGGCCGATGAGGCCGGAAATCTCCGTGGGGCCAATGGACATGGTGAACCCGTCCACCGCCGTCAGGCCGCCGAAGTCAATGCCCAGATTCCGCACATCCAGCACCGGCTGCTTATCCGTATCCTGTTCCCGCAAAAGGTTTGTGGTGGTGACCTCCACCATTTTTCTGGAATATTCCTCACGCATGGTCGGCCGCCCCCTTTCTGAAAATTTTGTCTTTCTGCTTGCCCAGCCACATCCGGGCCACCTGCATCTTGCCCTTCACCTGGGGAGACCAGGTGCACAGCATTACCACAATCAGCACCACCGCGTACAAAATCATGCGGAAGTCCTGCAGGCCCCGGAGCAGCTCCGGCAGCAGGTAGAGCACCGTGGCGGAAATCACAGAGCCCAGGATGTTGCCCATGCCGCCCAGCACCACAAACACCAGAATGTTGATGGAGTTGGTAAAGTCAAACTTATCCGCAGTGATAGCCGAGTAGTTCTGGGCAAACAGAGCGCCAGCCATGCCTGCCAGCACCGACGCCACCACAAAGGCCTTCAGCTTGAAGGCGGTCACATGGATGCCTACGCACTCTGCCGCAATCCGGTTGTCCCGGATGGCCTTGATGGCCCGGCCTTCCTTGGAGTGGATGAGATTCAGCACCACAAAGAGGGTAAAGAGAATCAGCAAAAAGCCTGCCGTGAAGGAGGAGAGCTTTTCAATGCCGGTAGCGCCCATGGGGCCTTTCAGGAGCATGGTGCCTCCCTCTTCCAGGGATACGCCGCCGGCGCTCATGGCAAAGTGCAATCCGGAAGAATCCTTGCCGATGTAAATATTGCCGATGATATTCTTGAGAATTTCTCCGAAAGCCAGGGTGACGATTGCCAGATAGTCACCCCGGAGGCGAAGTACCGGCACGCCGATAATCACACCGGCCACACCTGCCATCAGGCCGCCGCCCACCATGGACAGCACCAGCCGCAAAGCGTCGCTTTCCACTGCACCCTTCAGGCTTCCGGAAATCACCACGCCCACAAAGGCGCCCACACCCATGAAGCCCGCATGGCCCAGGCTCAGCTCGCCGGAAACGCCCACCACCAGATTCAAAGACACCGCCATCACAATGTAGGCGCAGATGGGAACCAGATAGCCCTGGGTGGATCGGGACAGCATATCCTGGCTGGACAAAATTTGCAGCACCAGAAATGCCACCGTCACCGTTCCGTATGTAAGCAGGTTGGTTTTGTTTTTCTGCCAGATATTTTGTAAACGCATACCCATCACCTTACACTTTCTCCTGGATGTTCTTGCCAAGCAGGCCTGCCGGCTTCACCAGCAGCACCACAATCAGCACCAGGAACACCACCGCATCGGAAAACTGGGTGGAAATATAGCCCTTGGTAAAGGTCTCTACCAGTCCCAGCACCAGGCCGCCCAGCATAGCTCCGGGAATGGAGCCGATGCCGCCGAACACCGCCGCCGTAAAGGCACGGATACCGGGCATGGAGCCGGTGGTGGGCTGGAGGGTGGGCACGGTGGAGCACAGGAGAATTCCCGCAATGGCTGCCAGGGCAGAGCCGATGGCAAAGGTCACGGAAATGGTGCGGTTCACATGGATGCCCATAAGCTGGGCTGCATCCCGGTCCTCGGAAACCGCCCGCATGGACTTGCCGATCTTGGTTTTCTCTGTGAAAAGCACCAGGCCAATCATAATCACAATACAAGTGACAACCGTTACCAGCACCTCACCGGTAATGGTAACCTGGCCGTCAAAGAGCTTGATGGGAGAAAAGGTCACGATACTGGTAAAGTTTTTCGGATCGCTGCCCCAGATCAGCTGGGCGGCATTTTGCAGGAAGTAGCTGGCTCCGATGGCCGTAATCAGCACCGCCAGGCTGGGCGCTCCCCGCAAGGGCCGGTAGGCCAAAGCCTCAATCAGCACACCCAGCACCACGCAGCCCACCATGGCTATCAAAACGCTCAGGTAGGGGGACATATGCAGGTAACTGGTAACGGAGAAGGAGATATACGCGCCTACCATAATGATATCGCCGTGGGCAAAGTTCAGCATCTTGGCAATGCCGTAAACCATGGTATAGCCCAAAGCGATAATGGCATACACGGCGCCGATACTGATACCGTTGATGGTATACTGTAAAAATTCCATGTTTCTTCCTCACTTTCTTCAACAGCCTATGACAAAGCCCCGGTGGGCGCTCTCATAGACCGGTGAAAGACCGAATAACCGGGCGGGGGGAGTCCCCGCCCGGTTCCAAATCAGTCTATGTATTATTCGATACCTACATAAACACCGTTTTCAATCTTCACAGCCTTAGGCTCCTTGGAAACGGCGCCGTCCTCGCTCCACTGCATTCCCTCGCCGGTGAGGCCGTCAAAGCTCATGGACAGGACCTGCTCCACCAGGATGTCGCAAATCTGCTCTGCAGTCATATCCGGGGTAACCTTGCCGGCCTCGCAGGCGGCGGCAATCACGTAGGCCACGTCGTAAGCATCCGCAGCGAACTGGTTGGGGGCAATGCCGAACTTTTCGGTATAGTTCTTCACAAAGTTTTGGGTCTTTTCGTCGGTTGCGGTGGCGTCGAAGGGGGTCAGAAGCATGACACCCTCGGCCAGAGCCGGGTCAAAGCCTTCCACAGCCAGGATGCCGTCCAGGCCGTCACAGCCGAAGAACTTGGGGGTGTAGCCAATCTTATCAGCGTAAGTCAGAACCTGGGTAGCTTCCGCCGCATAGATGGGCAGGAAAATCAAATCGCATCCGGCTGCCTGGCACTTGGTCACCTGGGTGGTCAGGTCTGCCTTGTTGTCCTCGGTAAAGGCTTCCACGGCCACCACATTCAGACCGATCTCGCCGGCTCTCTCCTGGAACTTCTCGTAAATTCCGGTGGAGTAGGGGTTGGAGGAGTCATAGATGACGCCAATGGCAGTGCCCAGATTGTGCTGGGAAATGTAGTCGGCAGAGCCAATGCCCTGGTTGGGGTCGGTGAAGCAGATCTGGAAGATGTTGTCACCGGCGGCAATGACGGATACATCGGAAGCGGAGGGGGTCATCATAAACACCCGGTCAGAGGCGCATTCCGCGGCGGTTGCGGCGGCGGCAGCGGAGGTAGTGGGTCCGGCCATAATCTGCATACCCCAGTCCCTCAGGGTAGTGTAGGCGTTGACCGCCTTCTCGGTGTCGCCTTCGTCGTCCTGGGCATTGACCTCAAACTGCAGGCCGCCCTTGGCATTGATTTCCTCAAAGGCCAGCTTCAGGCCGTTGGCGACGGCGTTGCCGTACATGGCGTTGCCGCCGGTGAGAGGTCCGCTGGTGCCAACCTTAATCACTCTGGCTTCTTCCTCTCCCCCCTTCTTGGGGGCGCAGCCCACAAACATGGTTGCTGCCATACATGCGGCCATGACAAATGCAAATACCTTCTTCATAAAAATCTCCCTTTCATTTTCCATTTATAACATTTATAAAAGGAAGCGGCTGTGCTTATACACAACCGCTTCTTCTATACCATAAAAAGCGGTGCTATGGGGCAACCAGCAGAGCCAGCAGGCTTAGGGACAGAATGCAAAAAATGGACATTGCCAGAACAGCAATGTCCATAATCATGCCGGCGCGCACGGAGGTACCCGCTGCGGAAGCGTTCATGCAGCAGTAAGACCGATTGGAAGAAGCATTGTAGGAAACCATCATCGTCTTGTACCTCCCTGTTAAGATGTTCACATTGTATCCCAGAGGCGTACATTTGTCAACACCCCAAAAGCGCCAAAAACACTTTTGCAATCAAAGGGAGTTTTGTGGAATTCACACAATGTTCAATTTTTGTCAACCGCCTGTTTACAGGCCTCCAGCACCTGGGTAGCAATGGGGATACAGGTAGAGGCACCGTAGCCTCCCTCCTCCACGCATACGATAAAGGCAAAGGGATATTCCTCTTCCGTGGTAAAGCCCGCCAGCATGGCGTTGGACTTTCGGTCACCGCCTACCTGGGCCGTGCCGGTCTTGGCACACACCCGGAGGCTGCCGAAGTTTCCGGGGCCGTAGCGGGTTTCCACATTATTCCGGAGAAATTCCTCCATGGTTTTGGCGGTTTGGGCGTCCATAATCCGCTCTGACCGGTGGGTGCTGGCCTGGTAGGTGGTGGTATTGCCCACGGTAATGTTCTCCACCAGGTAAGGCTCCACAGCTGCACCGCCTGCGGCAATGGCTCCCATGTAGGTAAGGAAAGCGCAGGGATTGATTTGGTCCATATACTGACCGATGGCGCTCCAGGCCACATTCACCGGGGTGTTGTCCACCTGGAAATTCCCCTCCGCCGTGGTAATGCCGTCAAAGGTCTGGCTCTCGGTAATACCCATAGCTTCCACATACTTTGCCAGGGTTTCCCCGCCCAGCTCCTCGGAAATCTGGGCGAAGGCACAGTTGCAGGAATTGGCAAAGGCCTCCTTCACCGTTTGGGTGCCGTGGACTCCTTCGCAGGTGATTTTGTCCACGCCCATTTCGTAGACCCCGGTACAGGTAAAGGTCTGCTCCTGCAAATCGGGAATCTCCTGCAAGGCCGCGGCCAGGGTCACCACCTTGAAAATGGAACCGGGAATATACACCGACTGGGTAAAGCGGTTGAGATACATTCCCTCGTATTTTCCGGTGGTATCCGCTTCCAAATCCGGCACATTGTCCGGATCATAGGTGGGGGTGGACACGGCGCACAGAATCTGTCCGGTCTTGTAATTATACACCGCCACCGTTCCTTTGTACGCTCCCATGGCCTCCAGCGCCGCCTTCTGGGCCTCTGCCAGCAGAGTGAGCTGGGCCACACCGGCGGTCTCTCCGTAGGCGTACACGCCGTTTACCAGGGAATAGCCCGCCATCTGGGCCGCATAGTGGGAAAGGGCCGGCGCTTCCACATAGCCGTCCCGGTCTCCCAGCCAATGAACCGTCCCCATCCGCAGCAACGCGTCGCTGCTGTAAGTTCTGTCCTGGCGCATATCCAAAAGCAGGGTGCCGTTGGCGTCGGTCACCACGCCGCAGTCAATATTATTGCCGGTATACACATGAGGAGAACCGGGGAACACGATCCAGGAGGATGCCTGGGTGGTGTATTCCCACAGGAAGAAGCACAATCCTCCCACCAGTACCGCAACCAACAGCAGCACCGCCAGGGCGCGGGGCGCAACTCTATTCATCCTCCCTGCCTCCTTTCTTTTGCAGGCGCACCGCAAAGCTGGCATTCTGCCGGGTATCTCCCGCCTTGATAAAGGCCAGAAGGCCCCAGGCGCCTATCATGCTGGAGCCGCCGTTGGACAGGAAGGGAAAGGTCACACCGGTCAGGGGCAGCACATCCACGGTACCCAAAGCGTTCAAAATGGTTTGCAGCAGCAAAATGCTGGCTGCGGTGCAAGCGCCGATGGTGTAGAAGCTGCTCCGGCCTACCGCCGCGGAGCGCACCACGAACACACCCAGCGCCACAATGCTGAAAATAATCATCACCACCATCAGGAGTCCCCACTCCTCCGTGATGGTGGCAACCACCATATCCGAATCGGCGGCAAAGATATTTTTCATGTAACCCTGTCCGGCCCCCAGTCCGAACAGGCCGCCGGCGGCCATGCACATGAGCGCCTGGGTCTGCTGGTAACCGGCGGACAGAGGGGATTCCCAAATATGCCGCCAGGAGGAGAACCGCTGCATGGCATGGGGAGCGATTTTCAACGCCACCACCCCGGCAAAGCCCAAAGAGGTGCAGGCCAGGGCTATGGTACCAACGCTTCCCGAGCGCATATAGGCAATCACCAAAAAGGCGCAGAAGAAGATCAGGGCGGTACCAAAGTCATTCATGAGAGCCAGACAACCGCAGATGGCCACGGAATACGCAATGAATCCAATCAGGTTCCGCTTGGCAAGGATTCTGTCCATGGTGGAAGCCCCCACGAATACAAAGCAGACCTTGCTCAGCTCCGAGGGCTGAAGGGAAAAGGAGCCGATTATCAGCCAGTTTTTGGCGCCGTTGATTTCCTTGCCAAACACAAGGGTGATGAGCAGGAAACCGATACCCGCCACCGCCGCCAGCCACCGGAGCTTCTTCGCCCGCTCCAAGTCCCGCAGGGCCCAGCCGATGCCCAAAAAGGCCCCGACGCCCATGACGATGGAAAGAAACTGCTTGCTGGCCTCCTCCGGCACCACGGCGGCAATGGCCGCCATGCCCATGGTGGAAATGAAAAAGGCAATGGTCTCCACCTCAAAGGAGGTTCTGCGGATGCAGAAGTAGAACAAAAGCAGCAGCCACTGCAACACCATAATGCCGCCGATGCCTACCAGCACCGACTGCACATCCTTCTGCCGGCTCAGGAGGAATCCCAGGCAGCACAGCACCTGGAAGATGGTCAGCAGCAGCACATTGATGAGGCTGCTGCCAAAGCTGCCGGCTCTGCCCCGGAGCTGGGCCAGCCGCTCCTCCTGCCGCTGGGTAATGGGTTGCAGGGTCATCTTGACCCCGCCGATTTCAATCACATCCTCCGGGTTCAGGGCCCAGATGGATTTGCGCTTGCCGTTGATAAACAGGCCCCCGGAGGACTCGGTGTCCCGAATGGTCCAGCTGCCGTCATCGTACCGGGTCAGGACGCAGTGGTTCCGGGATACGGTGGGCACATCCAGCACCACATCACAGCCCTTGCTTCTGCCGATGACATTTTCCCAATGGGTAACCGGCAGCTTGGTGCCGTCCTCCATGGTAAGCCAGGCCCAAATCTCCGGCGCCCGGCGGAAAAACAGCAGGGGCTTTACCGCCCGGAAAAGAATCAGAAACGCCAGGGCCGGGGCCACATAGCGAAACACCGACAAAAACACATAGTAAAAGGTGGACTCCGCCCCTTGCAGGCTTTGCACCAAATCCTGCATACTACACCTCCTGTTCCCCGTCTTCCAGCTGCCGAAGCAGGGCGATTTCCCGGGCATAGCCGGGAAGCTCGTTAGGGGTTTCCAAAATCATGGGAAGTCCCCGGAGCTTGGGATGGTTCACAATCTTTCGGAAGGTTTCCATTCCCAGAGAGCCTTCCCCGATTTTTTCATGCCTGTCCTTATGGGAGGCGAAGGGATTTTTGGAATCGTTCAGATGGAGGGCTTTCAGGCGGTCCAGGCCAATCACCCGGTCAAATTCCTCCAAAACCCCATCCAGGTTCCCCACAATATCATACCTGCCGTCGTACACATGGCAGGTATCCAGGCAGACGCCCAGGTCCTGACGGCCTACCCCGTCCAGAATGGCCTTCAACTCCTGAAAGCTTCCCCCTACCTCGGTGCCCTTGCCCGCCATGGTTTCCAGCAGGACGGTAACTGGGTAATTTGGAGCCATGGCGGCAGTCAGGGCCTCACAAATCTGGGCGATGCCTGTATCCGCTCCCTGCCCCACATGGCTGCCGGGATGAAAATTGTAGAAATTTCCGGGCAGGGCCGCCATCCGGCGCAAATCCTCCTCCAGCAGACTCCGGGCGAAGGCTCGGTCCTCCTCTTTCCCGGTGCAAAGATTCATGGTATAGGCCCCATGGGCTACCAATTTTCCGAAAGACAGGTCGTTCATTTTCTCCATGGCCTTCCGGCAGTCGGGCAGGTCCTCTGCCCGGGCTCGGCTGCCTCTGGGGTTTCTGGTAAAGTAAGCAAAGGTGTTGGCACCCAATTCCGCCGCCGTATCCACTGTGGCGGCAAAGCCTCCGGTGGTTGACAGATGACATCCTAAATACAGCATATTTTGTACCTCCAAGTGCCCATAGCATATCACACAATAGGGAAAAAATCAAATTTATGAATTTTCTCTTTCCACCATTGCGACAAATATGTTATAATTTGGGAAGAGGTGAGCAACATGGGAAAATATGACAACCAAAAGCTGAAAATTCTGTATATCCTGGATTATCTGCAAAAAAATTCCCACGAGACCAAGCCTGTGAGAGCCGCTGAGCTTATCGCCATGCTGGAAAACCGCCACGGGATTCACTGCGACCGGAAAACCGTTTACTCCGATGTGGCGGCTTTGCAGGAGTATGGCGCGGACATCGTCTCCATCCCCGGGCGAAACGGCGGCTACTACATCGCCTCCCAGCGCTTTCAGCTGCCGGAGCTGAAGCTGCTGATCGATGCGGTCCAGTCCAGCCGCTTCCTCACGGAGCGCAAATCCCGGGAGTTAATCGAAAAGCTGTGCAGCCAGTGCAACGAGGAGGACGCCCGGCTTATGAAGCGCAATGTGCTGGTGTCCGGGCGGGTCAAAAGCATGAACGAATCCATCTACTACAATGTGGACGCCATTCAGGAGGCCATCGGACAAAACCGGCAAATCTCCTTCCGGTACTTTGACTGGGATTTGGGCGGCAAACGCCGGTACCGGGACAAAGAATACCTGGCAAGCCCTTACGGACTGTGCCAGGACAATGAAAACTATTACCTGCTGGCTCACTCCCGGCGTCATGGCGTTACCTCCTACCGGGTGGACCGGATGACGGATATCCGCCTCACAGACTTAAACCGCACCCCCTGCCCGGAGCTGACAGGGAAAGCCCTGGTGGAACACGCCAGGCAGCTGTTTCAGATGTACTCCGGGGACGCGGTAACGGTAAAGCTGCTGTTCCACCGGAGCCTCATCAATGTGGTAATCGACCGCTTCGGCAAGGACACCATGCTGATTCCTCAGGACGAGGAACACTTCACCTTCACGGTACAGGTGGCGGTTTCTCCCATGTTTTTAAGCTGGATTATCGGATTCGGGGACAAGGCCCAAATCCTCTATCCTCAGTCGGTGATTGACCAGTGCAAAGCCCTTTGTCAGGCGGCTATGAGCCGCTACTGACAAGGCTGCCCGGTTCAATCACCCGGAAGGAGTTGAACACCTGCACCCAGGCGGATTCCTGAAGGGCCGCCGCCTTTGCCTCCGGCGCCATGATGGTCATCACATACAGGTGGTGCCCGTCGTCAATCAACCGCATCCGCCCCACCTGACTGCCCCCTTCCCCGGCAGCCGTCCAGATGCAGTCGTACTGGGTGCCCTCCATCCGGGAGGTTTCCACCAATTGCAGCTGGTCCGGCGTAAAGCCGGTGGTTTCCTGAATCACGCCGGTAACATCCCCGGATTTCCGGGTGGCCACGGTCAGGGTGTAGTCGTCCCACAGGTACAAAGTGTCCCCCTGCTCGTTGGTCAGCACCGGATCGCCTGCCTGAATAGGCACTTCCAGCAGCACCTGCTGGGCCTCCTTC
Source organism: uncultured Eubacteriales bacterium (assembly GCA_949293985.1). Taxonomy (GTDB): domain Bacteria; phylum Bacillota; class Clostridia; order Oscillospirales; family Oscillospiraceae; genus Faecousia. Next base: position 46,774 of record CASFFN010000002.1, on the reverse strand, counting down.
TCCAAAACCGGCTGGTACACATCCTCCACGGTCTCCGACGCCTGCTCCGGGGCGCAGCCGCAAAGCAGCAGCGCCAGGGCGGCACAGACAAACAATTTTTTCAAGTCCATCCCTCCAAGAAAGGTATTTTATGAAGCCAGTCCTCATTTATCTGTTATCAATCAATGCGCTGGGGTTCCTGCTTATGCTTATTGACAAGTATAAAGCCAGAAAAAAACTTTGGCGGATTCCCGAGGCCACCCTCATGTGGGTCGCCGCCCTGGGCGGCAGCGCGGGCTCCCTTTTGGGAATGTATGCGGTACGCCACAAAACAAAGCACCCCAAATTTACCATCGGGATACCGGTACTGCTGGCTCTGCAAATTGTGCTGGGACTTTTGGTTTACCGCTTCCTTTACTTCTGACGCAAAATCGCCTCACAGGAAGGTTTTTCCTTCTGCGAGGCGATTTTTTATACCGTTTTTCTTTGCTTCCACAAAAAGGCCACAGCCAGCAGGCTGCATACCCACAGCCCCAACATCAGGGACAGATTCCCGGATTCACCGGTCTGGGGAATCTCCACAGGCGGCTTTTCGTAGCTGTTGACAAACATGGCGGTATCCGACTTCATGGCGGCATTTTCCGGAGCAATGGCTACAGCCACTTCCAGCTTGTCCCCCTGTTCCGGATAGGTGATGGTAACCTCTACCTGGTACTTCACCCGATCGTAGGTGCAGTAGGCATTCTTGCCAGGCTCCTGGGTAATGGTGTAGTGGTAGATACCCACGCTGTTGCAGGCGATTGTGGGGAAAGCCGTGGTTTGGGCGCCGGTAACCTGCCATTGGAAGCGCTGATCCCGACTGCCTTCAGGCATGGGCGCTCCTTCCTCCCCCTCCAGCACCAGCGTGTAAACCCCGGGGGTTTCCGGCAGAGCGCCCTCCTCCCGGATGGTCACCGGGAAAATAATCTCCCCGGTGAGCGCCTCCTGGGCCTGTGCCGTCTGACCCAACGCCGCCACACACAGCAGCATCAGCATAACGGTCAAAAATCTGAATTTCATGGTTTTTTTCATCTTATATGCCCTCCTGTGCATCCAAATGACGAGGGTGCATCAACGCCAAAACCACCGTTCTGGCATCGCTGAACTCTCCGGAGCAGGTCGTCAGAGCCAAAATCCGGGAATCTTTTCCCAAATCCTCCCAAATCTCCTCCCGGAGATACATGGCATTTTCCTTGATATGGGCAAATGCGCTTTCCAAATCCCCCTGCCAAGCCTCGGGTTCAAAAATATAACCATCCGAAGCCTCAACCAGCAAACAGGCAAAAATTTCCAAATCATACACACCGTCCGGCGTCATCAAAAGGCCGGTCCTGTTCTCCTGAAAGAACGCCGCGTCCTTATACAGGTCCAAATCCCCAAACATTCCGCTGTTTTCCATATGATGGCCGTACAGCAAGGAATAGGGGTCTGAAAAATGGCTGTCATTCCGGGAATCCAGGAAAATGCTTCCCGCCAGGGAGAAATTGCCGTATACATCCCGGTTGATATAGGACAGGTTGTCCGCTCCCTGGAGAACCGGATGATCGATGTTGGTATGATCCAGGGTAACCCAAGCACACACATCCGGGTTGACCGCCTGGAGCTCGTCAAATGTGGGGGCCTCTTCCTCCGAATCCGGCTGGGGTTTGAATTGGAGCATCTCATCCCGGACATTTTCCGCAGCCGCATACACCTGGCTGTTGTCCCACAGGGCGTAACCGGCGTAGGCCACCACCACAAAGAAGCAGAGAAGCACCACCAGGCTGAACAGGGCGTTCAGTCCCCGAATCCAGTATCGCACGGCTTTTCGCTCCCTTCCTCATGGTCTCCCCGGGGGGCGGTGAAGCCCCCGGAGCTTATATTATATCAGACTTCCCGGTTTCTGCGCTTTCTGACAGTGAAGAGCACAACGGCCACCACAGCCACAGCAATCAGGAGCACATAGGGCAGGCTGTCCAGCACCACGCCGGTATTAACGGTGGTACCCTTGGTATTGATGACCTTGGCCGCTGCCGTTACATTTTCAGCAATGGTACCAGTCTCGCCCTCATAAGTCACAGTATAGCCGGTTTCAGAGTTGCTGCCGTTGGGATCCGCAGCTTCGTGCTTGGCCTGCTCGGTAACGGTGTAGGTAACACCGGCGGGGATATTGTTGAAGGTCACATCCTCCCCGTGGGCCAGGCGCACCGTTACGGCAGCGGAACCATCCTGCCAGTCGCCGGGAGCAATCGTCTGGCCATCACCACAGGTAATGGCGCTCAGAACAGGCTTATCGGATGTAAAGGTCACATCGATGTCGAACTTCTGGGTCTGGCTGGCCAGGTTGCCGGAAACCTCCTTAGAAACCGTGAGAGCGCCCAGGGAGTAGGTGTTGGTGAAGGTATTATGCTTGACCGCTTCTTCCCCTTCCCCTGCCGTATTGGTCACGCCGATGGTAGCCTTCAAACCGTAGCCGTCGCCATCGGCATCATCGTAGTCATATTCCACCAGTACGGACAGTTCCACGGTGCCATCGGCGTAGGTGACACCCTGGGTGTTGCCGGCATTCTCGGTAATGGTATAGTGGTAAACACCAACCTTGTCATAGGCAGGCACATTGATAACCAGCTTCTGGTCGGTATTGCCGGTCACGGTCAACGCATTCACCGTCAGATTGGTGTCGTCGGGATTGCCATCCGCAGGCGTAGAGGTAAAGGAAAGTTCTTCCGCCGGGTACAGTGCGGAGTCGTTGGAACCCACCAGGGTGTAGGTCTTGATCAGGGCCTCATAGGTGGAGGGTGCGCTGGTCATAGTGGTAGGCTCGGCGGCCATGGCGGTGATGCCGAAGCTCAGCACCAACGCCAGAGTCAGCAGCAGAGCAAATAGCTTTTTCATAAATCACACCTCATTGTAAGTAGTATGAATCTGCCGGGGAGGTTTCCCCGGCAGGGACGGAGAAACATCAATCGATCGTGCGCTTCTTGGCGGTGAAGGCCACAACGCCCACCACAGCCACGGCAATCAGCAGAATATAGGGCAGGCTGTCCAGCACAACACCGGTGTCCACAGTGGTGCCCTTGTTGTTGGTAATGGTGACGGTGTCGGCCGCGCTGTCAATTTTCTTGTTGGTATCGTCGTAAGTAATAACCTCATCGTCATAGCCTTCAGTGGTATAGTCTGCTTCGGTTACCGTGTAGGTTACGCCATAGGGCAGATTGGCAATGGTCAGGGTTTCACCATGCTTCAGATAGAAGGTTTCAGGGGTTCCCACGGAGATGGCGGCCGCCGCCGCGTCGGCGACGCCGTCTTCCAGCTTGGAACCGCCGGTCACGGTGTAGCTGTCAGCATAGGTCTTTCCAGCCTCGCCGGTCAGGGTAACGGTGATTGCGAAGTACTTCTCCCGGTCACCCAGGTTGCCGGTAACATTCTTGGTAACGGACAGAGAACCGGCGGAGTAGGTGTTCTCAAAATTCGCTGTTTTGGTGTCGGTCTGTCCATCATTGTTATCATCAGCCAGGCTTAAAGTTACAAAAGCGGTGTAATATTCGCCGGTCGCATCATCCCGGGCTACGGTTACTTTCAGCTTTGCGGTCACATCGGAATAGGTCACGCCCGCAGTACTACCGGCTACTTGCTGTACATCATAAGTGTAGATTCCCACAGAAGGCCATTCAACTTCACTCAGGGCAACACTTACTTGCTTTTTAAGGCCAGCAACCGTTGCCGTACCGGCGTCAAAGGTCACAGTGGCATTGGGAATCGCCGGAGCCGCCGCACCGGCAGACGCTTCCGTTACCTGACCGTTGGTGAAGGTAAAGGTAAATGTTTCCGCAGGGTTACTGGTGCCGTCATTTACCAGCTTGTAGGTCAAGGAAAAGGTTGCGTCTTGATTCTCTGCCGCAAAAACGGCAACGCTCAAAGTCAGCACCATAATCAGTGCCAGAGCCAAAGACAACAGTTTTTTCATCGTAATTCCTCCAATTCTTTTGTTTGATAATTTTCGGAAGTCCCTGCTTCCGTTTGTTTACAGGCCTCTTCGCCGGAGAATGGTAATGACCTTGGCCTTCACATTCTCCAGGGGTACGGGGCCGAAGTCCCGGCTGTCCTCCGATTGGGTGCGGTAATCGCCCAGGATGAACAGGGTGTCCTCCGGCACCTGATAGGGGTAAGTAAGGGTTTCCTTGGGGTAGGTGGGGTAGAGTATTTCCCCGGTCTGGACGGTGCCGTTTACCAGGAGGGTGCCATCCTCCTGGATGGTCACAAAATCTCCGGCTCTGGCCGCCACCCGACCTGTCCGCAACTGACCGTCCAGCTCAAAGATCACCACATCCCCCTTCTGGTATACCTGCTGCAGGCGGAAGCCGATGGCCAGGTCTCCGTCCTTCAGGGCGGGAAACATACTGTTTCCCTGCACCTGGGTAAACAGGAAGACCTGGGTGGCCAGCAGCCAGCCCACCAGAAGCAGCAGCGAAATCCTCAGCAGAAGGGAAACGGCGTCCCGCCTGTCCAGAAGGCGGTTCCTGCGGCGGCGGATGATGGCACCGGGTTGTGCATTTTGTTTCCCTATTCCTCCTCACCTGCTTTCTCAGAGAGCAGCCGCAGGAGGGTGTCGTATCGGGCACGTTCTGCCATCAGCGCAGCCTCATACAGGTTGTTCAGCTCCTCAATTTTTTGCCAGACATCTACCTCGTTGACACCACCGAAAACCTGATGGCGAAAGTGCACCTTCCGCAGCCAGGTTCCGATGGCATCAAAAGCGAAGTTTCCCGCGGGCGTGGGGGGTACCTGTGGCTTTTCACTGCTCTCCTCCTGGAGAACCTGTTCCTCTTTCGTCACAGTCCCACCCCCTATTGCTTTTTCCGGCGTTTCCGACCTCCTGCAAGGAGCAGGCTTCCACAGCCGGCCGTGGACAAAAGCAGAACATAGGGCAGAGAATCCAGGATTACTCCCGTATCCACCTCCAGATTCTTGGTATTGCGTACATGGACAAAGGTATGGACAGCATCCCCGGGAATTGTAACGGAATTTCCCTCAACCGGGTTATCATCCAGGGTAAGGGTCATGGTATAGCCCTGGGCATTGTCCTCTGTGATTTTCAGCGTTGCGCCCCTTCTCACATTGAGGGTAATATTCTGTCCGTGTGCCAGGCGGAAGGTTGCGGTCAGCTTGTCCACCGACAGCGTATACCCTGTGCCAGCCTCCATGGGCAAATCGGAAGTAACCTTAAATTCGAAGGATTTGGACCGGTCTCCCATGTTTCCGTCTACCGTTTTATCGATCGTAACCGGAATCACCTGGCGGGTGTTGACAATTGTGGTGTTGCCCACAGCCACCCACTGGTCATCCTGCCACCGCTTCATAACGGACTCTGTACCGCTGACTTCCACCAGATATACCGCATCCGTCCCCTGATAGAACTGGGGTGCTGCATGCTCAATGAGATAATAGTTTCCCGCGGGAATGCTGCCGAAAGCCGTGTCCCCGCTGGCAGCGGAGGTGACGCTCTTTACCGGCACCTGTCCCTCCAACACATTGTGTCCATCCGCGTCTTTTATTACTGTCACATAGCCGGGATTCTCTGCCGGAGCCTGATACAGGTAAAACTCCGCGCCTCCCAGGGGGCGATTGTTCTCATCCGTCTTTCGGACAATCAGCTGGCCGGTGGTACGCCGGTTGCTGACCTCCAGGTAGATTTCCCGGGCATTGGCCACATCTGTGGTCTGCCCTTCCCCATCCCGATAGACGGCGGGACTGTAAGATACATCGTAGTAGCGGTAGCCGTCTCCGCTGTACTCCTGGGAATAGAGCCAATCGCCGATTCGGGTCTCCAGGAGGCTGTACCGGGCAGGCTGTCCATCAATATAGAGGGGAACCGTTAAAGTAAAGGTATGGGTCCACCGGTCTTCCCCGCCATTGAGCGTTTTGCTGAAGTTTTGGGGAGCCATGCTCTGCCCATTGCAGTACAGCTGAAGCACTACTTCCCGATTCTCCCCGTCGGTCCAGTTTTTATGAACGGTCACCGGTACGGTTTTGGAGTAATTGTTCACCTGAAACTCTGAAGCGCCATTGGTGGTTACAAATTTCCGATTCAGGCTTCCACCGTCGTTTGCGGCAGACGCCTGGGTAATGGTACCGTTTTCGTCCACCACAACGGTGATAGCTCCCGGATCGTCATATCCGGCGGGAACATTCTCCCGGAAGGTAAAGGTTCCCGTTCCCAGAAAAAGGAACCCCTGACCATTGGCATCTGTGGCTATCCGAGATACCAGTTCTCCGCCCTTATCGTTCTCGACAGTATAGCTGCCGTCTTCCAGGCGATAGAGCGCAAGGGGGGCGCCGTCCTTTTCAACGGTGAAGGAAACATTTGCCATCAGGGTACCTGTAAAGGCGTCCACCTTTTTCAGGGTAATAACCTCGGGCTTTGTGTAGGTGTTGAGGAAGGAAACCGTCTGAACCCGGTTTTGTTCCCCGGTCTGTCCTGTAACCGTGACGGCGGTTCCCGCAAAGGCCACCCAACCGCCGGTATTCTGCTCCATATACTTGGAGCCGTTTACCATATACCTTGCCGAGGTATTGACATACGCATCTTCAGGTATGTAGTTTTCCTCTGTAACCTCATAATCCCGGTACTGGTCCACCGGGATCTCCCAGGTATAGGTGCCGGTAGCCGGATTAGAGGATGTGGCATTGGCGATTGTCAGGGTCGCACCGGGATGCGGCGAGTCAAATTCGTTTTCCACCGCCTCCACCCGGATTTGGAAGCCATTTTTCACCGCCTGGATTGCCTCGGCGTCACCGGCAAATGTCTTGGTAATGCGCATGGTACCCATCTTGGCCACCAGAACGCCGTCTATATGCCAGCCGTCACCTTGGTCGAACTTAAAAACATGCCACTTGACGGTAAAATTATCCGCGGTCAGATCCTCTACCGCAACGGTTTTCCCGTTAATGCTGATAACTGTGCCATCGGCCACCATGCTTCGGACTTGCCGGAGCACCTGCTCGTCCGTGGGGAAGTCCAGCTGGAAGGTATAGTTATTTTCGTCGGCGCCCGTCTTAACATAGCCATTTGTAAGATTGTTGACCACCTCATTGTGCAGCTCATTCAGATTGCCGTCGGTAGCCCCCAAAACAAAATACTGCTCTGAGCCGGTACTCCCCACAGGCCCGACCTCATATAGCTCTTGATCAACGGTCTGCTTGCCCGTCACGCCGCAGTCCGTGGTAAAGACCGAGTCTGTAAATGCACTCGCTTGCACATTGCCGGCCCAGCTGACACTGCCCTCCGGGGCAGCCTTCAGGGCCACGAAGAAATTGACCATGGAGGACTTGTTCACCGCGCCCTCATCGGGATCGGTTCCGCCGATGGAAAACTCCCATTTGGCGGTCAAGTGAATGGTTGTGTCATATTGGTCAAGATTCAGTTCCTCTCCCGGTTGGATCAGTTCCTGGGTATCGTTGATGAGCCATCCCCGGAAGGTGGCCTCGCCCAGGTACTTGCTGTCGGATTCGTAGAAATACACCGTCATGCTGGGGGCAAGGACATTGTGCGCAGCTCCCGTCTCCAGCGCCCGGTAGGTTTCTCCGCCCTGAATGGTAGGTCTGCCGTAATCCGGGTCCTTGGGGGGTTCCGTTACATTGATATGGTACACGATCTTATGAACCTCCGCCCCCGGCTGAGAAGGCGTCAGGGTGTAGGGCTGAGAGATTTGCGGAATGGTAAAGGTAACCGTACCGTCTCCGTTATCCACGCCTTCCCCTATCTGTGTGCCATCATCTCCAATACACTGCCACTGTACATTCTCCGGCGCCTTTACGGTTACCATCGCCTGGGAGTCTTTGACATGGTAGGTAACGGGCGGCAGCTCACCGGGCTGGTAGACACGTCCCTCCGGATCCAGAACTGTGACAGAATAGAAGCTGTCACTGGACAGGTAGGAACTCCAGCTTCCGGAGTCTGCACAGCTTTGATTGGGCAGATAGTACACATCGCATTGGTACACATTTTCGGCCCGCAAGAGGGGGCTGTATGCAATCCCATCCTTAATCACAACAGAGGCATCCGCCCAGATGGTTGCGTCATCCCGCGTCGTATGGGGGAAATACTTGGTCCCGGCTTTCAGCTGCTCCGCGCGGAAACCGTATTCCCCGTAAACGCTCTCCAGCTGACCGGCGGTGATGTAGTATCTGCCCGCCTCGGGCTGATACACCTCCATCTCCTGATGGGTCAGTAAAATCCATCTGCCGTCCACCGCCACATAGAAGTTGATGGACATTTGGGCAGTTGCCTGCCGGGTTCCGGTAAGGGTGATATTTTCCGTGATTCCGTCCGCAATCAGATTTTGGATATCCACCGGCTGGCCATCAGCGGTTTCCCAGGCATAGGCGGTATAGTCCACACCATCTACTACAAAGTCGGAAGCCGCCAGCGGCTGTCCCTCTCTGGCTGTGATGGTCAAAGTCAGGCCGCCGGCCCCATCCTGGTCCACTGCCGCATACCGGAGGGCCGCCGCTTCCGCGGCGCTCAGCTTCAAAACCAGCTGATAAGAGTAGGTATACAGCCGCATTGCTCCATCTACAACCGTATCCTTCTGAACCTTTGTCTTTGTGCCATCCTCCGAAACGGCGTACCATACGCACCCGCTAAGGGCAGTACCGTCCGCAAAGGCCGTATCCTGGAAAAGCGCCTCCAATGTCTGCCCTTTTTCTCCGGAAAGCTCCAGCGTTTGTGCCGTCTTGCCGTCAAAACGGATATCCTGAACCTGAACGGTCACCGTTTCCACCGGAACAAATACGGCTGTAAATATCGTGTCCTGAGTGATAACGGTCTGGGATGTGGCAAACCGGGTTTCACCATTTTCGTCCGTATACTGCCACCCCTGGAAACGCTGTCCCTCCGGCGGCGTCACGGAAGGCAGCTCTCCCAAAGCCGCGCCGGCCGGAATCTGCGCCGTGTGTGCCACCGTATCTCCATTCCTAAAGGTGGCCGTTACCGGTTCGCTGCCCCACACCGCGTAAACCCGAATGCTGTGGCTGCCGTTTTCCACATAATCCGCTGTAATCGGCGTGCCGGCAGTAAAATCGACCATTTCCCCGGTCGCTGTATTTTTCAGCTGCCATTTGACGAAGGTCTCGCCATGGTCTTTCCCATGGGAACACCACTGGCTGGAGTAATTGGCGTCAATATCCTCCTTGGTGGGGATATAGGGTGCAGACACGCTCTGTCCAAGAGAGAAGGTGGCAGAGGGATAGCCCCCCAGGACATAAGGAATGCTGTGATTTCCCGAACAGCTTCCCCCGCCGCAGACAAAATTCAGAGAGTGATTGTCGCTATCCGTGTAAAGGGACAGGGACAGAGTGGTATCCTGATTGAAAACCGTATTGGCGTTGCACACCATTCCCTGATCCGTAACCCAGGAATAAGAGGAAATATAGGTTGCGGCGTTTTCCGTCCCAATATTGGCAACGGTCAGCTTGGGCAAAGAAAACCCGCCCTGGGCCAAGGTGGTGCCCGCCGGAATGGTAAAGCTGCACAGCGTACCCGTGCCCGTTACCTTGTATCTTCCGGCCCAGTCGGTATATACCAATTCCCCGCCTGTCATCGGCTCGTCCACCGTAATATGGGTTTGGCCGGAACCGGGGTCCCTGGTATATGCCTCCTCTTCAACAGCAAATGTAACTGTAACCATCTGACCGGCTTCTGCCGGATTTTCTTCCGCGCCATAAGAGCGCAGCGGCACCTGGGGAATCACCAGAAGCACCGCCAGAAGCAGGGTCAGTATTCGTTTCATACCCACTTTCATTTGCTTCCCCCATTTCCATGTTGTCGAATTTTGTGCAAAATATCTATGATGTATCTTACATATACAGTTAGATTATATAATTCGCCGTTCTATTTGTCAATGGCTCAAGAAACCCCTTCCCAATAATTTGTATTATTTGTGAATTCGTCTTTGCAAAATCCGCAACATTTGTCCGCTTATTGTATACTTTCCACAACCGCCTCGGCGGAAAGCATACCGTCGACGGCGGCGGACATGATTCCGCATCCGAAACATTTGTCCGCTCATTGTATACTTTCCACAACCGCCTCGGCGGAAAGCATACCGTCGACGGCGGCGGACATGATTCCGCCGGCGTAGCCGGCGCCTTCTCCTGCCGGGTAGAGACCGGCAAGGCCTGTGGACTGTCTTTCCGCATTGCGGACAATCCGCACCGGGCAGGAACTGCGGGTTTCCGGGGCGGTGAGAACCGCCTCCGGGTGGGAAAAGCCACGGAGCTTTCCCTCCAACCGGGGCAGGGCTTCCGCCAGGGCGCGGGTAATCTTTTCCGGCAGCACCTCACGCAGATCGCACCAGGTCACCCCGGGGCGGTAAGTTGGCTCCACAGCGCCGGGGCCGGTGCTGGGCCGTCCCGTCAGGAAATCCCCCACCAGCTGAGCAGGAGCAAAGTAATTCCCGCCGCCCAGGACGAAGGCCCGTCTTTCAATCTCTGCCTGCCACCGCATACCGGATAAGGGGTCCTTTTCCGGGAAATCCTCCGGGTTCAGCGTGACGAGGAGCGCCGCATTGGCGTTCTCCCCGGCCCGGTCGGCGTAGCTCATGCCGTTGGTGACTACGCCGCCGGTTTCCGAAGCCGCCGCCACCACATAGCCTCCGGGGCACATACAGAAGGTATACACCGTCTCCTTCTCCAAATGCTCCGCCAGCTTATAATCCGCCGGGGGCAAAATGGGAGAATCTTCCCCATATTGGGCTTCGTTTACAGTCTTTTGCAGGTGCTCAATCCGCACCCCCATGGAAAAGGGCTTTTGCTCCATGGGGATTCCCAGCTTTTGAAGCTGGCGAAAGGTATCTCTTGCGCTGTGTCCGATGGCAAAAATCGCCCGGTCGCAGGGAATATCCTCATTGCCGTTTACCTGCAAACCGGTGAGCTTTCCCTCCCGGCTGTAAATATCCGTCACCTGGGCCTGGAAACGCACCTGACCTCCCAAAGCGCAGATACGGCGGCGGATATTCCGCACTACCGTCAAAAGCACATCCGTGCCCACATGGGGCTTGGCGTCAAAGAGGATATCCTCCCCTGCCCCGGCGGCTACCAGCTGCTCCAGAATCCAGCCGATTCTTTCGTTGTTCACCCCGGTGTTCAGCTTTCCGTCGGAGAAGGTGCCCGCGCCCCCCTCTCCAAACTGCACGTTGCTATTTTCGTCCAGCTTCCCCTCCCGGAAGAAGGTCTGTACCTTTTCATGGCGGGTGGCAGCATCCTCTCCCCGCTCCAGCACCAGAGGCTTCAAGCCTGCCAGGGCCAGTACCAGGGCGGCAAACATTCCCGCAGGGCCGAAGCCCACCACCACCGGGGGATGCTCCGGCAGCTTTTCCGCCTTTGCCACCTTATAATAAGCAACAGGCGCAACGGACGCCCGCTTACAGCCGCTTTGCTTCAAAATTTTCTTTTCGCTTCCGTCCACCGCCACATCGATGGTATAGACAATCCGCACCTGGGGCTTTTTCCGGGCGTCCACCGACCGGCGCACCAGCTTCACCTTCCGGATTTTGGAGCTGGGCACCTTCAAAAGCCGAGCAGCTTCATAGCCCAGCTGGGCCACGGAATGCTCCGGCGGCATGGAAATTTCCCGAATCCGAATCATACGCTTTCCTTTCCCGCATGAAGCCCGGCGGTCCTTCCGGAGCTCCAGGCCCATTGTAAATTGTATCCGCCGCAGTCCCCGTCCACATCCAGCACCTCCCCGCAGGCGTAGAGCCCCGGCACCAGGCGGCTTTCCATGGTCCGGGGGTCAAAGTTTTCCGTCAGCGCCCCGCCGGCGGTGACCTGGGCGCTGTCCATCCCCAAAGGCTCTGTCAGGGGTATGTCAAAATCCTTCACGGCGCGGCACACCTGGGCAATCTCCTCCCGGGTCAAATCCCCCGCCCGGCTTCTCCGGATACCGGCGGCCTTGGTCAGCACCCGGCCCAGCCGGTTGTGAAGGATTCCCGTCAGCAGCTCCTCCATAGGAAAGTTCCGCTGCTGCCGTTCCAGAAGCATTTCTTCCAGCTCCTCCGGGGACATTTCCGGCAGGAAGTCAAGCCTTGCCCTCCAGTCGCCCTTTCCGAAGCACACATCCCGGGAGATTTCAAAAATCACCGGTCCGGACAGGCCCATTTCCGTAAATTGCAGCTCCCCGGTGCTTTGGGCAAATACATGATCGTCCCGGAGAATCTCCGCATGGCAGTTGGCTCTCACGCCTTTTAAGCCCACAACGCCGCCCCAGCCGCATTTGATCTGCACCAGGGCCGGGCGGAGGCGGGTACTGCGGTGGCCCAGCTTGCCCAGAAGCTGGTAGCCGGACATGGTGCCCCCCAGCTTGCTCCCCGCAAGACCGCCGCAGGCCACAATGACTTTATTGCAAAAATAGCTGTCTTCCCGGCCGCTGAGGGTAAAGCCCTCCGGCTCCCGGCGGATTTTCTCCACCTGGAACCCGGTGATGAGGGTAATATTGGGCTTATCCATGGCCAGCCGCAGCACATCCACCACGGAGTTGGCCTGGTCGGAATAAGGGTACACCCGCCCGGAAGGCTCCGCCACCGTATAAAGCCCCAGAGAGCGAAACCAGGCAAGGGTTTCCTCCGGGGAAAACCGGGTCAGGGCCGCCCGGGAAAAATCCGGCGACTCCCCATGATAGCCTCCTTCCAAGGCGTGAAGGTTTGTCAGGTTGCACCGGCCGTTGCCGGTGGCCAGGAGCTTCCGCCCCACCCGGCTCTGGCGCTCCAGAACCAGAACCTCCACATCCGGGTTTTCCGCCGCCGCCAGGGCCGCCGCCATGCCGGAAGCGCCTGCGCCAATAATCCCAATTTTCATGGTTTCACCTGCTTTCTGGTGTCATTATAATGGAAATGACCTTCCTGCACAAGAAAAACTTTCTTGCAATGGAAAAAACCTATGCTATAATGGGCCTATCAGAGCATTTCTCATGGGCAGGTGCAAAATGGACAGAAGCAACATTGAAAAAATCTCCCAGGACCCGGAGGACCGGCTGCTGCTGGCAAAAATCTGGGATAAGATTCAAAACGGTATGCGCAGGAACATTCCTGCCGCCACCGGCTTTCTCTCCCCCCGGGAGCAGGAGATGGCAAAGTATCTTTTTGGACAGCAGGCGGAGCTGGTGTTCTTCGGGGGATACCCGGAGGCGGAGCGGAAAATGCTCGTATATCTTCCCGACTATCTGGATAGGGAGTATCTTACCGGAGAGGATTCTCCTGTTGTGTGTGTGGAGGGCAGCTTCTACGCAGGAGATTGTCTGACCCACCGGGACATTCTGGGAAGCCTCATGGGCGCCGGGGTGCAGCGCCAGGCCATTGGGGATATTGCCGTAGGAGATGGGTGCTTCTTTGTGTTTGTTACCCCCCAGATGGCCCCCTTTATCCTGCAAAATCTCACCCAAGCCGGAAGAGTCCATCTGTCCCTGCGGCAGGTTTCCCTTGAAAGCCTGTCTCTGCCCCAGGCAAAAACCCGAGAGATAAAGGACACCCTGGCATCCCTTCGGCTGGACGGGGTGGTAAGCGCAGGCTTTTCCATAGGCCGGTCCCAGGCGGCCCAGCACATCGCCGCCGGGCGGGTGGCTGTGGACGGGCAGACCTGGGAAAAGCCCGACAGGCAAGTGGCGGAAGGGGCCAAAATATCCCTTAGGGGAATGGGCAAAATATGCCTGAAGGCCGTCAACGGTCAGACGAAAAAAGGCCGGATTTCCGTGGTCATTGACCGCTATGTATGAGGTGATTCCTATGAAAATGGATGAAGTAATCGCAAGAATCAACGAGCTGGCCCACAAAGCCAAGCAAGGCCCCCTGACCCCGGAGGAGCTTCAGGAACGGGACAAGCTCCGCCGGATTTACATCGACTCCGTAAAGGCCAACCTCACCGGGCAGCTGGAAAATACCTACATTGTCTATCCCGACGGTACCAAGAAGAAAGTTGGTCATAAGTAAGCAAAAATGGGCTGCCCGATGGGCAGCCCTTTTTGATTACTGGCCGCAGCCGCAGTTTTTGGTGGTGGTGTAGCCGCAGGAGCAGCCGCAGTCCCCGTCCTTCCGGTCGCAGCTGGTGGGATTGAACCGCTCCGTGGGGAAGGGAATCCGGGAGAACATCTCGCAGGGGTCCTCGGCGCAGCCGGGATTCTCGCAGCAGGCCTTGGTGGGCATACTGTAAGATACCACCGGCACCACCAGCTGCACATCCCGCTCCAGCCGGATGACCGAGAACTGGCCCAGGGTCACATACAGCCGGCGGCTCTCCCCGTCCAGCACCAGCTGCTCGTCGAACAGCTTGCAGACGCACTGGGGAATCTGCTCCTGGCAGGTGTCGTGGTGGCAGCCGCACTCCCGCACATCCTTGACCTGAGAGCACAGCACCATGGGATCCAGCACCTCCACCACCGCCGTGGGCAGATTGGTGCTGTATACGCTGGAACCATCCTGCCCATCCAGCACCGTATGGCTGGTGAAGATGTGGGCGGTGCTTTCCTCGCCGCACAGTACCGCCTGCTTGGAAAATACCGCCAGCCCGTACAAGGTGGTGGGACGGCAGCCGCCCACGGTGGCGTCCGCCAGCACCCGATAGTAATAGGTCACATTCACGCAGTAGTGATTCCGGTCGAAGGCCACCGGCTCCACATCAATATAGGTGTAAATCAGTTCGGCGCACCGCACCTTCGTGCAGGCCGCCGTATCCAGAATTGCCTGAGAGCCTTTGGTCAGGTAGACCCGCAGCCCTTCAATACAATCCTTATCCCGGCAGCTGTCGGTTATTTTTCGTGTATGGATGGACAGCGTGGAACTGTCCTGTCCGCATTGGGACACTGCATTACAGTTATCTGCCATGATTTTCGTTACCTCCCCATTTGGATTTGGACGAAGCGTTTCGCTTACAGGACAGTTTATGCCGCATCCCCGGGTCTGTGCGAAGTTTGTCAAGACCTCTTTGAAAATTTCAGCAGAGTTTACAATCTATCGCCGTCCCTTTTCCACCGGCAAAGAGCTTCCCCCTTTGCGTGTTTCCATAATCTTTTTGCCGAACGGGAAATTTCCCGGAGAAACCGGCCAATCTCAGGGGGATTCCATTTTTCCACAGCATTTTTCTCCACCGTTTTTCCTCAAATTTCCGGGGTAAAATTGCACAACGGGGAATTTGGGAAGTTCCCTTTTCCCTCTTGCAAAAAACCGAAGATTATGTATAATATGACTTGCACATCTAAATATGGGTGTATTTTGAAATCCAACCACAATATATTGTGTATTCTCTTAAAAAGACACAGGAGGAGTCCCTATGAAGATTATCAAGCGAAACGGTGCGGAGGCGGTTTTCGACATTCAGAAAATCATCACCGCCATCACCAAGGCCAATGCCGCCGCCGACGAGAGTGTCCGCATGACCCCTTTGCAGATCCAGCGGATCGCCAACCGGGTACAGATTTGCTGCGACGAGATGGGCAGAAGCCCTGCCGTGGAGGAAATCCAGGATTTGGTGGAAAAGGAGATTATGTCCCACGGCGCCTACGAGGTGGCCAAGGAGTACATCACCTACCGCTACACCAGAAGCCTTCTCCGTCAGGCCAACACCACCGACGACCGGATCCTCAGCCTCATTGAGTGCAACAATGAAGAGGTAAAGCAGGAAAACGCCAACAAGAACCCCACCATCAACGCCGTGCAGCGGGACTATATGGCCGGTGAGGTTTCCAAGGACATTACCAGCCGGATTCTCCTGCCCCGGGAGATTGTGGACGCCCACAAGGCCGGTATCATCCACTTCCACGACGCGGACTACTATGCCCAGCATATGCACAACTGCGATCTGGTAAACCTGGAGGATATGCTGCAAAACGGCACCGTCATCTCCGGCACCCTCATCGAAAAGCCCCATTCCTTCTCCACCGCCTGCAACATTGCCACCCAGATTATCGCCCAGGTGGCTTCCAACCAGTACGGCGGTCAGTCCATCAGCCTGACCCATCTGGCTCCCTTTGTCCAGGTCAGCCGGGAAAAAATCCGCAAGGTAGTGGAAAAGGAGCTGGAAACCCTGGGGGTTCAGCCGGAGGAGGCAACCATCGCCAAGCTGGTGGAAGATCGGCTCCGGGACGAGGTAAGCCGGGGCGTGCAGACCATCCAGTATCAGGTGGTTACCCTCATGACCACCAACGGTCAGGCTCCCTTCATCACCGTGTTCATGTATCTGAATGAAGCCCGGAATCCCCAGGAGAAGCAGGATTTGGCTCTCATCATTGAGGAGATGCTCCGGCAGCGGTACGAAGGCGTGAAGAACGAAAAGGGCGTATGGATTACCCCCGCCTTCCCCAAGCTCATCTATGTGCTGGAGGAGGACAACATCACCGAGGACTCCCCCTACTGGTATCTGACCCGGCTGGCTGCCCAGTGCACCGCCAAGCGGATGGTGCCGGACTACATCAGCGAGAAGAAGATGCTGGAGCTGAAGGTGGACAAGAACGGAGAAGGCCACTGCTACACCTGCATGGGCTGCCGCTCCTTCCTGACCCCCTATGTGGACGAAAACGGCAAGCCCAAGTACTACGGCCGGTTTAATCAGGGCGTGGTCACCATCAACCTGGTGGATGTGGCCCTGTCCTCCGGCAAGGACGAAAAGAAGTTCTGGGAGATTTTTGACGAGCGGCTGGAGCTGTGCCATCAGGCCCTCATGTGCCGTCACAACCGGCTCAAAGGCACCCTCTCCGACGCCGCCCCCATTTTGTGGCAGTACGGCGCTTTGGCCCGGCTCAAGAAGGGCGAGCCCATCGACAAGCTGCTCTACGGCGGCTACTCCACCATCAGCCTGGGCTACGCCGGTCTTTACGAGTGCGTCAAGTATATGACCGGCCGCTCCCACACCGACCCGGAGGCCAAGCCCTTCGCGCTGAAGGTGATGCAGCACATGAACGACGCCTGCAAGGGCTGGAAGGCAGAGCACAACATTGACTTCTCCCTCTACGGCACTCCTCTGGAATCCACCACCTATAAGTTCGCCAAGTGCCTGCAAAACCGCTTCGGCGTGATTCCCGGGATTACCGATAAGAATTACATTACCAATTCCTATCATGTCCATGTGTCCGAGGAGATTGACGCTTTCACCAAGCTGTCCTTCGAGGCGGAGTTCCAGCAGCTCAGCCCCGGCGGCGCCATCAGCTATGTGGAAGTGCCCAATATGCAGCAGAACATCGACGCCGTCTTGCAGCTCATGAAGTTCATCTACGACAACATCATGTACGCGGAGCTGAACACCAAGAGCGACTACTGCCAGGTCTGCGGCTACGACGGAGAAATCCAGATTCAGGAGGACGACGGCAAGCTGGTATGGGTCTGCCCCCAGTGCGGCAACACCGACCAGAACAAGATGAATGTAGCCCGGCGTACCTGCGGCTACATCGGCACCCAGTTCTGGAACCAGGGCCGCACCCAGGAGATTAAGGATCGGGTATTGCACCTGTAATAACGCAAAGTAAGAACCGGAGGAAGGGCGAGAATTCGCGCTTCCTCCGGTTCTTATTATGCTTCCACCTGGTAAACCTTCGTATACAGGCGGTCACGGACGGTCAGAAATTCCGCTTCCGAAATCTCCCTACCGTAAGTCATAATCTGCAAGGGGATAGGCTTTCTGCCCTCTGAGATGGAGGGCTGAAAATATGGGTACGGGTTCAGACAGAATCCGTTGCGCTGATAGAAGCCGATACGGCGGGAGGCCATAGCCCCGTCCGGAGGCTCCACCTCCAGGCAGACCGGCTTTCCCAGAAGAGTCACCACCTGATTCAGGAGTTTGCCTCCCAGTCCGCCATTGCGGTAGGCGGGATTCACGGCGATGTGCTCGATAAAGGCGAAATCCGCCCATTCCCACACGGCGGCGAATCCCAGAAGATCCCCCCCTTGGTCACCCCTGGCAGAATAAAGCCCGTAGGCCGGCCGGCTCAGAAGCGCCTTTTGCTCCGGGTAGGTTCTGTACTCGTCCAGGGGAAAGCTCTTTTCCATCAGCGCGTAAATTTCGTCAAACTCTCTGACATCGGTTTTCTCCACAAGCACGGCGATTCTCCTTAACTTAAGTTTTTGTCTGGGCCTTACGGGAAATCCTGCTTACCAGGACGCCCAAAGCGCCGCCAATCAGGGCGGTAATCAGCTGAGGCCAGGAAAAAGTCAGGGGCAGGGCCTGAATCATAGGCCGGAGCAGCACCGGGGCGCCGAAAAAGCTCTGCCCCAGCAGAAAGCTGGCGCCTGCGCCGCAGATGACCTGCACCACCAGCAGGTACAGCACCGCAAATTTGCAGAAAGCCGCCAGCGCCACAGCCACAGCCTTCCGCCACAGCGGGGCGTTTCCCCGGCCCAGGGCCCAAAGCACCAGAACCAGAGCACAGTTGCCAGCCATAATGGCTGGGACCACCACCAGCTGAGGCGCAATGCCCAGAAGATAGGCAAAAATAGGCGAGAGGAGAGCAATCACCAGACCGCCGCTCAGTCCCGCCGTCATTGCGGACACCGCCAGCACACAGTTCACCAAAGAACCGGTGATGTACTGTCCGGCAAAGGCCTTGGTACCCAGGGTCACCCATTGCAATGCCAGAAGCAGGGCCAAAAGGACGCCTGTGCGGGTAACCCACATTGTTTTCTTCTTTGCCATACCTCTCACTTTCTTTCCCACTCTTTGATACGGCTGTACTGGTCATACAGCCGCAAATAGCTTTTATAGCGGGAAGTCTCAATCTCTCCCTCCTCCACCGCCCGGCGCACGGCACACCCCGGCTCCGCTCTGTGAGAGCAGTCGTGGAACTGGCATTCCCCCAGGTATGGGGCAAAGTCCCGGAAAGCATACTGGAGGTTCTCCTTGAGAATGACCTCCATCTGCTCCGTATCGAAAGAGGCAAAGCCCGGGGTATCCGCCACATAGGTGTTCTCATCCAGGGCAAAAAGCTCCACATGGCGGGTGGTGTGCCGTCCTCTGCCCAGTTTCTGGGATACCTGGCCGGTGGCCAATTCCAGCCCCGGGCACAGGGCATTGAGCATACTGCTTTTTCCCACGCCCGTGTTGCCGGTAAACGCCGTAAGCTTACCGGAAAGGAGGCAGCGCAGCTGGGCCACCCCTTCCCCGGTCTGGGCGCTGGCCCGAATCACCGGAAAGCCTGCCCGGGTGTAGATACGCTCCAAATCCACCGCCGGGTCCAGGTCGCATTTATTGATGCAGATATAAACCTCTACCCCCTGGTCACCGGCAATGGCCGCCACCCGGTCAATGAGAAACGGCTCGGTAACAGGATTGACATTGGCGGCAAACACCACCAGGGCGTCCACATTGGCAACCGCCGGACGGACAAAGCTGTTTTTCCGGGGGAGAATCCGCTCCACCATGCCTTTGCCGCCTTCCACGGTGATTTCCACCATGTCGCCGGTGAGGGGACTCTCGCCGCCCCGGCGCAGGCTCCCCCGTCCCCGGCAGGTGACCACACCTGCCGGGGTCTGCACTTCATAAAAACCGCTGAGGGAGCGGACAATACGCCCTGTTCTTCGTTCACTCATCCGTTGAAAATACCACCTCTACGGAGCTGTAAACCTCTCCGTTAATCACCACTTCATAATACTGGGTGCCGGTGCCCACCAGGCTCACTACAATGCTCTTGGTTCCGGCGGATACGGTTCTGGAGTGCACCGTTTCCCCACCCTGGCAGATATCCACCTGGGTCTCCTCCGTCAGCTCAGGAAGCTGGAAGGTCACATCCTTTTTCACCGGCGTGGGTTCGGTGGGCTCGGTTTCCGTTGGCTGAGTGGGCTCTGTGGGCTCCGGTCCCTTGGACACTTCCAAAGTAATGACCGTATCCACCTTCACCAGTTCTCCCCGCTCCACAGACTGTTTCACCACCTCATTTTCTGCGGCGTTGCTGTAAACCGGCACAAGCTCCGGCACCGGGAAGCCGTACCGTTCCAGGACGCTCATGGCCGTATCCACATTCAAACCTACCAGGTTAGGCATACTGGTTTCTTTAACCTCCCGGCCCTTGCTCACATACAGAATCACTGTCTGTCCCATGGTCAGGGGTTCTCCTTCCTTGGGCTCGGTGCGGATGACGTTCTTTTCCACGATCAGATCGCTGTTTTCCTCCTGCACCTGCACATCCAGGGCAAGGCCGGACTCTGCAAGAATTTCCTTGGCCCGGTCCACAGATATGTTCACCAGGTTTTCCATGTAGGTAGGCTCTGTTTCCTTTCCCAGACTGACCGTCACAAAAACAGGGGTGCCGGCCTCCACCTGGGTCCCGTTCCCCGGCTCCTGGTCAATGATGACGCCCGCCTCGTAGGTGTCGTCATAAACCTCTGTTTGCAGCCGTATCTCCCAATCCGGGTACAGCTGGGCAATGCCCTCGTAATTCTGACCCACCAGATTGGGAACCGGTACCAGCTCCTGAGGCTGCTCCCCGGAACCAAACTCCGAGAAGAGGATCACCACAAACACGCCGATGGCGATAAGGGCAACGATGGAGCACACAATAATCGCTATGGTCGCGCCTTTGTTTTTTCTGGCCGCTTCCTCCTGCTGGAGCCGCCGCCGTTCCCGGCGCTCCCTGTCCAGCTGCTCCTGGGATTTCCGCACCGGCTGGTTTCGGCCGGTGGCGCCGCGGTTCGCCGTGCTGCCGCCGGGCCCCGCCACCCGCTCCGCCGTGGTTTTGGGGGCGGTACGGTTGGGGGTCAGCTCCAGAGGCTTCTGGGTCAGCTTGGTCACCGCATCCAGAGGAGGCGTATGGTAATCAAAGAGCATGGTGGGCTCCTTCCGGAACTCATCCATATCCGCCAGCATGGCGGTGGCGGAGGGATAACGCTCCGCCGGGTCATGGGCCATGGCCTTCATAATAATCTGCTCCAGCCCCCCGGGAATGTTGGGATTCAGGGTGGAGGGCATGGGCGCTCCGCCGTTGATGTGCTGGATGGCAACGGACACCGGGGATTCCCCATCATAGGGAGGCCGTCCCGTAATCATCTCATACATCACAACGCCCAAAGAGTAAATATCCGAGCGGCTGTCCACCCGGCCGCCCTTGGCCTGCTCCGGAGAGATGTAATGCACCGAACCCAGAGCCTCCTTGGTCAGGGTGTTGCCCTTGGACATCATCCGGGCGATGCCGAAGTCCGTCACCTTGACGGAGCCGTTCTTCAGCACCATCACATTGTGGGGCTTGATGTCCCGGTGGACAATGCCCCGGCTGTGGGCGTGCTCCAACGCCTTGGCAATCTGGATGGCAAAATGCAAGGTTTCCTTCCAGTTGAGAACGCCCTTCATCTCCATGTACTGCTTCAGGCTGATGCCTTCAATCAGCTCCATGACGATGTAATCCGCCTCCGGGGAGGTGGACACATCGTACACCGCCACAATATTGGGGTGGCTGAGCATGGCAACGGCCTGGCTCTCCGAGTGGAAACGCCGCCGGAAGTCCTCGTCCTCCAGAAAATCGTCTTTCAGAATCTTGATTGCCACCAGTCGATTCAGGCGGTGACACCGGGCTTTATAAACAACAGCCATGCCGCCGGTACCAATCACTTCCAGGATCTCGTACCGGTTATCCAGCAGCCGTCCTATGTACTTATCCATAATCTCACGACTCCTTTCAGGCCAGCACCAGCACGGTGGTCACATTGTCCGGCGCACCCCGGCCCTTGGCAATATCCAGCAGGCGTTGGCAGCATTTCTGCTTATCCTGCCCATGCACCACTTCAAAGAGAATCTCCTGGTCATCCAGCTGATTGCTCAGACCGTCGGTACACAGCAGCAGCCAATCCCCCTTGTTCAGCTTCTTGTGGAACACATCACAGTTTACCACGGACTCCGTGCCGATAGCACGGGTAATGAGGTTCCGGCCCGGGTAATTTTTCGCCCGCTCCGGGGTCAGCTCTCCCCGGTCCACCATCATCTGCACCACGGAGTGGTCCACCGTCAGCTGCCGGATGCCGCCGGTGCCGATGGTGTAGGCCCGGCTGTCTCCCACGTTCACAACGGTGGCGATATTGCCCTGGATGAGAGCCGCCACCAGGGTGGTGCCCATGCCGTCAAACTCCTCAAACTGACAAGCTTGGTCGTAAACCGTAAAGTTGGTGAGCTTTACCGCGCTTTGGAGCATCTGGTCCACCAGATCCGAATCCATATCCTCCCGATAAGCCCGCTTTACCTCCTGGACAAAAACCTCCACCGCCAGACTGCTGGCTACATTGCCGGATTTTGCGCCGCCCATGCCATCGCACACAACGCACAAAAGGGTATCTTTGTCCAGCTTTTCGATTTGGTAAGCATCCTGGTTCTGGGCCCGGACACAGCCCGGGTCCGTCAGCGCCCAATACTGCATACCCCTTCCCTCCTTTGTGTAACTGTTTTCGTTCAGGTGTTTTGCTTCGTATATTTTCTGCGGAGCTGGCCGCAGGAAGCGTCAATGTCGCCCCCCAAGGTTCTGCGCACCGTGGCAGGTACCCCACCGTCTTCCAGAATCTTCTGGAAGCGCTGCACCGCCTGACGGGTGCTGGGCTTCAGGGGGCTTTCTTCTACATGATTCAGGGGAATCAGGTTCACATGGGCAGGCAGGCCCTTCAAATCCAGAAGCAGCTGCTTTGCAGCGGCTTCCGTATCGTTTACCCCGTGAATCATGGCGTATTCAAAGGAAATCCGCCGTCCGGTGGCCTCATAGTACCGGCGGCAGGCCGCCAGAAGCGCCTCCACCGGGTAGGCTTTGTTCACCGGCATGATGGTGTTGCGAATCTCATTGGTGGGCGCGTGCAGGGATACGGACAAGGTCAGCTGGAGCTTGTGCTCTGCCAATTTGTCAATCTTCGGCACCAGGCCGCAGGTGGAAAGGCTGATGTGCCGCATAGAGATGTTCATCCCCTCCGGACTGTTCACCAGCTCCAGAAACCGCAGCACATTGTCAAAATTGTCCAGCGGCTCTCCGATGCCCATAAGCACAATGTGAGACACCGGCAGGCCGGAATCAAGCTGGGTGAAGAGCACCTGGTCCAGCATTTCGTGGGGCTCCAGCCGCCGCACCAAGCCGCCTAAGGTGGAGGCACAGAAAGCGCAGCCCATGGCGCACCCCACTTCCGTGGAGATACACACGGTGTTGCCGTAGTGATAGCGCATGAGCACCGTTTCCACGCAGTTGCCGTCAGCCAGACGCCACAGATATTTGATTGTACCGTCCTTCCGGGACTGCTGCTTCCGCGCCACCTGGGGGCGGTAGAGGGGGTAGTTCTCTTCCAGCTGCCGCCGCAGGCTCTGGGGAAGATTGGTCATCTCCTGATAGCTGCCCACACCTTTGTGCAGCCAGGTAAACACCTGCTTGGCCCGGAAGGCCGGCTGGTTCCACTGTTTCAGCACATCTCCGATTTCCGGCAATGTCATGGATTTGATATGGTTCATCATTTCTCTCTCCGCAGGCGGCTGATAAAGAAGCCGTCTGTGTCCTGTTCTCCGGGAATCAAAGTAAGCATCCCGTTGTTTTCCTCCCCGAAAACCGGGGGAAGGGGCAGTTTTTCCAGGGAAAAGTCCCGGTGCTCCTGCAAGAAGCTCTCTACGACCCCTTCGTTTTCCCGGCGCAAAATGGTGCAGGTGGAATAAATCAGCACCCCGCCGGGCTTTACATACCGGGCCTGATTGGCAAGGATCTGTCCTTGCAGGATTGGAAGCTTTTCCATGGTTTTGGGGTCTTTATAGCGGATATCCGGCTTTTTTCGGATGATTCCGTAGCCGGAGCAAGGCACATCCGCCAGTACCGCATCCATAGCGTTTTCCCACCGGGGAACAAAGGCCGTGGCATCCTGCACCACGGCTTTCAGGTTGGTTAGACCCAGCCGCTGAGCGCCCTTTTGAATCAGTTCTATTTTGTGGGGGTGAATGTCGCAGGAATAAACCGTTCCCCTGCCCTCCATCGCGATAGCGGCGGCAAAGCTCTTGCCGCCGGGGGCGGCGCAGCAGTCCAGTACCTGAAAATTCTGTTCCTCAGGAAGCTCCGCACACTGCACCGCCAGCTTGGAGGCCGGATCCTGAACATAGAACAGTCCCTCCCGGAAAGCAGGCAGCTGCTCTAAGTTGCCTGTGCCCGACAGAATCAGGCAGTTTTCCATCCAGCTGTGAGGCCGGCCCTCCACTCCCTGGGCCGCCAGAGTTTCTTTTAATTCCTGTACGGTGATTTTCAGGGTGTTTACCTGCACCGCCAGCGGGGCGATTTCATTGTTGGCCCGAAGCATAGCCTCCAGCCGCCTGCCTCCCAGCCGCTCCTTGAATAGGGAGATAAGCTCTGCCGGGTGGCTGTAAAGGCTCTCCCAATCCCGTGGCTCCGCCAGGGTTTTCCGGCTGCGGGCGGCGTTTCGCAGCACGCCGTTGACAAACCCCGGGGCGTTTTTCTGCCCGGGGCAATACTGCCGGGTGAGAAGCACCGCCTCGTTCACGGCGGCGGAATCGGGAATCTTGTCCATTTCCAGCAACTGGTACAGTCCCAGGTGGAGGATGTCCCGCACCACGGGATGCAAGGTCTTACCCTTGCTCCGCAGGAGCTGATTCAGGTAAAAGTCCAGCTTTCCCCGGTTTTGCAGCACCCCGTAGCACAGCCGGGCTGCCAGAGCCGCCTCCCGGCTGTCCAGCCGGTTCCGGGCGGTGTAGGCTTTCAGCACGCCGTTGGACCAGCCCCCGTCCTTCCGGCAGGCCATCAGCACCTGCAGGGCCGTCTCCCGTCCGCTCACCTTCAGCCTCCCAGGGGATGGCCCCGGAAGTAATCCGGTGCGCCCATCCGCTTGCCGCCTTCTGCCTGGAGAATCTGAATTTCCACGGCACCTTCGGAGCAGGCAATCTGCAATCCGGTTTTGGTCAGTCCCAGCACGGTGCCGGGCTTTGCCCCGGGCTTTCCGGGGACGATTACCGTCTTATATACCTTAAAGCGTTTGCCCCCCAGCTCCATGGTGGCAATGGGCCAGGGATTCAGGCCCCGCACCTGGTCGTGTACCTGCCGGGCGGTCTTTTCCCAGGAGATGGGGCTCATGGATTTGTCCAGCATGGGGGCGTAGGTCACCAGGCTCTCGTCCTGCTTTGTCCCTTCCACCTCTCCCTGGGCGAATCGTCCCAGGGTCTTGCTGAGAAGCCCCGCCCCCAGCACGGCCAGACGGTCCAGCAGCTCCCCGGCGGTTTCCTCCGGGTCGATAGGGGTCACGGCGGTGTCAATCATATCTCCCGCATCCATCTTCCGGGTCAGGTACATGGCGGTAACGCCGGTTTCTTTTTCCCCGTCCAGCACCGCCCACTGATAAGGGGCAGAGCCCCGGTACTTGGGCAGGAGGCTTGCATGGATGTTGATACAGCCTCTGGTAGGCACATCCAGCACGCTCTGGGGCAGAATCTGCCCGAAGGCCACCACCGCCACCACATCCGGCTCCAAAGCCTTCAGCTGGTCAACGGCCTCCTGGGATTTGAAGTTCTCCGGCTGGTACACCGGGATTCCCTTCTCCAGGGCCAGCTCCTTCACAGGAGAGGCGGTGAGCTTCATGCCCCGGTTCTTGGGCCGGTCCGGCTGGGTGTAGACGCCCACCACGGAAAAACCATCCTCCAGAATCTGCTTCAAACAGGTTGCCGAAATATCCGGCGTTCCCATAAATACCACACGCATGGGCAAGTCTCCTTTCCCTTTATTCTGCTTCTTCCGTCAGCTCCTCCTCCGACAGGAAGCGCTCCATAACCTCTGTGTAAACAATGCCGTCCAGGTGGTCCAGCTCGTGGCAGAAGCACCGGGCGGTCAGTTCCTCCCCCTCAGCCTCGTACCAGTTGCCGTTCCGGTCCTGGGCCCGGACTTTGGCATAGAAGGGCCGCTTTACCAGGCCGCACTTGCCGGGAATGCTCAGGCACCCCTCCGGCCCCTCCTGGATTCCGTCGGTTTCCACCAGGGTGGGGTTCACCAGCTCCAGAACTTCTTCCCCGTTGTCCACCAGCACCACCCGGCGGAGGATTCCCACCTGGGGAGCCGCCAGGCCTACGCCCCCGGCCTCTGCCAGGGTTTCGCGCATATCGTCCAGGAGCTTGTGCAGCCGCTGGTCAAAATTCACCACCGGTTTGCAGACCTTGTGAAGCGCCGGCTCTTTATCTGTCAAAATTTTACGCAGTCCCATTGTTTATCCTTCTTTCTATTCATATCCGTTCACATCCACAAATGCGCTGACGCCCTTGTTCTGCCTGTCCTGGAAGAACTGCCGCAGCAAATGGGCCAGCAGCAGCCGCAAAGGCTGGGTCATCCGGCAATTCACCGTCAGGCGGTGGCGGTAATGGTAATTGACCTTCACCACCGGGCAGGGGGCAGGCCCCAGCACCCGGCAATTTTCCTGCCGGTACTCCGGCTGGGCCAGGCAGGCCAGCAGACTGTCCCGGAACTTCACCGCTCCGGCAATCACCTGCGGCTCCTGCTCCCCGGAAAAAGTCAGCTGCACCACATCTCCGAAGGGGGGGCAGTGCTGCACCCGCCGCAGCTCCAGCTCCAGCTCGTAAAAGCCGTCGTAATCCTGCCGGGCCGCCAGAGTGATAATCTTATGCTCCGGCACCAGGGTCTGGATGATGGCCTCCCCCGGCAGGTCTCCCCGCCCGGCTCTGCCCACCACCTGGGTAAGCATATTGAAGGTCGTCTCCCCAGCCCGGAAGCTGTTGTTATATAAGCTCAGGTCCCCGTCCAGCACCCCCACCAGGGTAACCTTGGGCAGATTCAAGCCCTTGGCCACCATCTGGGTGCCTACAAGAACCGGGATGTTTTCTTTTTCAAAACGCTCCAGAATCTTCTCGTGGGTGTTCACCGCGCTGACCGTATCCGCATCCATGCGAATCACGGGGTATTCCGGATTCAGCGCCTCCAGCTCCTGCTGCACCTTCTGGGTGCCGGTTCCCAGGGCCTTCATGGGGCCGCCGCAGGTGGGGCACCGGCTGGGTGCCGGCTGGGAGTAGCCGCAGTAGTGACACATCAGCCGTCCGTTGGCACTGTGATAGGTAAGTCTTGCGCTGCACCGGGGGCACTCGGGCGCCTTCCGGCAGTCCACGCACACCAAAGCCCGGCTGTTGCCCCGGCGGTTCAGAAACAGTATGGTCTGCTCCCCCGCCTCCGCCCGTTTTCGGATGCCCTCCTGCAGAGGAAGGCTCAGGCTCAGGGGATTCCCCAGCTTCAGCTCCTGGCGCATATCCACAATCTCCACCCGGGGCAGAGCCTTGCCGTTATACCGGTTTTTCAGGGTGTAGAGCGCAAGTTTTCCGGATTTGGCCTGGTACATGGTTTCAATACTGGGGGTTGCGGAGCCGAAAAGCACCAGCGCCCCCTCTTTCAGTCCCCGCCACAACGCCACCTCTTTGGCGGCATACCGGGGATTGGTTTCCGACTGGTAGGAATGCTCCTGTTCCTCGTCCAGAATGATTAGGCCCAACCGAGGGCAAGGGGCAAACACCGCCGAGCGGGTCCCCACCACTACCTGAGCTTTTCCCTGAGCGGTGCGTTTCCATTGGTCGTACCGCTCCGCAGCAGGCAGGCTGCTGTGGAGTACCGCCACCTTTTGTCCAAAGTAGGCGGCCATCAGTCCCAGCAGCTGAGGGGTCAGGGCGATTTCCGGTACCAGCAGGACGGCCTGCTTGCCCAGGGACAGGCACTGCGCAATCAATCGGATATACACGGAGGTCTTACCGGAGCCGGTGACCCCATGAAGGAGCGCGCCCCCCGGCTCTTTCCGGGATAGCTGCTCACACAGTCCCTCGAAAACCGCTGCCTGCTCCGGGTTCAATACCACCGGGCCGTCAATCTCCGTCGGGACAATCTCCCGGCAACGGAGCACTTTCCGCTCCCTGAACTGAATCAGCCCCAAGTCCGCCAGGCGGTTTACCGTCCGCGTTCCGCAGCCGGTATAGTAGCAGATGTCCTTGACGCTGGCGCTGCCCACGCTGCACAGCAGCTCCAGGACGCTGCGCTGCATGGCGGCGGCTTTGGAACGGGAGGCGGCAAAGGCCAGGGCCGCCGACACCTCCACCCCCAGAACCGCGATTTTTTCCGTTTTGTCCCGGGTTTTCCGGGACAAACTCCGCTGGGCGGTGATCCATTTCTTCCGAACCAGGTAGGCGATTGCCTTTTCAAAGGCCTCCCGCTCCATCAGTCCCATAAGCTGGTTTCCGGAGGCGGCGCCGCCCTTGTCCCGGAGAAACTCCAGAATTTTCCCGGCATCCGGCTGGCGGATGGGCTTGTCCTGCCAGCTTCTATCCTGGGTCAAAGCGTAGCTGTCCTTGGCCTCAAACCACAGCCCGCCGGGAAGCATGGCCCGCACCACATCAAAGTAGGTGCAGAAGCACCGGCCACGGAGGAAGGCAGCCAGCTGCAGCATGGCAGCGGACAGCACCGGTTCCTCGTCCAGCACCTGCTCCACCGGCTTGAGGTTTTCCTCCAGGCCTTCCCCAGTCTCCAGCACTACCCCTTCCACCCGGCGGTTACTCCGGCTGAAGGGAACCATCACCCGGACACCGGGCTGCAGGTGCATGGCAGGGGGGACAAAATAGGAATAGGGCTTGTCAATGGCAAAAGTAGCCGCGGAAACAGCAATTCTTGCAATCATAAAGCCCCTCCTTGATTGGGTATTCTACCCGAAACTTATTTTTTGTATTCGTCCTTCAGGGTAGCCGCCAGCTGGCCGTCGGCCACCTCCCAGATGGCCATGGTTACGGGCTTTTCCGGCAGCTCCTCCTGCATTTCCTCCGCGCGGGCGGCAATCTCTCTGGCCCGCTGGGCAACCACATTTACCAGCAGGTAACGGTTATCCACATTCTTCAGCATATCCGCAACAGGGGGGTACAGCATAATCTCATTCCTCCAAAATTTTAGTTTGCTTTTTCCTCGATAATCTTCAGTATTTCGTCCACACAGGCATCCACCTGGTTATTGACTACCACATAGTCATATTTTTCCTGCTGAGCCAGCTCCCATCTGGCCCGGTGCAGCCGCAGCTCCATCTGCTCGGGGGAAGTATCTCCCCGCCCCCGGAGCCGCCGCTCCAGTTCCTCCATGGAGGGCGGAGCGATGAAAATCAGCACCGCTTCCGGGCAGGATGTCCGGACCTGATAAGCGCCGTTGGGGTCGATGTCCAGAATCACATGACCCTTTTTCCGCTTCTCCTCCACCTGCGCCTTGGGGGTTCCGTAGGAGTTATTCATGTGGGCATCGTATTCCAGAAATTCGTCCTGGTCAATCATCTTCCGGAACTGCTCCTGGGTGACAAAGTAGTAGTCCACGCCCTCCTTTTCACCGGGGCGGGGCGCTCGCGTAGTGGCGGAAACGGAAAAAATCAAGTCCTTCCGCTTTTCCATAACCTTTGCCAGAACCGTACTTTTCCCCACGCCGGAGGTTCCGGAAATCACAAAAATACAGCCTTTATCCATTTTCATCCTCCTGCATGATATTCTGTGTCTTTTCGCTCCAGCGGCCGGCAAGCGTTTCCGGGGTCAGAGCGCTGAGGATCACATGGTCCGTATCCATTAAGATTACCGATTTGGTCTTTCTGCCGTAGGAAGCGTCAATGAGCATTCCCCGCTCCCGGGCCTCCTGCACCACCCGCTTAATCGGGGCGGAATCCGGTTCCAGCACCGAAAGCACCCGTCCGGCGGCAATCAGGCTGCCAAATCCGATATTGATGAGTTTCATTTCCATAGGCTTACTCGATATTCTGGGTCTGTTCCCGGATTTTTTCCAGCTCCGCCTTGATGTCCACAACCACCCGTGCCAGCCGGACATCGGCGCACTTGGAGCCGATGGTATTGGCCTCCCGGTTCATCTCCTGGAGCAGGAAATCCAGCTTCCGGCCCACGGCGCCTCCGGCATCCAGCATGGCGTTCATCTGGCTCAGGTGACTGCGCAGGCGGACGGTTTCCTCATCCACCGCCACTTTGTCCGCAAAAATCGCCGCTTCCGTTAAAATTCTGCTTTCGTCAATGGCGGTATTCTCCAGCACCTCCCGGAGCTTGGCCTCCAGCCTGGCCCGGTAGTCCGCCACGGTCTGGCCGCTGCCGGCTTCCACCTGCTCTACCAGGTGTAAGATAGTCCGCCCCCGGCTCCGCAAATCCTCCGCCATAGCCTGGCCTTCGGTCGTGCGCATGGCGTCAAAGCCGGAAAGGGCCCGGGAAACAACTCCCAGCAAGTCCTTTTGCAGCTGCTCCTCGTCCACCTGGGGCTTTTCCACCGCAAACACATCCGGCATCCGGGAGAGTACCGACACAGAAATGTCGTCCTTCAAGCCGTAATCTTTCACCATCTGACCCATGGCTTCCAGATACCCTTCCACCACAGGCTTGTTCAGGCTGATTTTGACTTCCTCCCCGCTTTCCGTGCGGAGGGTGACATACACCTCCGTCTTACCTCTGGAAATGGCGGCCTTCACCGCCTGCTTCACCGCGTCCTCGCAGAACGCCAGGTTCCTGGGCAGGCGGACGGAGCAGTCCAGGTAGCGATTGTTTACGGAGCGGATCTCCACGGTAAATTCTCTGCCGTTCACCGTCTCCACAGCACGGCCGTATCCCGTCATACTTTTTATCACTGCAATTATCCCCTTTTCCAGATTCTATCCGTCCCTCAGGGTAGCCGTAACCATCGGGTTGCCCAGCACGCCCACATCCTCATATCCTGCGTCAAAGGTCACTTCCGCCTTCAGCTTGACGGTGCCCGGTTCGGCATCGGAGAAGTCCACCGTCACGGTCACATCATTGGCGGTCAGGGCCTCCACCAGGCCTTTGGGGCCGCGAACCGTAATTTCCAGGTTCTGGGTGATGAATTCCACATTCATGCCATCCGGGACGCCCCTGGCCTGGAACCGGCTCACTTGCAGGGTTTTGGTTCCCAGCTCCGGGAATTTCACCTGCACCTTTACTTCCGTAATGCCGGTCTCATTGGTAATCCCCTCCGGAAGCTCCAGGGGGAAGGTCAGCTCCGTATCCGCCTGAATCTTGCCCAATTCGACGGTACCAATCACCCGCGGGCTTTCCAGGTTATCCAGCAGGCTCTCACTGCCGGATACCGTAATGGTAGCCGGATCCAATATAATCGTACTGGTCTGGGCCGTAGCGCCGCCGCCGTCTTTCACTTCTACAGCCAGCGCGATCTGCTTCACTCTCTGGATCGTCAGCACGATGCTTACCGCATCGGCGTTCGTCTCAATCAGCTGGGCGTCCACCGGGTTGCCGTCCTTGTCGCACAGGGTGTAGGTGAACCGGTCGGAAATGGTCTGGGTCTTTCCGGTCAAATCCACCTGGATTCTGGCGCTCTCGATCTGATCCACCACCGGCTTGGGTCCGGTGACCCGGATGGTGGGGATATCCATTTCAATATTCTCTTTGTCGCAGATAAAACCTTCCGGCACGGAGCCAATGTAGTCAACCTCCACATTGACGGTCTTGTTGATACGCTCCTCTACCTTTACTTCAATTTTGCCGGGGTTTTTGCTGATAATGGTCATGGAGTCCTCCCGGATGTTGCCGGGATAGGAGACGGTATAATCCAAAGTGGTCGTTCCCGCCTCCCAGACTTTGGACACATCCGCAATCACCGTAATATTGGAGGAGTTCAGATTGTTCAAATCCGATCGGTTGCCGGCGATTTTCAGGGTCACGGTGGGGGTATCCTCAGAGGCAATCATGAGCCCCCGGTTGGTCAGCTCCCCTTCCCCCTGGAAAACCACGGGGATATTGTAGAAGGTAGCCTCGGAGCCGGGGCTTACCACCGTAATCACATATAGCCACAGGCCGAAGGCAACCACCAGGGAAAACAACGCGGTAAGTACCTTATTTTTCATCCTTATGGCCTCCTTTGTCCCGCTTATGGAGCTTCTGCCGCAGCGTCACCACCAGGCCTTGCTCCTGTTCCGGCTGGTCATGGCACAATTCATTCCGCAGCAGCCGCTCCAGGGTCTGGGGCGCCAGGTGGCGCTTGAGCATACCGCCGATGGCCACGGAGATAGCGCCCGTTTCCTCGGAGACGATCACCACCACCGCATCGGAATTTTCGCTCATGCCCACACCGGCCCGGTGCCGGGTCCCCAAATCCGCGCTCAGCCGGTCGCTTTCGGAAAGGGGCAGCACGCAGCCGGCGGCGGCAATGCAGCCGTCCCGGATAATCATTGCCCCGTCGTGCAGCGCCGCCTTCGGGAAGAAGATATTACGAATCAGCTGCTCCGAAACCTGCCCGTTGATGATGGTGCCGGTTTTGAAGTACTCCTCCAAACGGCTGTCCCGGGCAAATACAATGAGCGCTCCCACCTTCTCCCGGCTCATCACCTCGCAGGCCCGGACGGTCTGGGCAATGATGGGAAGCATCTCCTCCTGAATCTTCTCACCGGAAAAGAGTCTTTTCAGCTTCACATTGCTCAAGTGGTCAATCATCCGCCGCAGCTCCGGCTGGAACAGCACCACCAGCGCCAACAGGCCAATGGCCAAAAACTGATTGATAATAAAGCTAAGGGTATATAGATTCAAAACCTCCGTCAGAGATGCCACCACCAGTATGGCAACCACGATTTTGGCAATTCTTCCCGTACCTGTGGTGCGCAGCAGCGGCAGCAGCCAATAAATCAGAAAGGCCACAATGATAATGTCCAGATAGTCTGTCCATTGCATTCTGCCCACCTGTTGGAACAAATTTTGAATGGCTTCCATGTCCTTTCCTATTCCCCTTTCCTCTGTCTTTCAAAACAGGGTACACTTTCTGCATAACTACCCTATTATCCGTACCATTATAGCGGATTGAGGGATAGATGGCAATAGGTTTCACAGTTTTTTCTTAATTTCTCAGGAAAAAATCAATCACCCTCCGGGGGAATTTCCGCCCCGGAAGGTGATTCGCGTCTATATTTCCTCCAAAACGCATACTGCATGGCAGGACATTCCCAGTCCCTCCCCGGTAAAGCCCAGGCGCTCTTCGGTGGTGGCTTTCACATTGATACGGTCTTTGGATACCCCCAAAGCCCCGGCAATGTTATTTTCCATGGCTGCAATGTGGTCTTTCAGTTTGGGGTTTTGGGCAATCATGGTCACATCCACATTCCCCACCCGGTAGCCTGCGGCAAAAATCTTTTCCGCCACCGTCTTCAGAAGCGCCATGGAATCCGCCCCTTTATAGGCCGGATCCGTATCGGGAAAATGACGGCCGATGTCCCCCAGCCCGGCGGCCCCCAGGAGGGCGTCCATCACGCTGTGGAGCAGCACATCCGCATCGGAGTGGCCCAAAAGCCCCAGCTCATAGGGAATCTCCACCCCGCCCAAAATCAAGGGGCGGCCCTCCACCAGCTTATGCACATCGTATCCGTGTCCGATTCTCATGCTTCCTCCTCCATAAATGCCCGGGCAATCCGCAAATCCAGAGGGGTGGTGATTTTGATGTTCCTCTCCTCCCCCTCCACAATCTTCACCGACATTTTCAAAAGCTCCACGGCGGAGCTGTCGTCGGTAATGGGCAGTTTCTCACGGCTCGCCTTCTCCAGCGCTCCCCGAATCAGATCCACGTCAAAGACTTGAGGGGTCTGGATCGCCCGCAGCCGCGCCCGGGGCAGGGTTTCCGCCACAAAGCCCTTGTTCTCCGACTTGATGGTATCCTTCACCGGAATCCCCGGCGCCGCCGCCCCATAGCTATGGGCAGCCCGGACGGTTCTGTCAATCAGAGCCTGGGACACCAGGGGTCTGGCTCCGTCCTGAATGGCAATGAGCTTCACTTTTTTGGAAAGAGCGCCGATGCCTGCCTCCACGGAGGCTGCCCGGTCAGCACCCCCCGACACGACCTGAATGACTTTCGGAAATTCCCGGCACAGTTCCTCCATCCGGGGAATCAAATCCTGCCGGGTCACCACCACGATTTCCGAAATGACCGGGCTTTTCTGAAAGGCCCGGATGGTCTTTGCCACCATAGGCTCTCCCCCCAGGGGGGCCATCACCTTGTCAATGCCACCCATCCGGGTGGCAGAACCGGCCGCCACAATCACCGCGCCGCAGTATTTTACCGGAATGATTTCACGCATTTTTGCTGCCGTCTTCCGCAAATCCATGGTCACAGCTCCTTTACAAGCTTTTTGAATACATTGCCCCGCTCCATAAAGTTCTTGAACTGGTCAAATCCGGCGCTGGCGGGACTCAGCAGCACCACATCCCCGGGCTGCGCCTCCCGGGAGGCCGCGTCCACCGCCCGGTACAAATCACCGCACATGGCAATTTCGGGAGAACCTTCCCCATACTGAGGGCATTGAATCACCGCCTGACGGATTTTCTCCGCCGTGGCGCCGTTGAGGTACAGCTTCTTTACATGGGCGCAGATGACCGGCCCCAGCGCATCGTAGGGGATATGCTTGTCGTAGCCCCCGGCAATCAGCAGCACCTTCTGGGAAAAGCTTTCCAGCCCCGCAATGGTGCGGCTGGGAGAGGAGGCAATGGAGTCGTTATAGTATGTTACCCCATTTTTCACCGTCACCAGCTCAATGCGGTGCTCCACGCCGGTAAAGGTCTTTGCCACCTGGCGGATATTTTCGTCGGACACCAGCCCCTCCACCGCCAGGATGGCCGCCATATAGTTTTCAATATTGTGTACCCCCGGCAGGAGAATGTCCCGGGTATCCAGCACCTTCTCCCCGTCCCGGCAGATCCAGCCCTCTTCCAAGGTCACGCCATTGTCCGTGTGTCCCTGGCGGGTAAAGAACCGGGTCTTGCCCTTGCCCCGGAAAGGAGCCGTAATGGCGTTATCCCCGTTGGTAATCAGCACGCCGGTTTCGTCCTGGTAGCGGAAGATATTCTTCTTGGCCTCCACATACTCCTGCATATCCTTATGGACATCCAGATGGTTGGGAGCCAGGTTGGTGACCACCGCCACCTGGGGGCTTCTGTCCATATCCATCAGCTGGAAGGAGCTCAGCTCCACCACCGCCATATCCTCCCGGCTCATGCGGGGAATTTCCGAAAGGAGGGGCGTGCCGATGTTGCCTCCCAGCCACACCCGGCAGCCCTGGGCCTTCAGCATTTCGGAAATCAGGGTCGTGGTGGTGGTTTTTCCGTCGGAGCCGGTAACGCCGATGATTTTACAGGGGCAAAGCTGGAAGAACACTTCCATCTCCGAGGTAACTTTCGCTCCGGAGGCTCTCAGGGCTTCCAGGGCAGGATTGCCCGGGTGCATACCCGGGGTACGGAACACCACATCGGCGGAAAGCCCCTCCAGGTAGGTCTCCCCCA
Organism: uncultured Eubacteriales bacterium; assembly: GCA_949293985.1. Taxonomy (GTDB): domain Bacteria; phylum Bacillota; class Clostridia; order Oscillospirales; family Oscillospiraceae; genus Faecousia. The sequence goes on along the minus strand of CASFFN010000002.1, from coordinate 11,515 downwards.
AATGCAGGCGGCAGCCCAGCCTTTCCAGCTCCAGCACCTCCGGCTCCAGTTTCTCCCGGGGGGTGCGGTCACAGCCGGTGACCCGGCACCCGGCATTCAGCAGCAGCCGCACCAAAGGCCGGTTGCTCACCCCCAGACCCAGCACCAGGATTTTCTTATCCTTCAGCCCTTCAAAATACTGTGTAAATGTATCTGCCATAGTGATCCCTCGTTATCAGAAGATTCCGTTTCTCTATGTCTATAGTATATCCCCTGAGAAAAGATTTTGCAAGACATTTGACAATCCGCCGGGGATAAGGTAAAATAGCCTCCGGACCAGGTTGGACAGCCGCGGCCGGAATCCGAAAGGATCCGGGTGAGGAAAGTCCGGGCTTCACAGGGCAAGGATAACGGGTAACGCCCGCCGGGGGTGACCCCAGGACAAGTGCAACAGAGATATACCGCCCTCCCCGGAGGGTAAGGGTGAAAAGGTGCGGTAAGAGCGCACCCTGCCCATGGAGACATGGGTTTTAAGATGTAAACTCTATCCGAAGCAACACCGTGTGTGGGACAGATGGCTTGCCCGGCCGTCCCCAAGAGGTGGCTGGATCCCGGGAGCAATCCCGGGACTAGATAGATGGCTGTCAAAACAGAACCCGGCTTACAGACCTGATCCTCCCCCGGATTTTCCGGGGGATTCTTTTTTACGGAAGTTATTGACATATGCCAGAAACAGCGCTACAATGGAATCATACCAGAATAGAAAGGGGGCAATGCCATGGCCAGACCGGTCAAATCCCGGCGGGTATGTCAGCTGCCGGAGGCGCTGGCCTTCTATCCCGATACCCCGGCAGACGCCGCCCCTGTGGTGCTCACCTTTGAACAGGTGGAGACCCTCCGGCTCATGGACCTGGAGGATCTGAGCCAGGAAGAATGCGGACAGCTCCTGGGGGTGAGCCGGGCTACGGTCCAGAGCATTTACGCCCAGGCCCGAAAGCGCCTGGCAAAGGCCCTGGTTATGGGGCTGCCCATCAAGATTCAGGGAGGCGACTACCGGCTTTGCGCCGGCGGGGACTGTCCCCGGGGCCGCTGCCCGAGATACACAGTCAATTACCAAACGGAAAAAGGAGAAAATACCATGAGAATTGCGGTCACTTATGAAAACGGAGAAATTTATCAGCATTTCGGTCACACCGCCCAGTTTAAGGTCTACGATGTGCAGGACGGTCATGTCGTCAGCGCCCAGGTGGTAGACACCAACGGACAGGGGCATGGCGCCCTGGCCGGGGTACTGTCGGGTCTGAAGGCCGATGCGCTGATTTGCGGCGGCATCGGCGGCGGTGCCCGGATGGCGCTGGAGGAGGCCGGTATCCGGCTTTACGGCGGCGTCTCCGGGAACGCCGATGAGGCGGTTGCCTCTCTGCTGGAAAACCGGCTTTCCTACAATCCGGATGTGCAGTGCAGCCATCACCACGGTGAAGGGGAACACCACTGCGGCAGCCACGAAGGCCACACCTGCGGCCATGGCAGCTGCGGGCAGCACTGATTTTTTATTTTGGGGGCGGATTCACCGCCGCCGCGGAACCCTATGACGGCGGCAAGGAAACAGACAACTACGCCGCCTATGATACCGCCGTTATACACGCTGCCCTTTCACATTTAGAAAAAGCTCCCCATGGCATGAGGGGATTCCCATGCCATGGGGAGCTATTATTCCAATCAACGCAAAAACGGCGCGGGCATGGACAGCATCCCGGGCACCGTCAGCCGTCTGGGGATTGTCCGCCAAGCAGGCCGGATCCCGGAAGAGGAAAACAGGAGCAGATAGAACATTCCTGTCTGAATCCAGGACACGGTCACATCCGTGATGCCGTGAACCAGTACCGCAAGGGAAACCGCGGCAATCAAAATGGTCTGTTCCCGGCAGATATAATTCTTATACCGCAGGTACAGCTGGCGAGCCTGGCAAATCACAAATACACCCGTAAGTCCGGTGCCTACAATACCGAAGTTCAGCAGAGCGTCCAGCAGCAGATTGTGGCAGTGATATGTATCATAGCCGCCAAACTGGGCATAGGCCAAAGGATAGGCTTTCGGACCGCGGCCAAACAGGGGAGTTTCCATAATTCCTTTCAGAGCTGTGCTCCAAATGGTCACACGGCTTCCAAAGGTGTCCTCCACATCACCCAACCGGGGGTACAGCTCCGGCGCCAGCATCACCAGAACGCCGCCTGCCAGCACCAGCAAAGCGCCGATTATGACCAGCTTCTTCCGCCGGTACATCAGCAGCATAGCCATTACGGAGATTACCATGGTGGCCAAAGAGGACATACTGGCACACAGGTACAGCCCCAGCAGGTTGGCAAACACCGTCAGCAAATACACCCAGCGGAAACGGACATGGTTCAAAATCTGGTAAATGCCAACCAGAACCATAAAGACCGCCATTGTGCCGTAATAATTGGCATTGAAAAACACGGACTCCGGGCGGAAAAGGGGATTGGACGACCACATCATAACCTTCTGCGCCACCGCCACCCCGGCGCAGACAATGCTGCACAGGCAGGCAATATGCAAAAGCCGCCCAAACAGTTCCCGGGTCATGACGGTTCTTAAATACATAGCGCAAATCACCGCGGCCAGCAGCAAAGCCATTTCCACAATACCGTTATAATTGCGATAAAAGGCCGCGATATAAAAGGGTATCAGCATCGGCAGCACCAGCCAGCTGGCCCAGGGATTGTCAAACACCCGCTCCCGCAGCTCCCGGCTGCACACCACCAAACCTGCAATCAGATAAACCACCGTTTTCGTCACAGAATGAGGCAAAAAAATGGAAACTGTCAGCACAATGGGAATGGCAGATACCAGGAAAGACCACGCAGGCATAAAAGATGCTTTTGCTGTTTTCATCATTTCCATTTCCTTTCCAAAAGGTTTTGTAAAGGCCCTTCCGTCATTACGAGCAGGCAGAAAAACCTTTTCATGGATTACGCTATTATAATCCATCTCCCATGAAAAAGGCAATGGCAACAATGGTTGAATAATCCCCATTCCAATTCTACAATTTTATGCAAGTTGTACTGTTTTTTCCCTGCATATAAACATTCATCCCGGATTTATGGCTCTGTTTCCGGAAAAGTACCAGACAAGCGAACAGTATCACCGGGAAAACCGCTCCTGCCAGGATTCCCAGCTTCAGATTGTCCCCGGCAGCGCCGGACACCATGCCCGCCAGGGTCGGCCCCAGAGAACAACCCGCGTCACCGCCCAGAGCCAGCAGGGCGAACATGGCCGTCCCGCCGGCAGGCAGCATGGCCGCCGCCTTGCTGAAAGTGCCCGGCCACATAATACCCACAGAAAGTCCGCACACAGCGCAGGCCGCCAAGCTGAGCTGGGGCGACGGAAACAGCGAAACTCCCAGGTATGCCAGGATGCACAGCCCACAGCTCAGCACCATAAACCGTTCCAAAAGAATCCTGTCCCCATATTTTCCGTAAAACACTCTGGACAGTCCCATCAGCACGGCAAAGGCCATGGGGCCTGCCAGGTCTCCGGCGGTTTTGGAAATTCCCAAGCCCTTTTCCGCAAAGGCGGAAGCCCACTGGCTGACCGCCTGCTCACTGGCGCCGGCGCAGAGCATCATAAGAAGCAGAAGCCAAAAGGTCTTCCTGGAAAATAGCTGTCCAACTTTCATCCCCTGCTCCCCATCCTGAATGAGGGACGCCATGGGGCCCCGGGTAAAGGCCAGCGCATTCAAAAGGGGGAGCAACGCCCATACCAGCGCAAGAATTTTCCAGTTCTCCACGCCCCAGATATGGAAAAACACCGTGGAGAGCAGCACCACCCCCACATGGCCCCAGCAATAAAAGGAATGGAGCATACTCATGGCTTTTTCCTTATGGTCGGAGGGGCAGGCATCCACCACCGGACTGACCAGCACCTCCAGAAGTCCGCCGCCGGCGGCATACACCATCACGGAAAACAAAATCCCACCGAACCCGAAAAGCTCCGGCAGCACCGTCAGAAGCAGCAGTCCCACTCCGGAGAGAATGTGGGCCAACACCATGGAAGCCCGGTATCCGATCCTGTCCACAAATCCCACAGAAAGCAAATCCGCCGCCAGCTGGATTCCGAAATGAAAGGTCACCAGCAAAGTGATTTGGGACAGGGGGATCCCATAGTCAGACTGGAAAGTCAAAAAAAGCAGCGGTGCAAAATTGTTGATGACCGCCTGCACGATATAGGCAAGAAAACAGGCGGCAACGGTTTTGTTGTAAGCATTTTTCATAGGCACCTTCCCACCCGGTACATAATCAGGCACACCATATCACAGATACCGGCGTTTTCAACCGTTGTTTTCCAAAAAATAACCGCCATACCGCCCACAGGCAGTTTTCAGGCAGCAAAAGCTGTCCCCAAATCCTACCCCCACTCCCCTTGCGGGGAGCGACAGCCCGCTGCGATAGAAAGCCCATTGTATGGCCGATTTCAATCCACGCTCCCCTTGTGGGGAGCGACAAGTTTTGTGGCAGGGGGACGAGGAAATGAACTGATTTCAATCCACGCTCCCCTTGTGGGGAGCAACCCCGACCAGATTCGGACCATGTCTTTAGACCAGCTTTACAATTTCAATCCACGCTCCCCTTGTGGGGAGCGACGGGTAAATATGGGGTTTATGCAGCCAAAAAGTTAATTTCAATCCACGCTCCCCTTGTGGGGAGCGACTCCTCCTTAATTGGTTTTTATATGTCTGCATTCAATTTCAATCCACGCTCCCCTTGTGGGGAGCGACTCAAACATTTTTAACTTTTGGAGGTATTATTATATTTCAATCCACGCTCCCCTTGTGGGGAGCGACTGCGTCTTGGGCTTTCTGATTAAAGGACGCCAGTATTTCAATCCACGCTCCCCTTGTGGGGAGCGACATTTGACCCAGCTTTGTTTCAATCACCGCAAGCCATTTCAATCCACGCTCCCCTTGTGGGGAGCGACCAGCTACAATGCAAACGGTCAGTACAGTTTGGAATTTCAATCCACGCTCCCCTTGTGGGGAGCGACACGGCCCCGTGTAAACGCCGGAGTTTTGCCTGTATTTCAATCCACGCTCCCCTTGTGGGGAGCGACTGAAAAAGAATCCCAACCATATTTCAAGATAGCAATTTCAATCCACGCTCCCCTTGTGGGGAGCGACCCGGTGGACAGGGCGTTCATCATATGGATAGCGCAATTTCAATCCACGCTCCCCTTGTGGGGAGCGACTCTATGCGTGGTGCGTTCTTCATTGACAGCGATGAATTTCAATCCACGCTCCCCTTGTGGGGAGCGACGATCTGTGGGTTATCAATTTTGAAACCCTTATCATTTCAATCCACGCTCCCCTTGTGGGGAGCGACGAATCGGAGATGTGGTGGAGCCGGACGGGCAGGTATTTCAATCCACGCTCCCCTTGTGGGGAGCGACTCTATGCGTTCATCGTTTATGACCTTCTTCTCCAGATTTCAATCCACGCTCCCCTTGTGGGGAGCGACTAGACGTTGGGGAGGCTGTCGCGGGGATTGGTTATTTCAATCCACGCTCCCCTTGTGGGGAGCGACCCAGAATGTTTCTCAACGCTTCCCAATTGTCACCATTTCAATCCACGCTCCCCTTGTGGGGAGCGACTGCAAAAATAGACAAAGAACACTGCCGGGACTGGCGATATTCTTTGCAAAATAGAATTTTTCTACAAATCTCCTCCTTTTCATCTCCGGCAGCTGCTTTTGTGCGGGGTGTTTCCCATCAAAAAGCGGTGCGAACCTGCCGGGGATTTTCTGTTTGCCCGGGCTTCGCAATCAAACCATCAGCGTGTCATTCGGCAAATGGGCGCTCTTAGCGCCAAAGTGTTCCACTTTCTTTTCATAGTTGTTTCCCAGGTAGTAAAAGCGCAGGCTGTCTTTTTCCCCATCCATAATTTTTAGCAGCTGAGCCTGCAAACGCCGGCATTGGGCCGCATCCAGACTGCATTCAAACACGGAGTTCTGTACCCGTTGTCCGTAATCCACGCACTTTTTCGCAATCTGGCGCAGCCGCTTTTTCCCGGCGCCGTCCTCCGTATTCACATCATATGTAATCAGTACCAACATCTTATCACTTCCATACAAACGGCGGATAGGCATCCGTGTCACCCCGGAGATACCGGGCCAGCAGCAGGGCCTGCATATACGGAACCATTCCCCACTGGATTTTCTCTCCCAAATAGGGGTGGGTCAAGGTATCCCGCTTTCTCTCCTGCCAGGCTTTCAGAAACAGCTTCCGGCCGCTGTCCGTCAGCAGCACCGCTCCGCTGTCCTCCCGCTGAAAATCCTCCGGCTTCACCATGCGGTTATTCACAAGCGTCAGCACAAAGCGATCCGCCATGCAGGGCCGCAGCTCCTCCATCAAATCCAGCGCCAGGGAAGCCCGTCCCGGACGGTCCGCATGGAGAAAGCCCACATAGGAATCCAGTCCCACGCTTTCCAAAGCGCTGCCGCAATCATGGGCAAGCAAGCTGTATGCAAAGGACAGCATGGCATTTACCCGGTCCAGAGGGGGACGGCGGTTTCTTCCGTGGAAGAAAAATTCCTCCTTTCGGTTCAGCAGAAGGTTGTCAAATACCTGAAAGTAGGCAGAAGCTCCCACTCCCTCCAGCCCTCGCAGCGTTTTTTCGTCCGCCGCTTCCAGAACCTGGGGCAACAGGGCCTTCAACTGGCCAACCGTATCCTCCAGGCCGCAGCCTGTGACCCTGGGGCCATGATCCCGGAGTGTCCGCTGTATCACAGCGGCGCTGTTGCGGATTTTTCCGAAAATCATATGCCTGGCGATTGCCAAGCCCGCAGCCGGGTCGTCCGCCATCCGGTACTGGGTTCTGCGCAACAGCACATTACCGCTGTTTTCTCCGCAGACCCGGGCAAGAAACCTGCCTCTGGGGGTGCAGAGAGCCAGACCGATTCCCCGTCCGGCACAGGCCCCCATCAGCGCCGGAGAAGCTCCGGAATAGGAAAAGCTCACAATGGTTTGCAGGGTGTGCAGCGGATACCGGGCCACCACCTGACCATCTTTGTTCGCCAGCACATTTTCCCCCTCCAGGGAGAGGTACACATCCTCCGAGGTTACAAACAAGGTATTGAGCAGCTGTTTCATAGGTCTTCCTCCATGGCGGCTTTCAGATAAGCGGTCACCGGCCGCTGCTTCATCAGCTTGGGCAAGCACAAATCCTTCAGCGAACAGGCATTGCAGGATTTTGTGGGCTTCACCTTGGGCGTGTGCCCCCGGCTGTACCATTCATGCATCTGGGCAAGCATTTCTTTCACCCGGCAGCGCAGCTCCTCCGTGAACACCACACGCACCCTGCGCCTGGTCTCTCCGTAGAACAATGCGCCTTCCGGAACCGGGCAGCACAGCATGGCTTCCAGGCACATGGCCTGGGCACACAACTGCAGGGCATCCGCCGCGTTTTCCTTGGGTTCTCCCCGCTTGTACTCCACCGGGAAGGGCTGCCACAGCCCTTCCCGGCCGTCCAGGGGAATACCGGTGGCGCAACGCCGGTATTCCACCACATCACACTGCCCGGAAATCCCCAGCTCGGCAGAAAATACACTGACGCCACGGAAAATCAGCAGATTTCCCCTGCTTTCCTCCAGCTCCCGATTGTGGGCTCTTTCATGGAAAATCTGGCCGTCCATGGTGCGGTAATTTTCCGACCACTGCTTTTCGATATGAATCAGCGCCCACTGTCTCCTGCAAAAGGCAAAATGCTGCAATCCGGAAAGCTGGAGGAAGTCCTCCTCCCGGTACATCACCCCATCCGGGTACAGGTCACGCCCTCCGGCAGGTGGGCTTCGTCTACCGTAACCGTATAGTCGGAGTAGGCTCTGGGGGTGGTGACCTGGGGCGCTTTCTCTGCCTTTACCAAATCAAACAGCTTGTAGGCAGGCGCATTGCCCAGGGAGGAATCATGCCGGAACACAATCAGCTCCCGGACCGCCATCTTTCCCCGGGCCGCGGACCGGTCCAGTTCAAACATATTAAGGATTGCCTGCCACAAAAGCTCCAGATCCTCCTGGGTGAAGCCGGTGGTTTTCTTCGCCAGGTTTGCGGATACATACCCTTCCGCCCGATACAGGCCATAGGGCACAATGTACTTTCTGCCCATTTCCGTTTCCTTGTTTTCCGCATCCTCCTCCGTAGTAATAGCCACCCGGGTGATGGTCACCTCCTGGGGCATGATGGGGTCCACGCTCCGGGCAAAGCCCAGCTGCACCGGTCCCCGTACCTGTCCGTAGTTGAGCGCTCCCTTCACAAAGGTAGTCATTACGGCGCCGAAGGTTCGGATATCGTAGAATTGCTCACACATAAAATCCCGGATTTTCTCGTCCAGCTTGTCATCCTTCTTCTTTGCCGCCTTCAACTTTTCCTTATCAGTAGGAACTCCAAAATGGTTACAGGCCTCTGCATCGCTTCGGTTCAGGGGCACCCCATCCTTCACATAGATACGATAGCCCGGCTCCCCCTCCTTCACTGCCTCCACATAGTTGCGGATTTTCCGCTTCAGGCACACATCCGTCACCAGACCGTAGCCGGTTTCCGGGTCGATGCGGGGCATATTCCCCGCATCCGGGTCGCCGTTGGGGTTTCCGTTCTCCACATCAAAGAAAACAACAAATTCATAACGATTTTCAATGGCTGCCATTTTACTTTTCCTCCTTCTTGGTGTAGCGGTTTTGTTTCTGATGGTAATATCCCAGGTTGAAAGAGCCCTGCTCCGGAAGGGTCTGCCGGACGGGATAGGTTTCTCCCAGTATATTTTTTATTTGCCCAATCTTCTTGTCAAAATCCACCTGCTGACCGGGTTTCAGCTTCCGCAGGTGCTTCTGGGCCAGGTTGTCCAGCACCGGGAAAATGGTAGCCGGGGTGGCAGCAGCGGAACTGAAATACTTGTCTTTGATGGTGGTATTGATTTTGGGGTTTGCTGTTTCCTGCACCCACTCATAGATGGCGAACAACCTGCCCAGGGTGTATGGAATATTGGTGCTGTTTTCGTTCAAGCTCACGGTTAAAACCTCCTTTGGACATTGGGGATGGGTATTTTTCAGATAGTAGGCTTTCAGAATGGCTGCCCGGCCAGGGGTGATGTTCCGCTCACTGCGGATGCGAAGCATGGTCGCCTCCAGCAAGGAAGCAGGGTAGGCTGTTCCTGCAAAAATCGCCCGGGCTACTGCCCCCGCCATCACCGGACTGGGGGATTTATCCTTGGAATTCAGGTTCACCGTTTCCCGCAGCAGCTTCCACAGGGGCATCATCGGCTCCCGGCTGCCCGCAATTTCCATTCTTTCGTGGTGGGCCCGGACATGGGCCATCAGCTCCCCAAAGGTGCTGCGGTAGAAAAACCGCACAGACAGCCGGGCAGAGTTAGGCGCAAGTCCCAGAATGTAGAAATTCTGCCGGGCCTCCACCCCCAGTTCCGGACAGGGCAGGCCCTGGGCCAGTCTGCCCACCGCTGCCACCAACTCCTCCCGGGTGATTGGCGCTTCCGTATCCATACCGAATATGGCAAAGTTTGCCAGCAGATTGTATTGGGGCTCCGCCTCCTCCGCCCAACAGACCACCGTGGTATCTCCTATGCGCTGGACATTTTCCCGGTCCGACAGCAGGTAGTTCAGCGCCGCCGTATAGGCAAAGGCCGCATACTTTCCCATGGGGGCATTGAGGCTCTGCTCCTTCCCATAGGAGCAAAAGGCCGGGGCATTAAAGGAAACCAGAGCGGCGCCGCTGGACTGGGCACCGGCAACTCCCTTGATGGCAGGGTGCACCGCCTCCGGCACCACCTGTTCCCCGGTCACCATGCACTGAACGGTCTCACCCTCCTCAGCAGCATAATACCGATCCCAAGCTGCACAGATTTCCGAGTCCTCCCAGGGGTAGATGCCCGCCACCCGGAATACCAGATTGCCGCCTTTCATCAGGTCCTCCCAGCTTTCCTGTAGTGCCGGGTTCTCCCGGGCCTTTTCCGGCTCCCAGGTATCCAGAAAGCGCAAAATTCCTCTGGCTGTGGGGGTGTCGATTTCATCCAGAAGCTGATGGTGCAGCCGGGCACAGGCCTGAAAGCAGTTTTTGCTCCGCTCCGGCTTGCCCTTACCGTCTACTCCCAGCAGATAGCTGGAATTGTCCCACAGGAAATTGGGCAGCACTCCCACAGTACGGGTTACCGGTGCGGGAAGCTCCATAGTCCGTGGGCGCAGCACCGTTTTCTTGCCCACCGTTTCCTCTTGCATCCGAGGAACCAGGCTTTCCAACCTACCGTCCCCATCCAGGCAGAGGGCATAGCTGATTTTCACAGAACTCCATCCCGGTTTAGACAGCACGCCCTTCCGGGTCAACGCTTCAAACAACCCGGTCAATGCTTGCAAAATCATCTCCGCACCTCCTGACTATCCATGGGCGGCACTTCCAAAACACCGTCCCGCAGGACTGCCCGGAAAAAATGGGGGATGATGTTCTCCGGATTGGAATAATCCAAATCCAGCAGCATCCAGCCCAAATCCCGCTCCCCCTTCAGCTCCTCCGGGCAGGGAGGAATCCGGTCGCAGGGGCGGAAAAACGCCGGAAATTCCCGGTTGCCAAAATATGGCTGGTGGTAGAACTGTCCCTTTTCCACCCTGCGGCGCATGATATCCTGAAATTTTCCAGGATTGTCCGAGGGATTTGCCTTGTCTGTCATTTCAAAATGGGCCTCAATGACATAACGCACATCCCGCAGCACCATGGCTGCCCGCTGTTGGATGCTCTCCGGGGCTGCCAGATACAGCTCGCCCCCTTTTTCCATTACCGTCTTCACCCTTCTGGCGCTGATGGTGTCCTTCACCTCGTTGCGGCGAATGTTGGTGAAGCGGATGGGGGCGCATACATGGATTCTGCTCACTTTCCAGCGCAGACCTGGGTGAAAGTATATGCTGTCCAAAAGCCCCCTGGCAGCAGAGGGTGTCATAACATCATAACTGACTCTTTCCGTCTTCATCTCCGGTCTTGCAAAGCAGCCATAGTCGCCCCAAACCTCAATCTTTACTGACATTGGCATTCTCCTTTCCTTATGTTTCAGCGGCTGTCAGATACTCAGGTATCTTCCTGTACCGCCTTTTGATAGCAATACTATAACACGATCATTTATATTTGTCAACTTCAATTTATAGAAAAGTAATTAAAGCCAAACAGTATTTATTTTTGATTGACTTTTTAGCCTTTATATGACATACTTTCTGTTGTCGGGGCTTCGCCCTGTGGATTGAAATAATTTGTAGAATAGTAGCAAGGACGGTGGGGCAGAGTATTTTCTTTTCCCACCGTCCTCACTCTATCAAAGAAACAGTCCAATAAATCGGGTGCTATTTAGATAAATTCTCCTTTTCCCCAGTCAGAATGGAGGGCAATGTCATTAAGTTAAGAAAAGATAGACTTCGCAGGAATGCGGGGTCTATCTTTTTTGTAAATATCCCAAAAAAGACTTGACAACCAGGCAAAA
>CASFFN010000001.1 GCA_949293985.1 uncultured Eubacteriales bacterium | reverse complement strand
GATTGCGCTAATAATCCAGGAATCCTTTATAATTTCGGTATTGCCGTTGCCATCGCTGAAGTATTTACCGCAATTTCCGCAAGTCCAGTATGCCTCGTTGCCGTCTTCGGTGCAGGTGGGCGCCTTGGCTTCCGTCTTGGTCAGGCTGTGGGGGAGGAAATCCCCGTATTCTGCACCGCAGAGGTCGCACGTTGCCTTCTCGGTGCAGGTAGCCGTCCCGCCGGTGTGATGGTTGCAGTCCAGGGAACCCTGATTGGTGAGGGTACCCCCCTCTTCCACCGTAACGGTGCCGTTGTTGGTTATCGTGCCGTTGTTGGTCAAAGTGGTTCCCTCCGGCACAGTGAGGCTGGCATCCTCCCCAATGGTCAGGGTTTCACCCTCCGCAATCTCCAAATCCTCCTGCAAGGTCACATCCCCATACACGGTGCCGTTCTTGCCGTTAAAGACGATGCCGCCGCTTTCACCATCTGCTCCCACATGAAAGTTATCCGAAGCATTATTCATAATTCCTGCAATGCTGCCTTCCGCATTCACCACTGCGTTGCCACTGACGGTCAGGCTGGAAGGACCTGTAGTATCATAGGACCATCTATAGTAAATTCCTACTGTTGAACCGCCGGCGGTCAGATTTCCATTATTTACCGCAACAGCAGCGTTGAACCCATCACCGGCTATTAAATATACTCCGTAATAGTACGCAGCCAAAGTTGTAACATCTGCACCGTCGATATCAAGGTTCACATTCTTTGAACCAATAAGCACAATTCCTGAGTCATTTCTATCCACATTGACCACCAAACTACCAGGTCCTGAGATAGACAAAGAGGCATCTTCAGTGTCGGAAATTACACGGATTCCACCGGTGCCTGTTATAGAACTCTCTCCTTGTAATACCATGTTTAGAGAAATGGAGCCAGAATTGCTAAAGGCGAGCACACTACCGTTGTAGCTCACAATACCGCCAACATTCACAACATTATAATTTTCAATCCGTGCATTATTCAGCGTAAGGGTAGCGGTGTTGGCGTCATAGTGAAACTGACCGCTGGCAGGCTCTGTACCGTCAACCTTTGCCCAAATTCCATTTTGGTTTTCATAACAGCCACTTTCTGAAATTAGCTGACCGCCTATATACAGGTAGTCAATTCCACCCGCCGCCAGTGCCGTGGCGGGCAGCAGGCCCAGGCAGAGGGCCAGGGCCATGAGAAGGCCTATCAAACGTTTTTTCATATGTTTTCCTCCTTTGGTTTTGATATTTTGCACCGGCGTCCCGGAGGCGGGTGCAAGACTTCCACCATTGATATGCTTATTATACCAGAAACCCGGCAGAATTTCTATACCCATTTTGACCCCCAAAATGGGTGATGGGGACAAGACGGTTTTTTTGTAAATATGTATGGTTTCTTTCGGATTTACCGGGTGAATAAAAACTTTTCACCGGATTTTTCCGCTCCCTCCCTACGGAATTCGGAAGGATACAAGGCATAAAAAAACTCCCGGCCTGCGGGAGCTGAAAAATTTTTTGATTGTTGCCTGCGGGATGCACAGCAGGTGTTTTCTCCATAATACAAGCCCATGTGGATACGCAAAAGCCGAAGAAAATAGCTCCCGACCGGAGGGAGCTGGCGCCGAAGGCGTCTGAGGGAGCAAGCGGGAGGTAAGCCGATGGTTTTCCGGTGGGTTGGTACTTACTCATAACTACCGATACCCTATGGCAATTTTACCAGACTGCTTCCTTCAATCGGTTCAGAAAAAGGGACAGCTTCGAGAGGTTCCATCTCCGGCAATCAAATAAGCTATGCTCCCGCTGGCTCCCTCCGTCTTGGGGCTGCGCCCCAAGACACCTCCCTCCGGTCGTGAGGTATTTACGGAAGCCTTCTGCAAGGTGACGGCACCGGGCAATTCTCGGGAATCGTGAAGAAGGAATATGTAAAGGAAACTCTGAATAAATCGCCTTCGGCTGGACAGCGGATCTTTTTCCGGAAATACACAAAGTATTCCCCGGTTTTCCATTCTTTTGTCTGACGAAAAATCTCTCGCTGCCAGCTCTTGCCGATTTAATCAGAGCTTCCTAAGAAATCCCCAGGCATAGCCTGGGAATCTCAGAGGGTATGGAACCGAACCTGGCGGTTTTCAAAGGTGCAGACATGGCCGAAGATATCCTTTAAGAGGCGGCAGGCTTCCTGGGAATACTGGCCTACCCGGTCAGCGGTATGGGCATCGGAGCCGATGGTGACAATCTCTCCCCCCAGCTCCCGGAACCGGCGGAAGTAGGGCTCGTCGGGAAGGTAGGCGCCGCACCGGTCCTTGCCGCTGGTGTTCAGCTCCAGCCCCTTTCCCTTTTTGGCCAGCACCCGGAGAATTTCATCCACCAGGGTGCGGTGATTGGCATACAGCACCGGAAGGCCGGAGACATTGCCCGGCGCTTTCCCAATATAGGTCAGGTGGGCCAGCACATCATAATCCTCCTGACACTCCACACAGGCCAGGGTGGTTTCCAGGTAAATCCGCTCCGCCTGCTCCTGGGTTTTCCCCTGCCAATAGGGGGCAAAGTACACATCCCGTCCCTCTACAAAGTGAATGGAGCCCAGAACAAAATCAAAGTTCCGCCGTGCCAGGTCCTTTTTCAGCTGGGCCTGATTGTCCGTGGTCAGTCCAAACTCCATGCCCCGGCGGATGAGCACCCGATCGCTTTTCAGATGGTCATAAGCTTCATGGTAGGCCTCGGTGGAAAAGGCCATCACATTGGCAGGGTTGCCGGGGTCATAGTCCACATGATCCGTAAAGCAAATCTCTTGGAGCCCGGCAGCTTCCGCAGAGGCCACAGCCTCCTGAGCGGTCTGCTTGCCGTCAAAGGAAACCCGGGTATGGATATGGAAATCAAACATCCTCTCTCTCCTCCCAAAACTGGCGGAACGCCGTAGGCAGTGCCGCCCCCTTCTCTATCTCCTCCGGGGTCAGCCATGTCCAATTCCCGCTTTCCCCGGTCACCTCTGCATAAAATCCCTGCATATTCCATTGAATATGGGTAAAAATATGCTTTTTTTCCACTTGCCGGTAAACCTGCCGCAATCCCAGCCCCAAATCCTCCAGGTATTTTACCTCCTGGGGAAGGGTCAGCTTCCCGGGCACATTGGGAAACTCCCAAAGGCCTGCCAGCAGTCCCGTGGCACCACGGCGGCAAAGGGCGTATTTTCCCTCCCGGCGGAGGATGAACACCGTCAAATCCTCAAACCTGCGCTCCTTTTTGGGGAGGCGGACAGGAAGCTCCCGGGCGGTTCCCGCCGCTCTTCCCCGGCAGAAGGCGGCACAGGGACAGCTGCCGCACGCCGGCTCCCGATTGGGGCCGCAGATTGTGGCGCCCAGCTCCATAAGGGCCTGGGTAAAATCTCCCGCCTCCTCCGGATAAATCCGGCGAAGCTTCTCTTCCACCGCCTTTTTATAAGCCGGCAAATCAATGGGTGTAAAATCATTGTCCAGCCGGGAAATCACCCGAAGCACATTGCCGTCCACCGCCGGGGTAGGCAGGTTGAAGGCGATGGAGCAGATGGCTCCGGCGGTATAGGGGCCGATGCCGGGAAGCGCCAGCACCTTTTGGTAGTCCCCGGGAATCTCTCCGCCATAATCGGCGCATAGCACCTGGGCGGCCTTTTGGAGATTTCGCACCCGGCTGTAATAGCCCAGACCCTCCCACAGCTTATACAGCTGCTCCCGGGGGGCGTTCGCCAGGGCTTCTATGGATGGCAGCGCCTCCAAAAAACGGGTATAGTAGCCCTTTACCGCCTCCACCCGGGTCTGCTGGAGCATAATTTCCGACAGCCACACATGGTAGGCCTGCCGGTCCTTCCGCCAGGGCAAATCCCGGCGGTTTTTCCCATACCAGGGCAGCAGAGCCTGGGGAAGCTGGGAAAGCCGGTTATCCGCCACGGCTCTGCCTCCTTTCTTACTGAAGCCACACCAGGTTGGTGTCGGTCATAATATTGTCCATGCTGTAACACACCAGCACATCGGTGAAGTTCTCCTCTGCGCAGAGCTGGGAGACGGGGTTCTTGTAATACCGCAGGTCCACCAGCACCACTTCCTCATAGGACTCCGCCAGCAAAGTTCCCAGGCAGTTGGAATAGGAATCCCGGATGACCAGAAGCTTTCCTTTCTCCTTGGCATCGGGGTTCACAATACGGACAGTGGAATGGTTGCCGTCCAGGAACACGGTGTACTTGTCCACTTCCTCCAGACGCTCCTTATAGAACACTCCCTGGTGAGGCTGGTCGTTCTCGCCGTTGGTGACGGTGATGTTGCTGCTTCCGTGCCACAGCTGGATATCCTCTCCCGGAGTCAGCCACAGGGCGCTTTCCGAGTAGGTAGAGCCCTGGAAGCCGGGGACGGTTTCCACGGTAAAGTCCTCTTTTGCCCGATAGTCCCTGCCCAGCAGCCGCATATAGGTCTCGTAGGCCAGGTAGGCCCCTTCCGTCGTCCAATGGTGGTCTGTACGGTAATACAAAGACGCCGGGTCCTCCTGAGCTTTGATGACGCCGGTCAGGTCAATGGTGCGCACATCCTCGCCGCACAGGTCATAGAGTCTTTGAATCAAATCCTCATCCTCATAGGGGTCAGAAAAACCCACAATGGAATCCTGAGCCGCCCATCCGGCTGAGGGTGCCAGCATGAGGTCCACCCGCCGCCCCAGCTTGTCCGCAAAGTTGTTGATTGCCTGCATATTCTGCTGGGCCTGCTCTTCATCCCAAACCACCGGAGCCTGAACCAGCCGGTTGCCCTCTGCCGCATAGACACCCTTGGAAACCTGACGGCCGGTAAGCAAATCCACATAAGCGTTGAGACCAACAAAGAAGCTTCTGCCGGGAATATAGTCCGCCATATAGTTTTCCACATCGCTGCCGAATTTTCCGGAGGACAGGTTCTCCCAATTCAGCACCGGCGCATCCGACAGGTACCGCTTCTCCAGGGGGGAGAATTTTTCCTTGGGCAGCAGGAAAAACAGCACGGACATGATTCCCAGAAAACCGCAGAAGGCGGCAATCATCAGCTTTTCGTCAAATCTTGATTTCATTGTCCTGCCTCCTTAGAAACGGAAATAAATGAAGGGGTTGTAGCTCTGGGAAGCCAGGGCCGCCACGCACAATAGAAGCATGACCATGACCACCGCAACGGCCCCGTACCGGACCACCGCCTTGTCCCGGCGGCCGGAAACCAGCACCTTGGCCGCCGGAGTGGCCGCAAATATAGAGATAAGGAGCATGGGCGTAAAGGCCAGAACCAAGTTCATCCCGTGCACCGACGCGGCAGCCGGGGTAAAGAGCCTTCCAAAGAAGCCAAAGAGGCTGGAAAGGTTTTCAAAGTAGAACAGTACCCAGCCCAAAAGCACGGCAAAAATGGTATAAAGATGTCCAAAAATCCCGGGGGCTTTTTTCAGAAGCTTCAGCAGGAACAGCTTTTCCAAAATCAGGAGCACCGCATAATAAAGGCCCCAAAGAATAAAATTCCAGCTGGCCCCATGCCAGAAGCCGGTAAGGCCCCATACAATCAGAAGGTTCAAAATCTGCCGGGGCAGGCCCTTCCGGTTACCGCCCAAGGGAATATACACATATTCCCGGAACCAGGTGGAAAGAGAAATGTGCCACCGGCGCCAGAATTCGGTTACGCTGGCGCTGATGTAGGGGTAGTTGAAGTTCTCCAAAAACTCAAAACCAAACATCCGTCCCAGGCCTCGCGCCATGTCGGAATAGCCGGAAAAGTCAAAATAAATTTGCAGGGAGTAGGCAAGGATTCCCACCCAGGCTGTCACAGTACCCCCTTCTGTCTGAAGAAGGTTCCAAAAATTGCCCATGGGATTTGCCAGCAGCACCTTTTTCCCCAGCCCCAGGACGAACAGCTGCACGCCGGAAGCAAAGTCGTGAACATTCTCCCGGCGAACCTCCATCTGCTCCGCCACATCCTGATAGCGGACAATGGGGCCGGCAATCAGCTGGGGGAACAAGGTGACATAGGTACCGAAGGTCAGCGGATTTTTCTGAACAGGCGCATCGCTGCGGTACACATCGATCACATAGCTCATAGACTGGAACACATAAAAGGAAATGCCGATGGGCAGGGAGATTTCCGGGGCCTTGATCCCGCTTAAAAACGGCGCAATGGCCTGAAGCTGCCGGACAAAAAAGCCCGCATACTTGAAAAACCCCAGAATCACCAGATTGGCCACCACGCCCAGCACCAGAGGGAGCTTTCCGTTCTCCCCCGCTGTCTGCTTTTTGTGAATCCACAGGCCAAAGCCATAGTTCAGCAAAATGGTAGCGATCATCAAGAACAGATAGACCGGCTCTCCCCAGCCGTAGAACACCAAACTCCACAGCAGCAGCACCGGATTGCGCAGCCGCCGGGGGCTCACATAGTACAAAAGCAGCACCACCGGCAGAAACGCGAACAAAAATACATTACTGGAAAATAGCACCCGGTTTCCTCCTTACAGACGAAATGCGCCGAGCCGACATTGCCGATCCGGCGCATATTGGTTATCAGCCCTCGAGACCCGCCGCCGTGCGGAACTGCGCCGCCAGAGCGTCCACATCGGGCGATACAATCAGGGCCACATAGTTGCCCGTCTGAATAATCTCAGCCTTCTGCACAATCTCATACTGCTCGGGAGAGTAAGTAATGCTCTCCTCCCCCTTGCGCTCAATGCGGGTATTGGCAAGCTTGGCCAGATTCTCGGCGGTTTCCCCGTCCTTGGCCTCCAGCAGCCAGATTTCATCCGCCCGCAGGCCGTCGCTGGACACGCTCACCACGGCCTGCTTGCAGTCTTCCCGGTTAATGCCGCAGAAATTGAGCATCATTTCGTCACTCATCATGGTCATCTCCGGCAGGGTTTCCCCGAATCCGGCGTAAACCTGCTGCAAATCCATGGTAACAGCGGCTTCCTCATTCTTGCCGCCACAGCCTGCCAGACCGCAAAGCAGAACCGCAATAAGAAATATGGACAAAGTTTTCTTCATTATCATTCCACTCCTATTCTTAATAGCCGGTGTAAGCCTTGAGAACCTTAATCCAGGTATCCACGCCGGCATCGGTTACATGGACATACTCGTCAGAGCAATAAGGGGTAGCCAAGCCGCCCAGTGAGTCCTTCATATACGGAGCCACATCGATAAATTTACAGCCGTTGCTCTCCGCGAAGGTCTTCAGCTCCGCATTATAGGCGTCGATGTTGGCATTGTTCAAGTCGCCGATTTCCCCGCCGATCCAGATGGGCGACATGGACTGGATGTAGATTTCAATGTCCGGGGACTTGGAACGCACCCGCTCCAGGAGCTTACCCCAGTTTTCGATGGTTTTGTCAATACCGTAAAGGGCAATGTCATTCATGCCCAGCATCACAAACATCTTCTTGGCTCCGGTTGCCTGAACCGCGTCCTCAATCTTCATTTCCTGACCCTGCCAGGGCATCAGCAGCTCGTCATAAACCGCGTTAGCTACGCCATAGCTGCCGCGAACCAGGAACTTTGCGTTGCCCAAAAGGCCGGTCTCTCCCGCATAATAAGACAGCTTCAAAGAGACGGAATCGCCCACAAAAACGGCGTCGTCAAAGAAGGAAGAGGATACCGTCTCGGTAGTGGGGGGCGCCAGATAGGGATCCCGGGAACCTGCACCGGAATTTGTGGACGGCTCCGTGGAAGTGCCGGTGGTTTCCGGCTCGTCTTGCAGATTGCAGTACACATTACAGGACACCTTTTGACCGTTATATTCCGCATGAACCACAGTCTCACCCTTGCCCACGGCGGTTACCACTCCCTTTTCAAAGGTTGCTACCGCTGTATTCTCGCTGCGGAAGGTTATCTGATCCAGACTGATGGGGCCGCTGTAAAGGGTCCAGGTTTCTCCATAATTGACCAAAGTCAGCTCGTTGCGCTCCAGGGTCAGGGTTTCTGCCTGTCCGCCGGTGGGCTGTGTGGTCACAGCGGGGTCTGTCTGAGACTGGGTAGTGTTCTCCGGCGTTGTCTGCTGGGCAGGATCGCCGCCGCAGCCGGCCAGAGTTCCCATTGCCAATACAAATGCCAAAGTCAGGCACAGAAATTTTTTCATAGTACTGCTTCCTCCTGTCGGTAGTATTTCACAAACTGGAATTATACCCCATAACGCCTGAAAATTCAAGCATTATCCCCGGATGTTCAAGAAAAATTATAAAATATCCCGCACTTTTCGAAGGGAACTCAAAGGTTAGGGAAGCTCTGATTAAATCGGCAAGAGCTCCGGGGAATACTTTGTGTATTTCCGGTTTTTCATTCTGCATGGATGGCGAAAAAGATCCGCTGTCCAGCCGAAGGCGATTTATTCAGAGTTTCCTTAGACAATGCCTTGATGTTCGGATTGTTCAAGCTGCCAGGAGGGCTGGTTGTCTGTGAATCGCTGGCGGCAGACCGGCCCCGGCTCAATTGGGCAAATAAATCCCCATATGTTAGACGGTATATCATACTGTCTAACATATGGGGTAGATTTTATATCCGAAAAAGTTTTTCCGTTTTCTTTAACCTTTGTGCTTCAGAATTTCCGCAAGCCGCAATGTAACATTGGCGCACCGGACGGCTGCGATGGATTCAAAGGTGGGATAGTCCATCTGGGCGGAATCGTCCGCCTTATCGGAAATGGCCCGAATCACGACAAAAGGAATCCGGTTCTTCCAGGCGGCATGGGCAATGGCTGCCCCCTCCATCTCCGTACACACAGCACCGGTATCTTCCACAATTTTCTCCTTTTGGGACTTCTGGCAGACGAACTGGTCTCCGCTGGCCACCGTTCCCTTTAGGCAATGTCCCGGATTTTCCGCTTCCGCCGCCTGATATGCAAGGTCCACCAGCATCCCGTCGCCGGGAAAGGCCCGCACATCCATGCCGGGAACCTGTCCCACAGGATAGTCGGGGTCTATCAAATGGCAATCAAAGTCGTGATAAATGGCCTGGGTACTGACAACCAAATCCCCGATATCCAGTTCGGGAGTCAGACTGCCGGCAATCCCCGTATTGACTACATGAGTAATTCCGAAGCAATCTGCCAGCACCTGGACGCACAGGGCGGCGTTTACCTTGCCGACACCGCACTGCACCACCACCGCAGGCAGTCCCAAAAGCGTTCCCTCCCAGAACACGGAGCCAGCCAGCTCCCGCTGGGCGCAGTTTTCCATTTTTTCCTTGAGGGTTGCCACTTCCACATCCATGGCCCCAATAATTCCTAATTTCATATCATTTTTCTCCTTTACACAGGGTATTCCAGCCGGTCTTTTCCGGGGTTTTCCAGCAACGCGCAGTAACGCCTTGCCCAGTACCTCGCCATAGGCAAATTCATGTCCAGATAGTTGCCGCAGTCCCTGGCGCCGGCTCCGGGAATCTCCCCCTCGTAGCTTGCAATAAAGGAGAAGCAGCTGCGAACCAGGTCCAGAACCTGGAGGCTTGTATACTTTCCTGCCAGCAGAAGATAAAACCCGGTCCGGCAGCCCATGGGGCCAAAGTACAGCACCTTGTCCTTCCAAACCGGTTCGTTACGCAGGTAGGTGGCTGCCAGGTGCTCGATAGTATGTACCTCCGCCGTGTTCATCACCGGTTCCTCATTGGGGCTGGTCAGGCGGAGATCGAAAGTGGTGACGGTTTCCGCTCCCACGGTGTCGTAACGGGACACATACACCCCGGGCTGGAGGCGGATATGGTCGATGGTAAAGCTTGTAATCTTTTCCATGTTGGCTTCCTTTCTCATGGTATTCAATGTTCCCGCATATCATAACCTAAAATGAAACAAATTGCAATCCAAACTCATAAAGTTATACGGAACCCCCGGTTTTGCTTGCTTTTTTTCCTTGGAAAGGCTATAATGGTTGCAAAACACAGGAAAGGCGGAATGCACCGTGGATGAACATACCTCCCAGAAGCCGGTAAATCCCCGGCGGAAAAAGCGCTCCAAAGCACAGATTTTCAAGGAAACTTATCTGCCTGTTATCATTGCAGGCGTATCTCTGGTCATGATTTTGATTTTCATTGCCGGTGCAATCAGCAAGGGGATTCAGAATCAGAAAGCCGCAAAAGAGGCCAGCATCCAGGCATCCGAATCGGAGGCCCAGGCCTATGCCCAGCTGGAAGAAGAAGCCAACCGCCTTATAACCGGTTCCCAGAATTTTGCTGCCGGCTACGACTATGACCGAGCCATTGCAGTACTGGACACTTTCTCCGGAGATATGACGCAATTTCCCAAGCTTACGGAGCTGAAGCAGCAGTACACCGCCGCCAAAAGCTCCCTTGTGGCCTGGAATGACCCCGCTCAGGTGACAAACCTGTCTTTCATGCCCCTGATGGTAGATACCAACCGGGCGTTTCGGGATGATATCTATGGAGAATACTATAACCGCCGCTATGTAACTACCGGTGAGTTTCAGAAAATCCTGGAGCAGCTCTATGCCAACAATTATGTGCTGGTAGGTATGGATGATGTTGTGTCCGACAACGGCGGCGGCGCCTATACAGCCGGAACCGTTTACCTGCCCGAGGGGAAAAAGCCCATTATGATCACCCAGGTGAATGTCAGCTACCCCTATCTGCTTGTGGACGGAAACAACGATTTGCGGCCTGACAAGGATGGGGATGGCTTTGCCAGCAAGCTGGTTTTGGATGAGAATGGCAACCTGGCCTGCGAATATGTGGACGATCAGGGACAGACTTTGGTAGGGGCGTATGATCTGATACCCATTCTCAACGCATTTGTTCAGGAGCATCCCGACTTTTCCTACAAGGGCGCAAAGGCCACTTTGGCCGTATCCGGATATAACGGTGTGTTCGGCTATCGCATCCAGGCTGATGCGGAAAAGACTTCCGGTACCGCCCTGTTTGAGGAGGAAAAAGCCGCAGTAAAGGATTTGGCAGAGACTCTGCGTTCGGAAGGCTATGATCTGGCCTGCTATACCTTCGAGGACATCGGGTACGGGGAAAAGGATGTGTCTACTGTAAAAACAGATTTGACCAACTGGACAACCGAAATCGCGCCGGTTCTCGGCGATGTTTCTATCTTTGTTTTTGCCCAAAGCAGCGACATTGCCGACAAAGAAAGCGACTACTCCGGGGATAAGTATACCGCTTTGCAGAACGCCGGCTTCCGTATTTTTGTCGGTAATGCATCCGACGGCAAAACCTGGATTTCCCTGAAGGACTCCTATGTCCGCCAGGGCCGCGTGCAGGTGTCCGGCACCACCATGGCGTATAACAGCGATTGGTTCACCGGCATGTTCGACGCCAAAGCCATTCTGGACACCAGCCGGGGGGATGTTCCCCAATAACCTGAAAAGAGGATTTTTCCATGGAGCTGAAAAAAGGAAAATACCGCCATTTCAAGGGCAAGGAATATGAGCTTTTGGAAATCGCCACCCATTCGGAAACTCTGGAGCAAATGGTGGTTTACCGTGCCCTTTACGGCGAAAGAAGAATTTGGGTGCGCCCAGCCGGTATGTGGTCGGAAACCGTGGAAAAAGACGGCTACTCCGGTTCCCGCTTTCAATACATCGGAGATGAATAACAGCAAGGCGGCAGAGCATGAGGCTCTGCCGCCTTGCTGTATGGGATTACTGCTTTTCCCGGAACACCAGCCATTTGCTGGCTACATAATTGGCAATCACCACCAGGACACTGACAACCAGCTTGACCCAGTTGCCGTTCCAGCGGAGCAGGTCCACCGTCACAAAAATAATAGCCGTTTCCATAGCCCCGGAACCCAGACGGCAGCCCACAAACTTCCCCAGCTCCGGCAGCACCGTGGGCAAGGACCAGTCGTGACTGCGAAATACCAAAGGCTTGTTGGTGAGAAAGGCAAAGGCCACGGATACAATCCAGGCCGCAATATTGCTGACCGTTCCGGAAACATGGCAAAGATTGTACAGAGGCAGATACACGCAGTAATTTACCAGGGTTGTCATCCCCCCAAAGAAGAGATAGGACAAAATTTCCCAATACTTATGGACAAAAGCACGGATTTTTTTCAAGACCTCTGCCTCCTGTATCGTTCGTCGTTCCATTATAATAGCACAGGTGTCCGTCAATGGCAAGGCAACGGTGTATAATCGGGGAAAATGTTGGTAATTATAAATAATCGTACAGGAATATTGCCCCAAATATTTGTACCATGTCACAGTTGCCATATGGAATAATTATCGATATAATATTATCGAATTAAGAAAGGAGCTGCTCTCAATGAAAGTTGCGTTTTTTGATACCAAGCCCTACGATGTCCCTGGTTTTACCAAATACGCTCAGGATGCCGGCATTGAAATTAAGTTTTTGGAAACCAAGCTCAATGAGGATACCGCGTCTCTGGCCAACGGTTTTGACTGCGTGTGCATTTTCGTAAATGATGTGGCCAACGCAGCCGTTGTGGAAAAGCTTTATGAAGGCGGCGTGCGGATGATTGCCCTGCGCTGCGCCGGTTTCAACAATGTGGATACCCGGGCCTGCTTCGGAAAGATTCATGTTTTCCGGGTGCCCGCTTACTCCCCCTACGCTGTTGCGGAACACGCCATGGCGCTTCTGCTGGGTGTGAACCGGCACATTCACAAGGCATACCTCCGGACCAGAGAGTTCAATTTCAGCCTGAACGGTCTGACCGGCTTTGACCTGCACGGTAAGACCGTGGGCGTTATCGGTACCGGCAAAATCGGCAGGATCTTCGCCGATATCTGCAAGGGCTTTGGCATGAAGGTTCTGGCCTACGATAAATTCCCCAATCCTGCCGCCGGTCTGGATTATGTGGAGCTGCCTGAAATCTTCGCAAAGTCTGATGTGATTTCCCTCCACTGCCCCCTGACGGAGGAAACCCGTCACATGATCAACGATGAGGCTGTGGAGCAGATGAAAAAGGGCGTTGTAATTATCAACACCTCCCGCGGTGCTTTGATTGATACCGAAGCCCTGATTAACGGCATTAAAGTGGAGATTATCGGCGGCGCCTGCCTGGATGTGTACGAGGAAGAAGCAGACCTGTTCTACGAGGATATGTCCGGTCACATCGTACAGGATGACAAGCTGGTACGGCTTATGGCCATGCCCAATGTAATCGTCACCTCTCACCAGGCTTTCCTGACCCAGGAGGCATTGGACAATATTGCCAACACAACCGTTTCCAATATGCGCAAGTTTGCTTCCGGCGAACCCAGCCCCGAAACCGAAGTCTGCTATCATTGCAGCCACAAGGATGATTGCCGGAAGGAACGCCATCAGAAATGCTTCTGATTCCCTTCTCAAAAGAATTGCCGCCAGACTCTCGTCTGGCGGCACATTTTATTTATGGCGATTATAGTCAGCCATAACCTCTGCGATGGAGATTCCCTGGGGACAGACCTTTTCGCAGCTCCGGCAGCCGATGCAGTCAGGCCGTTCAGACCAGTCCTTGGCGTTGTACTTTTTCAGAATCTCCGGGATATGGATCCCCTGGGGACAGTAGTCAACACAGTAGCTGCAGCCGGTACAGGGCACGGCGTTGGCGGCAATCATCTCCCGGGCAATTTCCTGGAGTGTCTGCTGCTCCCGGTCGCTCAGAGGCTCCAGATGGGAGAAGGTTTTGATGTTTTCCGTGAGCTGCTCCATATTGGACATACCGGACAGCACCATGGTGACTCCTTCGATTCCCTGGAGGAACCGGAAGGCCCAACCAGCCTGGGTTTCCTGGGGACGCAGGGCCTTGAGCCTTGCCTCCTGCTCCGGCAGAAGCTGGGTCAGGCGACCGCCCCGCACCGGCTCCATGACCCAGATGGGCAGTCCGTAGGAGCGAACCAGGTCTACCTTGGCTTTGGCGTTTTGCAGCTGCCAATCCAGGTAATTCAGCTGAATCTGGCAAAACTCCAGCTCTCTTCCATAGGCGTCCAGGAAGCGCTTCATGGTGGCAAGGCTTCCGTGGGTGGAGAAGCCCAGGTGCTTGATACGGCCCAGCCGTCTCTGCTCAAAAAGAAACTCTCCCACGCCGTATTCGGGATTCAGGAAGTTGTCTATATTGTCCTCGCACACATTGTGGAACAGATAAAAATCAAAATAATCCACGCCGCACTTTTCCAGCTGTTTCTCAAAAATCTTCCGGGGATTTTCAAACATCTCCTTGGAAAAGCCGGGGAACTTGGAGGCAAGATAAAAGCTCTCTCTGGGGTGCTTGGCCAGAATACGGCCCATTACCGTTTCCGAGGCTCCGCCGTGGTACATCCAGGCGGTGTCAAAGTAATTGATTCCCTGCTCCAAGGCATAGGCTACCATTCCAGCAGCGGCAGCTTCGTCGATGTCCTCATCCTTCTCCCCGTTTTTGGGCAGGCGCATACAGCCCAGCCCCAGGGCGGACAGCTTCTCGTCCTGAAAATCATGATAAAGCATTCTGTTTTCCTCCTTTTAGTGATTTCGGTTAATCAGGTCCTGGCACAAGCAGGCCATAAACTGGTGATCGGGGAAGGCCAAAAGGGCCTCTTCGGCCTTCTGGCTGTGAGCGCGCACCATCTCCTGACAGGCATCCACTCCATGGAGCTGCACGAAGGTGTTTTTGTTTCCGTCGGCGCCTACCGCTTTGCCCAGCTCCCCTGCGTTGCCAATCACATCCAGAATGTCGTCCCGGATTTGGAAGGCAAGGCCCAGGCTGTGGGCAAAGGTCTTGGCTGCCTCCATCTGGACAGAACTGCCGCCCCCTGCCAGAACCCCCAGGCAGCAGGCTGCCTGAATCAGGGCCGCGGTCTTTCGGGTGTGGATGTTCTCCACCTCCTGCGCGGTACATTCCCGCTCCTCGCTGCGCATATCCAGCACCTGGCCGCCCACCATACCCAGCTCTCCGGCGCATCGGGACAAAATCTTTACTCCCTGAATTCGTGTTTCTGCATCCAGGTCGGCATCTGCCAGAGCGGAAAAAGCCCCGGTCAGCAGGGCATCCCCTGCCAGCACCGCCATAGCCTCCCCATACACTTTATGATTTGTCAGCCGTCCCCGGCGGTAGTCGTCATTGTCCATGCAGGGCAGATCGTCGTGAATCAGGCTGTAAGTGTGCACCATTTCCACCGCCGCTGC
Source organism: uncultured Eubacteriales bacterium (assembly GCA_949293985.1). GTDB lineage: Bacteria > Bacillota > Clostridia > Oscillospirales > Oscillospiraceae > Faecousia. Next base: position 116,528 of record CASFFN010000001.1, on the reverse strand, counting down.
AAAGGGCGCTGCCTGCTTCCAGTCGCCGCCGCACATTCTGCAAAAATCAAACACGAAGACCGGCCGCAGCCGCTTTCCCCCAGCTAACAGACTATACCGCATGGCCTCAAACAGCACTTGCTGGGGTTCCTGGGGATAGACGAAACAGTTATTTTTCAGGTAATCTTCTATGTAGTTCCGGTATTCCCGGAACAGCCCGTCCATATCAGGGTTCATAGGGCATATCCTCCTCTGTGGGAGCGCCGTCCGGACCGGGCACAATCTTCTTCACTTGCAGCTGGGCTTCGTCCAGCAGTTTGCCGCAAATACGGATTCGCTCCGTCCCCTCCTGGAACAGCTTCAAGGATTCCTCCAGCGGGGCGTCCCCCCGCTCCAAGGCTCTTACAATCTGCTCCAGCCGCTGCATATTCTGCTCAAAAGTCATATTTTCCTGATTCATAGGTTGTCCCCTCCTGGGCTGTGGTAACAACAGCCTGTATGGTACCGTCACTGACGGATATGGATATACGGTCATTTTCTTTTACCTGGGAAACGCTGCGGATCACCTGCTTGCTGTCGTCTTGCACCATGGCATAGCCCCGAAGGAGAACCTTCAGAGGACTCATGGCCTCCAGCTTGGCGGCTTGGGTGTAAAAGCGCTGCTTCGCTCCGGCCAGTCCCTTTTCCTGGGCTGCCACCAGTCTGGCTTGCAGATAGGCAAGGGCCTTCTGCCGCTGCTCCAGGTAGGCTCCCGGGCTCTTCATAGCCGGACTGTCCGAAAGAAGCTTCAGGTGGTTCCGAGCCGCACGGAGCTGCCGCCAAAGGGCGGAAGCCATGGCAGAAGTGGCGCTGTCCAGGGTCTGCCGCAAAGCATCCTGGTCCGGCACTGCCAGCTCCGCTGCGTTGGAAGGGGTGGCCGCCCGCAAATCCGCCACAAAGTCGGAAATGGTGAAATCCGGTTCATGCCCCACCGCAGAAATCACCGGGATGGAGCAATGGTAAATGGCTCTTGCCACCTGCTCATCGTTAAAAGCCCACAAATCCTCGATGGAGCCGCCGCCCCGGCCCACAATCAGCAAATCCGCCAGTTGATAGTGGTCCGCATAGGCAATGGCGGCGGCAATTTCTCCGGGGGCCTCCGCCCCCTGCACCCGGACAGGCAGGAGCCGCACCCGGGTCAGGGGATACCGCTTTCTGAGAATTCGCAGCATATCGTGCAGGGCCGCTCCGGCGGAGCTTGTGATGATACCAATGGTTCCGGGATAGGGCGGCAGGGGCTTTTTATGCTCCGGGGCAAACAGTCCCTGGGCAGAGAGCTTCTTTTTCAGCTGCGCAAAAGCCGCATACAAGTCCCCTACCCCGTCCAGTGCCATGGCGGTACAGTAAAGCTGGTAGGCACCGTCTCTGGGATATACGGTGATTTTTCCCATGGCGATGACCTGCATGCCATTTTCCGGGCGGAATTTCAGCTTTACGGCGCTGCCGCGGAACATGACACACTTCAAAGCGCCGCCTTCATCCTTCAAGGTGAAATAGTGATGGCCGGAAGGATATACTTTGTAATTGCTGATTTCACCCCGGACAGCAAGGCCTGCCAGCAGGCCGTCCCTGTCCATGAGGCTTCGGATGTACTCGTTAATCTGGGATACGGAAAGAATCTGCTGCTCCATATCATCCCTCCATGGCTCTGTGGGTAAGAATTGCGATTCCCATGGCGTTGTCCGTGGAATACCGGGGCTGGGCAAAGACCGGCTGCAAATAAGCCATTTTTTCCCGCAGCATCGCATTGGAGGCAACGCCCCCGGAGAATACCACCGCCAGACTGGAATATTTCTTCATGGCGTGGCAGGTAGCCTGTTCCACCGCCCAGGAAACGCTGGCCAGGGCAAAGGCAGCGGTTTTCTCCCGGCTTCCGGTTTTCTCATAATACTTTTCCACCTGATTCTGGACACCGGACAGGGAAAACTGAAGATCCGGGCATTTGACCCGGAAAAAATCCGGGGAGGTTTCCCCCTGGCTTAAGATGTCCAGATGTTTGCCTGCGGGAAAGGGCAGGCCCAGCAGCTGGCCGGTTCTGTCTATCAGCTGGCCGGCGGAAATGTCTGTGGTGCCGCCGATTTTCCGGCAGCGGACGCTTCTTCCCTCCGGCTCTACCAGCAAAAGCTCCGTGGTACCGCCGGACAGATGCCACGCCAGGTGGGGCTCATTCATCAAATCCATCCGGCAAGCGCTCCAAAGGCTGGCTGCCACATGCCCCTGCTGGTGGGAAAAGGAGAACAGGGGAACCTTCAGCACATCCGCAAGCATCTTGGCATGGGAATAGCCCACCAAAAAACAGGGCATATAGCTGCCCTCCACCGCCCTGGGACGGGTACTGACCCCCACAGCCCCGATGGAATCCCGGGAAATATGGGAAAACAGCCTGCCGGAAAGCTCCGGCAGGCTTTTGGTATGATGAAAAATGGCATCGCTTTGCCGCAGCCCCAGCTGCCCCTGGCCTACCGGCAGGAGCTGTGAACAGTTCTCCCCTGCCGTCCCGTCAAAAAAGGCCACAGAGGTAGTATAGTTGCTGGTGTCAAAGCCTACGGTGTTCATGCCTGGGCCTCCCCATTTTGTCCCCGGGCAAAGGCACCCAGCACACCGTTGACAAAAGCTCCCGTATCGTCCCCGTCGTACATCTTGGCAAGCCGTACTGCCTCGGAGATGGCAACCCCCGTGGGGACATCACTCATGTAAAGCATTTCAAAAATGGCCAGCTGCATAATGGTACGGGTCAAACGGGAAATGCGGGACACATCCCAGCCAATGGCATACTTCTGGATGTATTCATTCAGCTCATCCACCCGATTGGCAACTCCGGATACCACCTGGTCGATATAGGCTCTCTGGGCACGGCTGGGACGCTCCGCGTAAAGGGGATTCTCCCCTTCCAGGTTCTCGTAGTAGCGCCGCTCCAACCGTGCGGCAATCAGCTGCTCCGGCTCCTCTCCGGTAAACTCCCGGCTGTAAATCAGGTGAACGGCCAATTCTCTGGCGTTGGCTCTGGTCATATACGCTCCTTAAGCTCCAACGATGCCGCAGATATTCACATTCACGGCACGGACGGCTACCCCGGCAATAGCTTCTACCGAGGAGGTAACCGCTTCCTGGGCCGCCTTGGCAACAGAGGCCACATTCTGACCATAGGTCACATTCACATTGCAGTCAATCACCAGAGATTCATCCCCTCCAATGGCGATTTTAATGCCTCTGCCCCAATTCTTCACACCGATGCGCTCCGCAATGTCAGAACCGGGCTTGGTCACCAGGCTGGCAACCCCTTCCACTTCTCTCAAAGTATTTTCCACAATGGCGCCAATGACATCCTCAGAGATCATCACACTGCCCTTTTCCTGCTCCTGTGTGACATACTGCTTCGTATCAGCCATGATAAAACCTCCTGTTTTCTGGTCCTGTTCCTCACAAGACACATTTTCTATATTGTACCACCTTCCCGAAAAAAAAACAACTGTTTTCTGCACGTTCACGACCTTGCAAGCAAATTATAACCTGCCATTGGACTATGGGTCTTCCGCAATCAAAAAGGGCTGCCACAAACTCCTGTCGCGGCAGCCCTTTTCATGGTATAATCCCTATTCCATCGGGGAAGAAGCCTCAGTCTTTTTTCCGGCGATTTTCATTGCCTGCATCCATACGACACCTGCAAAGATGAGTCCCAGGGCGACAATGATTGCATAAAATCCCATTCCCCGTGCATATTTGTCAGCACCGATGAAATCCTCTTTGATCAAGCCGTTGAGGAAGAGAAAGCCCCCAAGAGTCAGAACGTCAAAGACCAGAGCTACAATCGGCTTTTTCAAGACCGCAAACAAGGCCGTCAGGACGGCAAAGCCTCCCAACACCAGCAGAATGACATTGGCAATCATGCCGTCATCCTTTCCGTAAATGCCGGTGATAACCTTGCCCAGGGCGTGGATTGGGACATTTTTCAAATCGCCGGCAGTGAGATTCTCCGAAGCTATCTCCATTCTGTCAGGGTTTTGTTCTATATACCGGGCCATTTCCCCTGCAGCGGTCATATAGGGAAGAAATGCCCCCAGCAACAACACCAGGATCCCCACCAGGATTACCCAGGAGGGACGCTTTTCTGATACTTTCATTTCTCTTTACCTCCTATGTTTTACGCAATTTCCAATAGCTTCTGGTTGATTCTGGTCTGAACCTCCAGGTAGTATGCAGCCTCTGCGGCGTTGAGATCCCTGTCTGCCCATGCAGAAAGCTTCTGCATCACGTCTGAATACTGTCCCATATAAGCTGTGTAATCATTGAGAATGGACAGATCATTGGGATTTTCCTGATACTTTTTCATGATTGCCACGTATTCATCAAAGAATTTTTCATAGCTGTCCATTGCGGCCTTGAATTCCGGATCTATTTCCTGAGCCTCACCGGTGGGGGCAGCTTCCTGGGTTGTTTCCGGGGGCTGGGTTTCTGTGGGAGGTACGGTGGTTTCCGTCTCCGGCTGGGTAGCGGTCTCCTCCCGGATATAATCCTCCTTTGCGTAATAAATCACAAGATTCTTGTCCGGGGAAACCAATCCCCCTTCGTAGAACACATCGTAGCTCTTGTTCAAATTGCCGTTGTTGTCCAGGATATACTCGTCAATCTTGAAAACACTTCCCTGATCCACCCGCTCCAGAGGATAAAGAAGCTTCTGGGAAAAGCTTCCAACTTCTGCCTCTACAGTGCTGACCGAAAAACCTTCAGCTTCCAGAATGGCCACTGCATCCTCATAATGCACCCCAAATACGTCGGGGATTTGGTAGCTTTCCTTTTTTGCGCCGCAGGCTGCCAGAAAGACAGCAAGGGTCAGGGCGAAAATTCCTGTGATTATTTTTTTCATTTTTCTATTCTCCTCATTTTCTTTTTCGGAAGTTCGGTTACCACCTGATTCTGCTTTCTTTCATCCCCCTTCCTCCTGCTTGCCAATTTCTAAAAGCTGCTCTTTCATCTCCGGATATCTGGTAAGGTAGCGAATCAGTCCCTGCAAGTGGTCCAATGTGATGCTGTTTTCATTGCCTTTTCCTCTGCCAATGTCCCGGGCAAAATAACCAAGGACAAAGGCAACGCCCATTTCTCCAAAATACGCCTTGCTGCATTCCAGAATATCCCGAATTGCCTCTTCCCCTGCCCGGGTTTCCAATTCTGCTGTAGGCAGCTGCTGCAACGCTCCAACAAACTTTTGGAATCGGTGTAGAAACATCTGGGTCTTCGGACTGTCTTCGGCCGGGAGAGTTTCGGCACAGGGCTTCCCATTCCCTGAAAGCAGAATGGTTTTCCCCAGCTCTTCCAGGGACATTCCCCCCAGAGCGGCAAGCAGATGGTTCTTTGTGCCGGTAAGCTTTAAGTACTCCAAGGCGGCAATCTGCTGTTCAATGGCAGTTTTCCGGGCTTGCTCCATGGAAAGCAGCGTATCCAATGCCAGATTGCTGTCATAATGGGGGTCCAGCATGATGTCCCGGATTTCATCCCGTTTCAGTCCCAACTGGTAATACAAAGCGATTTGCTGCAGCTTCTCCACGGCGGCATCGTCGTAGAGCTTGTACCCGTCATTTCCCTCTACGGAATAGTTTGCATAGGCAACAGCCCGCACAACCCCTGTATGATGGAAATAGTATAGGTGCTTTCTTGTCAGTCCGGTGATGCGGCACACCTCTTTGACCGTCTTGTACTTCTTCATACTTCCCATCCCTCGCCCACAGTATAAGCCGTTCCCGGAGAACGCTTCAAGCTGTGGGTATACCGCTCCAGACAGCAAAAGCCTGCCAACATACACCGTTTCCCATAAAGATTTCATAACCATATTACCTCCTGTTTGGCGGTGGCGTTTCCGCCCCGTAACAGGAGTTGTTTTTTTCGCGAGGCACGGCACGGGCAAAAAAATACCCCAAAGGATAAACCTTTGGGGTAAGCCTTACTGCACCTCTACCACCCGGATCTGCTCCATGGTAAATTCTGTCTGAGTCATAACAATATCCGCAATTACTGCCACATCCGACGGCTGCATACCCTTCTCCGGGGACGCCACCGCTACGGAGATCCCCTCTTCGCTGATGTAGGCCACGCAGTCGGTATAGCCCTTGGCAATAACCAGACTTTCAATCTGGGCCTCGCACAGCGCCGTCTGGACAATGGCTTCCAGCTGGGCATTGGTTTGCGCCGCCTCCGTGTCCTCACCATAGGCCATGGTCTCCTGGAGCAATGACACCGCATTGTCCCGAGCCTGCTGCCGGGAGAGGCGCACCGCCGCAAAATAGTCCGTCATGGTGTCCGTATCCTGGGGGATGTTCAGGAAGTTTCCGTCGCTCATTACCAGGGTATCCTCCGACATAAGCTTCTCCTCATCCAGCGTATCCGCAAAGTTCATCACCGCCTGATCCTCTGTATATTTCCAGTTCACATAGATTCCGGCACACACGGCCACCAAAATTGCGGCCGCCACCAGGTTCTTTTTCCACACCTTCATTTACCTTCCTCCAATCACTTCATTTTGAGTACTGCAATGCGGTCCGTCGCCAGACCTGTCACCTTGGACACAGCCTGGGTGATAGCGAGGCGGACAGAGGGACTGTCTGCCCCCTGGCAGAGAATAATTGCCCCCTGGTACACCGGGGAGAGCTTCTGCTGCACCAGTCCCTGTTCTCCTCCCTCCCCATCCGATACGATGACCGTATCCGTATCCGTGTCCTGGGAGTTTTCTGTGATTCCGCTTACCACATCTGTCTGGTACATGGTTTTCTCTCCCTGGGATATGGTCAGCATCACCCGCACATCTCCGGCGCCGTATATATTTTCCAAAATCTGCTCCAGTTCCTGCTGGATGCTTGGTTCCGGGGAGGTGGGCGCCGTAGCTTCCTGAACGGCAGGCTTTTTTTCTCCGGAGAAGCTGGGAAGCCCCATGAGAATCATCCCGATACAAAGAAGGATTATGGGGTATTTGTATTTTTTCAAGAGCCCGGCAATTTTCTCGGGCCATTTTCCTATTTCCAAGTGATTTCCTCCTTTGCGATTCCCAGGTTACCGGAAATGAAATCTTCCAGGGTACTTTTCTGGTACGGGGACAGGGCACCGGTCAGGGTGACCGCCCGCGGCACCGGCGGGTTCTCTTCACTTAGCGTCACCTCCACCTGAAGCGCAACGGACATTGATGCGGCTTTGTCCAATATATATGCCTCGGTCCGCTGGGTTATGATATCGGCCATCTGAGCATTGGCAAAATTCTCTCCCTCCGCCGCAGCCGCCTCCGACTGGATAGTAATATCCTGAAAATAATCCTGTAAGTCCCGAATCTTTACCTCTACCAGAGGGGCAATGACAGTTACAATCAGAAACGCGCCGGTGAGCAGCCGCAGAACCGCCTTCTGACTGCCCTTTCTGCCGGAAAGACTTGTGACCAGCCCGCAAAGGATTGCGCCAGCTGTCACCGAAAGCACATAATTCTTGATTCCCTCCATCAACCGATTCCTTTCATAAAGGACACGGTGCTGATTAAAAGCATCAGTCCCACCGCGCCGGTCATAGCCAGAAGGATTCCCATCGCCCCGGAAAAGTCCTTCAAAAGCCCGCACACCTGCCGCGTTCCCATTGCGCTGCAAACCGCCGTTGTGATTTTCAGCAGCAGATACTGCATCCCGATCTTCAGAAACGGCCCAATCCATATGGCCGCAACGGCAATCAAGCCATACACTCCGGCCGCGTTTTTCATCACCCCGGCGCTGACCAGCACCGCTTCGGAAGCATCGGAGAGGATTCCCCCCACCACCGGAACCATCCCGGATATGGTCAGCTTGGCAGCTTTCATGGCTGCCGCATCCGTGGCGCCGCTGACCACCCCGGTAATCCCCATATAACCGGTAAACACATACAAAATAGTTTTCAGCGTCCAGGTCATGAGCCATTTGATAAAGTCCTTGAAGGTGATAAGTACCTGCTGTCCAATTCCCCCGGAGGCAATGCTCAGGCAAAGATAGACATAAAGGAGGGGCACAATGAGCTTTACCACAAGGGAACTGAGGATTGCGTCAAACAGCACCGTGCCGGCGTACAAAGACGCCGACGCCGTTACGCCTCCCTGGGCCGCCAAGGAGGCGGACATCACCGGAAGCAGAAGCTTTCCATACTCGCTGAGCTGCCGCACCGTGTCTGTTCCCAGACCAATCAGGGAGTGGGACGGAGCCAGGAGGGTCAGGCCCACCATCACGGCCCCTGCCAGGGGTGTAACCTGGGGCAATTTTCCCGTATAGATTTCCAGCAGGGACAGGAGCAGTACCACCACAATAACGGAAAAGCAGGCTTTCCCCGCCTCGGCCAGGGATGGTTCCAGGGTCTTGATACCGGCCTTAATCACATACCAGAGCCCTTCGGAAAAGCTCTCGGTATCCTCCGGCATATATTCCTCCACCTCAGGCGGCGCCTCGGGAGGCTCCCACTGCTCTCCATACACCGGCGCCGCCAGCAGCGCCAGGAGCCCCATCAGTATAAAAAATCTTCTCATATCTCCCCCAGTATGGTTTGCATCAGTTCCAGAAGTTCCGTGAGCAGCGGTATAGACAGGTATAAAATCACACCGCTTGCCAGGTATTCCAGAGCCTTTCCCATCCCCTGATTCCCGGAGTCTCCGCAAATCAGCACGGCTACCTCGGAAATCAGGCCTACACCCACAGCCTTCAGAAGGATTGTCACCAAGGTATTGTCCAGCCCCCCCAGCTCTTGCAGCCGCTGCACAAACTGCACCACGGGGCTTATGAAGGATACGGCTGCCAGCAAAACCATGGTACAAACACAGATTCCCAGCACCACAGCCATATCCTTGCTGTTTTTGGACAACACCGTTACCAGCACCACCGCAATGAGCACCGCGGCGGCGGCCTTTACAAAGGTTTCCATTAAAAATTGAACAGGTTTTTCACCAGTTCAAACAGCTCGGAGATTTTCTGCGCCACCATCATCAGAACCACTACCAACCCTATCAGGGTAGTCATGGTGGCCTGCTCCTCTCTGCCCGACCTGGAAAGCACCTGATTGAGTATGGAAACGATAATTCCGATTGCAGCGATCTTAAAAATCAAATCAATTTCCATAGATTAAATAAACAATATGGCCAAGGCCGCTCCCGCGCACAATCCCAGAGTTTTGTACTCCCGCAGCCGGGAGGCTCGTCCCGCTTCCAGCGCCTTCAATTCCCTGCGGCACTCTCCCCGCAGACTTTCCAACCCCTTGATTTGTCCCTGCAAATCAAATTTCCCCAGAGAGCTTCCCATGAGACGAAGGAGCTTTTTGGCCTTGGGAGGAAGATTCTGCTGCCGTCCCAGGACATAACTCATACACCGTCCCACATCCGGTGACATCTGGTTGTCCAACTCCTCTGCCAGGCGGGAAAACACTCCCTTCAACGCACCCGCCTCCTGCTCCGCCGCCTGGCGGCAAAGCTCCGGCAGAGGCGTTAGGTGATATTGTAGCTCGCACTCCATATAGTCCAGAATCCGCAGCAGCTGCCGCACAATACGCTCTTCCCGCACATGGGCGGCAGCCATCTGGAAGCCTACGCTGCCGCAGCCCAGAATCAAAAGCACCGCCCCAACAATTCTTATGGTCATAGTATCATCCGCTCCTTGTACCAGGTCTTGTCCTTTTGCAGCACAATCAGATTCTCGAACAATCCGCTTTCCACCAGGGGTTTGTAAAGCCTGCGGCACAGCAAATCCTGCTTGTTCCCAGCGTGAGCGGTGGCAATCAGCCGGACGCCGCACCAGCCGGCGTGGAGCATTGCGGCGCAGTCCTCCCCGGCGGTAATCTCGTCCACCGCAATGGTATCCGGGTTCATATTCCGCAGCACCGCTTCAATTCCTGCCTCCTTGGGGCAGCCGGAGAGGATGTCCGTCCGGTTTCCAGGGTGAAAGCCCCAGGAAAGGCCCTGCTGGGGAAAAATCTCCTGCCGCTCGTCCACCACCGCCACCCGCTCCTGACACACATCAGAGCAAACCCGGATGTAGTCCCGCAGGAGGGTTGTCTTCCCGGTGCCCGGACTGCCAATAATCAGCACGGAGCCCCGCAGGGAGGCCATGGCGTTGGCAATCCCGGAAATCTCCCGGCATACCCGCAGATTGATGGAGGTAACCGGTTGGATACTGCGTACCTGCCCGTCCACCACCGCCGCTTGGCCGCACAGTCCCAGCCGGTGCCCCCCCGGGGCCGTCACATACCCTTTGGCTGCGGAAGCCGCCGCCCATGGAGAGTATTTTGTGGCTGCATTGATACAGTAGGAAAGGTCGTCCATGGTCACAGGATTGGGAAGCCATTTGCTCTCCCGGCAGAGAACCAGCTCCGGCTCTCCCTGGAGCCGCAGCCGCAGCTCCTGTAGCCGCCCCTTTCCCAGCTTGTCCACCTCCCCCCGCAGCCTGGGGGGAACCAGATTCAAAAATGCCTGCCAGTTACAAGCCATGTGCATCACTCCTGTTCCATTGTATGAGCAGCCCCGCCCATTATGAAAAGAAAATGAGCCGACAGGACAAGCTGTCGGCTCAAAAATTTTATATGGTTTTCAGGGCAGCTGGGCAAAAACCGTTCCCAGATTCTCATGGAGAACCAAATCCGCCCGGTTATCATAGGGAGTCTTGTCCCGGTTGATCAGCACCAGGCGATGGCCGGGATAGTACCGCAGCAGCCCGGCGGCCGGGTACACCGTCAGACTGGTGCCTCCCACAATCAGCAAATCGCACCGGGCGATGGCGTAAATGCTCTTTTCCAGCACCCCGGAATCCAGGGATTCCTCGTACAAAACCACATCCGGCTTTACGATGCCGCCGCAGTCACAGCGGCAGACCCCCCGGCTGTTCTTTACATATTCGGCGGAATAGCTTTTATGGCATTTCATACAGTAGTTTCGCAGGACGCTTCCGTGGAGCTCCAGCACCCGGCGGCTTCCGGCCTTCTGGTGCAGACCGTCGATGTTCTGGGTGATTACCGCCGACAGCTTCCCCTCCTGCTCCCACTGGGCAAGCTTTTTATGGGTGATGTTGGGCGAAAAGCCCAAAGGAAGCATCTTTTCCCGATAAAAGCGGAAGAAATACTCGGGATTTTTCATAAAAAAGCTGTGACTGATAATGGTTTCCGGGGGATAATCAAATTGCTGGTTATATAGACCATCCACGCTGCGAAAGTCCGGAATCCCGGACTCGGTACTCACGCCGGCTCCCCCGAAAAACACAATGCGCTTACTTTCCTGTACCCAGGTTTTCAGTTTTTCCAGATTCTCCATTTTCCTCACCCTCCAAAAGGGCCAATAATTTCCTATCCTGCTTGCCGGACAAATCCAGCTTCCGGAACATATCCGGTCTTCTGTCCCGGGTGCGGCGGAGGGCTTGGAGCCGCCGCCACTGGGCAACCTTCTGATGATTGCCGGAAAGCAGTATTTCCGGCACCTGCCGGCCATGCCAGACCGCCGGACGGCTGTACTGGGGATATTCCAAAAGGCCGTTAAAGTGGCTCTCCTCCTGGAAGCACTCCGGGTCTGCCAGCACCCCGGGCACCATGCGGCACACCGCGTCCGTCACCGCCATGGCGGCAATCTCACCGCCCGTGAGGACAAAGTCCCCCAAGGAGATTTCCTCGTCCACGCATTCCTCAATGAACCGCTGGTCAATGCCCTCATAGTGGCCGCAGACCAGCACCAAATTTTCCAGTTTACTCAGGCGAATGGCATCGGCCTGGCGGAAGGTCTTGCCGCAGGGGCTCATATACACCGTATGCACCGGGCCGCCTGCCTCGTCGCACACCGCCTCCCAGCAGCGGTACAGGGGGTCTGCCTGCATAATAGCGCCCCGTCCGCCCCCGTAGGGGTAATCATCCACCTGGCACTGCTTGCTGGCGGTGTAGTCCCGAATCTGGTGGGTCTCTATGCGGATAATGCCCCGGTCCTGCGCCCGGCCCAGAATGCTGTCCGACAGCACATCCCCCAGTGATTCGGGGAAAAGGGTCATAATGTCAATTCTCATCGGTACGCATCCCCCGGATGAGCTGTACCCGCATCACATTGCTTTCCAAATCTGTGGAGAGGATAAACTGCTTCACCGCAGGAATCATATATTCATGCTCTCCTTTCACCACATACACCTTATTTCCCGGGTAGTCCAGCACCTCCTGGATTTTGCCGATTTCCTGGCCCTCTGCCAGAACGCGCATACCCTCCAGCTCCGCCGCAAAAATCAAGTCCTCCGGCGCATCCTCCCGATATATTTCCACGATCTGCTCCCGCAGAGCCTGGGCGGATTCCACCGTATCCACGCCCTGAATTTTCAGCAGATTGCAAGTTTTCTGAATCCGACAGCTTTCCACCCGGTATTCCCTGCCTCCAATGCGTATCCGGGAAAACTGGGTGAGAAATTCCGGGCCGTCTGCCCAGGGCAGCACCTTGACCTCTCCCCGGATACCGTGGGTGGATACAATCTGGCCTGCCTGCAAAAATGGGAGTCTCATTCTTATTTCCTCCTGAAAATGGGAAAATGCGTGGCGCCAAGCGTCACGCATACCCGTTTAATCTACGATTTCCACCGTGATTTTTTCGCCGGTGCGCTGGGCAACGGTTTTCACGATTGTACGGATTTCCTTTGCAATCCGTCCCTGGCGGCCGATGACCTTCCCCATGTCCCCGGGGGCAACCCGCAGCTCCAGAACAGTTCCGTCCTCAGCGGCGGTTTCCGTTACCGTAACTGCCTCAGGCTCGTCCACCAAATTCTTTGCCATATACAGCAAAAGCTCTTTCATTGTGCCACTCCTTCACAGAGATTTACAGCACGCCGGCGTTCTTCAGCAGGCCACGAACAGTATCGGTGGGCTGTGCGCCGTTCTTAATCCAGTTCTGAGCCTTCTCAGCGTCAACAGTGATGGTGACGGGGTCGGTCAGGGGATTGTAGGTGCCGATTTCCTCGATGCAGCGGCCGTCACGGGGAGAGCGGGAGTCCGCAACCACGATACGGTAGAAAGGAGCCTTCTTTGCGCCCATTCTTCTCAGTCTGATCTTTACCATGAGTTTCACCTCCAAAAAATTCTTGTTCTATATCGCAAAGCAAATTGCTTTCAGCGAACCAAATGATTTACAGTCCGGGGAAGCCGCCAAAGCCTCCCAGACCGCGCATACGCTTCAGCTTCCTGCCGGCGCCGGGGCCGGAGAACTGCTTAATCATGGAGCGCATCTGCTCAAAGCCTTTGAGAAGCCGGTTCACATCCTCCACCTTCACGCCGGCGCCGTTGGCGATCCGCCGTTTCCGGCTGGCGCCGATGATGTTGGGGTTTTCCCGTTCCTTGGGGGTCATGGACAAAATAATCGCTTCGGTACGGCCCAGGGCCTTATCGTCCATCTGCACGCCCTTGAGCTTGGCGCCCCCGGGCAGCTGGGCCAGAATATCCTGCAAAGAACCCATAGACCGCATCTGCACCATCTGGTCATAGAAGTCCTGAAGGGTAAACTTGTTGGATTTCAGCTTCTCCTCCATCTCGGCGGCTTTCTTGGCGTCGTACGCCTTTTCCGCCTTTTCAATGAGGCTCAGCATATCCCCCATGCCCAGAATCCGGGAAGCCATCCGGTCGGGATGGAAGGGTTCGATATCCTCCAGCTTCTCGCCCATGCCGGCAAACTTGATGGGCTTTCCGGTAATGGCCCGGACAGACAGGGCTGCGCCGCCTCTGGCGTCGCCGTCCAGCTTACTGAGCATAACGGAATCGATGTCCAGCCATTCGTTGAAGCTCTGGGCGGCATTCACCGCATCCTGACCGGTCATGGCGTCCACCACCAGCATAATCTCCTGGGGTTTGACTGCCGCTTTGATGTTTTGGAGTTCCTCCATCAAGGCTTCATCCACATGAAGCCGTCCGGCGGTATCCAAAAAAACCATATCATGGCCACGCTGACGGGCATAGAGCACCGCATCCTTGGCAATCTGCACCGGGTCAATCTGCCCTTCTTCAAAGACAGGAATCCCCAGCTTCTCGCCGCAGACCTTCAGCTGCTGGATGGCGGCGGGCCGGTAAATATCACAGGCTACCAGCAACGGGTTTCTCCCCTGCCGCTTCATAAGACCTGCCAGCTTGGAGCCGTTGGTGGTTTTACCGGCGCCCTGCAAGCCCACCAGCATCACAACCGTGGGACCGTTGGGGTTAAAGGTGATATGCTTGGCATCGCTGCCCATGAGCTTAGTCAGCTCCTCGTCCACAATCTTGACGATCATCTGGGCGGGGCTCAAAGCCTCCAGCACATCGGCGCCTACACAACGCTCCGTTACATTCTTGATAAAATCCTTTACGACCTTATAGCTTACATCCGCTTCCAGCAGCGCCATGCGAATCTCCCGCATGGCCTCCTTTACATCGGATTCCTTCAGGCGGCCTTTGCCCCTAAGCTTTTTGAAGGCAGAAGAAATTTTTTCGGTCAATCCTTCAAATGCCATATGTTACTCCTCAAGTCCCTGGGCCGCGGACAGGATTTGTGCGGCAATCCGCCGCACCCGGAAATCCTCGTGATTCTCCAGCGCCTTCGCAGCCTCTTCGATGGTTCGCAATACCTTCCTGCATTGCAGGTCCCGGCGAACACAGCCGGTTTTTTGCTCCATATTGGTGAGCAGTGCCTCCGCGCGGTTCAGGTTGTCGTACACGCCCTGGCGGCTCACCCGCAGCTCCTGGGCAATCTCCCCCAGGGACATATCCTGATTATACCGCATATCGATGCACATACGCTGACGCTCCGTAAGCAAATCCCCATAATAATCAAACAGCAAGGTCATCTGCAAAGCGTCCATTTTGTGCCTCCTTGTCAAGGTGTTTCCCTTGACACCTCCCATAGGTTACCACATTCTTCCCGGCTTGTCAAGTATTTTTCCTTGACAAACTATTCTTTTTCAGAAAATCCGGTACCACCGGGACAGTTCAGCGGTGGCAACAAAGCCCAGCCGTTCATAAAGGCCGCAAGCTTTCCGATTGGCGGAAGCAACCTCCAGCAGCACCTGCCGGCCGGCGAAAGCATGACACAAGGCTCTGACGACCGTTTCCCCGGCTCCTTGCCGGCAGGAGGCCACAGCCAGAAGCCGGGGCTCCTTCACCACGCCGATTCCCAAGAGCTCCCCCTCCCGGTGGACAAAGTAGCCGCTGCCCTCCTTGAGAATCTCCCGGGCATCTGCTTCCGTGAGAAAAGAGGCGTTGGGTACCTGGCCCATTTTCTCGTTGTAAATCTCCCGGAACCGGGACAGGTTCTTTTCCACTACCGGAAACACCGCTGCGTCCGTCCCCCCCATTCCGGCCACATCCCCTTGCATCTGCAAAACCGCTGTGTGGAGGGGATAGCTTTCGCAGCAGGTATGTCCCGTTCCGTAAATCCGCTCCGCCCCCGCCGCCTTGCAAAAATCCACACATTCTTTCAGGAAAATTTCCGGCTGACCGGTATCCTGAATGCGGATATAGGCCTCCTGGCGGTAGGGAATCTCCCGCAAAATCAGGCTTGCCGTCCCAAATTCCGTTGTAAACACTGGGATATTACGCATTTGGCACCTCCTTTTTTGTAATCATATCATACAAAACCCTCCCGGTCTATGAAAGTTTTTCTGCACCATATGTAAAATCCCCGTATAAATGCCGCAAAAAAGTTATATAAACCTAAATTAAGCTTGATTTTTCCAGTATTTGAAGTATAATTGGCTTGTACTTCTAAGGAAGAAAGGAGGTTCGTTCCATGAAGAAGATTATCTGCAAGAAAGAGTACGATACCGAAACCGCTACTCTCATCAAGAAGTGTACCTACGGCTCCTATGGCGATCCTGCCGGCTATGAAGAAACCCTGTACCAGACTCCCGGCGGATTGTATTTCCTGTATGTTTGCGGCGGCGAGGCTTCCCCCTATCCCACGGAGGATATTCTCCGTTTGGCAAAGGCCAAGGCCAACGACTGGATCGAAAATCACTAAGAAATGGGAGACTGCATCTTTGCAGTCTCCATTTTCTTGACATATATGGTATGTTATATACAGAAAAACCTATACTCAGGATGATGTAAATGAAAAAATCGCTCTGTATTCTTTCGGTCTGTCTTTGCCTTTTGACGGCCGGCTGCCAGTCCGCTCCGGCAGCGGATATCGCCGCTACCACCCAGCCGGTATATGAATTCACATCCCGGCTGTGCCAGGGAACGGACCTGACCGTTACGCCCATTGTGACGGAAGCCGTGTCCTGTCTTCACGACTATTCTCTTAGTGTGGAGCAAATGCGCGCCATTGCCTCCGCAAAAATGGTCATTCTCTCCGGCGCCGGGTTGGAAGAATTTCTGGAGGACGCCCTGGACGGGGCCGCTTCCGTGGTGGACGGTTCTGCCGGGGTGGAGCTGCTTTGTCCCGAAGAAGAACACGACCACCAGGAAGAAGAAGGTCATCATCACCGGCAGGATCCGCATTATTGGCTGGATCCGCAATACGCGCTGATAATGTGCCGCAATATTTCTGCCGCCCTTACGGCGGCTTACCCCGAAAGCAGGGGTATTTTCGAGGCAAACCTGGCCCGGCTGGAGCAGGAGCTGAAAGACCTGGACGACTATGGCAAGGCTCAGCTTGCCCGGCTTTCCTGCCGGGATCTGATTACCTTCCACGACGGCTTTTCCTATTTTGCAGCCGCCTATAATCTGCGCATTCTGGAAGCCATCGAGGAGGAACCGGGAAGCGAGACCTCCGCAAACCGGCTGAAAGTACTGATTCAAACCGTGGACTCCCAGGGCTTGCCCGCGATTTTCGTGGAGAAAAGCGGAAGCGCCGCTTCCGCCTCTGTCATTGCCGCCGAAACCGGGTGTAAAATTTTCACGCTGGACATGGCGCTTTCCGGCGGAAGCTATTTTGACGCCATGCACCGCAATATCGACACCATCAAGGAGGCGCTGGGATGACACATCACGCCCATGGGGATTCCTGCGGCAGCGCCTGCTGCCTGAAAATCCAGAATCTCTCCGTTGACATCGCCGGGGAGGCCATCTTAAAAGACATCAATCTGCATATTCACTGCGGTCAGATGGTAGCCCTTATTGGCCCCAACGGCGCCGGAAAAAGCACCCTGCTGAAAGCCATTCTGGGACAGCGGGAATACAGCGGCGCCATCTCCTTTTCCGCCGTGGGGCAGCGGAACCGGAAGCCTCTCATCGGCTATGTGCCCCAGAGCCCGGCCTTTGATTCCGGGGATCCGGTGAGTGTTGCGGATCTCTTTGCCTGCTGCATGAGCAAACGCCCCGCCTTTTTGGGGATTTCCAAAAAAATGCGCCGGAAGGTGCTGACCTGTCTGGAACGGGTACACGGAACGGGACTCATTGACAAGCCCATTGGGCGGCTTTCCGGCGGCGAATTGCAGCGGGTGCTGCTGGCCCTGGCTTTGGAGCCCATTCCCAACATTCTGATTCTGGACGAGCCTTTGTCCGGTGTGGATGTGGAGGGGATGGAAAGCCTCATGGAAATGCTGGACGAAATCCGGCAAAAGTTCGACCTTTCCATTCTCATCACCACCCACGATTTTGCCATGCTGCCCCGCTACGCCAATCAGGTGGTCCTCATTTCCCATGAAGTCCTGAAGCAGGGCACGCCGGAGGAAGTCCTCCAATCCCCGGAGTTTGCCCGGGCATTTCACCGGAAAGGAGCCACAAAGCCATGAGCATCTGGTATGCCTTTTGTGATTTGCTTCCCCTGGAGATGCTCCACTGGGACTTTATGAAAAACGCCATGCTGGCGGTGATTCTCATGGGACCGCTCTTTGGGCTTTGCTCCACCATGGTGGTCACCGGCAGAATGAGCTTTTTCTCTGATGCTTTGGGACACTCCGCCTTTACCGGCATTGCCATCGGCAGCATTGCCGGTCTGGCCGCTCCCACCTGGGCAGCGGTTGCCTTTTCCGTATGCTTTGCCCTGCTGTTTTCCTATGTCCGCAGCAGAAGCAACCAGACTGCCGACACCCTGATTGGTGTGTTTTCCAGCACCGCCGTGGCTCTGGGTATTTTTGTTGCCACATTGGGAGGCGGCAGCTTCACCAAATACAACACCTATCTGGTGGGCGATGTGCTCAGCGTCACCCCCGGGGAGATTGGGCTTCTGGCTCTTGTGCTGGTTGCGGTGATTCTTTTCTGGGTGCTTTGCAGCAACCGGCTGATGCTGACCTCCATTCATCCCCAGCTGGCCTCCTCCCGGGGCATTCCCACGGGATGGATGCAGACAGCCTTTACCGTATTTATTGCCGTAACTGTCACATTGTCCATTTCCTGGGTAGGGCTGCTGATTCTTAACTCCCTGCTGGTGCTGCCGGCAGCGGCTTCCCGGAATCTGGCCCGGAATATCCGGGAGTATCACCTGTTTTCCGTGTTGCTTGCCCTGGTGGCCGGGATTGCCGGTTTGACGGTCTCTTACTATCTGGGCGCTTCTGCCGGTGCGGCCATCAGCCTGGTGCTTGCTCTGTTTTTCGCCATATCGTTTCTTTTGAGAAAGGTGCGTGCCTGATATGGACAGTATTTCCATGGATGTCATCGCTGTTATGCACAGCGATTTTTCCACCAAATTCGGCATTCCCCGGCAAAGCGGTCTGGCGGAAGCTCTCCAATCCACCATTGTCTTTGAGCCTGCCTACCGGAATCCCGAGGCTTTGCGGGGAATCGAGGGCTTCTCTCATCTGTGGATACTCTGGCAATTTTCCCAGGCGGTGCGGCAGGACTGGTCCCCCACCGTCCGGCCTCCCCGGCTGGGGGGCAACGCCCGGATGGGGGTGTTTGCTACCCGCTCCCCCTTTCGCCCCAATGCCATCGGCCTTTCCTGTGTCCGGCTGCTGTCTGTGGAGCAGACCCAGGATGTGGGTACAGTACTGCGCATCGGTGGAGCGGATTTGATGGACGGCACTCCCATTCTGGATATTAAGCCCTACATTCCCTACTGTGACGCCCATCCGGAGGCTATGGGAGGCTTTACTCAGAATGCCGGAGATTTCATGCTGGAAGTGGATTTTCCGGAGGAGCTGAAGCTGCGGCTGCCTGCCGAAAAGCGGGAGGCGATCCTTCAGGTACTGTCCCACGACCCCAGACCTTCCTATCAGAAGGATTCGGACAGAATCTACGGGTTGTCGTTTGCGGGCTTTGACATTCGATTTACGGTCAGAGACAAGTTGCTGACGGTTGTGGATGTAACATAAAACAGCGCCGGGAGACTGCCGCTCAGCGGTCTCCCGGCGGTTTTTTATTGAATCATCTCCAGAAAATCGTCCTCAGTCAGCAGGGGGATTCCCAGCTCCCGGGCCTTACGCTCCTTGGAACCGGCGTTTTCACCCACCACCACAAAGCTTGTCTTTTTGGATACGGAGCCGGAGACTTTCCCTCCCAGCAGCTCAATCTTCTGGGAGGCCTCCTCCCGGGTGAACTTGGTAAGAGCCCCTGTCAAGACAAAGGTTTTCCCCGCAAACCGGGTATCGGTAATCTGCCGCAGGGATTCCATGTTCACCCCGGCTTCCTTCAGCCGGCGAATCAGGTGCTCAGACTGGGGCTGGGAGAACCAGCTGACAATAGACTTGGCGGTAATCTCCCCGATGTCCTCCACCTGGGTCAGGATCTCCACATCCGCCGCCATAAGGTTTTCCAGGTTTCCAAAGGCTGTTGCCAGAACCCGGGCAGTCTTTGCTCCCACCTGACGGATGCCAAAACCGTAAATCAGCCGGCTCACATCCTGCCGCTTGCTGTTTTCAATGGCAGTCAGCAGATTATTGGCGGCGGTTTCTCCATTTTGCCACAGAGATTTCAAGTTTTCCAAAGTCAGATAGTAAATATCCGCCGGTGACTTTACAAACCCCTTTTCTATCAAAGCATCCACAATGGCGCTGCCCAGTCCCTCAATATCCATGGCATCCCGACTGACAAAATGGGCAATGTTCCGACTGAGCTGTGCCGGGCACTCGGCGCCGGTGCACCGGAGGAACGCCCCGTCCTCCTCCCGCTCTGTGGGAGCGCCGCATACCGGGCAGCAGGCCGGAAGCCGGTAGGGATGGGTGTTTTCCGGCCGTTTGGAAAGGTCAACCTCCAGGATTTCCGGGATAATCTCTCCGGCTTTCCGAATCAGCACCGTATCTCCGATGCGGATGTCCCGCTGGGTGATAAAGTCCTGATTGTGAAGGGTTGCATTGGTGACGGTGGTTCCCGCCAGCCGCACCGGGCGCACCACCGCCTTGGGGGTGAGCACACCGGTTCTTCCCACCTGCACCACAATATCCTCCACCACCGTGGGCTTGATTTCCGGGGGGTACTTGTAGGCAGCGGCCCATCTGGGGAATTTGGCCGTGGCGCCCAGCCGTTCCCGCAAGGCCAGGGAATCCACCTTGATAACCGCGCCGTCAATGTCGCAGGTCAGGTTCTCCCGGTTTTCATTGATGGCCTCCACCGCCTTGCCAATCTCCCTGGGGTCGGAAAGAATCTGGTTGGGAATGACTTTGAAATGCAAATCCCGCAGATACCGGAGGGACTGACTGTGGGTTTCAAATTCCACACCCTCTGCCAGCTGGACATTGAAAACCAGAATGTCCAATCTCCGCTTGGCGGCAATCTTGGGGTCTAATTGCCGCAGGGAGCCGGCGGCTGCATTTCTGGGGTTGGCGAAAAGGGGCTTTCCTTCCGCCTCCTGCTCCTCGTTGAGCTTCCGGAAGCTCTCCTTGGGCATAAACACCTCGCCCCGCACAATCAACCGGGCAGGGGCATTGGGAATGGCCATGGGGATAGAAGGGATGGTTTTCAGGTTTTCCGTCACATCCTCCCCCACAACCCCGTCTCCCCGGGTAGCACCCCGGACAAAGAGGCCGTTTTCATATTCCAGGGCAACGGAAAGACCGTCCACTTTCGGCTCCACGGAAAAGGCAGTTTGGGGGTGCTGCTCCAGAATCTTGGTAAGAAAATCCTCCAGCTCCTCCATGGAAAACACATCCTGCAGGCTCATAAGAGGCACGGCATGGGTGACCTTCTCAAATTTGCTCAGGGCCGCACCTCCTACCCGCTGGGTGGGACTGTCCGGCTGCTTCCACTGGGGGTACTGGGCCTCCAGGGTTTCCAGCTCCCGCAAAAGCCTGTCATATTCAAAGTCCTGCATCTGGGGATCATCCAGCACATAGTACTGGTAGCCCGCCTGGTTCAGCAGGCGGGTCAGTTCCCCGATTCTCTCTTTCGGTTCCATATTACCCTCCGGTTTGTAGTAATGTATCCGGCACCTGCCCGATGATAATGGTCTCCGCCACCATCACCTGACTGTTCACCGTAAAGCTCTCCGTCCGGCCCAGCACCAGCACGGAAACATCCACCCGCACCTCCATATTCAGCCGGTGCAGGGTCTGGTTGATACCAGCCTCGGAAAAATCGCTGGTAAAAGAGGCGTCCGAGTTTCGTATGGCCAGAATCTCCACAGGAATCGCCAATCCTTTTCCTGACAAAAACTCCGGAAAAAAGATATTTCCCAAAGGAATCCCCAGCTCGCTGGCATCCAATGCCAGAATCTCATCGTTGATAATATTCAGTACCTGGGTTTTCAGCCGGTTGACCTCGCTCATGTTGGTTTTGAGTGCCGTAATGCGCCCATCCAGGTCCTTTTCAAAATACACAATCCGGTCATACAAAATGTCGCCGGTGGCGATTTGCTGGTCGATGGCATCGTTGATTAAATCGGATGTGGTATTGATTACCTGGGTCTGGGCCAGCGCCACAATCACATCCTGGTATTTTCTGCGAAACAGGAAAAAGGCCGCCGTCAGCACCAGTAGAGTAATCAGCAGCAAGCGGAAAATCCGTCCTATCACTCTGCCCATATATCTCCCCCCAGGAAGATATATGCCTTTTTCCAGGGAAAAATTACAGCTTTTTCATATGGGCAGAGGCGGTATTTGCCATGAGCTTTTTGGTGCCGATGTCGTCAAAGGCAATCTCCAGCAGGGCGTCGCCCCCCATTTTCATCACCGACAGCACCAGGCCCCGTCCAAAAGCGGTATGGTTTACCATATCGCCCTTGTTCAGCTCCAGCTTGGGGGCGCTCTGGGCAGCCGGAGAAGAGGCAAGAAAACTTCTGGCTCTTTGGGCCGTCTGGCGGCTCTGGTACTGGGATTGGGTGGGGTATGGAGTCCGCTCCGGGGACGCGCCATAAATCAGGCCCTTGCGGACCATTATGTCCTCCGGGATTTCCTTCAAAAAACGGGACGGCAAAGCAGCGGAAGTCCGGCCGTAGAGCATACGCTGGCGGGCGTAGGAAAGGGTAAGCTTTTCCTTGGCCCGGGTGATGGCCACATAGCAAAGCCGCCGCTCTTCCTCCATCTCCTGCTGATCTCCGATGGCCCGCATACCAGGAAACAGGCCGTCTTCAAAGCCCACCAAAAATACATGGGGAAATTCCAGACCTTTGGCGGCGTGAATGGTCATCATGACCACCGCGTCGTCCCCCTGGTTATACTCCTCCAAATCCGTATACAGGGCGATTTCCTCCAAAAAACCTGCCAGCGTTGGCTGATGGGCCGTATCCACATAATTCTGGATACTGGATTTTAACTCCCGGATGTTTTCCAGCCGGGTTTTGTTCTCCTCGGTAGGCTTGGCCTGGAGCATGGCAATGTAGCCAGAGCGGATCATCAGTTCCTCGTAAAACTCCGGCAGGGACAATCCCTCCTCCAAAAGGCCGGCAAGGCCCTGAATCATATCCGTAAAGGCCCGGAATTTGGCGGCGGTTTTTTCCAGAGGGCTATAACCCTCCGGGTGGGAAATCACCTGAAACAGGCTGGTTCCCTCCGCTTCCGCCATCCGCTGGGCAGTAGCCAGGGCCTTGGGACCCAGGCCTCTTGCCGGGTTGTTGATAATTCGCAGCAGGCGCAAGTCGTCCGCCGGGTTATTGATGACCCACAGGTAAGAAAGCATATCCTTGATTTCCGCCCGGTCAAAGAACCGGGTGCCGCCAATCACCCGGTAGGGAATGCCGTTGCGCTTCAGAGAAAATTCCATGGCGTTGGACTGGGCGTTGGTGCGGTACAAGATGGCAAAATCCCGGAAATTCTCATCCGGCTTCTTGGACAGAATCTGCCCGGCCACATAGTTGGCTTCCGTTCCTTCGTCGGAGGCCTCGTAAACCGTCACCGGATCTCCTGCGCCGTTGTCCGTCCACAGCTTCTTCCCTTTCCGTCCCACATTGTGGGCAATCACGGCGTTGGCCGCATTGAGAATGGACTGGGTGGAGCGGTAGTTTTGCTCCAGGCGTATCACTCTGGCCCCGGGATACTGCTCTTCAAAGCTGAGAATGTTCTCGATGGTAGCGCCCCGGAAGCGGTAAATGCTCTGGTCATCGTCGCCCACCACGCAGATATTCCGGTAGCCACCGGCCAGCAGAGATGTCAGCAAATACTGGGCATGGTTGGTATCCTGATACTCATCCACCAATACATAGCGGAACTTCCGCTGGTAATAGGTACGAATCTCCGGAAACCGCTGCAAAAGCTCCACGGTTTTGCAAATCAGATCGTCAAAGTCCAGCGCGTTGTTTTCCTTCAGCTTGGTCTGGTACTTCTTATACGCCCGAACCACCGGCTGAAGCCGCAGGTCGTTGGAGTTTTCCATTCTCTCCTCCATCTGCTCCGGCGTGACCATCTTGTCCTTCTCCCGGCTGATGACGCCCAGCACATACCGGGCGGGAAAGGTCTTTTCGTCCAAATCCATATCTTTCAGAATTTCCTTCATCAGCCGTTCGGAATCCGCCGTATCATAGATGGTAAATCTTGGCGTATAGCCCAGAAGGGCAATATCCCGCCGGAGAATCCGGCAGCAGGCAGCGTGGAAAGTCATGGCCCAGACATCCTGGGCAGCAGGCCCCACCTTGTCCGCCAGACGCTCCTTCAGCTGGTTAGCCGCCTTGTTGGTAAAGGTAATGGCCAGCACACTCCAGGGGGTCACCGGATTCAGGGCACATAGATCGTCCGCCCTGCGGCGGTCTGTTTCGGACGGGGTTTCCGGAAGGTTTTCCAGAAATGTCACATCCTCCGGCGTCACGGTGTCCGGCACCAGAGAGCTGTCGCTTCCTCTGCCATAGGAGATGAGATTGGCAATCCGGTGAATCAGCACGGTGGTTTTTCCGCTTCCGGCGCCTGCCAGCAGAAGCAGCGGCCCCTCCGTAGCCAGCACGGCCTCCTTCTGCATAGGATTCAAATCAGCGAATTGGGCGGCAATATACCGCCTTCTGGCTTCGGCAAATCGGTTCAGCAAGTCCTTTGTCATGGTGTATCTTTCCTGTCTTTTCTATCTGTTTTTCTATCTGCCTATTTTAACCCATTTCCCCCGAAAGGTCAAAGGGTAAATGGCTATTTCATAAATTCCCGCAGCTGAGACAGTGCCTTTTTCTCAATGCGGGACACCTGAACCTGACTCACCGACAGCACCCTGGCCACCCGGTCCTGGGTCAGGCCGTGGTAGTACCGCAGCTGAATCACCAGCGCCTCCCGCTCCGGCAATGCCTCAATGGCCTGCTTCAGGGACAGCCGCTCCACCAGCTGTTCCTCTGTCTGCGTGTCGGAAAGGACGCTTTCCAGAGAGAAGCCCTCCTCCCCTGTCTCCTGCTGGATGGATTCAATGGCTGCCGTCGCGGTTTCCGCCATGGCAATCTCCTCCGGGGAGAAGCCGGTTTGCCGGGAGATTTCCAGAATGGTAGGTTCTCTCCCCAAGGCGTGAATCAGCTGATTCCGAGTGGTTTTGATTACCGCCGCCCGCTCCTTAATCCCCCGGGACACCTTCACCGCCCCGTCATCCCGGAGAAACCGGCGGATTTCTCCCGCGATTTTCGGCACGGCATAGGTGGAAAACTGGGTGCCGTATGCCAGGTCGAAGCCCTCTACCGCCTTCAAAAAGCCCAGGCAGCCCAGCTGATACAGGTCTTCCGTTTCCGTACCCCGGCCCATAAAGCGTTTGGCCACCGACCAGATGAGTCCGGTATTGGCTTCTACCAGCTCCTCCTTGGCCTGCTGATCTCCCTGCTGGCTCCGGGTAATCAGCTCCAGCGTGTCCCTCATGTTCTGCGCTGAAGCCGCCGGCGCATATGTACCGTGGTGCCCTTCCCCGGCTGGGAGGTAACGCTGAAGCTGGTCATAAAGCTCTCCATGATGGTAAAGCCCATACCGCTGCGGTCACTGCCGCCGGTGGTAAACATGGGCTTTCTGGCCTGCTCCAAATCCCCGATTCCCACGCCTCTGTCTTTAATCACAATATCCAGTACATTGTCCTTGAGAATCCGGCACCGGAGGGTGATGATTCCCAGGCCGTTGGGGTAGGCATGGACAATACAGTTGGTCACCGCCTCGGATACGGCGGTGCGGATGTCCCCCAGCTCCTCCAGGGTGGGGTCCATCTGTGCCGCAAAGCAGGCCACCGCCGACCGGGCAAAGCTCTCATTGGAGGATTTGCTGGGAAAATCCAGAATCATATAGTTTTCAAATTTCACGATACTGCCTCCTTAATATCCACAAGTTTATCGATTCCGGAAGCCCGGAACACCTTCATGGGCTGATTGGGTAAGCCGCACAGCACAAGCTTGCCCTCGATTCTTGCCATGCACCGCAGGGCGTTGATTACCACCGCAATTCCGGAAGAATCCATAAAGGTCACCTCCTGAAAATCCAGCTGACACACGCTGGGATTGTAGGCCTCTATTTTGCCGGTTATGGCCTCAATATAGGCTTTTGCGCAATGGTGGTCTATCTCCCCTGTCAGCGCAACGGTCAGCTGCCCATTTTCCAGAAAACTGGTTAACTGCATAATTGCTTCCTCCTTTCCATTTAGAGATAGTATAGATTTTTTCTTCCATATTTGCAGTCGGAATCAGGGGCATAAAGAAAGAAGCGGCAAATAAATCCAAAGATTTATCTGCCGCTTCTCGGGCTGATTATGAATTTTGCAATTTACTGCACCGGGGAAAATTCCCCGGCGCTTTTGGATAATCAGGCATAATATGGATATTCTTCTATGGTAAAGGTCTCAAGTCCCAGGGTGAACTGCTGTTGATGCAAGCCTTGGGATTGGCAGATATAGAAGCGGAGCTCCTGTGCATCCTCCTCTCCGCTCAGGACATAGGCACGGACAACGCACTCCGCCTGGGCCAGGGTACGCCAGCGTAACTGGGGCACATCAATCTGAATCAGGTAGTCCCCATCCATGGTATAGAGCATTCCCTGATGGAAGGCCATCTGCTGAAGGTCACCATGCTGGGCTTCATAGAGGGTATTCTGGATGGCGCCATCCCAGCTGCTCTGAATCAGTTTGCCGTCCCGGGAATAGTAGTAGAAATAGCTCTCCGTTACAATATAGTCCCCAACACTGGTTCCCTGGGGATCCTCAGCCAGGAGCCGGGCGGGTTCATCGCCCTGGCAGACATAGCACTTGGGTAATTCATAGGGTGCAGCATAGTAGAAAAACCGATAGTCGCTTTCCCCCTCTTTTTCCTGGGTCAGGGTCTCCTGGGACTGGGGCAACGGGGAGACAGGGATACTCTGCCAGTCGGATACCTCCGCCTGGGGGATTTCCGGAGCCGGTGCATCCGGGGTAAAGTGGTCGTGCCAAAGCTCCGTGCCGGTGAAACAGGTGTCAATGGTGCCCAGCTTTTCCGTCAGCTCCCCGGTTGCCGGGTCAAACCGGCACCACACCAAGGCCTGGATACCGGTATCATTCTGAATGACCTGAAGGATACTGCGAGCCAGGTGATTGACTTCCTGATAGGTGTCTATCCTGCCCGGCTGACCCCAGGCACCGCTGAAGTCGTCTTTATCTGACGACTTCTTATAAATGCTGTCAGGGTTGGCAAATTCCCGGTACAGGATTTCCAACAGCTGGGGATTCATCATGGACCAGCCTATCTCCCCCAAAGTGGTGGTGGGGGGAATGACCCGGAACTCACTGGCAGGATATACGGTAATATCCTGGTAGATGGTATCCGTTTTCATATCGGGGATATACAACCGGTAGATGGTGGCTTTCCCATCCGATTCCGTGGCATAGTAAATCACATCATGGCTGACCATATTGCTATCCAGAAGATTGTCCGCAGCAACCACGGTGCTGATTTCTCCGGTTTTCAGGTCAATGGCTGCAATCTGGGTTTGGGTGGCAATATAAGCCCTCTGACCGTTGCAGCCCAAAGTCTCAACCTCCTGCATTTCCTCCGGCAAGGGAATGGTGTGTATGGGGTCATGGCCCTTCCCCAATTCAATGATTCCCAAACTTCCCCCATTGGCCCAGGCACGGAAGGCTGCAACACCGGTTTCACCGGTAACCATCCACTGTCCGCCGGAATACGGCAGGTCTTTGGTGGTCAAATCCTCATAGGAAAGGGTATATTCCAACTCCGAAGCGTACCAGTCCTCCTCTGCCTCCGCCGGGGGTTCCGTGGTGGAAGGCATTGTAGGTTCTGTGGTGGAGGGCGGTGTCTGAGAAGTGGAAGGTTCCGGGGGTTCCTGGGGTGCGCAGGCGGCAAGCAGCAGCATAACCGCCAGACACATTGCCAATCGCTTTCTCACGGGAATACCTCCTTTACAATGTGTGTAACAGAACTGCAGGGGGTATCGGGGCCCATGGGACTCACCTCTTTCGGGTTGGATTCTTTGTGTGTACGCCTGTGAAATACATTCCTCTCTTTTGCATTATATCACGCGGGAAGAGGGAAAAGCAATATAGGGAAAACATTTCGTATATTGTTCTATAATGCAATCCAATGAAATGTGCAAATTACACAACGATTCCCTCACTTTTCTCTTTACAAAATCATTGTGTTTTCTGGAAGGATGCCTTCAGGGAATCCGTCGGATTCCTCTGCTGGATTGAAAAAAGCGGCAGGCAAATCCGAAGATTTGTCTGCCGCTTTTGGAGTTATTGAGGTTACAGCTTTTTCAGGGCTTCCTCGCTCTGCTCCAGCTGGGTAATCAGGTCTTTGGCCTTCTGAGCCTTTTCCCGCTCGGCGTTTACCACGCTTTCCGGGGCTCTTGCGGTAAACTTCTCATTGGAGAGCTTACCCTCAATCATAGCCAGGTTCTTTCTGGCCTTTTCCAGCTCCTTGGTTACCCGTTCCAGCTCCTTGGCCACATCCACCAGCTGTCCCATGGGGATGTAGAGCTTGGCATCGGCGGTGGTGCAGCACACCATGCCGTCCAGGTTGGAAGGCTCCTTATCCAGCAGGGTCACCTGGTCTGCGTAGGCCAGACGCTGGATGAAGCCCTCGCCCTCGGAAAATGCCTGGGGCTTGGAGGTGACCACATAGAGAGCCGCCTTCTTGGAGGGGGGTACATTCATCTCCGCCCGGCGGTTCCGGATGGCACGGATGGCGTTCATCACGGACTCCATCTCCGACTCCTCGGCGGAGAACTCCAGCTCCTGCCGGTACTCCGGCCACCTTGCCACAATCAGAGCTTCTCCCTCATGGGGCAGGCTCTGCCAGATTTCCTCGGTGATAAAGGGCATGAAGGGATGCAGCAGCCGCAGGGTCTGGTCCAGCACATACACCAGCACCTGCAGGGCGGTCTGCTTCTGGTCAGCATCCTCACTATACAGTCTTGCCTTGGTCAGCTCGATATACCAGTCACAGTAGGTGTCCCACAGGAAGTCGTACACCTTCTGCACAGCCACACCCAGCTCGTACTTCTCCAGGTTCTCCGTGACCTCAGCAATCAAACGGTTCAGCTTGGACAGCACCCACTTGTCCGCAATGGTCAGCGCATCCTGGGCAGGCAGGCAGTTCTTGGCATCCTCTCCCAGGTTCATCAGCACATACCGGCTGGCGTTCCACAGCTTGTTGGCAAAGTTCCGCATGGCCTCGCACCGCTCCACATAGAAGCGCATATCGTTTCCGGGAGAGTTGCCGGTGACCATGTTCATCCGCAGGGCATCACAGCCGTACTTTTCAATCATCTCCAGGGGGTCAATGCCGTTGCCCAGGGACTTACTCATCTTCCGGCCCTTATCATCCCGGACCAGGCCGTGAATCAGCACCGTGTGGAAGGGGGTCTTGCCGGTGTGCTCGCAGCCGGAGAAAATCATTCTGGCAACCCAGAAGAAGATAATGTCGTAGCCGGTGACCAGCACATCCGTGGGGTAGAATTTCTTTAAATCCTCGGTGGTTACCGGCCAGCCCAGGGTCTCAAAGGGCCACAGGGCAGAGCTGAACCAAGTATCCAGCACATCCGGGTCCCGCTCGATGTGGGTGCTCCCGCACTTTTCACACTTGCAGGCATCCTCCCGGGACACGGTAATGTGGCCGCAGTCGGCGCAGGTCCAGGCAGGAATCTGGTGGCCCCACCACAGCTGCCGGGAGATACACCAGTCCCGGACATTTTCCATCCAGTTCAGGTAGGTCTTGGAGAAGCGCTCAGGAACGAACTTGGTCTCCCCTTCCTTTACCACCCGGATGGCTTCCTCCGCCAGAGGCTTCATCTTCACGAACCACTGGGCGGAGATAATGGGCTCCACATCGTTATGGCAGCGGTAGCAGGTACCCACATTGTGGGAGTAGTCCTCCACCTCCACCAGGTAGCCCTGCTCCTTCAGATCGGCCACAATGGCCTTCCGGGCCTCGTAGCGGTCCATGCCCTCGTACTTGCCGCCGTAAGCGTTTACCTTGCCGTTATCGTCCAGCACCCGGATTACCTCCAGGTTGTGGCGCAGGCCCACCTCAAAGTCGTTGGGGTCATGGGCAGGGGTCATCTTCACGCAGCCGGTACCAAAGTCCATCTCTGCGTAGTCGTCTGCCACCACAGGGATTTCCTTGTTCACCAGGGGCAGAATCACCTTCTTGCCCACAATGGCGGTGTAGCGCTCGTCGTTGGGGTTGACACAAACGCCGGTATCGCCCAGCATGGTCTCGGGACGGGTGGTCGCCACAATCACCTCACCGGTGCCGTCAGCCAGGGGGTAACGGATGTGCCACAGGTGGCCGGGCTTGTCCACATATTCCACCTCCGCATCGCTCAAAGCGGTGACGCAGTGGGGGCACCAGTTGATAATCCGGCTGCCCTTGTAGATGAGGCCCTTTTCATACAGGGAGACGAACACCTCCCGCACCGCCTTGGAGCAGCCCTCGTCCATGGTGAACCGGGCCCGCTCCCAATCACAGGAGGCACCCAGCTTCTTCTGCTGCTCCACAATTCGGTTGCCAAACTTGTGCTTCCAGTCCCAGACCCGCTCCAGGAACTTCTCCCGGCCCAGGTCGTACCGGGTCAGACCCTCTTTCCGCAGCTCCTCTTCCACCTTGATCTGGGTGGCAATGCCTGCGTGGTCCACGCCGGGAACCCACAGGGCGCTGTAACCCTGCATTCTCTTGAACCGAATCAAGGTATCCTGCAAGGTGGCGTCCATGGCGTGACCCATGTGCAGCTGGCCGGTGACATTGGGGGGCGGCATAACGATGGTAAAGGGCTTGGCCCCTTCTGCTTCCCTGGGACGGAAATAGCCGTTATCCTCCCACATTTTATAGATTTCCGCTTCTACCTGCTGGGGTTCATAAACCTTCGGCAGTTCCTTCGCCATAAAAAACACTCCTTCTTCAAAATAAAAAGCCCTGAGCAAAATTTGCTCAGGGCGAAAAATACTTTTCCGCGGTACCACCTGAATTCCCGCAAAGCGGGCACTCATCAGGCGGTAACGAGCCCAACCGTCCTTCCCTACTGAATTTCAGGAAAGAAGCTCCGGGGCGACAATTCCATGGCCTTGGCGCGTGGTTTCACCAGCCCCACGCTCTCTGCAATCCTTTTCCAAGGAAAACTCCCCATCTGCGCTTTTAACAGATAAAAAATACCATATTTTTCTCGTTCTGTCAACTAAAATTCCCGGAAACGCCCATAGCCGCTGCGTAAGCGGTAGCCCAGGCAATTTGCAGGTTAAAGCCCCCGGTGTAGGCGTCGCAGTCCAGAATCTCTCCGGCAAAGTACAGCCCCCGCACCTTTTTGGAAGCCATGGTTTTGGGGTCTACCTCCGAGACCTTCACACCTCCCGAGGTGATAATGGCCTCCGCCACCGGGCGCTTTCCCACAACCTCCACCGGGAAGGCTTTCAGGAGATCCACCAGGCTTCTTCGCTGCTGCTTTTTCAGAGAATTGGCCTGAAGCTCCCGGGGTATTTGCAGCATATCCAGCACCACGGGAATCATGGAGCGGGGGAGCAAGTCCGTCAGGGCATTTTCCATGGTACGGTTCTGGTACATTTCCAGATCCCTCAGAATCCGGTCATTCAGCTTTCCTTCCTCCAAAGCCGGCTTCAAATCCAGAAGCAGGCGGCACTCCTCCCCTTTCAGGTGGGCGCTGGCGCTGAGGACCGTGGGGCCGGAAACCCCAAAGTGGGTAAAGAGCAGCTCTCCAAAATCCTTATACAGCACCTTGCCTTTGGCGTTTACCAGCTTCACCCCCACATTGCGCAGGCTCAGACCCTGCATCCGCTGGCAGATGTCCCCGGCGGTTTCCAGGGGCACCAGGGATCCTTCCGTGGGGGTAATGGTATGCCCCAGGGCTTTTGCCATGGTATACCCGTCTCCTGTGGAGCCGGTGGTGGGATAGGAAAGGCCGCCGGTAGCCAGAATCACCCACCGGGCTGGATAGGTACCACTTTGGGTTCTTACCCCGGTGACCGAACCTGCCTCCTGGAGAATCTCCAATACCCGGTGGTGCTCCACATGAACACCGGCTTTTCCCAGCTGGGCTTTCAGGCAGTCCAGAATGGAAGCGGAGCGGTCGGTAACGGGAAACACCCGGTTGCCCCGCTCCACCTTTAATGGGCATTGGTTTTCTTCAAAAAATGCCTCGATTCTCTCCGGCGGAAACTTTTCCATTGCGCTGTACAGAAACTTCCCGTTTCTGGGGATGTTGGCCAGCACCTCCTGGGCGGAGCAGTGGTTTGTCACATTACACCGGCCTTTTCCGGTAATCAGCAGTTTTTTCCCCAGCCGGTCGTTCCGCTCCAGGAGCAGAACCTTCTTTCCCTGCCGGGCGGCGGCAATGGCTGCAAACATTCCGGCAGGGCCGCCGCCGATGACGATGCCGTCATACCTCATATCTGGTCAGCCCGCCTTTCGTAAATATTATTCTCCTGCCAGATTTTTTCCAGCATATCCAGCGTTTTTGCCAGGGCTTCCTCCCGGGCTGTGGCCAGGGCCACAATCAGCGCGTTCACCAGGCTCAAAGGTGCCACCAGGGAATCCACCAAAGACACCATATTGCTCTTGGCCAGCAGCACCAAATCGCAGTACTCCGCCAAGGGAGAGAGCTTGCTGTTGGTAATGCCGATTACCGTAGCACCTGCCCCCCGGCAGTACTGAACACACTTGATGGTGGAGGAGGAGTATCTGGGAAAGCTGAAAGCAATCACCACATCCTCCCGACCAATTTTGGCAATCCGCTCCAGCATTTCGCTGAAACCAGAGGCGGTGACCGTGTGGATGTCATCAAACATATAGTTCAGATAATAGGACAAAAAGGATGCCGGGGCGGAAGCAGACCGGGAACCTACCACATAAATCCGTCGGGCCCCCAGAATCTTCTCCACCGCAGCCCGGAAGGCCTCCCTGTCCACCGATTCGCAGGTCTGGCGGAGCATATCCATATCCGACTGGAGTACGGAGGTTACCGGGTCCGTATGGCCCATCCGGTCATTGGCCACCTCCATTCTCTGGACGGAGGTCAGCCGGTTCATCACCGATTCCTGCATGGCCTTCTGCATACCGGGATAGCCCTCGTAGCCCAGCTCGGTGGCAAAACGCACCACCGTGGACTCAGAAACCCCTGTGGCTCTGCCCAGCTTGTTGGCCGTCATAAAGGCAGCCTTATCAAAGGATTCTGTCAAATAATCGGCGATTGCCCGCTGTCCTTTGGACAGTTTCGGGTATCGCTCCTGTAACAATGCAAGAAAATCCTCTTTCATATGTACCTCTCCAATTCATTTCCCGGGAAATCAGCCCCGAAGGGCCTTTACTTCTTCTTTTGTTAAGTACCGCCATTTTCCCAGAGGCAGCTGCCCCAGGGAGAGGCTTCCCTCCCGGATTCGTTTCAGGCGCTGCACTTCCATCCCGGCAATGGCGCACATCCGGCGAATCTGTCGGTTCCGGCCTTCGTGGATGGTGATTTGCAGCAGGACCTTGTCCCCGGTTTTCTTTTGGCACTTCACATCGGGTTTTCGAATCCGGTAGCCATCCAGCTCTATGGGCTGGGATAGCCTTTCCAGTCCCTCCTGGGTGAATCCCTGCACCCACACCTGGTACACCTTATCCACCACATGGCTGGGGTGCATCAGGTGGTTTGCCAGCTCCCCATCGTTGGTCAGAAGGAGCAGCCCCTCTGAATCCATGTCCAGCCGTCCCACCGGGTACACCCGCTGGGGGCAGTCGGAAACCAGCTGGGAGACATTTTTCCGGCCTTTTTCGTCAGACAGGGTGGTTACATAGCCTCTGGGTTTGTAAAGCATAATGTAAATTGCCTCTGGTGTGGATGGGAGGGGTCTCCCATCCACCAGAATGGTATCTCTTTCCGGGTCTGCCCGGTCACCCAGGCCGCAGACCTTTCCGTTGCAGGTGACTCGCCCCTGCAAAATCAGTTCCTCCGAGGCACGGCGGGAGGCTATCCCCCGGCTGGCCATGATTTTCTGTATCCGTTCTTCCATGCCCCGGCTCCTTTCTTAATCTGCCCGCTCTATGGTCTTTCCGTACACCAAAGGCACCTTTGCCACGGCGGTTCCGTCCACCAGAATATGGGCAAAGCCTGCCTCCTGCCCCTCTGCCACCGGAGCATAGGCAAACCCCGCCTCCGGCAGGGAAATGGTCACCCGTTCCCCCTGGGCCAGGGAATAGGAAAAATCCTCTGCCGCAATCAAATCCACAGATTCTTCCTGTCCCCCCGCCAGCTCCAGCTGCCCCAGGGTCTGCCCCTGGTGGATGAGCTGTTGTACGGTAAACCGGGAGAATCCGTCTTCAATCAAGTCTTTATGGTCCTGCCAGTCGTTGGGGTCATTGAAGGTAACGGCAATCAGCTGCCGTCCCATCCGGGTAACGCTGGATATGAGAATCCGTCCGGCTGCCTTGGTATAGCCGGTCTTTACCCCATTTGCCCCTTCCAGCTGCCAAAGGAGCTTGTTATGGTTCCGCAGGCACCGCTCACCGATGGTAATGGTTTTGGTGCTGACGGTCTGGGCAAAAATGGGGTTCTGCATGGCATAGGCCGTAAGCAGAGCCATATCCCGGGCGGTGGAGTAATTTCCCGGGCTGTCCAGGCCGTTGGGGTTGGCAAAGTGGGACTGGGTCATTCCCAGCCGATGGGCTTTGTCGTTCATCAGCTCTGTAAAGCCCTCCACCGTACCGCCGCAATAAATGGCCAGGGCCACCGCTGCATCGTTGCCGCTTTGGAGCATCAGTCCGTAAAGCAGCTCCTGGACCGTCAGCACTTCCCCTTCCTTCAGATACATGGAAGAGCCCTCGATACCCACAGCCTCTTTGGGAATTTTCACCCGGTCCAGCACGTTGGTCTGTTCGCAGATTACCAGCGCCGTCATAATCTTGGTGGTGCTGGCAATGAGGCTTTTTTCCTCCGCTTGCTTTTCATAGAGCACCCGGCCGGTCTCTCCATCAATCAAAATGGCACATTCGGCTGAGATTGCCCCGGCCCTTACAGGCAGAAACAGGATGGCAGCCAGAATTCCGACCGCCACCCCTGCAAATATTCGTCTCAAGTTCATCACCCCGGGATAGTTTGCCCCCGGGATCTTGCCTTATTCCTGGTTTTTCTTTCTGGAATCGATAAAATCCGCAATTCTGTCCAGGGTTTCCGGCACCAGTTCCACAATCCGGTCCGCGGTGGTATTGGCAGGTGCCGTTACGGGAACCATCCGCACGCTGCCGTCCTTGATAATGAGGAATGCCACCGGAGTCACCCGGACACCGGCGCCTACTCCGCCGCCAAAGGGATTTTCCTTATTGGGAACCTTACTGGAAAAATCGGAACCGCCGCCGCCGATTCCCACGCTGATTCTGGAAATGGGAAGGATGGTAACATTGTCCCCCACGGTAATGGGGTCGCCCACCACGGAATTGGAATCCAGCATTTCGCGGATTTTAGTAATGGTTCTATCCAACATATTGGGTAAATTCTGGCTCATTTCACGCCACCGCCTTTTTTCATTTTGGTGCTTTTCAGCAATTTCCAACCATAACGAAGGACCAGGCCCAGAAGCCGTCCCAGGGTTATGGTAATATCTGCTCTTCCGTAGAACAAGGTGTTATCTCCGGCAAAATCACAGCCTACCTGCAAATCCTGCTTTTTAATCACAAACGCCCGGCTGAGCAATGCCTGGAGGTTTCCCAGGGCTGCCCAGGCTCTGCCATAGTTCACCGCCAGGTCGCAGGGATCGCCTCCTGCCAGGAGCAGATACCCCTGGAGCCGGGTGATGCGGATTTTCCGCCGCAAATCCCCCAGAAAGGGAACAATCAGGTGCAGAAGGGTCTTAAGTTTTTCAAAGTCCCACAGTGCATCTTCTTCCTGCTTTGCTTCTTCGGAAGATTCTTTCTCTTTCCCGGTGAAGGCTTCAGTCTTTGCTTCTTCGGAAAGTTTTTTCTCTTTCCACCGGGAAGCTTCCTGTTTTTTCTCCTGACGGGAGGTATTTCCTGAGTTTTTTTTCGGTGTTTTTTCCTTTTGGGGTTTCTCCTTCTTGGGTTTTCGGGGGTATAGTGGGATTTTAACCTTCCAGATAATAAGATAAACCTTCGGCCCCTGCTTTCCGTATACAGCGCCGATTCCCAGAGGCAAAAGGCACAGCAAAAGCAAAATCCCGGGGATAATCAGCCAAAGCATTCCTTAGCCCTCCTTTGCAGGTTCTTCCCCTTCCTCCTCCGGTATCACCGGCTCACCCAGATTCACCTTCTCAATCTCCGGCAGTTCCTCCAGGGAGGTGAGGCCAAAGGTTTTCAGGAAATTGGGGGTTGTCTTATACTGGATAGGACGGCCGGGGACATTCAGTCTGCCAGCCTCCTGAATCAGCTTCTTATTCAAAAGCCCGGAGATGGAATAACTGCTGTCCACGCCCCGGATCTGCTCCACCATAGCCTTGGTAGCCGGCTGATAATAGGCGACAATGGTCAGAGTCTCCAGCTGGGAGGCGGAGAGCTTGGGGGGCTTCCGGGTTTCCAGGGCTTTTGTAATGAAGTCTGCCATCTGGGGAGAGGACACCATCTGATAGCTGTTTTCCAGTCGGAGAATCCGGATTCCCCGGCGGTCAAAGGCCAGCTGGTCGGCAAGGGTATCTGCCGCCTCCCGGATTTCCTTCTCGTCTGTTTCCAGGGCCATTGCCAGGCGGGAGATCTCCACGCTTTCTCCCGCGGCAAACAGGATGGCCTCGATTGCTCGTTGTAATTCTGTCTGGTCCATTAAGA
Organism: uncultured Eubacteriales bacterium; assembly: GCA_949293985.1. Taxonomy (GTDB): domain Bacteria; phylum Bacillota; class Clostridia; order Oscillospirales; family Oscillospiraceae; genus Faecousia. The sequence continues at coordinate 80,068 of CASFFN010000001.1, read as the reverse complement.
ATGCTCCTTCTCAGTCTGCTCCGGTGCCTTGATCAGTCGGACATTGGGGTTTTCACCGGACACATCGTCCTCCAGGGTTACGGAGTTGGTTTTGCACAGCTCCAGAATCGCCAGGAAGGTAGCCACAATCTCCGACCGGCTCCGATTCCCCCGGAACAGGTTTTTCAGCCGCTCCACGCCCCGCAGAATCAGGCGACGGAGAAGCTGCCCGGATTTCTTTGCCACCGGGTAGGGCTCCTTGCCTACAATTCCCTTGAAGTTGGCGGTGGGAGGCGGCAAACGCCGCTGGTTTCGCTGGGAAATCTCATCCAGCGCCCGGAGCAAGTCCTCCGGCTCGTGACGGTACCGGTAGGTACCATCCCGTTTCAGAGGCTCCGGCTGCTTGGTAAACATACTTCTGCCGATTTCGTTCCGGGGCTCCAAAAGGGTGATGGCAATGCGAATCTGGTCCATGGCCTCCCGGCGGCGCCGTTCCAGCAGGGATTGCCGCAGCAAATCCAGCTCCGTCTCCGCCTCCGCAGCCTCCGCCGAGGATAGAAGCATTTTGGTCTTAATCAGCATCAGGTGAGACGCCATGGTGATAAATTCGCTTGCAATCTCCATATCCAGCCGCTTCATTTCATCCAGGTAGGCCAGGTACTGCTCCAAAATAGCGGTAATGGACACATCCTCAATATCAATTTTATTCTTGCTCAACAGCAGGAAGATAACATCCAGAGGCCCTTCAAAGTCCTCCATGGATTCATCCCGGGTACGCACAATCCCTTCCAGCCGGTATTTCGGTTCTGACATGGGCACTCCTTTAATCCACACACATAATCGGTTACATTATAGCAGGAAGCTGGAAAAACTGCAAGTATTTGCAAAAAATTTCCCCAATCCTCCGGGACAATCCGCAAAAAACGGAAAGGGATTGCATTTTTCCCCATAATGTGCTATAAATAGACTATGCTATTGGTGGAGGTGCTGTCATGGCCCATCGTAAAAATCGCTACCGGGAAATGGAGCGGATAATGACCTATGCCCTGCTGACGGGTTTGGCGCTTTTCATTCTGTATCTTGTGTTTGCCGCTACCGGTGTGAAAGCCCTCAAATATATAATCGGTATTATAACCATTTTGGACGGGGGTTTAATCCTGGGCTTTCTGTATATTTCCCAGGAGCTGAAAAAACTCCGCAGCCGCTGGATTGCGGCCGGTGGGCTGAGTTTGGTAGTTTGCACCCTGGTTTCCATGCTGTTAGGGGTTCCCGGCTGAACCAGCGGAGCCACCGAATACGAAAATTGGCGCAGGTTTTCTTTTTGAAAACCTGCGCTTTGTCATATGGGCGGTTAGGTATCCAAAAGGATCAATGGCACTTCCATTTCCTCCGTCATGGAAGTGTGGTGACCTTTGAACCGTTTGCTGTGAGGGGTAAGCAAAGCGATTTTATGGGTGTAAGTTCCCAGGGCGATATAGTCCCCCAGAAGATAGCCCATGCTCCCCCGCTCCCCAAACACGCCCTGTTCAATCAGCCGGTCTGAGGCAAAAAGCCGGAAATCCCTACCGTACTTCTCCTGAAAATAGCTTTCAAAATCTCCGCGGCACTCCGGCTTTACCAGAAACGCCGGGGCCCGGGCTTCCAGGAAGGGGTAAATTTTCAGCATACCCATGAGCTTCTCGTCCCCATAAAGATCCGCATATCCTTTGATGTCCACCTGCCCATGGTCTGCCGACACAATCAGCAGGGTATCTTTCACGGTTTTCAGAAAATTCTGGATTCCCCTGGAAATCTCCCCCATAACCGCTCTGGCCTGGGGACTGGATACGCCCTGCTGGTGCATGGTTCCGTCCGGTTCCGGGCAATAGCCGTAGACAAATCCGGGGCTGGGCTCCCGGCAGACATCTTCCAACGCCTGCCAGAATTCCCCCAGGGTGCGGAAGGTACGGTTCCCTTTCCGGTTCTTTACGGGAATATAGTCCGGAAAAACTGTGTAAACGCTCCGGTCTGTCTGCCCCTGGTCAAAGTAATACGCCCCCTGCGCAATGGGGTAATCCTGAGGACGCACCCGCTCCTGGGTCATAGAATCCCGGCGGAGAAAGATGTCCACATTGCGCCCCAGCTTGGGAAAATGAAGGCTCCAGCCGAACCATCCGTGCTCCAAAGGCAGCCGGTTGGTCATCAGGGTGCGGGTTGCGTTGGTGGTGGTGGAGGGAAAAGTGGAGGTGAGAACCTGCACGGTGTGTTTCTTCAGCAGGTCATCTTTCCCCAGACACCGCTCCAGAGGATAGACCCCCATCCCGTCAAAGCAAAGGTAGACAACATTTTTATAATCCCGGGAAAGCGCCTGCCGCAAAACAGGCAGCACCGGGTTCCGGTTGGGGGCATGAAGGAATTCTGCCAGGGTTGCGGAGATATTGCCTACCCCGTTGGAAAAGTCCGGGTATATCCACGATTTCATAGGGCACCTCCTTTTTAGGGTTCACTCTCCTGTAAAGCTCCCAATACCAAAGAATTTCTCAAAGAAAGCCTTTAATTTTTCAATAATGGTTTGCTTTTTCTGGGCACGTTTTCCTCCGCCGAAGCGGGAGACAGGGGGCATCAGCTTGTCAATATCCGTGCCGGTGGTTTTGAGTTCTCCATCACGGAACGCATTTTCCAAAAACTTTCTGGTTTCCGGTTCCCGGAGCTTTTCCTCCTGGATGATTTGTGCCAGCTCCCTCTCCCGGGCTTCGCCCACGAAGCTGTGCCACTCATTCATCACATCGTCAACATCGTTGATTCCTGCAATGAATGTTTCAATCAGCTCCTTTTTGCTGCGGAGCTGGGGGCTGGCATCTACGGCTTTCTGGATGGTAAGCAGAACTTCCTTGTCGTTTCTATGGGAATCATGATATTTCTTTACCAACATCAGAATGTAGTCGATATTGACCTCAATCTGCCGAATCAGTTCAATTTCAAAGACGATATCGTCGGTGATATCCTCTTTATCGCCTTTCTTTCGGTTTACCCACTCATCCCGCAAATCCTGATACCGGCCCAGGTAATCCTGCAAATCCCGCTCCGAAATCAATTCCCGGTCTTTGAATTCATCAAAGGAAGCAAGGAGATTTCGCATCCGCAAAACTGCACCGAACAGGCAGATAAAATCCTTCTGATTTTCTTCTCCCTCAATCCGGGGCTGGGACAGGGGGAACTTTTGAAAAAGCTCTGCCATCATGTCCGTATAGCCGGGATGCTGTTTTCCATCCTTGTCGGTGTAACCGGAGTAGTAATCCTCAAATTTATGCAGCAGAACAATCCCACCGGCATTTCTGTCTCCAAACAATGCGATGGCTGCATCTACCCGCTTTTGGAGGTTGCGGAAGCAGACGATGTTTCCGAAGGTTTTGATGGAATTCAAAATCCGATTGGTGCGGCTGAATGCCTGAATGAGGCCGTGCATTTTCAGATTCTTATCCACCCAAAGAGTATTCAGGGTGGTTGCATCAAAGCCGGTCAGGAACATATTTACCACAATCAGCAGATCCAGTTCCTTGTTTTTCATCCGCAGGGATACATCCTTGTAGTAGTTCTGGAACTTGTCGCTATCGGTGGAATAGTTGGTATGGAACATTTCGTTGTAGTCCCGGATGGCAGCATCCAGGAAATCCCGGCTGCTCCGGTCAAGGGCACTGGTGTCCTCGCTGTTTTCCTCGTCCAGAATGCCGTCTGTTTCCTCCTCGTTGGCTCCATAGCTGTAAATCAGAGCCACCCGCAGCTTTTTGGTGGGGTCGGCCGCCATCTGCTTTTTGAACTCCTGATAGTAAAGCTTAGCCATAGGCACCGAAGCCACGGCAAAAATGGAGTTGAAGCCGCTGAGGCGCTGCTTCTGCTTGACCTCCTCTACTGCGCCATGCTTGCCGGAAGCCACCTCAGCGATGTTTGTCAGGGTGTTGAACAGATAGGTCTTGTCCCCCCGGTAGGTCTTCTGGTCGAAGTGCTCCAGGATGTACCGGGTCACCAGTTCCACCCGCTGGGGCGCCATGAAAGCTTTCTCCCGGTCAATATCCCAGACGCTTTTATCATCGATGTCCGGCTCTGCATCCATGGTTTTGATATAGTCCACCCGGAAAGGCAGCACATTCTTGTCATTGATGGCATCTACGATGGTATAGGCATGGAGCTGGTCGCCGAAGGTCTGAGCGGTGGTGAAGAATTGGGCTCCGGCGGCCGCCCGGGCATTGACTGCAAAAATCGGCGTACCGGTGAATCCAAACAGGTGATACTTCTTGAAATTCTTGACGATGGCGGCGTGCATATCCCCAAACTGGCTGCGGTGGCACTCATCGAAGATGATAACCACCCGCTTGTCATACACCGGATGATTCTTCTCCTTCTTGATGAAGGTAGACAGCTTCTGGATGGTGGTGATGATAATATGGGCGTTGTCGTCCTCCAGCTGCTTTTTCAGGATGGCGGTGGAGGTGTTGCTGTTGGCTGCACCTTTTTCAAAGCGGTCGTATTCCTTCATGGTCTGGTAGTCCAGATCCTTCCGGTCCACCACGAAAAGCACCTTGTGGATATAGGGCAGCTGGGAGGCAAGCCTTGCCGTCTTGAAAGAAGTCAGGGTCTTTCCGCTTCCGGTGGTGTGCCAGATATAGCCGCCGCCCTCGATGGTGCCATATTTTTTGTAGTTGTTGGCAATTTGGATGCGGCTGAGAATCCGCTCGGTGGCGGTAATCTGATAGGGCCGCATAACCATGAGTATATCCTCTGAGGTGAAAATGCAGTACCGGGTCAGCACATTCAGGATGGTGTGCCTGGCAAAGAAGGTGCGGGTGAAGTCCACCAAATCGGGAATCACCTGATTGTTGGCATCTGCCCAGTAGGAGGTAAACTCGAAGCTGTTGCTGGTTTTCTGCTTTTTGATTTTGCCGCCGGAGGCCTCCCGAATGGCACCGATACGGGTAGAGTTGGAGTAGTACTTGGTGTTGGTGCCGTTGGAGATAACAAAAATCTGCACATACTCAAACAGGCCGCACCCTGCCCAGAAAGAGTCCCGCTGGTAGCGGTTAATCTGGTTAAAAGCCTCCCGGATCGCCACACCCCGGCGTTTCAGCTCAATATGTACCAGGGGCAGGCCGTTCACCAGTACCGTCACATCGTAGCGGTTGTCGTGGTGTGCCCCCTGCTCCCGACCCACCTCATACTGATTGATGACCTGGAGACGGTTGTTGTGGATATTCTTCTTGTCCAGAAGGGAGATGTTCTTGGAGGTACCATCGTCCCGGCGGAGCACCTGCACAAAGTCCTCCTGAAGCTTCCGGGTCTTCTCCACAATGTGCTCATTGGGGTTGGCAATGGCCTCGGAGAAGAACCGCTCCCACTCCCCATCGGTAAAGGAATAACCGTTGAGGGCTTCCAGCTGGCGGCGCAGGTTGGCAATCAGATCTGCCTCCTGATGGATTTGTAAATATTCATACCCCTGCTGGGTAAGCAGCTGGATGAATTCCCGCTCCAAAGCCGCCTCGCTCTGGTAGCTGTCGGAGCGGTTTTTCACCGGCTCGTAAGAGGTGACGACGGTGTTTTCCGTTGTGGCGGCAACGATGTTGTAATTCATAGTGCATAATTCATAATGCATAATTGCTCCGGGGTATTTGCATTATGCTCTCCTTTCGTTGGAAGCTTTTACAATGCTTGTGAGGATTTTCAACAATTCCTGATTATCGGCATATATGCTTTCAAATTGCTTCCTGTCCAAAAAATCGGTTTCGTGCAGCAATTCAAGCCAATACTCTGTTTCAGATGCCTCTTTCAGGGCAATGCTCATTTTTGAGATAAAGTCTGCTTTACTCTGTCCCCTGATTGCTTCTTTCACATTTGCGCCAATACTTGTGCCACTGCGAAGCAGCTGCTTGGACAGAACAAATTCACGCTTCTCTGCACACAAATATTGATACAGTTTTACAATTCGCACAGCAAAGCCTTTGCTCTTGTCCACAATAGTATTTTCCCGCTTCACCGTCTCACCCCAATTCTGCATTATGCATTATGAATTTTGAATTGCAAAAGCTTGTCCCGGTAATATTCGTATTGCTTGCGGCGGGCTTCAATCTCAGCAGGCAGGCCGCTGGACAGGTCGTTGCAGAGGGCTTCGAAGCGGTCGAGGTTTGAAATAATTCTTTCTTGAACATCAAGTGCAGGAATAGGTATTTTAATCCGGCTCATCACATTGCTCATCAGCTTAGGGTTCCCCATTCCTTTGCTAACATAGTTTCCAACTACTCTTCCAAGTGCATAATATAAATATCTTGGCCGAACCAATTCGCGGTTAGCGTCTAGTAGTCCACAAACATTAGTTATGTTGAACCTTCCCTTGCGATAAAACACCGTTCCAGCATTTGCACCATCCGTTGTCCATGTCAGATATTCACCGTCATATTCGTAATCAGAAATCAGACCCAACACCCCGTCGTTTTCGGTTTGCGATGAATACACAGGATATTTTCCTTCATTATCTCGTATATACTCCTTTGATATAACTCGCCCTCTACATACTCGACATAACTCTCCAATGGTGTATACAGAAACCTCGGATTTGACCGCTAACAAACAATCCCGATAATACTCATACTGCTTTTTTCTTGCGGTGAGCTCTGCGGTGAGTTCTGCGGTGAGTTCTGTAAACTGGTCCAGAATCCGCACAATTTCCTGTTGGACTTCCATGGGTGGAACGGGAAGGCGATATTTTAATACGGCTGTCTTGTCACCCCGAGGCATTTTTGCACCTTTGGCATTTTGCATATCATAGAGGAAAAAGGCATCTGACGAAAGTATGTAATATAAAAAATCACTACATATTTCATTTTGGTTATTAGGACGAACTGTCAGTACATCTCCATTTGTTCCTCCCGAATATTGCGCCAGCCATATTTTCTTCAAATAAGGACGAATATTTCCAATTAAAATATCACCTTTGATATATTGAATTAACCTCCCATCAGCCGGAACATGGTCAGAGTTTGTTTTCCCTTTCTTGTCGGGCAACAAATTGTCGACGCCAACATAAGTATTGGAATTTACTAATTCTGCATCTATTTTTCCAGTAGCATAGGCAGCAATTTCTCCCAACTGCTTATACTCCACCCCATTGGGGCAAAGCTGTTGCAGCAAATCTTCTAATTTACTCATTCTTTTTCACTCTCTTCTACCATTGACCGGGCAAGTTCTCCCAAACCATACAGCTTCGTACCCGTCTCCAACTTTTTCCATGCTTTGTTCCCTACATCAAACAAAAACAGCCCATTCAGTCCAAGTAAATAGATAACGGAATATGCTTTTTCTCTGACAGAAACAGAAAGCAGCCACTCCAGAATTTTTGGGGGCATCCAGTTTTCCACAAGCAATTCCGATTGTACGAACAGGTTATATTGGGATAACACTTCATAGTTTCCCCTGTTTAATTTCTCAATTTTCTTTGAAGCGGCATCTAAAAAATCAGCGCAGAAAGTTTTTTCAATAGGAGGGAAATCACTACCAGTCCAAGAATTGCTTCTTCCCGGGTGTACCATCCCGAATTCAGAATATTGATACCCCTTCTTTTGTAAATATTCAATGCGGCGTTTTTGCTCACTTTCCGATAAGAAGGGAATCTCGCAAGCCAACCCAAGAGCCTCTCTCTGCTGCTGTGGAATCGCTGATGTAACCTCAATGCCAATGTCGTGTTTGACATCACGCAAATCCGGGTAGTCACATAACTCTAAATTTTTGTATTCGTTTGGAAAAAACTTTTCCAAAACAAGCTTTGCATAACATTCATCATAGTCTATGCGTGTATGTTTTGGCAAAGGCTTGTCTTTTTCAATTTCAACCATTTCACTCAATCTCCGCAATAATCTTATCTATCTCTGCACGCAAGACCTCCTCCCGGGCCACAATCTGGGCGATTTCGGCGTTGAGCTGCTGGATGTCGATTTTTTCCCGGGTATCCTCGGCCTCTACATAGGTAGAGACGGAAAGGTTATACTCCTGCCCTGCAATCTCCTCATAGGCTGCCAGGTGGGAGAAGTGGGGCTCCTGGGTGCGGTTTGCGAAGGTGTCCACAATGCGGTCAATGTTCTCCGGGGTGAGCTTATTGTTATTGGTTACCTTGATACATTCTTTGGTGGCATCAATAAACAGGGTTTTATTGTCTGCCTTGTTCTTTTTCAGCACCATGATACAGGTGGCGATACTGGTGCCGAAAAACAGGTTGCTGGGCAGCTGAATGATGCAGTCAATGAAATTATTGTCAATAAGATACTGGCGGATTTTCTTCTCTGCCCCGCCCCGGTACAGGATGCCAGGGAAGCAGACGATGGCGGCGGTGCCGCTGGGGGCCAGCCAGGACAGGCTGTGCATGATAAAGGCCAGGTCCGCCTTGCTCTTGGGCGCCAGCACACCGGCAGGGGCAAAGCGGGGATCGTTGATAAGCAGGGGGTTCTCGTCTCCCGGCCACTTGATGGAATAAGGCGGGTTGGAGACAATCAGCTCGAAAGGCTCATCGTCCCAATGCTGGGGAGCGGTGAGGGTGTCCTCGCAGGCGATGTCGAATTTATCAAAGCCGATGTCGTGGAGGAACATATTGATACGGCACAGGTTATAGGTGGTGATATTGATTTCCTGCCCATAAAAGCCGTTGCGCACCCCCTCATGCCCCAGCACCTTCACCGCTTTCAACAGCAGAGAGCCGGAACCGCAGGCCGGGTCATATACTTTATTGACCTCGGTCTTGCCCACAGTGCCCAAGCGGGTCAGAAGCTCCGACACATCTGCCGGCGTGAAGAACTCGCCGCCGGATTTTCCGGCGTTGCTGGCGTACATGGTCATCAGGTATTCGTAAGCATCCCCGAAGGCATCAATCTGGTGGTCCTTGACTTCCCCCAAATCCATGGCAGCGATACCGTTGAGCAGCTTCACCAGTTTTTCATTGCGCTTGGCAACGGTAGCTCCCAGCTTATTGCTGTTCACATCGAAATCATCAAACAGGCCTGCAAAGCTGCCCTCAGACTGGCTGCCCTTGGCCGATTCCTCAATATGACGGAATACGGTTTCCAGGGTTTCGTTCAGGTTCTCATCTCCTGAGGCACGCTTCTGGACATTGCAGAAAAGCTCGCTGGGCAGAATGAAAAAGCCTTTTTCCTGCACCAGGTCATCCCGGGCCTCCTCGGCCTCCTGGTCGGTCATTTTGGCATAGTCAAAGTCAGCGTTCCCCGCCTCGATCTCGCCGCTGTTGATGTAATTACACAGGTTTTCCGAGATATAGCGATAGAACATGGTGCCCAGCACATAGTTCTTAAAATCCCAGCCATCCACAGCGCCCCGCAGTTCGTCCGCAATGGCCCAGATGGCCCGGTGCAGCTCGTCCCGCTGCTGTTCTTTCTGAATGTCTGCCATGTTTGTTCCTCTTTTCTTTCGCCGTTCCCGGCACAATTTTCTTATATTCTACCACAAGGCGGCACATATCTCAATTGTCTGGAACTAAATTCTGCGAATTTTCCTCAATTCTGTCACAACGCATATAAAATCTTCAAAAAGGCAAAAGAAAAAACGGCTGAAATCTTACGATTTCAACCGTTTTTGGTCCGAGTGACTGGATTCGAACCAGCGGCCTCTTGAACCCCATTCAAGCGCGATACCAAACTTCGCCACACCCGGATTTGCTTCATTTCCTGACTGCCTGAGTATTCTATCATATGCTGTCAGAAAATGCAAGCATTATTTTTTGTTTTTGAAAAGTTTTTATTCGCCCACATCGGTGCGGATGACTTTGCCCAGGTTCCACAGGCAAACCACCTGCTGCTCCGCTTCGGTCTTTTCCTCCTCGGTGTTATACTCCACATACACCGTATGGGCGCCGCAATCGCAGCACTCTACCTGGACGCTCCAGTCGCCCTCGTGGACAACGATGCCGTTGCCCCGGCAGATGGGGCAGTCTTCCAGCACAAAATTCGGATTTACTTTCATCGCACATTCTCCTTATCTGAATACTTGTTCTTGTTCGTCATAAATTTCCAGTCTGGCGCAGTGGGAAAAGCTGGGGGTAAGCTCCGGCAGGTACCGCTCGATGGCGGACACCAGCAGCGCCGGATTCAAAGTGGGATTCTGGCAATACACCAGGGCGTTCAGAACCAGGCTGCCTTCCCCTTTCTCCACCTGAAGGCTTCGGATCATGGGGATGATGTTCTGTTCCTGCATTCCGTTGTTTTTGGCGCGTTTCTCCACCAGAAGCTCCGGTTGGGCAAAGAGCGCCGAAATGGCCTCGGGGGCGCCGTCCGGAAGTCCGTTGTCATATTCCAAAGTCACCCGGCAGGACAAAAGCCGCAGGTCTTTCAGCTTTCGGCCGTCCTCATACACTTGCAGAACCCGGATGCCCTCCACCAGCTTTTCATTGAGCCGGCGGCAAATCTCCTGGCAGGGCACCTCTGCGCCCTCCAGGGTGAAGTCCAGCAGCTCGCAGCTGCTCTCCACCCCCACGGACAAAGGCAGGGCAATGGAAACGGAAGGTCTGGGATTGAAGCCCTGGGTATGGGTCAGGGGCAGCTCCGCCCGCTTGAAGGCTCTTTGAAACAGCCGCATTAAATCCAGGTGGGAAATCCAGACGGCTCTTCCCTTTTTTTCAAACAGCAGTCTAAGCATCGCACTCCACCTCCCGAAGCAGGCCATTGGCGCCGCAGCCGCCGCAGCCATGGCGGCAGTCCGGTGTTATGATGCCCTCATAGGCCCGTTTTCTTTCCCGGAGCAAAAACTTTTTGCTGACGCCTACATCGATGGGGTCCCAGGGCAGAAGTTCGTCCTCCCCAAATCCCCGGACGGTATAATAGTCCGGGTCCACGCCGCAGGTCCTGAAAGCATCCATCCAGATTTGATAGTTAAAATACTCGTCCCAGCCGTCCAGCTTGGCGCCGTTTCTGGCAGCCTCCGCAATCACCGGGCCCAGGCGGCGGTCGCCCCTGGCAGTTACCGCCTCCAGGCGGCTGATGTCCGGAGTGTGGTAATTATACTCCACAGACTTGGAATAAAAATGGTCTTTCAGCAGGCGGCAGCGGCGAAGATATTCCTCCGGAGTGATTTGTTTTTCCCACTGAAAGGGGGTATGGGGCTTGGGCACAAAAAAAGCAGTGGCCACATGGATCCGGAGACCCCGCTTTTTATTGGAGGCGTACTCCTTCCAGGTGAGTATCACCTTATGCACCAGCTCCGCAATGCCCAGCACATCCTCATCCGTTTCCGTGGGAAGCCCCAGCATGAAGTAGAGCTTCACATGGTCCCAGCCGCCGGAAAAGGCATTGGCGCAGGTCGTGAGGATTTCCTCCTCCGTCAGATTCTTATTGATGACATCCCGCAGCCGCTGGGTACCGGCCTCCGGGGCAAAGGTCAGGCCGCTTTTCCGCTGGGTGCGGAGCTTCATCATCAGCTCCCGGGAGAAGTTGTCCGCCCGGAGAGAGGGCACCGACAGGTTGATACGATTCTCCACGCAGTAAGGGAGCATTTCATCCGTCAGTTCTTTTAAGCCCCGGTAGTCGGAGGTGGAGAGGCTTGACAGGGTAATCTCATTATGTCCGGAATCCTCCAGGGTTTCCACCGCCTGGCGATACAGCACCTGGGGGCTCTTTTTCCGCACGGGGCGGCAGGAGAAGCCCGCCTGGCAGAAGCGGCAGCCCCGGATACAGCCCCGGAACAGCTCCAGGTTTGCCCGGTCGTGGACAATTTCCGTGGAGGCCACAATCATTTTGGTGGGGTAATAAGCCTTGTCCAAATCCTCCACGATCCGCTTGGTGACGCTCCGGGGCGCGCCATGAAGAGGCACAATCTCCGCCAGAGTGCCGTCCGGGTTATATTTATGCGCATAGAAGGAGGGGACATACACCCCGGGGATTTTGGAGACCTCCAGTAAAAAGGCTTCCTTGCTCCACCCTTCTGCCTTGGCCCGGTCATAAAGGGACACAATTTCCACCGTGCTCTCCTCCCCTTCTCCCAGGGAGAAAAAGTCGATGAAGTCCGCCAGGGGCTCCGGGTTGAAGGTACACACGCCCCCGGCAAACACCATCTGGTTCAGACCCTTCCGCTCCCGGGCGTACAGGGGGACACCGGCAAGATTCAGCATATTGAGAACATTGGTATAGCACATCTCATAGCCGATGGTAAAGGCAATCATGTCAAAGTCCTTTACCGGCTTGCCGCTCTCCAGCGCCCACAAGGGAATTTCATGCCGCCGCATGGCGTCCTCCATGTCCCCCCAGGGGGCAAACACCCGCTGGCACCATACGCCGTCCATTTCGTTCATCACGCCGTACAAAATCCGCATACCCACATTGGACATCCCAATCTCGTAGGTATCCGGAAAGCAGAAGGCCACATCCACCCGCACCTGGGCCGGATCCTTCTGAATTTCATTGTATTCTCCGCCTGTATACCGGGCAGGTTTCTGCACCGTAGGCAGGATTCTTTGCAATAAATCGGTCATAGCCTTACCTCTTATCTTTTGGGTAGGACTATTGTAACCTTTGCAGCCCCGGTTTGCAAGAAATTTTTATTTTCCCCGTTTTGAACAAGAACAGAAGACCCAGCAGAAGGGGCAAAATCCCCAGTTCCAGCCGCAAAAAGCCATAAATAAAGCCCGCAAGGACCAGAGCGACCGCCACATTTTCCACCCAGGCGGCAATCCGGCGGCCGTTTTTCAGGGAACGGCAAAGCAGAGCCCCCAAGGCCCGTCCTCCGTCCAGGGGCATGATGGGCAGCAGATTAAACACGGCCTGCACAAAGCCGCAGACCGCTGTCCTGGGGAGCCAGGGGGCAAGAAAAATCAGAAACGCACTCCCCAGCGGCCCAGCCATTGCCGTAAAAAAGGCCTGCCTCGGCCCCGACAGACCAATTTTCATCTCCATTCCGCCGCCACCCAGGGATATCCGCTCCACCGCCGCTCCGGAAAGCCTTGCCGCAAGCAGGTGGAAAAGCTCGTGCGCCGTCGCCGCCAGCAGCCAGGCTCCCACCCAGGGCAACGGGAAAATCAACAGCGCCGCTGCCAGAAAGAGAAAAAAACCGGGCCGCAAATCAATCGGAAGTCTTTGTAACTTCCACATCTTTCACAATCTCCCGGCAAAAGGCCTGGAACGCGTCGGGGATAGGCACTCCCTGCCGGACATCCTCCACAAAAGCCGTCACCGCCTCCTGGGTGGTTTCCTTGTCGCCGGGAAGCAGAGCCTGTCCGATTTGTTTCCGCACCTGGGGTATGGCGAAGGCTGTCACAGAAACCAGCGCCACGCACAGCAGCCATTTGGACGGTTTTTTCCGGGGACGGAAAATGGGATAGCGGCGATTTTCCTGGGGACTGTAAGATATTTCGTAGGCCATAGCGCTCACCTCTTTATACCATATGGTGAGGCTGTCCCTTTCATGCCTGCTTTCTGGCTTCCAACAAGTGAAAAAGGAGGTGCTGCATACTTCACGCAGCACCTCCGATATAGGATTGTTTCGATTATTCCGAGGGCAATCTGCACACCCAAAGGTTCTGAATCTGCTCCATAACCCGGGTCAGTTCCCATTTCTGCTCCGTTCTCATGGGGCTGTTGGGGTCGTTGATTTTCACGTAGCCGTCCTCATACCCGGTCATTACCAGAAAATGCCCGGAGGAAGTAAAGTCGCCAGGACCCACAACACAGATGATGAGGTTCCCCACCTCCAGATTATTGATAATCCGGTTCGCGTCCAGGGGAATTTCCACCACATCCAGGCCCAGCTCCTTGCCGCCCTGGGAAATCAGCGTCCATGCACTTCCGTTGCCGTCCACCGCATACCCGTGTTCCTCAGAGAACTCCGCTACATATTTGGGGGTATAGGTTGCATCCTGAAAGAAGTAGATGCAGGCCATGGACAGGCAGGTCGGTCCGCAGCCGGACAGACCCATAGGCTCTCCGGCATACTCCATGTAACCCCAACGCTCGTCCCACTGAATCAGCAAAGGTACGCCGGGGTCCTTCAGGCAGTCGCTCAAGTCAATTTCCGGCTCCAAATCCTTCTTCAGGGGATATTCCAGAAGCTTAATCAAGGACTCAGGCCAGTCCGCCAGGGTCAGGCCCTGCTCCTTGGCAAAAGCCTCCACCACCTGTTCCGGCGTGGGCTCTGTAGCCTCGGTGGTTTCCGTGGGCTGGGTAGTGGGAGCTGTGGTTGGCTCAGAGGTCTGCGTGGGATTGGAGGTCTCCTGAGAGGGACTCTCCCCGTTTCTTCCGCAAAACGCCAGGGAAAGGCACAATCCGCCGGCAATCAACAATACCAAAAATCGTTTCATTTTCTCACCTTATTCCGGTTTTTTATTTGGCTTTTTACCCCTGGGGGGACACACTTTCAACCATGAAAACTTAGGCATATTATATCTGTCCCGCCAGGGAATGTCAATCTTTTTCAAATTCCCTCCCTTTCCAGAAAAAGGAAAGGGCTTGTCCTCCCATGTTAAAAGCGGACAAGCCCTTGCGGTTTCATTCAGTTTTACTTCTGGGATTCCAGAACCTCCACGAAAGCTTCCTTCAGGATGCGCAGGCCTTCCATCAGGTCCTCGTCCTCAATTACCAGTGTGGGCATAAGTTTGACGACACAGCTGTTCCGGCCGGCACGCTCCACAATCAGGCGCTTGCGGAAGCAGGCATCCACCACGGCATCGCTAAAGGGGTCGCCGCCCAGAGCCTGACAGTCGATACCCCAGATGAGGCCAATGCCCCGATGGGTCAGCCGCTTGTCCAGGGGCAGAATCTCCTCCCGGATATAGGCGTCCACCATGGCGCCCTTCCGGGCGGCCTCCTGGTCCAGCTTGTGCTCTACCATATATTCAATGGCTGCGGTCCCGGCCACGAAGGCCAGCTGATTGCCCCGGAAGGTTCCGTTATGCTCCGCAGGCTTCCAGATATCCTTATCCGGAGAAATGAGAAGCAGAGACATGGGCATACCGATGCCGCCAATGGACTTGGACACCGTCACCATATCCGGCTTGATGCCCGCCCGCTCAAAGGAGAAGAAGGTACCGGTACGGCCGCAGCCGGCCTGAATATCGTCGATAATCAGCAGAATATCGTTCTCGTCACAGAACTTCCGGCAGCCCCGCAGGAACTCAGGGGCAAAGGGATAGATACCGCCCTCTGCCTGCACCGTTTCCATTACCAGGGCGGCAGGCTTTTCCACGCCGGAATGGTCGTCATCCAGCAGCCGCTGCATATAGGCCACCACATCCAGCTCCGGGAACATATAAGGCGCGGGAATATGGGTGCAGTTTTCCAAAGGTACACCGGCAGCGTTCCGGGCGTAGGCTTCGGTGGTCAGGGAGAGGGAACCCAGGGTCATGCCGTGGAAGCAGCCCATGAAAGCCCACACATTGGAGCGGCCGGTGACTTTCCTCGCCAGCTTCAGCCCTGCCTCAACGGCGTTGGTACCCGTGGGGCCGCAGCACATCACCCGGTAGTTAAGGCCCCGGGGTTTGAGAATCTGCTCTTCCAGGGTATCCAAAAATTCCCGCTTTGCCGGTGTATGCAGGTCCAGGGCGTGAAGCACGCCGTCATTCTGCAGATAGGCAATGAGCTTTTCCTTAATATAATCATTGTTGTGTCCGTAATTCAGCGCGCCGGCGCCGCAGAGAAAATCCAGATAACGGTTTCCCTCCTCGTCGTACATAAAGGCTCCCTTGGCCCGGTTAAACACCACAGGGAAATGGCGGCAGTAGGAGCGCACCGAAGATTCATAGGTATCAAAGGTCTTGGTATCCATAAATAAGACTTCCTTTTATTTATTTTTCCACACCGATGATGTATATTACCACACAATCTTAGAAAAATCAAGGTTTCTTTCTCCGGCTTATTCGGCAGATTTCAGTGCCTCTGCCATATTGATTTTCTCCAATCTGTAGTAAAGCACCACATCCACCAGCACCGCCACCAGAACCGTTATGCCAACGGACAGAAGCAAAGAGGTGGCAAACAGCCGGGAAGTAAACCAGACCGTATCAATCCTAATTTGGCTCATCACAAAGTCCAGAAGCAGCTTACCGCCCAGAAGTCCAATCAGCGCGCCGAATATGGAGAGAATCAGATTCTCCTTGAACACATAAAGCGCCGTCTCCCAGCTGTTAAAGCCCAGCACCTTGATGGTGGCAATCTCCCGCATCCGCTCCGTGATATTGATGTTGGTCAGGTTGTAAAGCACAATCACCGCCAGCAGCGCGGCGCAGACAATTACCGTAGCCACAATCAAATCCAGTACCTCCAGCATGGAACCCACCTGCTCCGCCAGGGCCTGGCTGACCGTCACATTCATCACATTATTCAAAGAGGAGAAGTCCGCGCCCACAACTCTTGGGTCTTTCCCATCGGGAACCGTGGCAAAAGCCACCTGATAATCCGGCGCCTCTCCCAGCTGACTCTCACAGGTCTGAGGACTGACAATCACATAGTTGAACACATGGTTATCAAAGATTCCCGATACCGTGACCCGCAACTCTTCCGAATCCGCGTTACGCACTACAATCTCATCCCCGGCGGAAATATCCAGCAGTTCCGCAACGCCCACGGAGATAAGCGCCTGCCCATCCGACGGCAAGGACAAGGGGGTACTGCCATCGTGCAGGTCGAAAAACTGTCCCATATCCTCGCCGCCCACCAGCAGGTTTACGCTGTTGGTTTTGTCCCCAAATTCCAGCTCCGCTGTGGACTGATGGGCAAAGGAAATGGCGGAAATGTCATCTTGCATTTGCTCCGTAATCCGCTGCTGCTCCTGGGGCGTAAGGCTCTCCCCAAACTGCACCTGCATATCGTACAGCGTCACTTCCTCAAACTGGTAAGAAACAATGTCCTTGATGGAATCGCCGATGCCAAAGCCCGTCACCAGCAGAGCCGTACAGCCGCAAATGCCCACAATCATCATGAGAAGCCGCTGCCGGTAGCGGAAAATGTTCCGCAGCATGACCTTATCCAGGAAGCGCAGGTGCTTCCAAAGCGGGGTGTACTCCAGCAGAATCTTCTTGCCCCCCGCCGGGGTCTTGGGGCGCACCAGTTCCGCCGGCACTTCCCGCAGCTCGACCCGGCAGGAGTACCAGGTCACCAGCAGCATAAGCGCCGTATACACCGCAACGACCCCAACGCACAGAGGGATATTGAATACAATATCCAGGTGGGGCTTGAGAGTCAGAATCAGGCTGTAAGCCGTCCAGATAATTTGCGGGAACACAATGCTTCCCACCACCACACCGATTCCGCAGCCAAGCACCGCCGCGCTGCCGGCGTAAAACAGGTATTTTCCGATAATGGCTCCGTTTCCATATCCCAGAGCCTTCAAGGTGCCGATTTGGGTTCGCTCCTCCTCCACCATACGGGTCATGGTGGTAATGCACACCAGCGCCGCCACCAGGAGGAAAAACGCCGGGAACACCCGGGATACACCCGCTACAATGTCGGAGTTGCTGCTCACACCTTGATAGCCTGCATTGGACTCCCGGGTCAGGATATATACGGAGGGTTCCTCCATATCCTCCAGGGTCTTTTTCGCGTCTTCCAGCTGCACCCGGGCGTCTTCCAGCTCCCGGAAGCCCTCTTCCAGCTCTTTTTGGGCATCTGCTTCTCCCTGCCGGTATTCTTCCCAACCCTGTTCCAGTTCCTTCCGTCCCTCTTCCAGGGCAATTTTGCCGTCTTCCAGCTCCTGCTGCTTCTGTTCCAGTTCCTTCTGTCCCTGAATCAGCTGCGCGTTGCCGTCGTCAATCTGCTTCTGGGCATTGGCAAGTTCCGCTTCCGCCAAAGCCGTCTTGCTTTCCAGTTCCTGATAGCCCGCCGCAATCTGCGTCTGGGCATCCAGCAGGGTTTTGCGCGTTTCCTCCAGCTGGGTTTGCTGCGCCTGCAAATCCGCCCGCTGTTTCTGCAAACCCTCCAGCTGCTGCCGCAGAGGTTCCGCTTGTTCCTTTAACCGTTCAAACTCCTCTACATACCAGTTTCGGGAGGCGACAAGATTATCCAGTTCCTCTTGCAGTCTTTGCAGCAGTTCTTCATCCAGAATTTCTTCTTCCTTAGCCTTATCCAGCGCCTCCTGCACCCGCGCGATTGTGGAATCCGTGTCCGCAATCATCTTCTCCGCTATACGGATAGCGGAATCCACGCCGTTTACCAGCAGTTCCATTTGCAGAATGCCCGAATCCAGCTGCTGCAAGCCGGAAGTGATCTGGTAAAGTCCGTCTTCCACCTTGGCAAGACTGTCATTGACCGTTTTCTCGTTTTCTTCCAGCTCCTGCCTGGCCTGGGCAAGCTGCCAGTATACCGACTGCTTCCTGGCATCCAGCTCCTTCTGACCGTCCTCCAGGTCCTTTTCGGTTTGTTCCAGGAGTTTGATGCCCTCCTGGAGCTGAACGGCGCCGTCATCCAGCAGCTTTTGGTTTTCCTCCAGTTCCCGCTCCCCTTCCAGCAATGCGTCTTTCGCATCCTGAAGCGACTGCTCCGCCTCCTGTTTTCCTTCGTTGTAGGCGGCCAGACCGTCTTCGTACTCCGCGAAACCCTGGTTGTATTCCTCCCAGCCGTCAGCCAGGAGCTTTTCATAGCGGCTCTGGGCCAAAACCTGTATCTGGGGCTTGATCTCCTCGGAGACCCCATCCATCGCCTGATTGTATACTTCCGTATAAGCATCGTAGTCCCCGGCAACGGTGACATCTATCCGGGAATAGTAATCGACATCAAACGCCTCCCAGGGTATGTAGATATTGGAAGTGACCGAACCCTTTCCCAAAGTGGTATTGTTCCGGTTCGTATCCATAAACAGCGGAGAAGAAACATATCCCACAATGGTGAAGGTCTGGTTGTTGAGGCTCTCCAGCGTGTCCTCCTCATTGGCGCTCCCAATCCGGAACAGGTCGTTCAAATCCGTGCTGCCCTGAAGATTGGCGTCGGCCAGACATTCGTTGGGCGCCTCCGGCATCCGTCCTTCCAAAAGATACAGCTGGTTTACCTGCTGTGGGATGGAATAGACCTCATAAACCGCCTCGGTCTGGGAATCTCCCACGGTACCGATCACATCCACATAGACGGTTCCCTCCACATCCACCACCTGGGGAAGCTGCTTCACCGTCTCCACCTGCTCCAGGCTCCAGCCGTAGTCATTGAGCAAGGTCAGGTCGTACATATTCTGACTGTCCATGTAATTCTGGGCCGTTTCCATCATGGAAATCTTGCTGGACAAAAGTCCCACAAACAGGCCGGCGCCCAATGCAATAATCGACATAATGGCAATATACCGGCCCATGGATTTCCGTATGGAACGCCACAGGTTTCTTCGCATCATGTTCTTTTTCATTACCATTCAATCTCCGAAATACTTTGGGGGGTTTCGTTCAGGGTTTCTGATACCACCGTGCCGTTTTTCACCCGGATCACCCGGTCCGCCATAGCTGTCAGGGCGCTGTTGTGCGTGATAATGATAATGGTCATGCCGGTTTTTCTGCCGGTGTCCTGGAGTAGCTGCAATATGGCCTTGCCGGTCTGGTAATCCAACGCGCCGGTGGGCTCGTCGCACAGCAGCAGCTTGGGATTCTTGGCCAGGGCTCTGGCAATGGCCACTCTCTGCTGCTCGCCGCCGGACAGCTGGCTGGGAAAGTTCTTGAGCCGGTCTTCCAGCCCCACATCTATCAGCACCTGTTTCGCGTCCAAGGGATTTTTGCAAATCTGGTTGGCAAGCTCCACATTTTCCAGAGCCGTCAGGTTCCCCAGCAGGTTATAAAACTGGAATACAAAGCCCACATCCTGCCGGCGGTACTGGGTCAGCTGCCGCTTATTCAGGCCGGAAATCTCCCGCCCGTCCAAAAATACTTTTCCTCCGGAAAGGCTGTCCATGCCTCCCAATATATTCAGCAAAGTGGTCTTGCCCGCGCCGGAAGGTCCCACGATGACCACCAGTTCTCCTTCTTCAATGGTAAAGCTGGTGTCGTGCAGCGCCTGGATATCCACCTCGCCGGTGTGATAAACCTTTTCTACATTTTGAAATTCTACAAACGCCATTTTTCATTCCCCCTGAGCGGCTTACTGCTGCTTACTACTATTTATTATAGCATGGAAAAACTGTTATTCAGAAACAAATTGTGAATATTGCCCAGGGATTTCAAAAGTTTTTCCCCTTCGTATCCGCAGAAAAGGAGCCGTATGCGCCGCACACAGCTCCTTTCTCTTAAGTTCCGTTGCCCCGGAGCCGGATAATCTGATCCCGGAGCACGGCGGCATACTCGTACTCCATCATCCGGGCCGCTTCCTTCATCTGCTTTTCCAGGCGGGCAATTTCCTTCTCTTTTTCCGCCTTGGTCATCTTGATGCCGTTTCTGCCCTTCTTTTCCCCGGCAGAGGAGGAAATTTCAATCAAGTCCCGGACGGATTTGATGACCGTCTTTGGCTCAATGCCATGGGCTTTGTTGTACGCATCCTGGATCTGACGGCGGCGCTTGGTTTCGCTGATAGCCGCCCGCATGGAGGGGGTAACCCGGTCGGCATACATGATCACCAGGCCCTGGGCGTTTCGGGCCGCCCGGCCGACGGTCTGAATCAGACTGGTTTCCGAGCGCAGGAAGCCCTCCTTATCCGCATCCAGAATGGCCACCAGGCTGACCTCCGGCAAATCCAGACCTTCCCGCAGCAGGTTGATACCCACCAGCACATCAAACTTTGCCATCCGCAAATCCCGGATAATCTCCATCCGCTCCATAGCGCCCACATCCGAGTGCATATAGCGCACCTTGATACCGGCTTTTTGCAGGTACACCGTCAAGTCCTCTGCCATTTTCTTAGTGAGGGTGGTCACCAGCACCCGCTCGTTCCGGGCGGCCCGGTCGTTGATTTGTCCAATCAGGTGGTCGATCTGACCCTCAATGGGATGAATCTCAATCTTCGGGTCCAGCAGTCCCGTAGGACGGATAACCTGCTCCACCGTCTGGGCAGAGCGTGTCCGCTCATATTCTCCGGGGGTGGCGGACACATACACCACCTGGTTGATTTTGCTGTCAAACTCCTCAAAATTCAGAGGACGGTTATCATAGGCGGAGGGCAGGCGGAAGCCGTAATTCACCAGAGAGTCTTTCCGGCTCCGGTCGCCGGCATACATGGCCCGGCACTGAGGCAGGGTCACATGGCTTTCATCTATGAACATGAGAAAATCCTTGGGAAAGTAATCCAAAAGCGTGGTAGGCGGAGTACCCGGCGCTCTGCCCTGGATTACCCGGGAATAGTTTTCAATCCCGGTACAAAATCCGATTTCTGTCAGCATCTCAATGTCATAGGCCGTCCGCTGGGCAATCCGCTGGGCTTCCAGCAGCTTGTCCTGGGAGCGGAACATCTCTACCTGGGCGTCACATTCTTTGGTAATCTCCCGGATGGCCCGTTCCAGCTTCTCCCGGGACGCCACATAGTGGCTGGCCGGGTAAATGGCCACATGCTCCACATAACGCTCCACCATACCGGAAACCGCATTGATTTCCGAAATCCTATCAATCTCATCCCCGAAGAATTCCACCCGGATGGCCCGTCCGGCCCAGTAAGCCGGGTACACCTCCAGGGTATCTCCCCGGACCCGGAACTTGTTTCTGGAAAAATCCAAATCGTTTCGCTCGTACCGGATTTCCGCCAGCTTTTTCAGAATCTCGTCCATGGGCCGCTGCTGCCCCACCCGCAGGGAAACCACCATGCTTTTATAATCGATGGGGTCGCCCAGACCATACAGGCAGCTGACAGAGGACACCACAATCACATCCCGGCGCTCAAAAAGCGCGGAGGTGGCGCTGTGCCGCAGCCGGTCGATTTCCTCATTCACCGCCGAGTCCTTCTCAATGTAGGTATCCGTATGGGCAATATAGGCTTCCGGCTGGTAATAGTCGTAGTAGGAGATAAAGTATTCCACCGCATTGTTGGGAAAGAACTCCCGAAACTCGGAACAGAGCTGGGCCGCCAGGGTTTTATTGTGGGCCAGCACCAAAGTGGGGCGGTTTACCTTTTCAATGATGGAGGCCATGGTAAAGGTCTTTCCGGAGCCGGTAACGCCCAAAAGGGTCTGCTCCCGCAGGCCCAGGTCGATACCCCGGGACAATTTCGCGATAGCCTCCGGCTGATCGCCGGAGGGCCGATAAGAAGAAACCAACTGAAAATGATCCATGCAGGCTTCTTAACCTCCTTTTCCATAACTATCGGATAACCTGGTCGGTGAAAAAAATATCCACGACATTCACAGTTTTTGTTATTATAGCATACATTCGGGCAAAAGAAAATCCTCTTCCTCAGATTTGGCAAACATTTGTTTTTAATCTCTGTATTCCCAGATACTGTTCGTTTGGCAATGATGTGAGACCGCAAAAAAGAGATAGAGTTTGTTAGATTGGTTTTGCTGACGGAGGAAGGGCGTAGCCCGACCGAGGTCAGCAAAACCGGGCGGCCTCCAGCTCCTGCCGCTTCTATATGGCACTATTTTACCTGTATCTGGCACATCCTCATGGTGGTAAGCGCTGCCTCATGACTTTGGGGGGTGACCCCGGCGCAGCAGCTGCTGTCTACCAAAATGTCCTGCTGGGGAAAGTGAGCTTTCAGGAGCAAAGCGTTGGAAACCACACAGATATCCGTACACAGCCCCACCAGCTCAACGGAAAACGGCTCCCCACAGGCAGAGTCCCGGAGCAATTCCGGCAGTGCCAGAGAACCAAAGGTAGGCTTTTCCACTGGGGTATAGCCCTTTTCCGCCAAAGCCGCAGCCGCCTGATAATTCAGCTCCCAGCCGGGTGTACCCTTGATACAATGGGGCACCGGCAGCGCCTGTCCCTCACTGGTGGAAAGGTAATCCGCTCCATGGGTGTCCAGGGTGGCAAAAATCTCCCCGGAAAAGCCGCGGATTTTCTCTACCACCGCCGGGACAATGGCCCGGGCTTCCGGTGTTCCCAGAGCGCCGTCCACAAAGTCCTTCTGCATATCCACCACGATCAAAAAGCGTTTCATACCAATTCCTCTTTACAGGACGCACATACTCTCTCCCGCCTTGAAATAGCCGGACTGCGCCATGGAAACATAGTCGTCATCGGAAAATACCAGATGGTCAATGAGGGTAATCTCCACCGCGTCCAGCGCCACCGCCAACCGCTTGGTGGTTTGCACATCATCCGCCGAGGGCAATGCCAGGCCGCTGGGGTGATTGTGGGCAAGCACCACCATGGTGGCGTTATCGGAAAGGGCGGTCTCCACGATTCTGCGGATGGGCACTCCGGCGGAATTTACGCTTCCCTCCCCCACCTGCTTACAGGTAAGCACTTTGCACTTGGCATCCATACACAGCAAAAATACCGCTTCGTGCTTTCGTCCAAAAAAGCGGGGCTGTAAGTAGGCGCCGCATTGTTCCACGGTGCGGAGGATGGTGGCGCTTTCCGTTCGGCTGATTTGATACCGCCGGCCCGCGGCGCTGAGGAGCTTCAGGAACAGAGCGGAGCTGCCGCCCATCCCCGGTACTTTTTCCAAATCCGCCGGGTTGGCGTCCAGCACCTGGGCAAGAGTTCCGAACCTTTCCAGAAGGGCATGGGCAATCTCGTTGGTGTCTTTCCGGGGCACACAGTAAAACAGCAGCAATTCCAGCACCTGCACCTCTGTAAACCCATCCAGCCCTTCGGAGCGGAACCGCTCTTTCAGCCGCTCCCGGTGTCCGTCATGCACTGCCATTGCCTCTCACCTCATTTTCTCTCTTGCTATTTTTCCGCTTTTTCGCTACAATAAAAACGGTGCGAATCCTGTCGAAATTCTCCCGGAGAATTTCCGGAGAAACTGCACATGATATGCCATGAGGAGGAACATCATGGAACAATCAAAAGATTTGATAAAATTACTGAATCTCATCGAACGCCCCGCATTTTATGTAGAAAACGGCATGATTCGATTTGTAAACACCCGGGCAAAGTCCTTGTTTCTGGAAGAAAACCAGCAAATCCAGCCCTTACTCTCCACCGGTCAGGCGGAATATCTGAGCGTCCCCCACGGCTTTTTATCCCTGAAACTGAAAATTCACGACAAGCTGTGGGAGGCCGGCGTCACGCCTATGGAAACCGGGGACATTTTTACCCTTACGGAAACGGCGGTTTCCCCGGAGCTGCAGGCCATGGCTCTTGTGGCTCAGCACCTGCGCGGCTCCGTATCCTCCATGCTGACCGCCGCCGAGGCACTCCTTCCCTCCGGCATGATTCAGGAAAATCCCAAGGCCAAAGAGCAGGCCGCCCAAATCAGCCGGGGCCTTCACCAGCTTCTGCGAAACATCGGCAATATGGCAGACGCCGGGAAATACCAATCCCAGGAGTTTTTCCCCAAGGAAACCCTGGACATTGACGGGTTTATTCTGGAAATCATGGAAAAAACCCGGCACTTTCTGGAAGCGGCGAATATCCGGCAGGAGTATCAGGGGCTTTCGGCGCCGCTTTACTGTCAGGTTCATCGGGAACTGCTGGAACGGGGCATTTATAACCTGATTTCCAACAGTGCCAAGTTCACTCCCGCCGGAGAAACCATCCGGGCCAGCCTTACCCGGCAGGGTACCCGGCTGCATTTCACCCTGGAAAATCCCGCCTCCTCGCAAGCCCTTCCTAATCCTGCCCAGGCCTTTTCCTGCTATTTGCGCCGGCCCTCCATTGAGGACGGCAAACAGGGCATCGGACTGGGAATGGTATTGGTTCGGGCCGCCGCCTCCGCCCACGGCGGCGCGCTGCTTCTGGACTACACCCCCCAGGGGAATCTCCGGGCAACCCTCACCATGGAAATTGACCAGAGCACCAGTCAGGTCCGTTCTCCCATGCTGCGGGTGGATTACTCCGGCGAGCGGGATCACGGGCTCATTGAGCTGTCCGACATTCTGCCCCCCAGCTGCTATTAAGTTCTTCCTCCGGGAGCCCAAGGGCTCCCGGATTTTTTACAGGTATTTTTTCAAATACTGGCCGGTATAGCTCTCGGGGATCTGGGCAACCTCCTCCGGTGTGCCGGAGGCCACCAGGTAGCCGCCCTGGTCGCCCCCTTCCGGGCCCAGGTCAATGATATAGTCTGCCGTCTTGATGACATCCAGGTTGTGCTCGATCACCAGCACCGTATTGCCTGCATCCACCAGCTTTTGCAGCACTTCAATCAGCCGGTGCACATCCGCGGCGTGCAAACCGGTGGTAGGCTCATCCAGTACATAGATGGTGCGTCCCGTGAAGGTTCGGGACAGCTCCGTCGCCAGCTTTACCCGCTGGGCTTCGCCGCCGGACAAAGAGGTGCTGGACTGGCCCAGCTTCACATATCCCAGGCCCACATCCACCATGGTCTGGGCTTTTTTGCTGATTTTGGGAATATTCTGGAAGAATTCCACCGCTTCCTCAGCGGTCATATCCAGCACCTGGGCAATATTCTTGCCCTTGTACTGCACCTCCAGGGTCTCCCGGTTGTATCGCTGACCATGGCACACCTCGCAGGGCACATACACATCCGCCAGGAAGTGCATTTCAATTTTCACCAGACCGTCGCCGTTACAGGCCTCGCACCGGCCGCCCTTTACATTGAAGGAGAAGCGGCCCGGCCCATAGCCCCGCATTTTGGCATCGGCTGTGGAAGCAAACAAGTCACGGATGTCGTTGAACAGCCCCGTATAGGTGGCAGGGTTGGACCGGGGGGTTCTGCCGATGGGGCTCTGGTCAATATTGATGACCTTGTCCAGATGCTCCAGCCCTTCAATGCCTTTGCAGGCACCAGGGCGGGTTCTGGCGTGGTTCAGCTTGGCGGACAAAGTCTTATTCAGCACCTGGCCAATCAGGCTGGACTTGCCCGAACCGGATACGCCGGTAACGCAGGTCAGGGTTCCCAGGGGGATTTCCACATCCAGATTTTTCAGGTTGTTTTCCGTTGCTCCCAGAATTTTCAGGGTTTTTCCGTTCCCGGCTCTCCGGTGGGAGGGCACGGGAATTTTCTTCACCCCGGACAGATACTGCCCGGTAACGGACCGGGGCTCCCGGCAGATGTCCTCCAAAGAACCGGCCGCCACAATCTCTCCGCCGTGGCTTCCGGCTCCGGGGCCTACATCCACAATAAAGTCCGCCTCCCGCATGGTATCCTCGTCATGCTCCACCACAATGAGGGTATTGCCCAAGTCCCGGAGCTTTTTCAGCGTCATCAGCAGCTTATCATTGTCCCGCTGGTGCAGGCCGATGGAAGGCTCATCCAGAATATACAGCACGCCCGTAAGAGAAGAGCCAATCTGGGTAGCCAGCCGGATACGCTGGCTCTCGCCGCCGGACAGGGTTCCGGCAGACCGGGACAGGGTCAGATATTGCAGGCCCACATCCATGAGGAAGCGCAGACGGGATTTGATCTCCCGCACGATCTGCTGGGCAACGATGGCCATGTTCCCTTCCAGCCGCAGATTCTCCATAAAATCCAACTCGTCCCGGACACTCATGGCGCAGAAATCCATGATGCCAATGCCCCCCACGGTCACCGCCAGGGCGATGTCCGACAGGCGCTTGCCTTTACAGGCCGGACAGGGAGCGGTGGACATACATTCCTCCAACTCCTTCCGTGCCGCGTCCGACTGGGTTTCCCGGAAGCGGCGGCTGATGTTGTTCAGGATGCCCTCGAAGGGCTGCTCCAGCACACCCATGCCGTTGCCCCGGTTATAGGTCATGCGGATTTTCTCCCCCCTGGTGCCATAAAGAATCACATCCAGCGCTTCTTTGGGCAATTCCTTCACAGGAACGGAAAGGGAAAAATGGTATTTTTGTGCCAGAGCTTCAAAATACATCCGGAATACCGAGTCGGTTCTGGCGCTGTTCCAGCCCGGCGCCTCAATGGCACCCTCCAGGATGGATTTCGTCTTATCTGGAATCACCAGCTCCGGGTCGGCAATCAGCCGAAAACCCAGGCCGGAACAGGAGGGACAGGCCCCCGCCGGATTATTGAAAGAGAACATCCGGGGCTCCAGCTCCGGCATACTGACGCCGCAGTCCTCACAGGCATAGTTCTGGGAAAAGCTCAGCTCCTCATCCCTGTCCGGCAGATGGATGACCACCAGTCCGCCGGAATGGGCGCAGGCGGTTTCGATAGAATCCGTCAGACGGCGGCGCTGCCCCTCCCGGATTACCAACCGGTCTACCACCAGCTCGATGGTATGCTTCTTGTTCTTTTCACAGGGGATGGTCTCATTCAAATCATACTGGATCCCATCCACCCGGACGCGGACAAAACCGCTCTTTCTGGCGTCCTCAAAGACCTTGGAATGCTCGCCCTTTTTCCCCCGAATCACCGGAGAATAGATGATGAAGCGGGTTCCCTCTCCCAGGGCCTCAATCCGGTCCACAATCTGGTCCACCGTCTGCCGCTTGATTTCCTTGCCGCACTTGGGGCAATGGGGCGTACCGGCTCTGGCCCAAAGAAGCCGGAGATAGTCGTAAATCTCCGTCACCGTACCTACGGTGGACCGGGGGTTCTTGGAGGTGGTTTTCTGGTCGATGGAGATAGCCGGGGACAGGCCGTCAATGGAATCCACATCCGGCTTATCCATCTGCCCCAAAAATTGCCGGGCGTAAGCGCTCAGGCTCTCCACATAACGCCTTTGGCCCTCCGCGTAAATGGTATCAAAAGCCAAACTGGATTTCCCCGAACCGGAAAGCCCGGTAAACACCACCATTTTGTCTCTGGGGATGGTCAAATCCACATTTTTCAGATTATTCTCTCTGGCTCCACGAATCACAATTTTGTCCTTCATAGGCTGCTCCCGTTTACATTTTCTCTGCCTCATAGTATACCACAGCCCTCATGGTTCCACAAGAACAATTTACGGCAAAGAGCCGCCGTGCCCTTATCTTCTTATACGCTGCGCTGTGTTCCCGTCGGAAGATTGCGATGAAAAAAGTACGCATAATGGAGCCGCATCCGGCAGATGCCCGAATCCTCAAAGTCTTTCATGATGAAAACCGGCCGCAAATCCGGAAGCTACCGCGCGTATTGTACGGCTCCGGAATTGTGTCCAGTCAAACCGGGGGGAAACGGAACCATTACCCCATGGCAACAAACGGGTGCGCAGCTGCCCCTGTCAGTATGCGGAAAACCGGGAGCCGGAAAACCCTGCCGCTTTCTCCGCCCCAATCCGGGAAATCCATCGCAATATTCCGTAGCTGACAGAAAAGCTCCGGTAAAATCTTTCCTCCCCACATGGGGCTTGCCAATCCAAAAACCCTTTGGTACAATGGACATAGTACAAATACATCAAAAGGAGTATTTTGCTATGAACCCAACCAATATTGACGCCATTCATGCCTTTCTGGACGCTGTGGCCGCCTGCAAGGGGGAGGTATATCTCAAGTCCCGGGAAGGGGATGTTTTCAATCTCAAGTCCTCATTGTCCCAGTACATCGCCATCGGAAAACTGCTGGAGGAATCGGGCAACGCCGTTGTGCTTTCCGCGGATGACCCCCGGGAAGAACGGCGGCTGCGAGAGCTTTTGCGAAAATTAGGGAAGCTCTGATTAAATCGGCAAGAGCTGGCAGCGAGAGATTTTTCGTCAGACAACGGGGAATACTTTGTGTATTTCCGGTTTTTCATTCTGCATGGATGGCGAAAAAGATCCGCTGTCCAGCCGAAGGCGATTTATTCAGAGTTTCCTTAGGTGAATGAACAAGGCGCTGTCCGACACAAAAGGCAGCGCCTTTTCATTTTAGAAATTTGACATCGATTTTACACACCATGACTTTTTGATTTTACATTGGAGAATTACAATGTCCGTGTAATCAATGAGGGTTACAAGAAGAAAAAAGATGTGCGAATGGAAAGGAAAATCATCTATGAAAAAGTTAATCTGTGGCGTTATGGCCCTGCTGCTGGTCGGCTCCGTGTTCGCCGGCTGTCAGAAGAGTGCTTCCGGTAAGGTTACCACCGACGGCTCCACCTCCATGGAAGATGTCATCGGCGGACTGGCTGAGTCCTTCATGAACAACAACAAGGGCATCACCGTGACCTACAACCCCACCGGTTCCAGCTCCGGCGTGCAGGCCGTTCAGGAAGGCCGCTGCGACATCGGTCTTGCCAGCCGGGACCTGAAAGATGAGGAGAAGGCCAGCGGCCTGACCGGCACCACCCTGGCTCTGGACGGCATCGCCGTGATTGTCAACCCCGAAAATCCTGTTGCTGACCTGGATCTGGAGACCATCGCCAAAATCTACACCGGCGAAATCACCAACTGGAAGGATGTGGGCGGCAACGACGCCGAGATTGTTGTAATCGGCCGTGAGGCCGGTTCCGGCACCCGTGACGGCTTCGAATCCATCACCGGCACCGAGGAGGCCTGCGTTTACCGTCAGGAGCTGACCTCCACCGGCGATGTGATTGCCACCGTTACCGGAAACCCCGACGCCATCGGCTACACCTCCCTGGCCGCTGTGGAGGACAATGTGAAGGCTCTGAGCGTTGGCGGCGTAGCGCCCAGCGAAGCAACCGTGAAGGACGGTAGTTATGTGATTCAGCGTCCCTTCGTTCTGGTAACCAAGACGGACGCCAAGCTGTCCGAGGCCGCTCAGAGGTTCTTCGACTACATCACCTCCGCTGACGCTGCCGAGGTTATCGCGGCTGCCGGCGTGGTAGCGGTCAACTAAGCAAAGCTCCCATTCAAAAGGCGGCGGCTGATTCGGCCGCCGTTTTTTCAGAGAAAGGTAAGGCAAATGAACAAGAAAAAGCAAGCTACGGAGCATATCATACACGGAATCTTCCTGGTACTGGGCCTGATTACCGTGCTGTGTGTTCTGCTCATCACCATATATCTGGTGATTTCCGGTATCCCCGCCATTCAAGAAATCGGGTTGATCCCCTTCCTGTTCGGAAAGGAATGGAAATCCACCGCCGCAGAGGCAAAGTTTGGCATTCTTCCCTTTATTCTCACCAGCGTTTACGGCACAGCCGGCGCCATTGTGCTGGGTGTTCCCATTGGTTTCTTCGCTGCGGTTTACCTGTCCAAGGTAGCTTCCCCCAAGGTGCGCCACACCCTGGAAAACGCTGTCAGCCTGCTGGCGGGTATCCCCTCTGTTGTATACGGTCTTGTGGGTATGATGGTGTTGGTGCCCGGTATCCGCAAGATTTTCCATGTGCCGGACGGCGCCAGCCTGCTGGCTGCCATCATCGTCCTGGCCATTATGATTCTTCCCTCCATTATCAAAGTTTCCATTACGGCTCTGGACGCCGTGCCAAAGGAATATGAGGACGCCTCTCTGGCTCTGGGCGCTACCCCGGTAGAAACCTATTTCCGGGTCTCCGCCCCGGCTGCCAAAAGCGGCATTGCCGCCGCCGTGGTGCTGGGCGTGGGCCGTGCCATCGGCGAGGCCATGGCCGTTATGATGGTATCCGGCAATGCCGCCAATATGCCTTCCCTGTTTCAGAGCGTCCGTTTCCTCACCACGGCTGTAGCCAGCGAAATGTCCTACTCCAGCGGCTTGCAGCGGCAGGCTCTGTTCTCCATTGCCCTGGTACTGTTCCTGTTCATCATGCTGATCAACGCTACTCTGAACTTCTTTTTGAAGCGAAGCAAGGAGGATTGAGTCATGTCCACAAAAAGATCTGCCTATGTCGGTATCATGCGCTGTTTGATGTGGCTTTGCACCGGCATCACCGCGGCGCTGGTTATTTTCCTTCTGGTCTATGTTCTGGTTCAGGGGTTTCCAAACATCAGCTGGGAGCTGCTTTCCACCTCCCCCAGCTACCTGTCTGACCGGATTGGTATTCTGCCGGATATTTTGAATACGGTTTACATCGTTCTGGCAACCCTCGTCATCATTATCCCTCTGGGCGTGGGCGCTGCCGTATATCTGACGGAGTACGCCTCCAACAAAAAGCTGGTGGCAGTCATCGAGTACGCCGCAGAAACCCTTTCCGGTATCCCCTCCATTATCTATGGTCTTGTGGGTATGCTGATTTTCTCCAACAACATGGGAAGCTGCCTGCTGGCTGGCAGCCTGACCCTGGTAATCATGAATCTGCCCACCATCATGCGCACCACCCAGGAAAGCCTGAAAACCGTTCCCCAATCCTACCGGGAAGGCGCTTTCGGACTGGGCGCCGGAAAATGGCGTGTGATTCGCACCGTGGTTCTGCCCGGTTGTGTGGACGGCGTGGTCACCGGCTGTATCCTTACCGTCGGCCGGATTCTGGGTGAATCCGCCGCCCTTTTGTATACCGCCGGATTTGCCCATGTGCTCAACGGCCTGTTTGACGGTCTGGCCAGCCCCGGCGCTACCTTGACCGTCGCCCTGTATGTCTACGCAAAGGAGCAGGGTGAATTTGGAGTTGCCTTTGCCATCGCCGCCATTTTGATGGTGCTGACGGTAATCATCAATCTTGCCGCTACCCTTGTCGGCAAATACTTTGCAAAGAGGAGAAGTCTATGAGCAATATTATTACCGCCCAGGATCTGAGCCTTTGGTACGGACAGTTCCAGGCGCTGAAAGACATCAGCATGAACATCCCGGAAAACAGCATTACCGCCCTCATCGGGCCCTCCGGCTGCGGCAAATCCACCTTTCTGAAAACCTTAAACCGGATGAACGACCTGGTTCCCGGGGTGAAGATCTCCGGCAAGGTCACATTCCAGGGCAAGGACATCTTTGCCAAAAACCAGGATGTGAACGAGCTGCGGAAAGAAGTGGGCATGGTGTTCCAGAAGCCCAACCCCTTCCCTATGAGCATCTACGACAATGTGGCCTATGGCCCAAGAACCCACGGCATTACCAAGCGGGCGGAACTGGACGAAATTGTGGAAAAGGCCCTGCGGGGCGCCGCCATCTGGGACGAGGTAAAGGACCGTCTGAAAAAGAACGCGCTGGGTATGTCCGGAGGACAGCAGCAGCGTCTGTGCATTGCCCGGGCTCTGGCTGTGGAACCCAAGGTACTGCTGATGGATGAACCCACCTCCGCTCTGGACCCCATCTCCACCTCCCGGATCGAGGAGCTGGCCATGGATTTGAAGAGCAAGTACACCATTGTGATTGTTACCCACAATATGCAGCAGGCCGTGCGTATTTCCGATTATACCGGCTTCTTCCTTCTGGGAGATTTGATTGAGTTCGGTAAGACCGACGAAATGTTCTCCCAGCCCAGGGACAAGCGGACAGAAGATTACATTACCGGGAGGTTTGGTTAATGAGAAGTCGTTTCGATCAGCAGCTGGCGCTGCTTAACAGAGAGCTGACCCTGATGGGTGCATTGTGCGAGGATATCCTTTCTAAGGTTTCCCAGGCTATGATGGATTGGGAGCCGAACCTGAAAAAGAACATTCAGCCTGTGGCTCAGGAAATCGACCAGAAGGAGCGGGACATTGAGGCTCTGTGTCTGAAGCTGATTCTGCACCAGCAGCCGGTGGCCCGGGATTTGCGGGTCATCTCCGCTGCCCTGAAAATCATCACCGACATGGAGCGTATCGGTGACCAGGCAGAGGACATTGCGGAGATTATCACCTATCTGGGAGGACGCACAGGGGATACCCACACCCAGATTCAGAAAATGGCCAAAGCCGCCATTGGTATGGTGGTGGACAGCGTGGACGCCTATGTGCGCAAGGATTTGGTACTGGCGGAAAAAGCCATCCAGGAAGACGATGTGGTGGACAACTACTTCACGGAAATCAAAAGGGATTTGATTGCCTGGATCGGTCAGCAGCCCCAGGACGGAGAGTACGCGCTGGATCTTCTCATGATCGCCAAGTACTTAGAGCGTATCGGCGATCACGCCACCAACATTGCCGAGTGGGTCATCTTCTCCATCACCGGAAAGCATGAAGAAGAGTCGGTATGATCTGGTGTGTAGAGGATGACGCCAGCATCCGGGATATTGCGGTTTACGCCCTCAATTCCACCGGCTTGAAAGCCCAGGGCTTTTCCGATGGGCTGTCCTTCTGGGAGGCTCTGCAAAAGGAGCAGCCGGAGCTGGTGCTGCTGGATGTGATGCTGCCGGGTATGGATGGGGTCACCCTGCTGGAGAACATGAAAAAAAGCCCGAAGCTCCAGAACATTCCCGTAATTATGGCAACAGCCAAAGGCTCGGAGTTTGACAAAATCCGCTGTCTGGATATTGGAGCGGACGACTATCTGGTAAAGCCCTACGGCATGATGGAAATGGTATCCAGGGTGAAGGCCGTGCTGCGGCGTTTCCGCCCCCAGCAGGCCTCCCTGCTGCAATACCAGGGGCTGACCCTGGACACCCAATCCTATGTAGCCACCGCCGATGGAGAACGGCTGCACCTGACCTTCCGGGAATTCTCTTTGCTGCGGCAGCTGATGCGCAACCCGGGCACCGCCTTTTCCCGGGAGCAGCTGCTGAAGGATGTGTGGGAAACAGACTTTCTGGGAGAGACCCGAACGGTGGATATGCACATCCGTACCCTGCGGCAAAAACTGGGTGTTTACGGAAACTGCATTGAAACGGTACGCAATGTAGGCTATCGCCTGTCAATGAAATAGGGAAAGCGCCGCTGTGGAATATGAACTGCACCCCATTTGTTAGACAAGTATGATTCATACTTGTACTAAGAAATGGGGTGTTTTTCTATGCCAAAAGGAGTACCGAACAAACATAGCACGGCGGAAAAATTTTACCAGTCTAAATTTTTCTGTTTCCAAGGATTTTTCTCAAAACAAAAGCGCTCAGCAGCGTCACACATCCATACAGCAGCCCCCAAATCAGGTACTGGGGCTGGTACACTCCCCGCAAAAAGTAAGTGGGAGGAAAAAGGAACTGTACCCTCCGCAGGAATCCCAGGTCGAAAAAGACGGGGCACACCGCCAGCATGGCCACCGCAGTCACCGGTAAAGCCACGGCCATGGCGTTTCGGTTGGAAAGCAGGGTGCCAAGGAGCATGGAAAACCCCAGGCAGGTAAACAGAAACACCACAAAAGCCCCCGCCTCCAGCCAGAAACCCCTGGTCTCTCCGGTCAGCGCCAGCGCCGCCTCCGCAACCGCAAGGACATTGACAAGAATCAGAAGCTGGCAGCCCATTTCCAGCAGAAATCCCCGGTTTTCCGGAACGCGGTCAAAGGTTCCCGCAATTCTATCCTGCTGATGGTACATAGTGCCCGCCAGCCCGGCGAGAACCGCCACCACCGCCAAAAGTCCCCGCACCGGTGCTGTCAGGTAGGAAGCCTCCCGGGAGGTTGTGACCTGGCCCTGGGAGGCAAAGGTGAACAGCTGACCGTTCAGGTTCACCTGCCGGTAATAGTCCATCAGAACCTCCTGAGAAACCCCATCCAGCGCCGGAACCCTTGCCCGCAGATACTGAATATACAAAGCTTCCCCCACCTGGGTGTAGGCGGCGGCGGACAGCTTTTCCCTGGCCAGTATGGTAGAAACCGACTCCTCCCGCTCCACCACCCGGATGAAAGCGTCCCGGTTGGAAAATCCATGGGCAAAGGCCTCCAGCCGTTCTTGGGTACCCTCCAGAAAAATCCAGGCAGCATCCGCCTCGGCGGATTTTACTGCGTCCTCCGCAGCCGCCTCTGTGGGGTAAACCCGAAACCGAATCAGCTGCGAGCCGCTTTTCAGAGCGTTTACCATCTCCGTGGCGGCCTCGTCCTTCCAATCCTGGCAGGAAAGGGCGATGGTCAGCACGCCGGAATCCGACTTGTCCACCATCCCATAGCCCAACACCAACGCCGGTATCAGGGCAAGGATCAAAAGAAATGTCCACTTCTTATACAGCCGCTTGGTCAGCAAGGCAGCCCAAAGCAGCGCTTTATTCCGGTGTCGCAAAGCCGTCACCTCCCCGAATGCTTCCGGCCCTGTGCAGCCATGCCAGTACCGCAAAGCAGGCACTATACAAAATCAGCCATCCGGCGCTTCCCCGCCCCCCGGTCACGCAGCAAGACAGCTGCTCCATGGCTAGCCCCGTGGGCAAAAAGCGGGACAACTGCCGGATGGATTCCGGGAAAAAGGAAGCCGGGTACATACAGCCTCCCACAAAGCACAGCGCCAGAGAAAGGAGCGCCACCAGCAGCACGCCGCTGACCAGTTCCTTGGCAAGAGAAAACAGGAAAAAGCTCCATGCGGCCACCATCACCACCACAGGAAGGGCTGTCCACACCCAGAAAAGTAAGGTTTTTACCGGAGGCAGGGAAAAGCCTCCCAGATGGGCCGCAAGCAAACCCAGCGCCCCTGCACACAGGAGCAGCAGTCCGAAACTCATAAGAAAGCTGCCCAATTCCGCCAGAATCTGCTTTCCTGCCCCCACGCCCCGGGACGCCAGGAGCCGGGAAAGGGTATGCTCGCCCCCCACCAATACGGGGCTGTAGCACAAAGCCGCCAGCATCAGAAACACAACAAGAATCCCCAGGGCCAAATGCTGCCCTAATGACAGCCCCTGGGAGATGCCCAGCTCTTCCAGGGTATATACCCGGTTCCGTGCCAGCACCAGTTCCACATAGGTCAGACTGATGCCGTTAACAATCTCCGGAGCCTCACCTTCCAGCTGATGGTCCGTCAGAAGGTTCCAGCTTCCGTAGATTCCCTTTTGAGCCGTTACCAGAATCTCCTCAATGGCGGCCGTAATCTCCTCTTTCAGAACCGAAACCAACCCCGCTGCGCCCGGTGTAGTGACAAAGGTGATAGGCAGAAAATGACCGTACATGGCCTCCTGCGCAAAATCCGGAGGTATGACCCCATAACCGGCAATCTCCCCCCGCTCCAGCGCCGCCCTGGCCTGTTCCTCGTCCATCTCAATCATTTCCAGGGAGTACCGGGAAGCATCCATATTTTGCAGAGCCGTCAGCCCCATTTGCAGCAATGGGTCCTCCTGTATCCCCACCACAGCTACTTTCATCTTCTGATTGTCCTGCCGGGCGTCCTCCATGACACCCCGGGCCACCAGAAGCAGAGCGCCAAGAATCACCAGCACCGTCAGAAGAGCCCGGGGCAGAGGGCGAATCAGCCGCCGCAGCTGTACCTTCCAATATCTTTTCATAAGCTACATATTCTCCACCAGTTTTTGGATATTGCCATCATAGGCATAAGGCTCCAGAACGCCGTCCTTGAGAATATACCAGGCATCGCAAAGAGCCAGCTCCCCGGGGTCGTGGGTAATCAGCACCAGGATTCCTCCCGCTTTTTTGTAAGAGCGCAGGTAGTTTCCGATGGTTTGTTTACAGGCCAGGTCCAGGGCTGCCGTAGGCTCATCCAGCAGCAGAAGCTGCGGGCATCTTGCCATAGAACAACCAATGGACAGACGCTTTTTCATACCTCCCGAGAGCTTCCACACCGGCTTTTTCAGAAAATCTTCCACTTCCAGAAGCCTCAGCACACCACTTTTCAGCTGCTGCCGCAAGTCCTTTTTGTCGTACCACAAAAGCAGATTTTCCCAGCCTGTCAACTCCGGAATCAGCGCCGTTCCCTGAGGTACGTAGCCTACCCTGGCGGCACGGGTCTTTCCGTCCTTCAGCAAATCCTTGCCATCGCAAAGGAAGCTTCCCCCGTCCGGGCGCTGGATCCCTGCCAGAATCGACAACAAAGTGGATTTTCCCGAGCCGTTGCTGCCCAGAATGCCAATACACATCCCGTCCGACGCTCCAAAAGATACATCCCGCAGCACCATCTTGCTCCGGTATTTTTTGGCGATATGTTTCACTTCAATCCGCATGGGTTTGCCGCCCTCCTATAAGGAATTCGGCGCTGATGTCTTACGAAACCAGCGCCGAACCTTTATTCATTCGTCTGAGACTTTGCTTTTACCGCGTCGCATTGGAAAGAGCCAATTGCAGCAGCTGCAAATATTCCTTAGGAATATCCGTCTTGGCAAGGTTATCCAAAATCTTGGTGACATCCAGATTCATAGCCCACTGGGACAGTGCCTGCTGGTCTTCCACATCCACGCCGTCAGCAGGAACAGAAATCTCGCCGCCTTCGGTGGCGGAGCCGGTAACGCGCAAAGAGACAATCTCCATGCCGCTGTTCAGCACGCTCACCTTCACATCGGCCTGGTCTTCCTTGCTGTCAAATGTAAAGGCCAGCTGCATTTGACTGAGCATAGAGGCCATCTCCTCCGCGCCGGACATCTGGCTCAGCGCATCGGCGCCCAAAGACAGACGAAGCGTTCCGCAGGGGGCTCCCTGTTCCCAACGGGCATCATCCCAGTCCTCAACCTCTACCTTCAGAATCTCTGCGTCCTGAGCAGTCAAAACATACGCGCCGCTTACAAGATTTCCACTGGCAGTACCGTCGCCGGTGACCACTACCTGGCCCAGATTGGCCTCAAAGGCAAACTTGCCGTCCTGGGTAACGGTGTAGTAATGCACAGAACCCATGCTGGAAGAATCGCTGTCGGTCAGCTCAACGCCTCTGCCGATAATCCGGTTCTGACCATCCACATAGTGATATACCGTCAGAACGCCATCTCCGGCTTCCTCAACCAAATCCTCTTTCCCGGCTTCCAACTGATTCAGCAGTTCCTCAATCCGCGCAGCGAACTGATCATACATCTGCTGCGCGTCCTCAACCGCGCCGTTTTCTTCGGCAAACTCTCCCATATTCAGGATAATTTCCTTGATTTGGGCATCGGATTTTACCTCACTGAGTACCTTCTGGCAGATTTCCAAAATATTTTCCGGCGTAATTGTTGTCGTCAGTTCCGTACAGGTCTGCTCCAGCCCATTCAGCTTCAGGGTGGTTTTCTGCTTATCCACTTGATTCATGCAGCCAAGAATAATGCCAACATACTTTTTCATCAGGCTGTTGACAACTTCCTCATCGGGCATACGCTCCATCAAACCCAGAAGCATGGTCTGTGCCTGCTGCATAGCCGCAGACACATCCCCCATCTGCACATCCATGGAGTAGAGCTGCGACAAGTCCATCATGAGATACTGCTGGTTCATCTCGGGAACGGCCAGCCACATTTTCATCTGCTCCATATCCGTGATAATCTGGATGGTCGCGATCTGGACATCCCCCAGACCCACTCCCACATTTACCAAAGAGCGATTGCCGTCCCACTGGCTCTGGGTATTGAACACAATGTTATTCAGCCAGCTCAAGTCCACATCCGCACCCTGCTGGGCCAGCATAGCGTTGAGCATGGTCATGGTACCGTCGGACAGCTGAACCTCTACGCTTCCCGTATAGCCGCCGGACCTACCGACAGATTCCAGCAGCCTGCCGTATGTATTGGTGAGGGAATCTATCATACCGCCCATGGCATCCCCCTCAACTGTCTGCATAAAGCTGGCAGGAGAGTTGTTGCGGGCAAAGAATGCCCGGATAGCATTCATATTCAACAAAGCCACGATGGCTGCAACCACCACAACGCCCAAAACCGCAAGCAGCGCAATCTTGCCTTTTCCCATTTTCTGCTTTTTATTTTCCGGCTGCTCATCAAAATCCGTCTGCGGGGAGAAGGTAAAGCCGCTCTCCGGTTCCTGAGCCGTCGGTGCTACCGGTTCTTCGGGAATATTCCCCACCAGTGCTCCGCAGTTGGGGCAAAACTTCACATTGTCCGGAACTTTTCCGCCGCACTGATTACAAAACATAAAAATCCCTTCCTTTCCCTTCCTGGGACTTACCCAAAGGCATCCCTTTCGATGAGGTGATTATACCGCACATTTCGGCACAATTCAACTTATTTTGCAGGATTCGTTTACCTTCTACAAAACCCTTTCCGGTATCTGGGATATGCTCTTTACTTTTTTGTGAATAATGTTATAATTATAATATAATGTCGATATAAGGTGATGGTATGCAGGAAAAGCAGATTATTGGATTACTGAACGATTCCTTTCCCCCCCAGATTGATGGCGTTGCAAATGCCGTGGTAAACTACGGCAATATCCTGCATGCCCGGGGCTTCTCCCCGGTGGTGATTACCCCGGCTCTGCCGGAAGCGGAAGATTCCCCGTTTCCTTATCCGGTTCTCCGCTACCCCAGTATGGATACCCGCAAAGGGTTTGGCTATATGTCCGGGATTCCCTTCTCCCCTTCCGTTGCCAAGCGGCTGGACAGTGTGGATGTGGCCGTACTGCACAGCCACTGTCCCTTCGCCTCCAACTTCATGGGAAGAGCTCTGCGGAATATTGTAAATGCACCCTTGATACTTACCTACCACACCCGGTTTGAAGTTGACTTGGCAAGAACCATCAAATCCGTGCATCTGCGCAACAGCTGCAAAAAGATTCTGGCGGAAAACATCAACGCCTGTGACGAGGTATGGATCGTCAGTGAGGGAACGGCACAAAGTCTTCGCTGCTTAGGCTATGAGGGAGATTATGTGATTATGCCCAACGGCGTGGATGTACCCCGGAGCCGTCTGTCCCCGGAGCAGGTTGCCGCCTACACGGAAGGGTATGATTTGCCGGATGGTGTTCCCATCTATCTGTTTGTAGGCCGTATGCGCTGGTACAAGGGTATCCGGATGATCCTGGACGCTCTGGCCACTCTGAAAGCCAAAAAGCTTCCCTACCGCATGGTGTTTGTGGGAGACGGCAGCGATTTGCCGGAGATTCAAGGCTATGCCCGTCAGCTGGGGCTGGAGGACGCCTGCATTTTCACCGGTGCCATCCGGGACCGGGAGGCTCTGCGGGGCTGGTATGCCCGGGCAAATCTGTTCCTGTTTCCTTCCACCTACGATACCAACGGTCTGGTGGTACGGGAAGCGGCTGCCAGCAGCCTGCCCTCTGTGCTGATTGCCGGAAGCTGTGCCTCCGACGGCACTACCCACAATCAAAACTGCTTCCAGGTGGAGGAAAATGCCCAGAGCCTTGCTGCCTGCCTTCTGGACTTGTATGGCAAGGAGGACTATCTTCGCACCATTGGCGAAGCTGCCAGCCGGGAGCTGTATCTGTCCTGGGAGGATGCGGTGGACAACGCCATCAAGCGGTACGATGTGGTCATCGACCGGTACAAAAGCGGCTTCTATCCCAAGCGGTACAAGCCGGTGGACAACTGTATCCACTTAAACGCCAAGCTGATGGAAGCCCTCAGCAGTCTGCCCTTTTCCAAATAAAACCGGGGAATACTTTGTGTATTTCCGGTTTTTCATTCTGCATGGATGGCGAAAAAGATCCGCTGTCCAGCCGAAGGCGATTTATTCAGAGTTTCCTAAGTTTCCAATAAAATCCGCCCTCTCAGGAAATCCCTGAGAGGGCGGTGTTTTCGTTCAGCGGCATACCCACAGATTGTTCATTTGGGGCATAATATCCGTCAGCTTCCATTGCTTTTGAGCCCTTGCAGGGCTGTTGGGGTCGTTGACTTTTACATATCCATCGGCGTACTCCGTCAACACAATGAAATGGCCGGAGGTGGTAAAGTCCCCGGGGCCCATGACACAGATGATGGGGTTGCCCACTTCCAGATTCCGGATAATCCGTCCTTCATCCAGAGGAATCTCTGTCACATCCAGCCCCAGCTTTTTGCCCCCTTCGGAAATGAGGGACCAGGCGCTTCCGTTTCCGGGTACGGCATAGCCGTTTTCTTCCGCAAAGGCCGCCACATACTGGGGGGTATAGGAAGCATCCTGCAAAAGGTAAATACAAACCATGGAGAGGCAGGTGGGGCCGCAGCCGGAGAGGCCCATCAGCTCCCCGGCGTACTCCCCGTAGCCCCAGCGTTCATCCCACTGGAGAAGCAGCGGCACTTGGGAACGGTTCAGGCATTCCTTCAAATCATAGGAAGTCTGCTTATTCTTTTTCAGGGGATAATAGAGGACAAATTCCTCCGTCTCCGGATTCTTCTCCAGCAGCGCGATCAAATCCTCAGGCCAATCCGCCAGGTTTAATCCATGTTCCTGGGCAAAGGCCTGGACGGCCTGCATGGCGTCGGAATCCGCGCCCACGGTTTCCGACGGTCCGGGGGATTGGGAAAAAACGGCAATGTCCTCCCCCAGTTCTTCCCCGTATCTGCTCCAAACCACCAGGGTCAGGCACAGGATTGCAAAA
The DNA here is from genome assembly GCA_949293985.1 of uncultured Eubacteriales bacterium. Lineage (GTDB taxonomy): Bacteria > Bacillota > Clostridia > Oscillospirales > Oscillospiraceae > Faecousia. Next base: position 39,147 of record CASFFN010000001.1, on the reverse strand, counting down.
AGGAAAATAATAATTCTTTTCATAATCTTCACCGAATGGTACGGTTCCCGGTTTCCCGGGAACCATTTTTTTCAAACGCCTGGAATTACAGATTCTCGTTTTTCAGCGCGTCAATGGGGTTATCCTTGTGAACCTTTCTCATGGCGTAGACCATGGAGATTCCCACCACCAGAAATACCCCCAGCACGGCAACGCCCATGGCCTCCCAGGGCAGGCGGAAACGGGTTTCCACTCCGTAGGATATGGAGCCCCAGATCAGCCAGGTGATGATACAGGACACCGGCAGTCCCAGAAGCAGCGCCCGGGTGCCATAGAGGACGCACTCATAGTTCATCATCCGGGTAAAATCCTTCCGGGGCATACCCACAGACTTGAGCATGGCAAAGTCCCGGCGGCGGAGGTGGATATTGGTGGAAATGGTATTGAACACATTGGCGGCGGCAATCAGGGAGATGAGCACCACGAAGCCGTAGGTAAAAATCTGCACAATGGTCACCAGCGCCCGCTGGCTTTCGTTGCCGGCGGCATAATCCCGAAGACTGGTGCTGGACACTCCGGCCTTGGACAAAGTCTCCCGCAAAGCCTCGTAGCTTTCACTATGGTTCTGGGAAAGCATATAATAATTATACCCCGGATTCCCGTCGTTTTTCTCCCAATCGGGGAATACCGCATCCCGCAGGCTCAGAGGATAAATGACCTGGGAACCATAGCTGGAATTGCTGATATAGTAGGGCAGATTTTCGATATTGGCGCCTATCTTCAGGGGCACCTGCTCAAACGCCTCATCCCGGGTGAGTTTTTTCACATCCTCAGGATTGCTCTCATTCACATAAACATACAGCTCGTTGCCGTTTTCATCCCATTCTCCCCCCTCTCTTCCATATCCGTCCAGATAGACGGGGAAGGAGATGGTGATTTCGTTCTGTTCCTCTTTCAGAAAGTCCAGCAGAATGTATTTTTCCTGGCTGTAGTCGAAAAATCTGGTGCTGGCGACGCCCACCCCCACCGGGTCCTGGGCGTCGAAGAACACCGATTCCTCCAGGCCGTTATCCAGCAGCAGCTGCCGGTAACTCTCATCGTCCACGAACCAAACTACGCAAGGCACCTCTACCGTATCCGTCAGAGGGTCTGCGGACTGCTCCAGATACGCCAGCGTATTCTCCGGGATAGCCTCTTTGGGAATTTGCGCCATCTGTCCGTAGGACTGGAGCATAGCCGCCTCGGTCACTTCCGGCGCGTTTTTCATCCAGCTCAGTACCTCCTGGGGGGCGTACCGATCTCCCCAATAATCGAAAACAATGTCGCAATTATTGTCGCTGTTATAAGCGGTAGCCATCTCCATCAGATACCCGGTGTAGGAGCAGACAGATACAAACAGCACAATGCTCATAAAGAGGCTCACGATGGTGGCACGGTATTTCCGTTTGCTGTTTTTGTAGTATTTCTTACCCAGTACACCGGGAAGGCCAAAGAGCCGATATTGGAGCCAGCCGGTTTTCACCGGGCGGCTTTTGCCCCGCACATCCCGGCTCTGGCGGATGGCCTCAATGGCCGTGACCCGTTTGGCCCGGGCAGAGGGAATCCAGGCAGACAGCAGCACTGTAATCAGGCTCAGCACTACCGCGGCTCCCACCACATAGGGGGAAATCCGGAGCCGAAGCGGTACGGGAATCATAGTAAGCCGTATCATCATATCGGACACAATCCGAAGGGTTATCCCAATGCCCCCCAAGCCTGCCAATACGCCCAGGGGGATGCCTGCGGCGCTGACAAACAGGGCTTCCAGCAGCACCATCCGGCCAAGCTGCCGTTTGGTAGCTCCCACGGAGGACAGTAGGCCAAACTGCCGGGTGCGCTCCGCCACGGAGATGGCAAAGGCATTGTAGATGAGGGACACGGAGCCGAACATAATCAGGCCCACCAGCACCGTCACCAGGCCTTTGAGCATGATGTTGAAGGAGCTGTATTTGGATACACCGGAATACAGCAGCACATCCGTGTTGGTGCCGGAACCACAGTCCATATTTCCCAGGTAATCGTAAACCTGGTCCGGATTCTTCATCCGAAAGTACACATCATAGCTGTCTCCGGTGTTTTCCTCCAGGTCCGCAACCGTCAGGGCCGTATAGCCGGGGGCAGAGTATTCCTCAAAGTCAGGCCGGGAATATACGCCCACAATCTGGAAGGTGCGGGTCTGGCGGATTACCAGTTCCTCCTCCGGTTCCCCGGTCTCTTCATCATAAATATAGGGGTTGAACTGATTCAAAGTGTCCTGTCCCACCATCCGGTCCCCCAGCTCCAGGGTGAGGGTCTGCCCCACCTGATAGCTGACGCCGCCGTTGGTGTAGAGGTGCTCCGGAATCAGAATTTCCTGAGGTGTCTGGGGCAGTCTGCCTGTCACCAGGTGTACCGGCATATTTTCAAAAAAGGTCTCCTTTTCCCCGCCGATGACATAAAGGTAGGGTTTGTCGGGGTTCTCGCTTTCCACCTTGGCATAGCCCATCAGCTGGCCGTAGGTGGCAAAGGAAACCTCCTCGTCCTTCTGGATGTTTTCATACTGGCTCCAGCTGGTGCTGTAAGCCGCTCCGTGCCAGTTGCCCTTTTCGTAAATCCCCACGTCCAGCATATAGCCGGAAAAGCTTTGGGCCAGGGCAGCCACGGCGGTAATCATGGCACAGGAGAGAATGATGCCGATAATGGTGACGATGGTGCGGACCCGGTTCTTCTTCAGGGTCTGCATGGTCACCTTTGCGAAGATGTTCATTACCGCAGCACCTCGTCTCTTAGAATCCGTCCGTCCTCGATGGCGATAATCCGGTCGGCCTGGAGGGCAATGGACTCATCGTGGGTGATGACTATCAGGGTCTGGTTGTACTTTTTGTTGGAGAGTTTCAAAAGCTCCATAATCTGCTGGCTGTTTTTGGAGTCCAGATTTCCCGTAGGTTCGTCCGCCAGCACAATGGCCGGGGCGTTCATCAGGGCTCTGCCGATGGACACCCGCTGCTGCTGACCGCCGGAAAGCTGGTTGGGCAGGTGGTTTTCCCGGCCGGTAAGCTGCAAAGTCTGAATCAGCTCCTGAAGCCGTTCCTTGTTCACCTTCTGGCCGTCCATCAGCACCGGCAGCGTGATATTCTCCGTCACATTCAGCACCGGAATCAGATTGTAAAACTGATAGATCAGGCCTACCTGCCGGCGGCGGAAGATGGCCAGCTTTTCATCGTTCTGGGCGTACACATCCTCCCCGTCCACATACACCTTTCCGCTGGTGGGCTTATCTACGCCCCCCAGGATATGCAGCAGGGTGGATTTGCCGGAACCGGAGGGGCCGATAATGGCTACGAACTCCCCTTTGTCCACGGAAAAGGATACATTGTCCAGGGCCTTTACCTGATTTTCCCCTTTGCCATAGGTCTTGCAAAGGTTTTCCACTCTCAAAATTTCCATTGTTCGTCACTCCTCATGGATGTTATGGTATCATGTTACCAGCTGCAAGTGACACCCAGGTGACAGTTTTATAACAAAGCTGTCATTTAAGGAAACTCTGAATAAATCGTCTGCGGCTGGATAACAGCTCTTGTCTATTTATTCAGAGCTTTCTGAAAAAGGAGCCGCTGTCACACGGCTCCTTTGTAGAATCGAATGGTGAACCGGGCGCCGCCTCTGGGATTGTTCTCCGCCTTGATGGTGCCGTTTTGGGAAATGACAATGGTTCTGGCCAGTGCCAGCCCTACCCCAAAGCCCGAGCCGGAGGCGTTCTTTCCCCGGTAAAAGCGCTGGAAGATGTGGGGCAAATCCTCCGGAGCAATGCCTGTCCCGTTATCACCCACCACAATCTGCGCGTATAGGGGATTTTCCTGGGCGGTTATCCGGATTTCTCCTCCTGCCGGGGTATGCTCCATGCAGTTTTTCAGCACATTTCCCAGGGCCTCGCAGGTCCATTCCATGTCCCCATAAAAGAAACCCTGGGATTCTATCCGCAAAGCAATGTCCCGCAGCTCCAGGGGCACCAGAAGGGGTTCCGCCGCCTTGTGAATCAGGGCTTCCATGGGAATCTTCTCCCGCTTTAGCTGCACCACTCCCGCATCCAGCTTGGACATTTTCAGAAGCGCCGTAATCAGCCAGTCAATTCGCTCCAGAAGGCTTCGCAGCTCCCGGAGCAGCTGGGCTTTCCGCTGAGGGGACTGGTTCTCCTCCCCCAGAAGCTGCACCAAAAGGTTGATGGAGGTGAGAGGCGTTCGCATCTGGTGGGAAATATCCGCCAGGGAGTCTGCCAGGTGGGCTTTTTCCTCCATCAGGCTGTGGTGCTGCTCCCGGAGGCGGACGGTCATTTTTTGAATCTCACTTTCCAGGATTCCCAGTTCCCCCTCCTGGCAGCTGTCCAGAAAGATTTTCGTGCTGCCATGGAGAATCCGGTCAATCTCCTCCCCCATGGTACGAATCCGGCGGTAACGCCAGGCGGCGGCTCCCAGGAAAATACCATAGAAAAGGGCGCAGAGAAGCAGGAAGAAGCCCGCCGCTTCCAGCCCCCACCGGTACCAGGCAAAGCCGCAGCCCGCCACAGTAACGGCGACGGTTCCCCAGCTGCCCATCCGTACATCCGGATTTCTAAGTAGTTTCATCAGCCTTCCACCTTATAGCCCAGCCCCCGGACCGTTTTGATGATGGCAGGGTTCTGGGGGTCTTCCTCGATTTTTTCCCGGAGGCGTTTGATATACACCGTCAGGGTGTTGTCGTTCACAAAGTCCCCTCCAACGTCCCAGATGGATTCCAGCAGCTGGGTGCGGGAGAGAATCTGCCCCCGGTTATTGAGAAACACCAGCAAAAGCCGGTATTCCAGGGCGGACAGGTACAAGTCCCGTCCGTTTTTGCTGGCGGTTCCCTTTTCCGTGTCCACCAGCACATCCCCCAGGCGGATTTTTCCCCCGGAGCTGCCAGTCAGCCGGAGAATGTTCTTGATCCGGGAAATCAGTTCCCGGGGGCGGAAGGGCTTGGGGATATAGTCGTCCGCTCCCAGCTCAAAGCCGGTGACAGTGCTGTACTCATCGGAGGAGGCGGTGAGGAAAATCACCGGAATCTGGTACTCAGACTTGATGATTTTGCACAGGGAAAAACCATTGCCGTCTCCCAGGGAAATATCCAGCAGCACCAAATCATAGGAATTTTCCTCCAAAAGCCGGCAGGCTCTCCCCTGTCCGCTGGCGCTGTCCACCAGAAAGCCTTCCGACTGCAAAAACTCCGTCAGACTCCGGACAATCCCCGGGTCGTCCTCCACCAGCAAAAGCTTTGTCATATCCTTGCCTCCTTTTGTTTTCTGGGGTAATCATACCACAAAGGCGACCTCCCTTGCAACGAATATTACAGTTTTGTTATCATTTTCCCCTCTCTACGAAATTCTACCCTCCATAGGTTGCATTTTGAAGAAGGAAAGAATACAATTGAGGCAAAGGAGGTGGCTGTATGGATGCAAAGGTAACCGGCTGTTTTATCGCCCAGCTGCGAAAGGAGCTGGGGCTGACCCAAAAGGAGCTGGCGGAAAAACTGGAGGTGACAGACAAGGCAATCTCCCGGTGGGAAACGGGAAAAGGGTTGCCGGACACCTCCCTTCTCAAACCCCTGGCGGAAATATTCGGGGTTTCCGTGGGAGAATTGCTGTCTGGCAAACGCATGGATGATTCCCAGATTAAAAGTCAGACAGACCATATCATTCTGGAATCTCTCAGCTATGAGGAAAGTCAGGAAAAATGGAAAGGGATTCTCCGGTATGTGTTTTGGGGGATATTGGTGGCCCTTGGGGGATTCTATTTTGCCCTGGTTGTGGCTCGTTTCGCCACCTCGAAAGACGCAGCGGTGAGTCTGGGAATTGGGATATATCTTTGTATTGTCACCGTCACCTGTACGGGCATTGTGCTTATGGGGATAAAGAACAAGCTGTAAAACATATGGGCCAACCCCTGCTTGGGAGTTGGCCCATGATATTATTTTGCAAAGAATGCGTCTGCGGTTTCCAGCACCCGGTCGATGTCCTCGTTGGTATGGGCGTTGGAGAGGAAGATGGCTTCAAACTGGGAGGGGGCGAAGTAGAAGCCGTGGCTTAGCATATGGCGGAAGTAGTCCCCAAAACGCTTCGTATCGGAGGTCTTGGCGGTTTCGTAATCCACCACAGCCTTGTCCGTGAAGAACAGGCAGGCCAGAGAGCCGGTACCGGTGACCTGGGCTGCTGCGCCCCGGCGGGTGACAATCTCCTGGAGGCCCTTGCGGAGCCGATCCCCCAGGGCGTTGATATGGGTATACACCTCCGGGTGGTTCTGCAAAATATTCAGCTGGCAGATGCCGGCTGCCATAGCCACCGGGTTGCCGCTGAGGGTACCGGCCTGGTAGACCCGGCCTACCGGGGAGATGGTTTCCATAATCTCTCTTCTGCCGCCGTAAGCGCCCACAGGCATACCGGCTCCCACAATCTTTCCGAAAGTGGTCAGGTCGGGAGTGACCCCAAAGACCCCCTGGGCACCTTGCAGTCCCAGGCGGAAGCCGGTAATCACCTCGTCAAAAATCAGCAGGGTACCGTGCTGGTCGCACAGCTTGCGCAAGCCCTGGAGGAAGCCCTCCTTGGGGGTCACCACGCCCATGTTGGCAGCCACCGGCTCGATAATCACCGCCGCCACCTGACCGGGATTGTCCAGCAGAAGCTGCTCCACGCTTTCCAGGTCATTATACACGGCAGTCAAGGTATCGGCAGCGCAGCCGCCGGGAACACCGGCGCTGTCCGGCACGCCGTTTGTCATCACGCCGGAACCGGCCTTAACCAGCATGGCGTCGCAATGGCCGTGGTAGCAGCCGGCGAACTTGATAATCTTATCCCGCCCGGTAAAGCCACGGGCCGCCCGGATGGCGCTCATCACCGCCTCCGTGCCGGAGTTTACCATCCGCACCATCTGGATGGAGGGCACCAGGCCGCACACCAGCTGGGCCATGGTCACCTCTGCCTCGGTAGCTGCGCCGAAGCTCAGGCCGTTTTTGGCGGCCTCCATGGCAGCTTCCAGCACCGCCGGGTGGTTATGCCCCAGAATCATGGGGCCCCAGGAGCCGATATAATCCGTGTACTGGTTTCCGTCCACATCCCAGATTTGGGTTCCCCGGGCTTTTGCAATGAACCGGGGGCACTCCCCCACGGAGCCAAAGGCCCGCACCGGGCTGTTGACGCCGCCGGGAATCAAAATTTTTGCTTTTTCAAACAGTTCTTCCGATCTTGTCATACTTTTACCACCTTTAACCAATCCGGCCTTCCGCAATCCAGCCTGCCAGCTCCTGGGCATAGTAGGTGATGAGGATATCCGCTCCGGCTCTGAAAATATTCACTGCGGTTTCGCAGGCCACCTGGGTTTCGTCAATCCAGCCCTTCTGGGCGGCGGCTTTTATCATGGCGTATTCACCGCTGACGCTGTACGCGGCGGTGGGCACCATGGGGAACCGGTCGGCAATCTCTTTCACCACATCCAGGTAGGCCATGGCAGGCTTGACCATGAGGATGTCCGCACCCTCCTGCAAATCCAGTTCCGCTTCCTTTACCCCTTCCATCCGGTTGTGGAAGTCCATCTGGTAGCTTTTCCGGTCGCCAAAGGAAGGAGCGGACCCGGCAGCCTCCCGGAAGGGGCCATAGAAGGAGGAGGCATACTTCACCGCATAGGACATGATGGGGGTGTTTTCATAGCCGTTCTTGTCCAGCTCCCGGCGGATGGCCAGAATCCGGCCGTCCATCATATCGGAAGGCGCCACCATATCCGCACCGGCCTGAACATGGGACAAAGCAATCTGAGCCAGCCGGGGCAGGGTCTTGTCGTTGTCCACATCGTGACCGCAGAGGATGCCGCAGTGGCCGTGGGAGGTATACTCGCACATACACACATCCGTCACATAGTAGAGGTTGGGGAAGGCTTCCTTTGCCTGGCGGAGCGCCTTCTGCACCACGCCATCCTCAACCCAGGCAGAAGTGCCCCACTCGTCTTTATGGTCGGGGATGCCAAAGAGCATCACAGAGGGTACGCCGGCCTTGGACAGCGTCTCCAGCTTATAAAGGAGCTTATCCGGGGAGTAGCGGAACTGACCCGGCAGGGTGGGAATCTCCTCCTCGATACCGGACCCTTCCCGGACAAACACAGGATACATGAGAGAATTTTTGCTGATTCTGGTTTCCCGCACCATATTGCGGATGACACCATTGCCCCGGAGACGGCGGGGACGCTGTAACATTTCCATAGCCAACATTTCCTTTCTTACATCCATTGGCGGAGCATTTTTTCCGCCAGCAGAGTGCCTGTTTTTTCCGCTTCCTCCAGAGAAGCCACCGCCGAATCCACGGAATATTCTCCGGAAGGAGCGTGGTAATAAAGCCCGGTGAGCCGCAGCTCCTGCCCGTGCACCTGGGCATAGGCCGCCATGGGAGAAGAGCAGCCCCCATCCAGCCGGGTAACGAAGCCCCGCTCCGCCAGGGCCATCCAGGCGGATTCCGGGTTGTTTACCGGCTGCAAGAAGCTGTAATCCTCTCCCAGCCTTCCCTGCACCGCTAAGATTCCCTGACCGGCGGAGGGAATCACTTCCGTCACCGGGTCAAACCGGCGGCAGATCCGGCTCCCCAGCCCCGCCCGCTCCAGTCCGGCGGCTGCCAGAATCAGGGCGGTGTACTGCCCCTCGTCCAGCTTCCGCAGACGGGTGATGATATTGCCCCGCACCAGAGAAAAATTGGGATTGTCATAGAGCTTTGCCAGCTGGAGCTTTCTGCGCAGGCTGGATGTACCCATATTGATTTCCGGTTTTTCCGCACCCCCCTGGGGCAGCACCAGGGCGTCCCGGGGGTCGCCCCGCCGGGAAAAAGCCACCAGGGGCAAATCGGGATTCACCTCCATGGGCATATCTTTCAGGCTGTGAACGGTGATGTCCACCTGCTCACTTAGAAGGGCATCGTCCAGTTCCTTTACAAACAGGCCCTTGCCTCCTACCTTGTCCAGGCTCTTGTCCAGAATTTTATCTCCGGTTGTTTTCATGGTCACCAGCTCCAGCTTCAGCGCCGGGTTGGCCCTTTGTATCTGCTCCATCACAAGCTTTGTCTGAGCCACCGCCAGGAGGCTGTCCCGGCTGCCTACTTTGATGGTTCTCATTCTCCATCCTCCTCCAGGGAGCGGCGCAAGCCCTCCATACAGATTTTCAGCTGCTGGGCGTCCAGGTACTCCCGCAGTCCATAGAGCAGCTTGGCTACGGACTTCTGGGCGGCAACGGACACCGCCTGGGACAGAATTTTCCCTGTCTCCTGGGAGATATCCAGCTCCCGGATGGTCTTCTGGCTGCGCCAGGCCACCTCCTGCCCCGCGACTTCGCCGATATGCTGCACCAGGGGCACCCATTCCCGAAAATCATACCAGTGGGAAAACTCCCCCTCGTATTCTTCCAGCAAGGCCCGGGCCTTTTGGGTCTGGGCCACATCCTCCTGCCGGAGGGCGCCTCCCAAATCATCCACATCATAAACGGACAGCTGATGGTAGTCTTTCAGACGGGGGTCTACATCCCGGGGGACTGCCAGGTCCACAATGGTCACAGGGTTGGGCAGCTCCAGCGCCTCTACCGTCTCTTTTTTGATGGTGTAGTGGGGACTGGAGGTAGCGCTGAGGACAATATCCATCTGGGGCAGATAATCCATCCGCTCCTCGTAGGGAATGGCCCGGCAGCCGGCGGGGATAATGGCGTCCCGCCCCTTATACTGCCGCAGGGTCATCAGCACCCGGCAGCCCCGGCTCCGCAGCTCCGCCGCCGCCAGCCGGCCCATCTCCCCGTTTCCGATAACCATACATTTTTTATTTTCCAGGGCTCCCAGCTTTTTTTCCAGCAGTTCCAGGGTACCTGCCGCCATAGAGCGGTTTACCGCCGTCAGCCGCAATTCGGTTTTTACCCGCTTGGCCGCCGTCACCGCATCCCGAAACAGCACCTCCAGCACCGTATCCGCGCTTTGATATGCCCGGGAAAAGCCAATGGCCTGCTTCACCTGGGTGAGAATCTGGTCTTCTCCGAAAATCTGGGAGCGCAGACCGCAGGCCAGCTCCATAAGATAGTGCACCGCCTTTTTTCCCTGCCGGTGCTGGAAGAAGCTGCGGTAGGCATCTTCCTCCACCCCCTTTAACCGGCACAAAAGGCCAATGGGCGAGACGTCGCCCCCGTGGAGCCAGATTTCCGTCCGGTTGCAGGTGGAGAGAATCACGCACCCTAAATCCGGGTTTTCCTTTTTGATTTGCTGCAGTGCCTCGGCCAGGGAAGCCTTGGTGAAGGAGAAAATCTCCCGAATCTCCACCCCAGCCAACTGATAGTCGATGCCCGCCATCCGAATGTCCAAACTCGTCACGCTCACTTCTTCTCCTGTTTCTCCTGCCGGGAATTTCGCTTTTCCCTGCGCTTGGCCTTGCATCGGGCCTTTTTGTCCAAATAGCTTTGGCTCACCGGCTTCAGTTCCGCCTTTTCCAGGGCTCTGGTCCAGGGCCCCAGCATTTGCTTGATAAACACGATGCTCTCCGGCGGAAAGTCGCTTTTTTTCGGCAGTCTGTCCAGCTCCCGGGCTTTCTCCTGTAAGAGGGAAATCGCCTTTTGGGTTTTTTCTGTCTGCAAGCCGCTTCACTCCCCGCAATGCTTCCCGGACCAGTCCCTGCGGACGGTTTTCAAAATTCCCGGAACGGAAATTTCCTCCGCCGGCAGGAAGGGCCTATCCGTATTCCTTTTCAGCTGGGCGGCGCTTACCGGGCCGATGGCAACCCCCCGGGTTTTCTCCGGAATGGCGCCGAAATTCTCAAAATAGGTTTTCACCGCCCAGGCGCTGCAGAAAATCAGGTAATCCATGTTTTCCGGGCTTTCCTGAACCGTGTAACAGGTATCATAAAGGGGATATTCCCGGACGGTCAGACCCTGGGCCGTCAGAATTCCGGGCACCGTATCGTCACTGAGCCGGGAACGGAACAGCAGAATCTCCTCCGCCGCTGCGGCAGTCTGACACAGCGCATTCGCCATGGCCTTGCCGGTGGCAATCTCCGGGCACAGGTCTGCCTGGATTCCGGCCTCTGCCAGGGTTTCCCCTGTCGATTTTCCAATTACCGCAAACTTACAGGCGGCAAGCCGGCGCACATCCACTTTCTCCTCCCGAAGCCATTGAAAGAAGCACCGCACGCCGTTGGAGCTGGTAAGGACAATCCACTTGGGTTTTCCGTCTGTCAGGCTTTCCAGGGAGTAATCCATGGAAAGCCGCTCCACTTCACCGTGAAGAATCCGGTGGGTTTCTGCCCCCAGCTCCCCGAAGCTCTTTTCCAGTTTGGACACAAAGCTTTCAGTACCCAGAAGCCCTACCTTTGCCCCTTCCAGGGGGTAGGCTACGGTGGGCTCCATATGCAGGGCTGCCACCTGTCCCACCACAATTACCGCCGGGGCCTGTACCTGGGCCTGTCTTGTCTTTTCTCCGATATTTTGCAAAGTGCCCCGCACCGTGGCCTTATGGGGGGCATTGCCGCCGGAGACCACAGCCGCCGGAGTATCCGGAGACTTCCCCGCCGCCATCAGCCGCTGGGCAATTTTTTCCAGAGAGGAAAGGCCCATGAGAAACACCAAAGTGCCGTCCAGCGCGGCCAGGGCCTCCATGGATTCCGGGAGTTCATCTCCCAGCTTGTTGGTGTGGCCGGTAATCACATGGAAGCTCCGGCTCAGCTCCCGGTGGGTCACAGGGATGCCTGCCGCCGCCGGGATAGCGATGGAGGAGGAAATGCCCGGCACTTCCTCATAGGGAACCCCCGCCTCCTGCAAAGTAAGGATTTCCTCCCCGCCTCTGCCGAACACAAAGGGGTCGCCTCCTTTCAGCCGCACCACATTTTTCCCCTGCTTTGCCAGCTGCACCAGCAGCCGGTTGGTCTCCTCCTGGGGCATGGAATGACGGCCGCACCGCTTCCCTGCCGGGTATTTTTCCGCTTTTGCCGCAGCCTGCAAAAGGGCCTTGTCAATGAGGTCGTCATATACCACCGCATCACAGGTTTCCAGCAGCCGCAGACCCCGCAGGGTAATCAAATCCCCCTTGCCGCAGCCGGCGCCCACCAGATACACATTGCCAATTTTGTTCTCGCTCATGGCATTTTTCCTTCCTGCCGCAACGCTACCCACTCATCCTGGGTCAGCGGCCGATTTTTCTCCATACACAAATCAAACAGCCGCAAAAACAAAGCTTTCCGGTGGGGTTCTGCCACCTCCTGCTTTACAATCGGCCGCATTTGGGCCAAATAGTCCAGAATTTCCTGAAAATTCTCATCTTCCCCGGAAAGCACAGCGGCAATTTTTTCCTTTACATACACCGCTGCTGCGGGGCTTGCCCCACCGGTGGATACACCGATGGTAAGGCTTCCTTTTTGCAACACCGCCGGAAAGACAAAGGTGCCTTCCTCCGGTTGGTCTGCCACATTCACGGGAATCCGCAGCCCCCGGCACAGCCGGGCAATCTCCCGGTTCACATCCGCTTCGTCCGTAGCCGCCACAGCCAGGGTCATTCCCTCCAGATCCTCCGGGCAAAAGCGCCTTTTTACCAGGTGAACCCGGGGAAATTTCTCCAGCTCCGGAACAATTTCCGGCGCTACAAGGGTAATCTCCGCACCGGAGGACAGAAGGGTTTTTACCTTCCGCAGGGCTACAGCCCCGCCTCCTGCCACCAGGCATGGAGCGTTTTCCAGCTTCAAAAACATGGGAAAATAAGTCATAAATTCTACCTTATCCTTGCCAGCCCCGGTTGGTGGGGTCCAGCATATCCGCTGCGGTGTAAATAAGAGCGTTGCAGATGGCTGCCGCCACATTGCTGCCGCCCTTTCGTCCCATGGCGGCAATCACCGGCACGGAAAACTTCCGGCAGGTTTTTACCAGCAGTTCCTTACTCTCCACCACATTCACAAAACCCACCGGTACCCCCACAATGAGAGCCGGACGAAAATCCGGGTTGTTCTCCATTTCCTCACACAAAGCAAGGAGGGCCGTGGGAGCGTTGCCCACGGCAAAAATTCCCGTGGGGTACAGGGCTGCGGCCTTTTTCACCGCCGCCGCCGCCCGGGTAGTTCCCGCAGCCTTAGCCGCTTCCGCCACCTCCGGCTCTGCCATAAAGCACAGCGCCTCACCGCCGCACTTGGCAAGGCCCGGCTTACTCACCCCGGCTCTTGCCATGTTGGTGTCGGTGATGATAGGCGTGCCTTTTGCCAGGGCTGATGCCCCCAGGGCTACAGCCCCGGAGCTTAAATATAAGTTTTTCGCATAGTCAAAGTCCGCAGTGGTGTGGATGACCCGCTTCACCACCGGGGCGTTTTCCGGCTCCAGGGCAATGCCCAGGGCCTCCAATTCCTTCGTAATAATGGAAAGGCTTGTCCGCTCAATGTCTGCGGGAAGCTTATGCTCCGTCACAGGTCAGTCCTCCTTTGCGTAAGCATCCATGGCGGCATAGATTTTCTCCATGTCCAGGTTCTCCCGGACCGCCTGAGCCAGAATATCATACTGCCGCTGCTTGTACTCCCAATGGCTCTCCACACGGGCGGTCTGGGGCTTCAGACCCTTCCGCTTCAAAAGCCAGTTTGCCAGCTTCTCCACCAGATCCCCGGTGTCAAAGAGGCCGTGAAGATAGGTGCCGAACACATTGCCCAGCACGGTACCGTCCTCCTTGCCGTCCGTCAAGGCGCAAAAAGCGGTTCCGGCGTTTCTTGTGGTTTTGCCCATATGAATTTCGTAGCCGTCCAGCCGGGCACCGGAGAGCTGCTCCGGCAGCACCTGGGCCTGTACCCGGGTGCGGGTCTTCTGGGGGGAGAACACCGTATCGCAGGGCAGCAGTCCCATGCCCTGCATGCTTCCTCCCTCCTCCACACAATCCGGGTCGGAGAGGGTGCAGCCCAGCATCTGGTAGCCGCCGCACACGCCTAAGATAGGGGTGCCGCCGGACACCAGCTTCTGGACAGCAGCCTCCAGTCCGCTTTGCCGGAGCCAGGCCAGGTCTCCCATGGTGTTTTTGGTGCCGGGGAAAATCACCAAGTCCGGCGTTCCCAGCTGGCTTACCTTGTCCACATACCGGACTCCCAGGCAGCTATGGCTTTCCAAGGGAGAAAAGTCCGTAAAATTGGAGATTCTGGGGAGACGAATCACCGCAATGTCCACCGGGGCATGCTGCTGGGTCCGGCCCAGGCGAGGCGCAAGAGAATCCTCATCGTCAATGTCTGCCTTGGTATAGGGCACCACGCCCAACACCGGCAGGTGGGTCTTTTCTTCCAGCATGCTAAGGCCCGGCTGGAGGATTTTCACATCCCCCCGGAACTTGTTGATGACCGTGCCCACAATCCGCTGCCGTTCCTCCGGCTCCAGCAGCTCCACCGTGCCGTACAGCTGGGCAAACACGCCGCCCCGGTCAATGTCACCCACCAGGATAACAGGGGCGTTCACCAGCTTTGCCATGCCCATATTTACAATATCGTCGGATTTCAGGTTGATTTCCGCAGGGCTTCCCGCCCCTTCCAGGACGATAATATCATTTTCCTTGCTTAAACTTTCAAACGCTTCCAGAATATCGGGAATCAGGGACTTTTTCATCCTAAAATAGTCCGCTGCCCGGTAAAGCCCCCGCACCTCGCCGTTCACAATCAACTGGCTTCCGGTGTCGCTGGAGGGCTTGAGAAGGATGGGGTTCATCCGCACATCCGGCTCGATACCGGCGGCCTCCGCCTGGGCCACCTGAGCCCGGCCCATTTCCAGGCCGTCCCGGGTGATGTAACTGTTCAGCGCCATGTTCTGGCTCTTGAAGGGCGCAACCCGGTAGCCGTCCTGCCGGAAAATCCGGCAAAGGGCTGTGGCCAGCAGGCTCTTGCCTGCACCGGACATGGTGCCCTGCACCATAATACACTTGGCCATGGCTTCAGTCTCCTTTTTGTTTCTCTTGGTATTGGGCCGCAGCATCTGCAAACCGCTGGGCCAGCCGGGGATTCCCGGCAAAATACAGGTGGGGGAATCCGGCGTACAGGGTAGGTGTGGCAAAGCCGCATTCCCAGCTTCTGCCGGTCACCGGCTTCCGCGCCGCAAAGTCCCTGCCGTTTTCCGTGGAGTCCCAATAGTGAAATTCATGGACGGGGATTTCCTCTCCCGCCCGAAAGAGCATTGAGTCCTGCTTTGCGGTCAGCCGGGCATAGCCGAAGCGCACCAGACGCTTCTGCCGCTTCCCCTCTCCCGGCAGCACCCCCGCCATAGGCAAATCGTTTCCGTCCGCCCCTTCCAGAGTCTTACCAAGGTACAAAAAACCGCCGCACTCCGCAACCGTAGGAAGCCCCTCCCGCACCATTTGGGCGATGGAGGTCAGCATGGCGGTATTCCGGGACAGTTTTTCCGCATACAGCTCCGGGTAGCCTCCCGGCAGGTACAGTCCGCCGATATCTTCCGGGAGCTTTTCATCTTCCAGGGGGCTAAAATACCGCAGCTCTGCCCCAGCCTCCCGGAGGGCATCCAGGGTTTCGGCATAGAGGAAGCAAAAAGCCTCATCACAGGCCACGGCAATCACCGTCTTTTTCTCCCGGGGCTGGGCTTTTGCCGTCAAATCCCGGTTGATTTCACCGGTGCAATGGGCAAAGAGTCTGTCCAAATCCACGGACTTTTCCAGCTGGGTGGCAAGGGCGGCAATTCTCTGCTTCAGGTCACCGATTTCCCCGGCTGTCAGCAGTCCCAGATGGCGGCTTTCAAACCGGGCTTCCTCCATATGAGGCAGGTACCCCAGCACCGGAAGGCCGGTTTCCCGCTCCAGCATGGGAGCAAGGCTCTTATAGAGCATGGGAGAGCAATCATTCAGGATTATCCCCATAATATGACTTTCCCGGCGGAATGTCAACAGCCCCTTTACCTGGGCTGCCAGGGTCAGGCTGGCACCCTTGGGCCGCAGCACCAGCACCACCGGCAGGTTCAAAGTATCCGCCAGGTGCCAGGCGCTGGCCTCCGCCGTAGAGCCCCCCAGGCCGTCATAAAAGCCCATGACCCCCTCTACCACACTGGCCCCATGGCCCGCGGAATACCGGGCATAGAGCTTTCTCACCTGCTCCGGCTCTGCCAAAAACAAATCCAGGTTGTGGCTGTCCACCTGCAATACGGAGCGGTGGAACATGGGGTCGATGTAGTCCGGACCGCACTTGAAGGCACAGGGATTCAGGCCCCGGCGGCGGAGGGCTTCCAGCATGGCGCAGGTCAGGGCGGTTTTTCCGCTGCCGGAGGCCGGCGCTGCCATCAGAAATTCAATCATCTTTTTCTCCTGTTATCAAAAACACCGGGTTATTGGCCATCAGCAGGTGGAGCTTGCCCACGCCCTTGCTGCGGCTGACGGCAATCTGACTGACCTCCACCCGGTAGCCCAGGGTATTCAGGGCGCCAATGGCCTGGGAAAGGGTCTCCAGGGCGATGGCGGAAATACAGATACGAACCCGGGGGTTCTTCTCCACTGCGCAGTGAAGAATTGGTTCCATGGCTCCTTTGGTGCCGCCCAGAAACACAGCGTCCGGGGCAGGCAGGGCTTCCAGTGCCTCCGGTGCCCGGCCCTCCACAATGTGCAGGTTCCAGGCGGCGAATTTCTCCCGGTTTTGGGCGATGAGGGCGCAGCCCTCCGGGTTGCACTCCACGGCGTACACCTCCCCTTGGGAGGCAGCCAGGGCCATTTCCACGCTGACGCTTCCGGTGCCGGCGCCCACATCCCAGAGAATATCCCCGGGGGCAACCGCCAGCTTGGAAAGGACGGCAGCGCGCACCTCCTGCTTGGTCATGGGTACCTCTCCCCGGATAAAGGCGCTGTCCGGATAGCCGGGGCACCGCCGGGGCTGGGTGGGTGCAGGCTCTGCCAGCATCACCGCCAGAGGGTGAAAGGACATTTCTGCCAGTTCCCGGGCAGTTCCCCGGGTGATTTTTTCCTCCGGGTAGGAAAGCCGCTCCCCCACCGTAATGGGCAAATCCCCCAGCCCCGCCTGGGTCAGCCGGGTGCACAGGGCTTGTACCCCCGTATCCTTACCGCCGGTCAGAAAGAAGGTGGGCTTGCCCTTGGTAACCTCCGCTACCACAGGGCAGTGGGTTCCGTGGGCAGACACCAGATTCCAGTCCTGCCAGGGCCGCAAAAGCCGGGCGGAAAGGAGCTGGACGCTGGAAATCCCCGGCAGCACCCGGAAGGGAATCCCCCGCTCCTGCAAAAGGGGCAGAAGACTCCGGGTACCGGAGTAAAAACCCGTATCGCCGCTGTATACCACCACGCATGTGGATTCTGTCCCGGAAATGGCCTCCAGAATCTCCTGGGGCTTCACCGCCGGGATACGCTCCGAGGAAATGCCCTCCGGAAGCGTCTCCAAAAGCCGCCGTGCGCCGATAATCTTCCCGGCGCTCTTTAACGCCTCCATACACTCGGAAGTCAAAGTATTGGGGGTGCCGCCACCCAGGGCAGCCAAAATTACTTCCATAGAAAATCCTCGCATTCCCGAAGCACCGTTTCAAAATCCTGCCCTGTTTCCCGGGGTCTGGCAATGACCACCAGCCGGACGCCGGTATGTTCCGCCGCCTCCACCTTTTCGGCAAAGCCGCCTGCGGCGCCGCCGTCCTTGGTTACCAGCCAGGAAATATTATATTGACGGATGATTGCCTCGTTCAGCTCCCGGGAAAAGGGGCCTTGCAGAGCCAGAATATTTTTATGGGGAATCCCCGCCGCCTCGCACAGCCGTAAACTATCCATCAAAGGCAGCACTCTGGGGAAAAGACGCTGCCGCTCCAGGCTTTCATAAGAAGCCAGCTCCTTGGAGCCGGTGGTCAGCAGCACATTTCCCGGCTTGTCCGCCAGGTACTCTGCCGCCGCTTTGGCGGTTTCCACCGTCACGGCAGATTCCGGCAGCGGGCTGGCCTTCCGCAGCAGGCGGCGGTAGGGGACGCCGGTACTGCCGCAGGCTGAGCGGATATTTTTGCTCGCCTCTTTGGCATAGGGGTGGGTAGCATCCACGCACAGGCTGGCCCCCTTCAGAAGCTTTTCCATGCCGGTGGCGTCCAGCCGTCCGCTGCGTACCTGCACCCCGGGAAGCTCCCCCTGCTCCTCCTTGCCGTACTCCGTCGCCACGCAAACCGTAAGGGAAAGGGGTTTCCCGGCCAGGGCTTCCGCCAGTTCCCGTCCCTCCGTCGTACCCCCGAAAATGACAATGTGCTTCATTTGGCCTCATATCCTCTCGGGGTGACCATTTTGTCCCCCATTCTCCGGGTGGCGGAGGAACCGATGAACACGGTAGTAAACATATCCACCTGCTCCTTTGCCAGCTCCTTCAGGGTCAGTACCTTGAATTCCTGCCCCTCCCGGCCGATGTTCTTCACCCAGCCGCAGACGGTCTCCGGGCTTCTTCCCGCAGCCAGGAAAATATTGCAGGCCTTTTCCAGGTAGGTGCTGCGCTTTTTGGAGGAGGGGTTATAAATGCAGGTGACAAAGTCCCCTTCCGCCGCGCATTGCAGCCGTTTTTCAATCTTTTCCATGGGGGTCAGCAGGTCGGAAAGGGAAATCACGCAAAAATCGTGCATAAGAGGCGCGCCCAGCACCGCCGCGCCGGAGGTGGCGGAGGTTACGCCCGGCACTACTTCCACATCCACATTGGGATATTCCCCCAGCAGCTCCAGAATGGGGCCGGCCATGCCGTAGACCCCGGCGTCGCCGCTGCACACCATGGCGACGGTTTTGCCCCCCTGGGCAATCTCCAGAGCCTTCCGGCAGCGTTCCATCTCCCGCTTCATGGGGGTGGTGAACACCTCTTTTTCCGGGTATAGACCCTTCACCAAATCCACATACACGGTGTAGCCGCACAGCACATCCGCCTTTTCCATGACAGCTCTTGCCTGGGCAGTCATAAAAACCTCCCCGCCTGGGCCGATCCCAACCAGATACAGCTTATTCATTGTAACTCCAATCCGGGGCATAGGGCTCCACAGCCACCGCCATGGTAATCCCATCCCCTGCATTTTTCTTGATGATAAGGGTTCCGCCGCTTCCCAGAAGGGCGCTGCGCTCACACACATTGTCCACCCCGGTGACGCTTTTCACGAAGCCGGAAGCAGAAAACTCACCCGGCGCCGCCGCTAACTCCCGGGCGGAAAAGGTTTCAAAATGCCAGCCATGGGCCTGGGCAAAGGCCAGAAGCCCCGGCTCCTCCTTTTTCAGGTCGATGCTGCAAATCCGGCACACCGCCTGCGGATTGAGGCTATATGTCCGCAAAAGCTTTTCAAAGGCCCTTTCCAGCGCCTCCCGGGTGGTTCCTTTTTTGCAGCCCACCCCCAGCACGGCGATTCTGGGAACCAGGCACAAAGCTTCCTGGAAGGATTTGTGAATATCCACATTCACATCCGGCTTCTCCTCGCCCAGCCGCACAAGGGCAGGGAGCTTTCCCGCCACCGGCCAGGGACAGCGGACGGTAACTTCCCTGCCGGACAGGAGTTTGCCGGACACCAGCTTGATACGCTCCGGGTTTGCCACATGGCAGTTTTGCCGTTTTGCCCACTCATCCACCGCAAATACCCGGTTCACATCCGTTGCGGTGGTAATCACCGGCTGGGCGCCAATGAGGGCCGCGATTTTCCTTGCCAGATCGTTGGCGCCTCCCAGGTGGCCGCTTAAAATGGGAATGGCAAATTGGCCTTTCTCGTCCACCACCACCACCGCCGGATCCTGCGCCTTGCTTTTCACATAAGGGGCGATGGCCCGCACTCCTATCCCGGCAGCCCCCACAAAAATCAGGGCCTGGACATTGGGAAAAGCTTCCGCCGTCCATTCTTGGAGGCTACGGGTCTCTCCGCACCGCTCCGCTTTCCCGGGCAGCGCCTCCGCCAGCCTTTGGGCCAGCCGGAAGCCCCGGTCCGTGAAGGCAATCAGCCGGATATTCATTGGATTGCCTCCCGGAACTCGGTGGTAAAGGAGGGGTCATAAAGCTTGCTCCGCCGGTATTCTCCCGCCAGGAAATCTCCCACCAGCACCAGGGCGGTCTTGCGGATACCGTGGGTTCTGCCGGCCTCCGCCAGCTGCCCCAGAGTGCAGCGCACCACCTTCTCTTCCGGCCAGGTAGCCTTATACACAAGCGCAGCCGGGGTATTCTCCGTATAGGTTCCTTTCAGAAGCTCCGCCTGGAGGCCGTCCAGCATACCGGCGGACAGGAACACCACCATGGTTGCCCCGTGGGCGGCCAAAGCGGCAATCCCCTCCCGCTCCGGCACCGGGGTACGCCCGGCCATCCGGGTGATGATCACACTCTGGCTCACCTCCGGCAGGGTGTACTCCGCATGGGCAGCAGCCGCCGCGCCGCAGAAACTGGATACGCCGGGGGTATCGTCATAGGAGATCCCCAGCTTGTCCAGCTCGTCCATCTGCTCCCGGATGGCGCCGTAAAGACAGGGGTCGCCGGTGTGCAGCCGGAGGGTGGTCTTTCCCTCTCCTTCCGCTGCCTTCATGACGGCAATCACCTGTTCCAGGGTCATTTCCGCACTGTTATAAATAGAGCAGCCCTCCTTGCACATTCCCAAAAGGGCCGGATTTACCAGGCTGCCGGCGTAAATCACCACATCCGCCGTTTTCAGAAGCTCTGCCCCCCGCAAGGTAATGAGGTCGGGAGCTCCGGGGCCTGCGCCTACAAAATGTACCATGTCATTCTCCTTCTTTCACGATAATGGTGGCAAAATAGCCGGTATTGCCCTCCGGGGCATTCTGAGACAGGTCGGGATACACCGCTTCCTCCGGCAGTCCGCAGCTGGAGACCAGGGCGCTGTGAGACAGTAGGTTGTGCTTATCCAGAGTTTCCAGCACCTCCTGCATCTGGCTTCCCGCCTTCATCAGCACTTTGGTGCCGGGCATGGCCAGAGCCTCCTCCAGATCCGTACCACCTGCAGGAACAATGTGCAGGGGCTGGTTCATGGTGGTAAGGCTGATGGACAGCCGGGCAGCGATGGCGCAGAAGCTGGGCACGCCGGGAATCATCACCGTTTCATAGCCCTTGCTCTGGAAAATTTCCATGAGATAGCTGTAAGTAGCAAAAATGGACACATCTCCCAGGTTCAGCATAGCCACATCCAGGCCCTGGGCAAGATATTTTTCAATCTCCTCCGCAGCCTGACAGTGGGCGGCGTGCTGCTTTTCCTTATCCCGGGCCATGGTAAAAAACAGGGGCACAATGGTTTTCCCCTCCAGGTTCACCGCCCGGGAGGCAATGTCCAGGGCCAGGGTCTTCCCGCCTGCGGTCCGGGGCGTGGCAATCACCGGGCAGCCTTCCAAAACCCGCTTGGCTTTCAGGGTCAAAAGCTCCGGGTCCCCGGGGCCGATGCCTACGCCGTAAAAAATTCCTTTTTTCCCGTCCATATGTATAGAATCTCCTTTGCTGCTTCAGTTTCTCCTAAATAGCCGTATTGATTGGAATACAGCACCGCACCCACCTGATAGGCGCCGGCTACCCGCCGGTGCAGGTGGTGGGAAATACGCTCCAAAAGGCTTTCCAGCACCGGCTGGAGCAGGCCGTGGCTTTGCAAAATCTCCAGGGCGGCGTCCGAGGCGGCGCAGTCCATCAGAGCCTGACAAGTCTTTCGGCTTGCCCCGGCGATGGCGGCATGGGCACAGAACAGCTCTCCCCGGCAGTCGGCATACCGGCTATGGGTATTCATAATGCCTCCTGCCAGCTTCACCAACTTTCCCAAATGGCCCACCAGCAGCACCCGGGAAAAGCCATTGGCAGCAGCGGCATCCAGCGCCTCTCCCAGGAAATTGGAATACTTCACGATGGGGATCTTTCCCCCTTCCAGGCCATGCTCTTCCAGAAAGTCCTTGCCGTAGTTACCCGGGGTCAGAATCAAGTCCCTGGCCCCCAAAGCCGCCGCCTGGCGGATTTCCAGCTCCAGGGTATCAATCAAAGCCTGGATGCTCATGGGCTCCACAATTCCCGAGGTGCCCAGGATGGAAATGCCTCCCACAATGCCCATATAAGGGTTGAAGGTCTTTTGGGCGATTTTCTCTCCGTCGGGGACAAAAATAGTCACCGCCAGTCCCCGGGAATCCCCGAAGATTTTTTGCACCTTCTCCACGGCGGCGGCAATCATCTGCCGGGGCACATGGTTGATGGCTGCCGCCCCCACCGGCTGGTCAAGGCCGGGCTTTGTCACTCTGCCCACCCCCAGGCCGCCGTCAATGGTGACGCCCGGCTCCCGGGAATATTCCACCTGGGCGCAAATCAGCAGCCCCTGGGTGGCGTCCACATCGTCCCCGGCGTCCTTCACAACGCCGCAGGTAGCTTTCCCCCCTTCCAGGGAACTTTGAGAGATTTCCACCTCCACGAAAATTCCCTTGGGGGTCATAAGACCCATGGTTTTGGGAGGCTCTTTGGTCAGGAGCAGCTGCGTGGCCGCCGCTGCCGCCAGGGCTGCACAGGTGCCGGTGGTATAGCCGCACCGCAACCGCTTACCTCCCGACTGAATGTAATGCTCAAAGGCCATGTTCGTTCTCCAAAAGGGTTTTACACCTGGCAGCATACATGGCCTGCACCGGTTCCAATACTCCCAGTCCCTCCATATGACAGGAGACTGTATAGCCCTCCCGCTCCAGACGGCCTTTCCAGCCGTCCTCCCCTGCCATGTCATTCAAGGCGTGGTCTCCGGCCACCAGCATCAAGGGCGCCAGCAGCACCTGCTTTTTGCCCAGGGCAGGAAGCCCAGCCAGCACATCTTCCAGTCCGGGCCAGCCTTCCACCGTACCTACCAATATATTTTCATAGCCCCGGCTGCGAAGCACCGTCTGCAAGGCAGGATATACCATATTGGCAAAATGGGTAGTACCGTGGCCCATGAGAACCAGCGCTCCTTCCCGGGGGGCATAGGCCTTTGCCACACAGTCAGAAAGGGCAAACAAATCCTCCTGGGTTGCCAGCAAAGGCTGCCCCAGGCGCAGCACCGGAAACCGCTCTTGCCACTGGGTCACGGTTTCCCGGATATTGTCGTATTCATAGCCGTAAAGAAGATGGGTAGGCTGGATGGCCACATCCCCATATCCCATTTCCAGCAGCGCCTCCAGTGCTTCGGAAAGGCTCCAAACCGTTTCGCCCTTCCGGGCAAGGATTTTGCGGATGGTGGGGCTGGTAAATGCCCGGAAAAAGTCCCGGTCCGAGACCGCCTTTAGAGCTTCTTCCACCGCCGTAATGCTTTTGCGAGCCGCCGGCACGCTGGTGCCGAAGCTCAATACCAACAGGGCTTTTTTCATTCTGTTTTCCTTCCTGATTCAGTCTGCTTTGATATCTTTTCGGTATTCCTGATCCACCTGTTCTTCTCCAAAGGTGTTCATATCGCACATGACGCTCATGGCGGTGTCCATCACCGTCATAGCCACCGGGCAGCCGCTGCCCTCTCCCAGCCGCATTCCCAGCATGAGCATGGGCTTGAGGTTCAGCGCCCGGGATGCCAGCACATAGCCCGGTTCCTTGGATACATGGGAGCCAAAGAGGTACTGGCTGGTAATGGGAGAGAACCGGCTGGCAAGGAGCGCTCCGGCAATGGAAATTACCCCGTCCACCACAATGGGAAGGCGGTAATAGGCTGCACCGATGTAAAGGCCTGTCATGGCCGCCAAATCCAGCCCGCCCACCTTGCTGAGGATGTCCACCGGGTCGGAAGGATCGGGGCGGTGCCGTTCCAGAGCCTTGGCAATGACCTCTTTTTTATGGGCAAAGGCCCCGTCCGTCAGTCCGGCGCCCCGGCCCACCGCCAGCTCCGGGTCCCGCAGGCCCAGGGCGGCCATGATACAGGCCGCCGCCGTGGTGGTATTGCCCATGCCTACCTCTCCGTTGCCCAGGATGTCATACCCGTTTTCCTTGGCATACCGGGCATAGGAGAAGCCCACTTCCATGGCCTTAAGCACCGTATCCCGGGGCATGGCCAGACCCTTGGCGAAATTGTCCGTGCCCCACATAAGCTTGTGGTCGTCAATGTTGGGGCTGTGGAACTCGCCCTTGATGCCCATGTCCACCAGTCTCAGCTCCACGCCGTTGGCCTGGCAAATCACATTGATGCCGCATTGGATACCCCGGGCATAAAAATCCATCAGGGTATGGGTCAGCTCCTGGGGAGAGGCGGCAATGCCCTCGGCATAGACCCCGTTGTCCGCACCGAACAGAAACAGAATTTTCTTATGGAGGCGATTCTTCACCTTTCCGGTGATGCCCGCCATCCGGATGCTCATATCCTCCAGAAGTCCCAGGCTGCCTGCGGGCTTCAGCAGCTGCAGCTGCCGCTCCCGGGCGGCCTCCATGGCCCGCTCGTCCAGTCCGGTAAGTTCTGATTTGATTTTCTCCCAATCCAACATGATTCCATACTCCCCTTTTGCAGATTACAAAAGCGCCTGGGTCAGGGCTTCCGATAGTTTTTGGTTGTCCTCCCGGGATTTGACCGCCACCCGGTAAAAACCCTCTCCCAGCCCCGGATAGTTGGCGCAGCTGCGAATCAGGATTCCCTTTTCCTGGATTTTTTTGTCCAGGGCGGGATCGTCCGTGCGAAACAGTAAAAAGTTCGCCGCTCCCGGGTAAAGGGTGATGGGCAGCGAAGTCAGGGCTTTCGCCAGTTCATGCCGCAACCGGGGGATTTCCTCCAGGGTTCTTTGTATGTACGCCCCATCCTCCAAAGCGGCAATGCCGCAGGTCTGGGCGATACCGGAGACGCTCCAGGGCTGGCCGGCTGCCCAGACTGCCTCCCGGAAGTCCCGATTGGCGGTCAGCAGATAGCCCAGGCGGATTCCCGGCATGGCGAAAAACTTGGTAAAGGCCTTCAGGATCATCAGGTTGGGAAAGTCCTCCAGGCTGTCCATGAGGGAATACTGGCTTTCCTTCCCGGTGAAGTCCAAAAAGCACTCGTCCACCACCAGGGTGGTGCCCTGTTCCCGGCACAGCCGGGCAATTTCCAGAAGCTGGGGCTTTTCCGTCAAAAGGCCTGTGGGGTTATTGGGGTTGCAGAGAAACACCATCTGGGGCTTCTTTTCCCGGATTGTTTCCAGAATTTCTTCCCCGATTTCAAAGCCCTGGTTTTCTTTCAGAATATGGTGGAAAACCGCGCCCCCTGCCCGGGTGACGGATTTTTCGTACTCGGAAAAGGTAGGGGCAGTGACCAGGGCGGTTTTGGGCTTCAGGCCATAGGCAATCCGGTCGATGAGATCCGCCGCTCCGTTGCCGCAGACCACCATCTCCTGGGAAACGCCATGGAAATCCCCAATCCTCCGGCAAAGGGCCCGGCAATAGGGGTCCGGATACACCGTGGCCGCTGCCTGGGCAGAATTCAGGGCGGCGGACACCTGGGGGGGCAGCCCCAGGGGGTTAATATTGGCGGAAAAATCCAGCATTTTCACGCCTTTTTCCAGGTGGGAATAAATATCCCCTCCATGCTCATAAATCATCTGTTTTCTCCTTTTTTACCGGAAAAGAAAATACCACAAGGCCAGGTGGACAACCACCGCCAGGATTACCCCCAGGACAGAGGTGGCGTACATCAGCCGGTTGGCCCGGGCAATGTCCCGGGGTTCGATAGGGCGAACCGGGTCGCCGATGGTGGGTTTATGATGGACCTTCCCAAAATAGGAGGCATCCCCCGCCAGCTGCAGGCCAAGGGCTCCGGCGCACACGCTTTCCGTCTGGGCGCTGTTGGGACTGGCGTGCTTTCTCCGATCCCGGCGGTAAATCCGAATGGCCTCTTTGCCGTCATAGCCCAGGAAAAAGGCGGAAAGAATCATCAGTCCGGCGGTGAGCCGTGCAGGGATATAGTTCCACACATCGTCGTTCTTTGCGGCAAAACACCCAAAGTACAGGTATTTGTCATTTTTGTAGCCAATCATGGAGTCCAAGGTGTTCACTGCCTTATAGGCAAAGGCCAGGGGTGCACCGCCGATGGCCATATAAAGCAGCGGTGCAATCACCCCATCGGTGGTGTTTTCCGCCACGGTTTCCACGGCGCCTTTGGCAACCCCTTCCTGGGACAAGGCCTGGGTGTCCCGGCCTACGATGTAAGAAAGGTATTTTCTGGCCTGGGGCAAATCCCCTTTTTCCAAGGGAACCATCACCTTCATGCTCTCTTTTTTCAGGGAGTGGGCGGCAAAAATCTGGAAGCAGAACCAGGTTTCCACCACCACCGCCAGGCTCCAATGAATCTTCCCCAGGAGCCACAAAATTCCAAAGGGCACCAAAAAGCACACAACCACGCAGCAAACCGTCAGCAGGGCGCCGCACCAGAACTGGCTTCTTTGGGTTTTACCGGAGAGCTTTCGCAGCAGCTTCTCCCCCCGGGAAATCAGCTTTCCAATGAGGCAGATGGGATGGGGAATCCAGTAAGGGTCACCAAAAACAGCGTCCAGGAGAAAGGCCGCCGCCAAAATTACTGCCATTGTCATGTTGCTTCTCTCTTTCCGGAAAGCTTTTCCCACCGGGAAAAGCGGTGATTTTCTTCCTCATAATATCCCAGGTAGCCGCCGCCGTTTTCCACCTGGTACTGGTAGAAGCCCAGGTGCTCCGGGTCATAGGCGTCCAGCACCGACATGATGGTGCCGCCGTGGCAAATTACCGCTGCGGTCTGCCATTGGGCCTTGTCCAGAATCTCCAGCACCTGCCGGAAGCCCCGGAGGCACCGCTCCCGGAACTGGGCGGCAGATTCTCCTTGGGGAATCTCCCCGGTGCCGTTACTGTCCAAAAACCGCTGATAGTCCGGGTCGGTGCAAAGCTCGGTATAGGTCTTTCCCTCGAAGCGGCCAAAGTCGCACTCCCGCAAATCCGGGACAATCTCCGGCTTCTTCCCGGGATAGAGTATCTCTCCGGTTTCCAGGCACCGCACCATGGGGCTGGAAAGGAGGATGTCACAGGCAGGATAGGAGCGCCCTTCCAGGGCGGCACGGCCGGCCTCACACAGGGGCTCGTCGGTTCTTCCGATGTATCGCCGCTCCAGATTGCCCTGGGTTTTTCCGTGGCGAATTAAAAGAATTTTCTTCATGGCAGCTCCCCCTTGATTGCCTGGGGCAGACCGCACTGCATCCGAATGACCGTATCTGCCTCCTGAGCAAGCCTGCACAAAAGCCGCCCGGTGACCTCCCGCCACTGCCGTTCCATAGCATCCAGGGGCACCACGCCGCAGAAAATATCATCACAAAGGACGATTTTTCCCCGGCAGAAAGGCAGCAGCTTCTCCAGGACCTCTTGCTGGGTCAGCCCCTTCTCCAGGCAGGCACGAACCCGCAGGTGCAGGTCTGCAATGCAGGAAGCTTCTTCCCGCTCTTCATTCCAGGGCAGGATTTCTCTTTCATTCAGGTCAAAGGCATTTTTTGCATATTCTCTTTTTCCCTGGCAGGCACCGCCAACAATCAGTATGGTCAAAGTCTTTCCCCTCTTTTTACAAAATTACCGTGGCGAGCAGAATGAGAAGCTCGGAAATTTCCAGAGCGAAGCCTGCCAAATCCCCGGTAATGCCTCCAAACTGCTTCCTGGCCATGTGGGTAAACCAGATAATCCACAGGGCCAGCAGCACCAGGGTCAAAAGCGCCCGCTGCCAGCACAAAAGGAACATGGCTGCAAGAAGCAGGAGCGCCCACACCGTCAGGGCTGCTTGGGAGAATTTCCGGTCGGCACCGTTATGAAACAGGTAGGCAAGGCCGGAATTTTTGGCACAGGCCATCCGCACCACAAAGGAGCCGCTGATGCTCCGGCTGAGAAGATACCCCAGTCCCAGAAATGCCATGGTTTTCCAATCGGCGGCCAGGTATAACTGGGAAAACAGCCCCACCGTTAGAAGCAGGTACACGCCGCAGTAGATCATCGCAAAGGCACCGGCGTTGGGGTCTTTCATGATTTGCAGCTTCTTTTCCCGGTCGCCGTAGGAAAAAAGGGCGTCGCAGGTATCCATGTAACCGTCTAAGTGGATACCCCCGGTAATGAGAATGGGAATCACCGTGGCTGCCACGGCGTACAAAAGGGTGTTGATGGCAAAATTCTGAGCAAACCAAAGCCAGAGCAGCTGCACTGCTCCAACTGCCAGTCCCACCAGAGGGAAAAAGGTGAATATATAGCCCATATTGGAGGCTTCCCAGGATACGTGGGGCATGGGAATCCGGGAATAGGTAGAAAAGCAAATGGCAAAGCTGCTGAGGATTTTTTTCATGTTTCCATACATCCTTTCACCCGGTTCTCCGGGTCTTTCCGGTACAGAGGGATTCCGCAGAACACCTCCACCACGCCGTCCGCCCACTGGGCCAGCCGGGCATTGAGCCTGCCCAGGGTTTGGATGTAAGCCTGGGTCTCCCTTGGGTAGGCGCTTCCGTCGGAGAAAATCTCGTTGGTCACCACAATCACATTTTCATACCGTTCCCCCAAAGCCGCAATTCCCTGGGCGATCCGGTGCTCCGCCTCCTGCCCCGCTCCCTCCGGGGAGAAAATCTCGTTGGCACAGAGGTTGGAAAGACATTCAATCAGCAGGGTGTCTGCCTGACTGCCCAGCTTGTCCGCTGCCTTGGCAATATCCGTGTACTGCTCCACCGTGAGAAAGCCCTTCCCTTCCCGGAGCTTTCGGTGCCGGTCTATCCGGTAGGCGGCATCCTTGCCGAAGGGCTGCATGGTGGCGATGTAGGCCGTTTGCTTTCCCAGCTTCACACAAAGCTCCTCCGCCACAGCGGACTTTCCGCTGGCAGAGCCTCCGGTTACCAGTATTTTCACGGCTTTCACCACCTGCAGGCAAAATAAAAAGCCTTTATAGATAAAAAATCTACAAAGGCAAAAAAGGCAAAGATATACTACCCCCACACAGGGCTCTTTTGGTCAGATATCCTTTTTCGCCGAAAGGATTTTGTCCATCTGGCGTTGCAGTCGGTATTCTGACTTGGCTTCCTCCTACTTGCCTGCCTTCCCAGGGGGTTCCCAGTGGCATCTTGGCTTTCGTCCGCCTTACAGCAGCGTGACTGTTACGGATTTGCACCGTATTCCCGGCATAGCTCCCTATGCACTGCAACGAATTTTTGTCATTCTATCACAAATTCCAGGGAAAGTCAATGTCACTCGCCACCTACCCACCAAAATCGTTATACCCCTTCCCGATTGTCTCTTGTTGTGGTATAATAGCGCTTGCAGCGTTTTGAGGGCACCAAGTGTTGTAGTTCCCTAATGTTTCTTGTTGTGGTATAATATGGATCGCATTTATACTCATGTGTCAAAGGTTGTAGTTCCCTAATGTTTCTTGTTGTGGTATAATCGACTACACGGACGGTGTGTTACAGTGTGAGTTGTAGTTCCCTAATGTTTCTTGTTGTGGTATAATTTCCAGGGACAGTAAAAGTAGAAGTATAATGTTGTAGTTCCCTAATGTTTCTTGTTGTGGTATAATTGCTGACTACATAATGAAGGATAGAACCGAGTTGTAGTTCCCTAATGTTTCTTGTTGTGGTATAATCTCGGCTTTTCGCTCGTCGGCTTTATCGTCGTTGTAGTTCCCTAATGTTTCTTGTTGTGGTATAATGGCTTCCATATGAGAAACATCATCAGGATAGTTGTAGTTCCCTAATGTTTCTTGTTGTGGTATAATCAAAAAAAGATTCGGAAGGCGGCTCATAAGGTTGTAGTTCCCTAATGTTTCTTGTTGTGGTATAATGGAAATCCCCCAGGCAGACACGGTGATTCCGTTGTAGTTCCCTAATGTTTCTTGTTGTGGTATAATGGTCTAATTCCGACAAAAGATACCGCAACCGTTGTAGTTCCCTAATGTTTCTTGTTGTGGTATAATCATGGAATGGGCCAGAGGTGCAGGCTACGAGTTGTAGTTCCCTAATGTTTCTTGTTGTGGTATAATGCGTTGAGTGCGTTTCCTACTACTTTGGCAGTTGTAGTTCCCTAATGTTTCTTGTTGTGGTATAATCGAGGTCACTCTGGCGGTTGATATTCCACAAGTTGTAGTTCCCTAATGTTTCTTGTTGTGGTATAATATGTTACGCCTCCTCACTTGTAAAACCCTTGTTGTAGTTCCCTAATGTTTCTTGTTGTGGTATAATCGGAAATGGAAACAGCAGTTGTCTGATCTGGTTGTAGTTCCCTAATGTTTCTTGTTGTGGTATAATACAAAAGAAATCAGCAAACACACCATCTTGTTGTAGTTCCCTAATGTTTCTTGTTGTGGTATAATAGACTTTGGGAAACTGCCAAAAAACTTACTTTTTTCCGGGTATACTTCCGGGAAAGCAGGCAAAAGAAGAAAACCCTGAAGCTTCTGCCAAACAGAGGCTTCAGGGTTTTTCTTTTTTTATGAGGGGTTTACCTGGGAAGCGGCGCTTTTTTCAAAAAACCATCAGGTCTTTGTCCTGCTGGGGGGCGTCATAGGGGGTAGGCTCCCCCAGGAGAATGTCCAGGTGGGTGTACTGCTTTTCCGTAATCACCAGCACCCGCACCGCCCCCCGGCGGGGAACCGCCAGCGCCAGGCGGTTTTTGTGCACCGCCACCGCATCCATGCCGCTGCACACCCGGGCATAGACGGAGTACTGGATCATGTGGTAGCCGTCTCCCAGGAGAAAATTCCGGAAGCGGGTGGCCGCCCGCCGCTGGTCCCTGGTTTTCACCGGGAGGTCGAAAAACACCAGAATCCGCATAAGCCTACTCATAGGTATGGGGCTGGAGGGGGAGGAGGGCCGGCAGCTCCAGGCTCTCCTTCTCCCCCTGGACAATCCGGCTGAAGCTCTCCGCCATACGGCCAATGGCGGAGATGGCCCGGTAACGCCGTCCCTCCTGCTCCACCAGGTAGTTCATCAGCTGAACCAGCTGCTGCTTAACCCTGGGGGTGAGGGTTTCTCCCTCCCAGTCCGGAAGGTGAGAGGCTACATACAGGTCAACCAGGGGGCGGTAGGGCTCCATCAGGTCGTCCGCCAGGTTAAACTGGTTTAACTGGCTGCGGTGGAAAATCCCCAGGCAGGGCTCCAGGCCGTGAATCACCAGGTTCCGGGCCACCGCCCCCCGGAGGATGGCATAGCCATAGTTCAGGGCGGCATTGGCAAGGCACTCCTCTCCCCGGGTAAAGCCCGGGCCGAAGAGGGCCGGGAAATAGGCGGCAGCTGCCGCCGCCTCCAGGTTGTCCGGGTCCCCGGAGCGCACCTGGGTTGCTACAAAGGCCAGATCCGCCCCCTCCCGGCGGCCCAGCAGCTTCAGGCACCGGGCCTGGTTTGCGATTTTGGCGGTGACCACCCCCTGCCACAGCCGCTTCTGGGTGGGCTTGGACAGGTCTATCTGGTTCTGCAGGAGCTTTCGCTGGCGGCTGTGGCGGTTCATGGGGAGCACCAGGGCGGCAGGCATATGGGTCTCGTCACACAGGTACACCGTAACCCCCTGGTCTGCCAGTTCCTGGAGGGCGGCAGCGGAGAGGGAGATTGCCCGGGACTCCAGCACCAGGGCGGACAAATCCTCCATAGGCAGGGTGTACTCCCCCTCCTGGCGGATTACCAGCTGCCCTCTACAGACGGAGAGCTGGGCCGGATTGGCAATGAACACGGAGCGAAATTCCATGGTGGCCGCCCCCCTTCAAAAGTCCTGCCGCTTCTCCGGCAGGTGCACCGGGTGGTATTCCCCCAGAGGGTCTACCTGATACTTTTCAAAGGCCAGCAAGGTTTTGATTCCCAGGCTGGGTTGCTCATATTTTCGGTCATGTGTAGAAAGAGTGATAGAGGCTGTCGAAATTCCCGCCTTTACATAATACCCCAACCACTCCTTCCGAAGAAGCCCCGGTTCCCCCTGGGACTTTTGGTTTTTCAGCTTCATATTGATGGGCTTTTTGGCAACCACCCGCACCAAATCCCCGGGATATAGGGAGAAGAGGAAGTGCTGTGCCTCCATGGGCTTCCATGCCTCATAATTTTTATTTGCCACAACCGCCTTGGTGGGGAGTATCCCTTTCACCACATCCGCTGTATACACAGGCACAAAGTAGTATCCATCCTCCGGCACCCGGTATACATCGATACGCACCATGCCGCCGTTATCCGCAATGCCGCCGCAGGCGGAAACATTGAGGCTGGATTTTTCCAGGATTTTCACCTTGTTCACCACCGGGCCGTCGGTGCCGTCCTTTTTAGGCTTGTGGAAGGGCTGGGCAAAGGCTTTCCCGGCATCGCCCCCAAATGCCTGGAGGCGGGCTTTCAGGGCATTATAGAGAAGCACATCGTCTTTGGGGTTATAATATCCGGCAATCTCCCCATTCTTGTCCAGCTTCAGCTCCGTCAGAGGCTTTTTGGACAGGGAGTAGCCCGGTTCCCTGCCGCTGCGGATGGTCTGGGCATGGGCGGGGCCGGTGACCTTCCGGCGGGGCATCTGGGACACAAACACAGGGCGGATTTCCTCTCCGTCGTCATAGTGGGGCAGGTGGAGTTCCCGAATCCGGGTATCCGGGTCCGGAGAGAGCCGGGCCAGAAGCTCCTGCCGGAAGCCGTCATAGGGCTCCGGAAATTCCGGGGCATATTTTTTGTCAAAGTCCGCCTGGGAGAGAAGCTCCCCGGTCTCCGGGTCCACATACTTGCCCACAACCTTCTGCCCCAGCTCCCGACGCTTCGCATAGCGGGAAATTTTCTGAATCATGCCGGGGGTGGTCACCGCCACCACCGCCGCATCCATGGCGTGGTGCAAATCTCCATCCTCCCGGTGCTTGGTAAGACCCAGCCGCTTTCTCATATGGTCGGTGACAGCGCCGTTTACCGCCCGGACAGGGGTTTTGGAGGCAGTGGGGGAAAACTCCAGGTAATCCTTCAGAAGATTATAAATGGTGCGGGTAATGTACTGGGTATCCACCAGGTTCCGCTCCTTGAAGCCCTGGCAGTCCTCGGGGGTCAGCTTTTCCTTCAGGAGCTTTTGCCGCTTCCGGTAGTCCCGGACATACCGCTCCACCAGGGTGATATACCGCTCCCGGCGCTCCGGGTCGGAGGCCAGGTATTCCATAGGAATCCGGTTTCCCTTCTGCCGGTT
This sequence comes from uncultured Eubacteriales bacterium, assembly GCA_949293985.1. Taxonomy (GTDB): domain Bacteria; phylum Bacillota; class Clostridia; order Oscillospirales; family Oscillospiraceae; genus Faecousia. The sequence goes on along the minus strand of CASFFN010000001.1, from coordinate 6,112 downwards.
CTCCTTAGCCAGCACCAGAACCTTATTGCGGTTGCTGTCGTCAAAGGAAATGCTATAGGGAATAATGTGGTCTACATCCACATACCCCGGCTCAAACAGCCGCTCCATATCCAGCTGGGTGCCGGAATACAGGCACATACCGTCCTGCTCCTGGTACAGGCGGAATTTCACCAAATCCTGGCCTGTGGGTCGGGCCTTTTTCAGCTTTTGGATTTGCTTCATCAGCTTCTCGTTCTTGGCACGGTTCTCTTCGTTTTGCTTTTGGATTTTGTTCCGCTGGTCAAAGTTATTGCTCATCTCCCGGGCCAGCTCGATGCAGATACGCTGAGGCGGCCCGTATCGGCGGATGATGGCGTTGAGAACCTTGGTGGTCTGGGACAGAGCCCGGAGCACCACCGGATTGGTGATGGCATCCAGGGCACCGCTGTCCCACAGCTCCTTGTTCAGAGTCAGGTACCGGTAACGCTGTCCCCCTGCCATGCGCCGGTGGTCTCCGTAAACCTCCCGGCAGGCTTCATCGTAGTTAATCCCCTGCTCCAGGAAAGGAATCAGCTTCTTCATAGCGGTCAGGGACAGGTTTCCCGCTTTACTGAAGGACAGGGGCAGCAAGGCATCAATCACCTCCTGGGTCAGGCCCAGCGCTTCCAGCCCCTCCTGCCGCTTGTCGTCTGCCTTATACAGGCTGAGGATGGTGCCAATTTCATCCAACTGGCCGAAGGCCAGGTGGGTGATGTAGTTTTTCTCCACCCCATTGAGAGCTTTACGCAGGGTATGGTAGCTCTGCATCTGGGGAAACTTCCGCTTTTTCTCTGCCTCGTCCTTATCCTTCTCATAGGGAACCACATTGAAGCTGCACTCCGGCGGCAGGTTCAAGGTTTTGCGCACTCTGGCAAAATCCAAAGAGGGGGATTCCATGGCCAGAGAAATCAGCTGCTCCCGCTCCTGCTGGGTCAGCTTTCTTGTGGGCTCACTGGGGGACAGAATACGGATGTGGTTCAAGTCCTGAAGGAGCTTGAAATACTCGAAGGTATAGGTGGCTTTGAAGGCCCGTCGCTCCTGGGGCTCAAAGGTACAAAAGCCCCGCAAATCTCCCTTGCCATAAGGACTGTTACCCCCCGGCCCCTGGTCAAAATGCCGCTGGGACAAAAGTATCTGGGTATACTGCTCCTCCAACGCCTCATCTGCATAGGGATTGGAGAATTTCCGCTGAGTGGCAAACAGGGCTGCCGCCTCCTGCTGTATCATGTCCCGGGTGATGGTGAAGCTGTAATCCCCGGGGGTATTGTGGGTTCTGCGCCAGAGTTTTCCATCCGGGCCCACAAACTGGAATTTATCGTCCTTACAGAACATCTCGCCAACGGTCCGGTAGCCCTTCTCCTGCATCAGCGCCTGGTTTCCTGCCAGCGCCTGCTTCAGCACGCCGGTTTCCTTGTCCTTGGCAGCCTCTGCCGTGCTGTTGGAGCGATAGCCCCGGCGCTGGGACAAGTGGAGCAGCACTCTCGTCCATTCCTCCGGGGTAAGGCAGCGGTCCAGGCCTTCGGCACGCAGGGTATAGACATCCTGGGCAAAGCCGGAGTTTTGGAAAAGCCGGTCCATTTCCTCCTGGGTAATGACACCACACCTGACCAGCAGGGCTTTGATGCGCTCTTTTCTGTGCCGTCTGCGGCAAGTTCTCCGCCGGGCACCTCTGGCCTCCCGCCGGGGCGCTGCAAGGCTGGCTCCGGTTTTGGGATTTTCCGCAGCTTCAAAAACACGAACGCCCAAATCCTGAATATGGCAAGGTTCCCCCTGGGAATCGTTGGTCAAAACCGCCCAGCCAACGGAAGCAACACCAATATCCAAGCCAATCGTATATTCCATCTTCATCCCTCCCAAAATGCAAAGACGCCCCAACCACAAAAAGTGGTTGGGGCGGAGCTCTGAGGCATACTGCCTGATCGCAGTAACCTAATGTCTCTTGTTGTGGTACAAGATATATTTAGTATAGCATAGGACGGCGCAAAGTCAAGGTATATTTGGAATTTCTTTCAATTTTGTCGAGATATAGGTAAAAAGAAAACCCCTCAGAAGTGACTTCTGAGGGGTTCCTATGGCGGAGAAGGAGGGATTTGAACCCTCGATACCCTTTTGGGGTATACACGATTTCCAATCGTGCGCGCTCGGCCAGCTACGCGACTTCTCCATGTCCGCTGCAATCGCAGCCAGCCTGAGTATAATACACGATTTTCCTCTGTTTGTCAATACCTAAAATCGGTTTTTGTAAAAAACTTTCCTTTGGGAACCTAGTGCGCGAACTGGCTTTGGTAAAGCTGGGCATAGAAGCCCTGCTTCTGGAGCAAGCCTTCGTGGGTTCCCTGCTCTACGATATGGCCGTCCCGCATGACGAGGATTACATCCGCCTCCTGGATGGTGGAAAGCCTATGGGCAACGATGAAGCTGGTTCTACCCTGCATCATGGTGTCAAAGGCCTTCTGCACCTTCCGCTCCGTCCGGGTATCGATGGAGGAGGTGGCCTCGTCCAGCACCAGGATAGGCGGCAGGCACAACATCAGCCGGGCAATGCACAGCAGCTGCTTTTGTCCCTGGGACAGGCTCCCCCCCTGCTCTCCGATCACCGTATCATAGCCCTGGGGCAGACGCTTGATAAAGCTATGGGCATGGGCCTGCTTGGCAGCCTCCATAACCTCCCGGCGGGTGGCTTCCGGTTTTCCCATGGCGATGTTCTCATGGATGGTTCCGGACTGGAGCCAGGTATCCTGGAGCACCATGCCGATATTCTCCCGGAGGGCTTTTCGGGACATCTCCCGGGTAGGTACGCCGTCCAGCAGAATCTCCCCGGACTGGGGGTCATAAAATCCCATCAGCAGGTTAATCAAAGTGGTTTTACCGCAGCCGGTGGGGCCGACAATGGCAATTTTCTGGCCGGGCTTCACCGTGAGGGAAAAGTCCCGGATGAGAGGCTTTTCCGGGGTGTAGGAGAAGTAGAGGTTTCGCAGCTCTACATCCCCCTGAACCTTCTCCGGCTGCCGGGGATGCATCGGGTCGGGTCTGCGTTCCGGCTCCTCCATCAGGGCAAACACCCGTCCGGCACAGGCCAGGGCGTTTTGCAGCTCCGTTACCACGCCGGAAATCTCGTTGAAGGGCTTGGTGTACTGGTTGGCATAGTTCAGGAAGCTTGTGAGATATCCCACCGTAAAACCGGGGCTTACCAGCACCAGATAAGCGCCGGAAAGGGCTACACCGGCATAGACCAGAGAATTCACAAACCGGGTAGCAGGGTTGGTCAAAGAGGAGAAGAAAATGGCTTTCAGGGAACATTTTCCCAGCCGGTCGTTAATTTCCTCAAAGGTGTCCATGGATGCCTTCTCGTGGCCAAAGGCCTGCACCAGCTTGATATTTTCCACCGTTTCATCGATAAAGGCAGTCTGCTCCCCCCGGGTCTGGGATTGGAGCCGGAACATACTGTAAGTCCGCTTGGCGATAAAGTCCGCCACCACCAAAGACAAGGGGGTGATGACAACCACCACCAGGGCAATTTGCCACCGGATGGTAAGCATCAGCACCAGCGTTCCCACAATGGTAATGACACCGGTAAACAGCTGGGTAAAGCCCATCAACAGGCCGTCAGCAAAGGTGTCCACATCCGACACCACCCGGCTTACCACATCCCCCTGGGGGTGGGCATCCAGGTAGGAAACCGGAAGCTTCTGGATATGGGCAAAGACCCGGTCCCGTACATCCTTGGTGACCCGGTAGGTTACCCGGTTATTCAGCTGGTTCATAATCCACTGGGCAAGACCTGCCGCCAGGCAGCAGATCAGCACCCCTTGAAGCTTTCCGGACACCACAAGGAAGTCCACTTTCCCGGCGTCCACAATGGCATCAATGGCCTGTCCTACCAAAATGGGGATATACAGGCTCATGGCTACATAGACTGCCGCCATCAAAAGGGACAGGGCCACACTCAACCACTGCTTTTTGATGAGCCGCAGCACCTTCCCCAACACCACGCTCTGCTTTTCTTCCTTAGCCATGGGCCTTCACCTCCTCCGGGAACTGGGAATAGTAGATTTCCTGATAGACCTGGCAGCCTTCCAGCAGCTCCTCATGGGTTCCCTGCCCCACTACCTGGCCGTCTTCCAGCACCAGAATCAGATCCGCATACCGGACGGATGCCGCCCGCTGGGAGACCACGAAGGTGGTGGGGGCGTTGGGCATATTACGGATGGCCTGGCGGAGCCGGGCATCGGTGGCAAAGTCCAGGGCAGAGGCGCTGTCGTCCAAAATCAGGATTCTGGGGCTGCCCACCAGGGCTCTGGCGATGGCCAGCCGCTGCCGCTGTCCGCCGGAGAAGTTAAGACCTGCCTGCTCCACGGGAGCATCCAGGCCGCCCTTCCCTTCCACGACCTCCAGGGCCTGGGCAATTTCCAGAGCATTTTTCATATCCTCATCGGAAGCCTCCGGGTTTCGCCATTGGAGGTTCTCTCGGATGGTTCCCCGGAAAAGAACGGACTTCTGGGGCACCAGGCCAATCTGCCGGGAGATTCCTGCGTGGGACAGGGTTTCCACATTCCGGTCGTCCAGGGCGACCGTCCCCTCCTGGCAGGTATAAAAGCCGGGAATCAGGTTTACCAAAGTGGTTTTACCGGAGCCGGTGCCGCCGATGATGCCCACCATCTGCCCCGGCTGGGCGGTAAAGGTTACATCCTCCAAAGAGGGCTCAGAGCTTCCGGCATAGGTGAAGGTCACATGGTCAAAGGAAACTTTGCCATCCAGGGACATTTCCTCTCCAGCGGTGCCTTTGCCGGAGGGCCTCATTTCCAGCACTTTCTCCACCCGGCTGCCGCAGGCGGCCGCCTTGGTCATGTTAATGATAAGGTTTGCCATCTTGATGAGCTCCACCAGAATCTGGGACATATAGTTATAAAGGGCAATCACCATGCCCTGGGTCAGCAGGCCCTGGTGCACCTTCAGCGCACCCTGGTGCACCAGAAGAATAATGCCCACATTGATTACCACAAAGGTAATGGGATTAAGAAGGGCAGAAATCCGTCCGGCAAAAATCTGCACCCGGTTCAGCTCTTCCGTCTTTTTTTGGAATTCCCGGACCTGGCTCTCCTCCTTATTGAAGGCCCGGAGAACCCGCACGCCGGAGAAGTTCTGCCGGGTGGCAGAGGTCACATCCTCCAGTCGAGCCTGCACCCGCCGGTACAAAGGCATGGTCACCAGCATAATGCCGAAAACAATCACGCACAGCACGGGAATCACTCCGGTAAATACCAGTGCAGACTGAAAGTCAATGGTAAAGGCCATAATCATGGCACCGAACACCACAAAGGGAGACCGGAGCAGCAGCCGCAAGGTCAGGTTCACGCCATTTTGCACCTGATTAATATCGGAGGTCATCCGGGTAATGAGGGAACCGGTGCCAAGGTTATCCACATCCGTATAAGACAGACGCAAAACATTGCGCATGAGGGCGTTCCGCAGCCGGACGGCAAAGCCCACCGCTGCCTTTGCTGCAAAATACTGGGCAACCACAGAGCTGAGAAAGCCCACCGCCCCCAGCAGCACCAGTAGGCCGCACATTTTGAGGATATATCCCTGGTCGGAGTTGGCAATGCCCACATCCACAATGCCAGCCACCACCAAAGGGACACACAGCTCAAAGGAGGCCTCCAGGAGCTTAAACAGGGGTCCCAGGATGCACTCTTTCTCATATCCTTTCATATACTTCAAAAGCTTTTTCATAAATACACCCGATTCTGTCAGAATACGAAGTAAATTATAACACCGATACCCACCGCTTGCAAGGGATAAGGGAAATAAGTGTTGACATACGAGGGGAAAACGGCTATAATAGTCGTGCTTTCATGAGCACCTGCTACTGTGGCTCAGTCGGTAGAGCAGCTGATTCGTAATCAGCAGGCCGCCGGTTCAAGTCCGGCCAGTAGCTCCAACCCCCCGGTGAAATTTCACCGGGGGGTCTTTTTTACCCAGAGAAAATATTCAAAAAACAGGTTCTATGTCAATAGTTGGGGTAGAGCCAAAATAGAAAAGTTACAGATCGTGTCGGAGCGAGAACTCCGGCACGATTTTTATGTATTACAGA